>JALHMG010000022.1 GCA_022844135.1 Lysobacterales bacterium
GGCCCGAGGCAAGGCGCGAGAAGGAGTCATAGCAGCGCTATGGCGACGACGAGCAACGTAGCATTCGGGTCGAAAGACGCGGACATAATTCCAGTTATTTTTGGGACACCACACTAGTTTGCGCTTCGGGACACGCCATTCGAAAACCTGAGCATGCAGCGCTTCGGGTTCCTTCGTGCAAGATCAGCATAGCGATCAGTGCTCTACTGAACCACCCCAGTCTCGCGCGCTGGATATAGGCGAACCCAAGGCTCGCCGACCTGGCCATCGCCTCATCAAAGCCCCGCGCCATCGCTGGCAGAGAACTATCGCGTCGATTCCGCCGCCGATATCCTGAGCGCTGTCGCGTCGGCGCAGTCCTCCCCAGGTCCCAGCGAAATTCGGATCGTACAGGGGGTCTACGATTTCACGGCGCCCTCGGCCACCGCAGCGGCGATCGTGACGACCGACAACACCGGTTCATGAAATATGCGGGCTAACGACACCGATCTGCTGTACGCCCCCAGTGCGATCGGCGTGGTCGGCAGCAATATCATCGGCCGCAGTAACCCGCCGCCGGCAGGCATTGCCGATACCGGCAACAGCACCGCCAATCCGCTGCTGGCATCGAGCGTCAGCCTGCGCCTGCCAGCCAATTCGCCGGCGCGTAACAGCGGCAACAACACGGCGGCAGGCGGCATACCGGCGCTGGATTTCGACGGCAATACGCGCCTGCAAGGTGGACGAATCGATCTCGGTGCCTTCGAGTTCGAGGAGCTGTTTGCGAACGGCTTCGAATAGTCCGCGTCGCGCAAGTTGACGCATCGAGGCCAGCCCGCCGAGTGGTGCTGTTCGCCACCCGGCGGGTGACACCCCCGCGAACGCAGCGCGATCGCTGTCGGCAACCGCCGCCCGCATCCGCAGAAGCCCCAACCCGCTGCGGTCGTGCGGCGGGGGACACTTACGGCACGCTGCAAACCAAGGCTGGCGCCGACGACGATGTTGTCGGCAGCCGGAGCGCCGGCGCGGTGGCGATACTGCCGTTACTGCAAGAGCTCAGGCAGGCGGCACGTCGTTCTTCGCAATACGGATCTTTGAGCGGAATCACGTCCGGATCACGCGGGTCTCGAATCAGGCAGTCGCCATAGTAGAGGACACATCCCATCCGGCAAATGGCTTCGCGGATTTCTCGTTGGCTGGGTAGCGCAAAGGCCGGGGCGGAACTCAACAACGCCAGCAACACAAAGCACACCTGGGTTCGTTTCATGACTTCTTCCTTCGGGTAGAGAACGGCGAACGCGGACCATCCGGACCGCGGAAGCGATCGGCTTCTTCGACCACAGGCGTTGTTTGGCTGCCAGGTGCGCCACGATCACCTGCGGCTCAAAGCCGAACGCTGGGGATCGACAGGCACTGCAACAGGGTTTGGCGCATTTCGCTGAAAAGAATCGCTAGTGAAGACATATCGTCCAGGAGAACGCTATGTCGAGTTTTCGATTGCTGTGGGTTGCTTTGGTTGCAACCGCCCTTCCCTCACTGGCATTTGCCGCCACGTTTTGTGTCAGCGATTCGAGCGGCGACCCGTTGCGTACCCACGCCACGGTGCATGACGCCGTTCGAGCCAGCGAAAGCAATGGCGCTGGCGAAGACATCATCAAGGTCCGGACGGGCTCGCATGCAACCGAACCTATGCAGGTGTCGGGCCAGTTGCGGATCGTGGGCGGTTTCACGAACTGCGCAGCAAGCACACCGACCAACTCATCGCAGATCAACGGTAGCGGCTTCGACGGCTCCATTTTTCGCGTCGTGCAGTTCATCGTGGGCCCACGGCTGTATCTCGAACGGGTCGGTCTGACCGGCGGCCGGGACAACACGGACGGCCTGGGCGGCGCCATCGAAGCGCGGGGCTCAGCGACGGTCGTCGAATTGGGTCCGGACGTCAGTGTTTTTGCGAACAGCGCCGGCAGCCATGGCGGCGCGATTCACCTGACCAACAGCACGCTGCTATTGGGGAATCGTGCGCTCATCGACGGCAACACGGCTGGTTTCGACGGTGGTGGAATCTTTTGCGACGGCGGTCGCGTGATCCAGGGTGTGCCCGGCAACACCAGCCAGACCAGCACATGGCGCAACAACCGAGCGAACCGCGATGGAGGTGCGATCACCGCGGTGAATGGCTGTATCGTCAATCTTTACGGCGGCTCAAGTGTGTCGATCGTCGGCAACACAGCCCTGCGTTCGGGCGGCGCCTTCGCAATGCTCAGCTCGAGTTTGACCACACGCCTTGGCACCTTCATCTCCAATAACACGGCTGCAGAATATGGCGGCGGAATTTATTGTGGTGGTGCGACCACCCTGGCGCCCAGTCAGGTCAAGCTGATCGACTCTCAGGTGCAGGGCAATACGGCATCGTTGGACGGCGGTGGGATGCGCGCTGCGCAGGCTTGTTCGCTCTCGGTATCAGGCGCAAGTCTGGTCGCCTCCAATCAAGCGCAGCGCGGTGGCGGGGTTTCGGTAACCGACACCGCAACTCTGCAATCGACACGCATCGACCCTGACGGGCCGCTTCTATTGAATGTGCCCGCGGCGCTGGGACCGCGCTTTGTTTTCAACCGTGCCTGCGGTGGGGGCGCGGGCATCCAAGGTACAGGAACTGCCAGGATCCATCTTCGCGGCGCCGTGGTCAGCGGCAACGATTCGATTGGTACGGCAAGCTGCGGCAGCACCGGCGGTGCTGGAATCTCGATGACCAATATCTTCATTGGCTCGGAATTGCTGGTCGGACTGCATGCCAGCTGCCCGGACCACGAGCCGTGCAACCAGATCGAAGACAACCGGCTCGACAATACCGCAGCACAGGGCTCGCCTGGCGGCGTAAGGGCGAGTGGTGGGGGCATCTACGTGATGTCTGGGTCAGTCCTCCTCATCGAGCGTGTGTCTCTGTCGGGTAACGAGGCCTTTGCGCGTGTCGACCCACAATTCGGTAATGACTCCGCCGACGGCGCCGCGTTGTATGTCGCCCAGACAAACACCACCGCCTTGACGTTGCGGCACGCGGTAGTGGCAGGCAACCGCGCAGATGGCGGACGTGGATCGATCTTGTTTTTGGGTACCGACGCTGCGATCACGTATGTCACCAGTGCGCGCAACATCGTCCATGCCCGAGACGTTAACGGCGGCGCGCTGATCAGTCGGCCTGCAGCCATCAGCTCCACCGTGCAGATCCGCAGCTCGATCCTGGACGACACGGATTTCAAACTACTCGACGTCGGTACCGGCAACCCGATGTTGGTCAGCGCCGATTGTTCGCTGGTGCGCCGGATTGGCGACTTGCCGAATCAAACGCGCCTGACCTCGCTGCCCGCCGCCTTCGTCGACGCCGCCAATGGCAATTTCCGCCCAGCACCGAACGGCCCGCAGATCGACTATTGCGACGGACCGACCGGCACTGGCATGGCGCTCGATCTGGATCTGACGCCGCGCGGGCTGCCCAATCCATCCATCGTGTTGGGATTCGGCAACTTCGACGCGGGTGCTTACGAATCCAAGTTGATCGACGACGTGCTGTTGTCCAACGGTTTCGAATAGGCGAATGCGCAAACCGCAAGTTCCGGCGCGGTCCGCATCGTCTTGCTGGGGTATCCGCGCACCAGCTTGCACGGTACGGAGGCTCGGTCCTGCGCGAGGCATCGCTGGCACAATCCGCCCGCTTGCGTGCATCCTGATGCACTCCTGTGGCGGCCGTCTTCGATGACCGAAACCGAGCAGTCTGTCGATACCCGGTTCGCGCGTCTGTATGCCGAACTGAAGCTGATCGCGCGGCGCAAACGCCGCGCGTCGGAGCACACGCTCAACACCACGGGTGTGGTGCACGAACTGTATCTGGCGATGGTCGAAGGTGGCGAGTTGAACTTCGAACACCCCCGCCAGTTCTATGCTTATGCGGCACGCGCCATTCGCCATCTGCTCATCGATCGCGCGCGTTCGCGCGAGCGCCTGCGCCACGGCGGCGACTTGCATCGCGTGGAATTCGATGCGCTCGCCGAGGGCGAATTCGTGGCCGATCCGCGCCGCCTGCTCGAACTCGATAGCGCCTTGCAAGCGCTGGCCGCGGCCGATCCACGCGCCGCACAAGTCTTCGAGCTGCACTACTTCGCGGGCCAGGACCTCTCGCGTACGGCAGACCTGCTGGGCATCTCGCGGCGCACCGTCGATCGCGACTGGCAATTTGCGCGTGCCTATTTGCAGATGCAGCTATGACCACCACGACCGATGCGCTGCGCCTTTGGTTCGATCGCTACCGCGCCGTCGCGCAAAGCGAACGGACGGCGTGGCTGGCCGCACAATCGCTCGACGCGGCATTAAGAGGCGATCTGGAACGCTTGATTGCCGCCAGCGAACGCAGCGGCATGCTGGACGTGCCGATCGGCGAGTGGTTGCTGGCGCTCGACGAGGACACCGAGGATGAGCCGATCGGTCATGAGATCGGCGGTTACCGCCTGTTGCGTCCGTTGGGCTCCGGCGGCATGGGCTCGGTCTATCTGGCCGAACGCAGCGACAAAGACTTCGAGCAGCAGGTGGCGATCAAGTTCCTGCATCGCGGTCTGCAGACCGCGCAACAGCGATCGTTGTTTCGCCGCGAGCGGCAAATCCTGGCGAGCCTGAACCACCCGAACATCGCCCGTCTGATCGATGGCGGCGTCAGCGATGGCGTTCCGTATCTGGTGATGGAGCATGTCGATGGCATCGCGATCACGGCGCATTGCGAACGTCGGGCTGTTCCGCTCCGCGAGCGCCTGATCCTGTTCGCCTGCGCGTGTCGCGCGGTGGCCGCCGCGCACGCCGCACTGGTTGTGCATCGCGACATTAAACCGGCCAATGTGCTGGTGAGCGCGTCGGGTGAGGTCAAGTTGCTCGATTTCGGCATCGCCAAATTGTTGGACGACAGCAACGCCGCGACGCAAACCGGACAGGCCCTGATGACCCTGGTCTACGCGGCGCCGGAGCAACGTCGCGGCGAGCCGGTGACGACCTATGCCGACGTGTATTCGCTCGGTGTGTTGCTGCACGAACTGCTGCTCGGCCATCGCCCGGACCTCGATGGTTTGAGCGAGCGTCCATCGGCCAGCGCCACGACGCGGCCGGAAAGCGACTTCCAATCCGGCCGGCTGCCGGCGCCGCCAGCAGCACTGGCGCGAGCGCTGCGCGGCGATCTCGACAACATCCTGGCTCGCGCCCTGGCCCCGGAACCGACGGCGCGCTACGACGGCGCGGCCGCCTTCGCCGACGACATCGAACGCTATCTGCGCGGCGAAGCCGTGGTCGCGCATCCGCCGTCGCGCTGGTATCGCTTTCGCAAGTTTGTTGCGCGGCATCGGGCGGCCAGCGCGGTCACCGCCACGCTGGCGTTGGCCACGCTGCTGAGCCTGGCGCTGGCCATCGAGCAAAGCGCTCGCGCCACATCGGAGGCGACGGCAGCGCGCGCACAGGCGCAGCGTGCGAGCACCGTTCGCGATGTGCTGATCGATATTCTCGAGACCTCGAGTGCCGACCTGCCGGCAAACCAGAAACCGACGCCCGACGTGCTGGCGGCGATGGCAGAAAAGCGCGTGCTCGCCGACCCATTGTTAGCGCCGGCATTGCGTGCCGATATTCTCCTGACGCTGGCCAACATCCATCTTTCGCAACGAGCGCTCGCAGACGCGCAGCGGGCGCTGGACACCGCCAAGCCCTTGCTCGCGGACGAGGATCGATTGCGGCATGCCACGCTGGAGGCGCAGCGGTTGTTGGCAAACAACCAGGCTGACGCCGGGGCCGAACAGCTGCGCGTCTGGCTGCCGGCGCTGGAGAAGGGTCCGCAGCCGCATAGCGGGGATGCCTTGCAAACCCTGGCCTTCATCGAATGGGAGCAAGGCAACTTCGACGAAACGCTGCGGCTGCTGCAACTCGCGGCCAAACACTTCGAACAGCTGGATGGCGTCGACAGCCTGAAGGCGATCGAAGCTCACGCCGACGTCGCGAACTACTATGGGTCGCGCCAGCAGTGGGCAGCGTCGGAAGCGCTGCTGACGCCGCTGATCCGGCGTCGGGCGTTACTGAAGCTGCCGCCCAATGCGCATTTCGGCAATGACCTCGTGCAATACGGCTATGCGCTGATGGGACTGGGCCGATATGAGGAGGCGGAACGAGCCCTGCAACAGTCGCTGGATCTGCGGCGACAGATCTTCTCCGAACCCGACGATCGCATCGCCCACTCGCACTCGGCGCTGAGCATGCTGGCGTCCAGACAGCGCGACGACAAGTCGGCGATCGAGCATGCGCAAGCCTCGCTGACGATGCGCGAAGCGCTGTTTACCGATCCGCATCCCGGATTGGTGATCGCCCGATTGCAGCTGTCGGCCGCGCATCATGCAGCGCGCGATTTCGAGGCAGCACGGACCTTGGCCGAACGCGCCGCGAGCAATTGCGCGATGCCGAACTTCAGCCACCCGTACTGTGCAAGAACGCAGATCGCGCTGGCGCGCATCGCACTCGATCGCGGCGATTTGCAGTCGGCCGCACGCCACGCGGAACGGGCTCGCGACGATGCGATTGCGATGTTCGGCGACCACGGCGTGGAAGTGGGGCGACCGTTTCTCGTGCTGGGCGAAATCGCGACCCGCCGCGGCGACCCGCATGAGGCGTTGGCGGCCTTCGATCGTGGCATCCGTGAGCTCGGGCCGGACAGCGCCGCCGGGCGTAACGGGCAATTGTTGCGCGCCGATGCGCTCCATCAGTTCAACGACCACGAGGGCGCATGGCAGGCGCTGCTCGCTTTGCAGCCCTGGGTACCCGAGCTGGGCGTCGTCGACGCAAGTCGCTACCGGACGCTCTACGCCGAAGTCGCCCAGGCGCGCGGCGATGAGGCGGCACGACGATCGGTCATCGCGCAGTTCGAATCGCCCCTGCCCGATCGCGACCCGGGTTGGATTGCCCGGCGCAACGCGCTGTCCAGCCACTGAGGCGCCCAAGCGAGGTCGGACTCGGCGGTCGTGACACCGGATCATTCAGTGTCCGTCAAGATCGACACACGCCGTCTCAAAGTGCAAACTGTTGCAATCCCGATGGATCCGCACAGCGCTGGCCCCGGAGGGCTCGTTCGCTCTCCATCCACGAAACTTTAGGTTTGACTACTGATGAGGGAAGTGCCGGTGGACAGGACAAGCGCAAGACCCATTCAGAATAGGCGACATCCCGGCGTTGGCTTCGTGTCGTCTATTTTTAGTTAGCCGTCGGAAGGAACGATGCGATCACCTATGAGCAGCAGAAACGGCAAGTACTACTACTCGTTCGACGGAGACCAGGTGGGTCGACGCATCCAGACTCTGATCCTCGAAAATGATGTGCCCGGTCTTGTGCAGCTGTCTCGCGAGGTTACTGCTTGCGTTGCCGATCTTCGGGAAAGACTGCTCGCTCTGGGTTGCGAAGTTCTATTCGCAGCCGGTGACAGCGTCATGGCGATCGGGCCACCAGATGTACCCATCGAGAGAGTACCCGTGCACGTGAATGGGCTCACTTTCTCGGTCGGCATCGGACTTACGCCAAGGGAGGCGCTAATCGCGCTGGCGCGCGCGAAAACGAGTGGTCGCGGCCAAACCGTCCGCTACGAGGAGACGTAGGGTGGGAACGGGACGAGTCATATTCTTCTCCCCACGTGTCGACGCCTACGTCGACGCGATCGCCGCTATGGTGCAGCAGCACAAGCCCGAGCGAATTGAAATCGCATTCCTGTACGGCAACGACGGATCGACCGCGCCGCATCGCGGAAAGGAGCAAAGTGCATTCATTCAAGAGTTGCATCAGAAGCTCGCGGAGATCGGCGCGGCTGCACAGCCCTACCGCGAAGCAGAATCTATAGAGCTGTTGCCGCGATCTTTTTCTCAAGAGCGCACAGCTGACCTGATTCAGGGTGTCGATGTCCTTGACGTGACTACCGTTCCAAAAAAACTATCCGTGGAGATGGTCGCCGCATCTCTCCAAGCGGGCGCGCCGCGAGTCTGCGCACTCCATTGGTTGAGTCGCTTTGATGGAAAGCGTCAGCTTCGGATTAGCCATGACCCTTACGACTACGTAGACCTTACGAGACTCGAGCAAGCGGTGGCGCTTCGTCGCTCGTACGCAGCTCGGGCTGGACTGCTGCTAGGCATGGGTGGATCGATATTCGTAGTCGCTGCTCTGTCGATCCTCGCGCGTTGGTTTCCGTCGCTGGCCGTGGCAAACGAGGTGCTTGTCGCAGTAAGCGTCGCGGCTGGCTTCGCGGGCCTGTATCTCGCTGTTCGCGGGGGCGGCAAGTGACGCCGACGGCTAACAACAGCATGCAGCGGACGGCGCTACGCACCGCCGCTGATGCTGAGCGTTATGCGTATGGACCCTAAAAAGCTCTTCATTGACCAACGCTTCGTAGGGGTCTGCTCATACTGCGGAGCATCCGCCGACTCTCGGGATCATGTGCCATCAAAGATACTGCTTGATGAGCCGTACCCCCAAAATCTCCCTGTCGCTGAATCTTGCACTGTATGCAATCTCAGCTTTTCAGCCTCAGAAGAGTATGTCGCTTGCCTACTTGAGTGTGTTAAACACGGAACTACTGAACCAAACGAGAGGTTTCGTCCGAAGATCGCCGCAACGCTCAATGCACGGCCAGCACTATCTGCACGAATCGAGTCCGCCAAATCAATATCGGAATCAGGGTCTCCGATTTGGAATCCGGAAAGTGATCGGGTTCTAGAAGTGGTACTAAAACTCGCACGTGGTCACATTGGCTACGAACTTGGCATCCAACGTCTTGATGATCCAGTGACACTTCAAGTCACACCATTGCCAGTGATGTCGGAAGAAGAGAGTCAGTCTTTCTTTGAAATTGAACCTTCTGCCATCTATCCCGAGATTGGAAGCCGCAGCTTCATCAACGCCTTGGGTGGCAAGGCCACAGCATATGAGTCTTGGCACGTAGTCCAGGAGTCAACCTATGCCTACGCAGTCGACCAAGGAGCTGGAGACTGGGTCAAAATTCTCATTCACGAGTATCTTGCCTGTCACATCGTATGGGACTGAGTACGCATAACAATTCCGTCGAGAGCGACGTCCGCAAGCTGCGCTTGCGGTTCCCTTCGCCTTCGGCTACGGCCGCCCCTCACGTCAAACGTTAGGCTGCATAGTGCAATGAATCGCTCTCCGACCGAGTTGCTTCTTGATCGTCTCTGCGCGGAACTTGGATTCTGCCTCCCACCTGAGCAGTACGCTCGTTTTGTTACGTCTCCGCCCACATCGGTGCGCGCGTTCACTGACGCCGTGTTTCTCGCTGAGGGTCTCGATCCGCAGTTGGCTGACAAGCACCTTTGGCGGCAAGTCCGAGATCGAGTGACTGAGCACTTTAACAACCTGGAGCATGGTGTCACTGACCGCCCTATAGGCGCCACCGATGATCGCCGTAATGGCGCCACTTGCGATGGCCTGAAACGGGTCTTGAGCGGGGCCTTAGATTGATGGGTTTTTGGGGTTCTTTGCAACCGCTGTTTTTGCGGTTTCTGCGGGTGCTCTGGGAGCGCGGTAACTGCTGCCGTCGAGGACCACGCGGTAGGCGCCGTGACGGAGGCGGTCGGTGATCATCCGCGGACACGTATGGACGCCTCCTGTCAACACCTGATCTGCTTCTAGTTTTTGATCCAAGTCCCCGGACTTGGGTCAACACCGCCCCCTCTCGATGATCGAGATCCGGGTCCCGCGTTACTTCCTCGGTCGTGCTTCTGCTTCGTTCCAGCGTTTCGATCGACTTCTTCCTGCGATTTCAGCGGTTCGGTTCTCGGACACGTATTCGGCGTCGTTGTGGTGCCTTGTCTTGCGCACCGCGCCGGGATGAGATTCGGCTCTGGCTGGCCCAAACACCCAAACGCGTTCGTGACGCGTGTCCGCGACGGGCTCTTGCCAAAGACGGGTAACCGTTTCGCTTCATCACGGGACTAAGCTTTCGTTGGCTGGGTTCCGCTCCTCTTTCGCTGTTGCTTGTCGCTGTTGCTCTTGCTTCTCAGCTTTTCATTACCGCAAAACGCTTTTGCTTTTGACTTTCGCTTCGATCGCTTTACGCCGCAGCGTTCTCACGCCTGGGACGAAACGCCCGCTCCACCGCGTACTCGGCTTCGCCGTGAACCAGTGCCCAACCGATCCGCGCCAGCTTGTTCGCCAGGGCCACAATGGTCCGCGTGCGACCGCGTCTGGCAGCGAGGTCGCAGATCCACTGGCTCTTCGCATCCTTGCCGCGATGCGCCCAGCGCACCACCGCTCGCGCACCGTGGATGAGCGCGGTGCGCAGGCTCCGATCACCGTTCTTGGTGATGTGCCCGAGCACGACTTTGCCACCGGTGCCGACCTGCCGCGGCACCAAGCCCAGCCACGCCGATACATTCCGACCGCGCTCGAACTGCGCGCCGTTGCCCACCGCCGCAAGAAACTTCGCAGCGACGATCGGCCCGAAGCCTGGCGCGGTTCGCAGCCGCTCGTACGCCGGGTCTTGCGCGCCCAATTGGGCGATCTGCCGCACCGTTTCGACGACGCGCTGATCGACGGTGCGCAATTCCTCCAGCGCCGCGACCAGCGCACCGCGCGCGATGGGCGACAGCGCGCCGCCGCTGGCTTCGATCACCGCGCTCGCCTGCGCGATCAGCCCTGCGCGCGAGGGCGGAAAGTACACGCCGTACTCGCCCGCCAAGCCGCGCAACTGATTGCACAACTCGGTGCGCTGGCCGATCAGGCGCTCGTGCATCCGCAGCAGCAACTGCAAGTCCTGCTGCGCCATCGTTTTGACCGCAACGAAGTGCATGTTCGGCCGCTGCGCTGCCTCCAGAATCGCCAGCGCATCGCCGCGATCGGTCTTATGCACGCGGCAGAAGGCCTTGACGTGTTGCGCCGGAATCAAACGCACCGTATGCCCCGCCGCCTGCATCTTTCGACCCCAGAAATTCGCCGTCGCGCACGCCTCCATCGCGATCACCGTGGGCTCCAACTGCGCAAGCCAAAGCGTGAATTGATCGCGGCTCAGCTTGCGATTGAACATGATCTTGCCGAGCGCCAGAACACATACCTGAAACACGCTCTTTGCCAGATCGATAGCAACCAGATTAGCCTTCATGTCGGACGCCTCCTCTTCAGTGACTGGATTGTTGCAACTCCCAGTGTGGCTCATCGAAGCCGTATGGGGGAGGCGTCCATCTCAACACCCACTTTCCGTTCCAGTTCTTTAGGATTTTTGCCGCGTAAACGTCTAGGCGTACGAAATGGTGGTTCCCATGGTGGCGATTTTCGGCGCGCGGCCAACGCGCCCAGACGCCAGCGGCGCCAAAAGTCCACATGTGTGTTTCTCAGCCCGTCACAAGACGCCGGGCATAGCCGATGCCTTTGAGCCACTGTCGCTTCCACTCGGCCGCTTTGGCTTCGAGTGCTTCCACGCTGGCAACGAAGCGCCAATAACCAGAGCCGACGCCTTTGACGTGTGCGGTCCAGTAGTTGGTGTCGAGTCCAAGCTTGCTCAGTGTCGTCGGCTCGCGCTCATCGATCTTGCCGCGTTTGCCGGGCCTGAGTTGGCGTCCAGTGAAATCGACTAATTCAATGTACTGGCGATTGCTCATCGCCAATCTGGCGAAGGTTTCGTCTTTCAACAGTTCTAATCCAAGCCGAACGCCAGCAATGGGTTGGATCGGTTCATCCGCTTTGTCGGGATCTTTGCGCAGTTCCTCGGCGCGCACCTGCACGCTGGTGTGATCGCTACTCTCGATGCTGTCGGCGATCCCTGCTCGCACGGGATTGAGATCAACGTAGCCTCCCGAAGAGAAGCCGAGAACAAGCCCCGCAGGGGCGCAATGCAATAGCCCAGGGCGAAAGCCCTGGGTTAGCGCCCACATTCATGGAGCCCTGGAAGGGCGAAATTGGATCGGCAGCAATCCCAAATGCTGCCGGCCAAAACGGGCTCTCGGTTCTTGGTCGAGAACACGAGTTCCTCCGCGAACGGCTGCGTCATCGGTTTCGCCCCTTCAGGGCTCTCACGAAAACGGGCGAGCCTACCCAGGGCTTGCGCCCTGGGCTATTGCATTGCGCCCCTGCGGGGCTTGTCTCTGTGCGCACGGATGATGGTCAGACCCTTGCCGGCGCGCACGGGCACCTGTCCCCGCGCACTGTCGATGTCACCCACGCGCAAGTTGAGCGCCTCAGAGAGGCGCAATCCCATGCTGTAGGTGGTCCACCAGAACGTCTGATAGCGCCGCTCGCGCGTGGCCAGCACGATGCGCGCAATCTCATCCAGCGTGAGCACATCGGGCAGCGACTTCACCACCGGCGCCTTGACCATCTCGACCCATGGCCACTCGCGCTGCAGCACGTAACGGTAGAAAAACTGCAAACCGCAGCGCTCGATTTTCACGAGGCTCCAGGAGCGCGTGTCGATGAGCCACGCGAAGTAGTTCTTGAAGTCCTCGACCGACAATCGATCTGGACAGCGATCGAAAAACGCCGCCACGCGCCGCACCGCTCGGGCATAGCCATCGACGGTCTGAGGCGCTTTGCCTTGCAGCTTCAAAGCCCTAAGATGTTGCCCATACAGCGCCTCGAAACGGACCTGCTCCGATGCTTCCATCGTCCTTCTCCCTCCGTGCGCACGCGAGATTGCGTGCGCGAGAAAAGGTGCTCCGATGGCCGGGAAATTTCAGCTACGATGGCCGTTCCTGCCGCGTAGCGGCTTGGTTCAACCCCTCGCTCAAGCTGACCCGCTACGGCAAGCACTGTAAGGCCGGGCTGAGGCACACTGTGCATCGTCTCAGCCCGGCCTTACAGTGCTCGCCTCCGCGGGCAGCTTGGCTCGAACGTTAGGCGTCATGAACGAAGCCCCGTCTACTCGCCCGCTGACTGAACACGAGCGCGAACTGGCGCGGTGGATGCTTGAGCATGGAAAACCAGAGGCACTTCAGTACATAGAGCAGCTCGCTGGAGCGGAAGCAACCTCTTGGCGCTGCGTATGCGGCTGCGCAAGCTTCAATCTCAAGATCACGGGGAAACCTGAAGCGCCACCGGGCGTCAACATCCTAGGTGACTACGTCGTGGGCGAAGCCGACGACTGCTTTGGCATATTCATCTATCAGAGTGAAGGGATCTTGAGCGGAGTCGAGGTCTACAGCTTGGCTGCTGAAGCACCGCGAGCACTCCCGCAGCCCCATCAGCTTCGCCCAGCTAACTTCGAAGCAGTTCAATCTGAGCCAGCACCGCGCGTTGACGCCTAACGAACAGGAGTAGATCGCGCGAAGCCGCGAACTCATCCCGGGTTGAACAAGCCCGGTCTCGCAGGTTGGTGTTATCTGTATAGGGGAAAGATCTTCGCGCTTTGGCTGTTGTCTGGCGCGGTGCCGATGGGTTGGGGCGCATCGATAGACGTTTGCCGAGTTTAGCCGTGCTCTGAGCCGTGCGTTTGCGATGCGGTTGAATCGTCGAGGCGTTGCGCAGTCTCCTTTGCAAAATGAGTGGCCAGCGCGCTGGAGCGGGCGGCGACCGTGCCGCCGGCGTAGAATTTGCCGATGCACGCTCACCACAGTTTCAGCGAATCGCCAACGATTCCCAGCGTTCGCTGGCGGGCAACGCAGGGCCGGGCCAAGAGACCGGGCAGCACTCAGTGCTGGGCGACCATCGGCGCGACGATCTGATGAGCGACTCGTTGCCGACCCGGCTCTTTCGCCACGCGCTCCATGTCGTCCGCAGGCTTCGTGCGCTCGCCATGCCCGGACGCACGCCGGCGCTGGCGCTTGAATCTAGTGCTTATGACGTTGTGGTTGCTGCCACTGCCTGGACCGTCAACGGCGTTAACGTCTTTTCGGCGAATCTGGTGCGCGGCCTCCGTCGATCCGGCCAAATGGCCCACGTGTTGCTCACCGAGCAGGCGACCAGGCTCGTCAAGACGAACGAGGCCTACCTGCCGCGCCCGACCGACGTGACATTTCATGCGCTCCCAGTGACGGATGCGGATGGCTGGGGTGCGCACTGGGGCGCCATGGCGCGCTGGCTGGAGGAGTCGGCGCCGTGTGTTTACATCCCGAACTCGGACTGGCGTCACTCGTGCGTCTGTCCGCTGCTGTCGGATCAGGTCGTGGTGGTTGGCGTTGTGCACAGCGACGATCCTTTGCACTACGACCACGTGCAGCGATTGGGCCGCTATTGGAATGTCATCGTCGCCGTCAGCAACACGGTGGCGCAGCGGACTGCGGAGCTGTGCCCGGAGCTGGCGGAGCGCATCGTCACCATTCCCATCGGCGTACGAATCCCACCAAAACGACCGGCGCGCGAGCGCAGGATCGACTCACTGCGCGTGATCTACCACGGCATTCTGAAGCAGCACCAGAAGCGCGTCCTCGATCTTCCCGCGATTGTCCAGCAAGCGCTCGATCTGGGCGTGCCGGTCACACTCAGCATCGCAGGCGCCGGCCCTGACGAGTCCGAGCTGCGCAATGCCTGCGCCGCGCTGGTCGAGCGCGGCGCCATCCGCTTCCTTGGCGTCGTTTCGCCCGACGACATTGGCCCGCTTCTGGAGCGCCACGACGCGTATCTGTTGC
Organism: Lysobacterales bacterium; assembly: GCA_022844135.1. Lineage (GTDB taxonomy): Bacteria > Pseudomonadota > Gammaproteobacteria > Xanthomonadales > SZUA-5 > JALHMH01. The sequence goes on from JALHMG010000022.1 coordinate 14,601, forward strand.
CATCGGAGTTCGAGGGCATGCCCAACGCCTTGATCGAGGCCATGGGGCGAGGTTGCGTTCCGGTGGTCAGCCGAACGGCGAGCGGCATCTCGGAACTGATCCGCGACGGCCACAACGGTTTCATGACCGCCATTGGCGACTGCAGTGCGGTCGCCAAATGCCTGCAGGCATTGTGGAACGATCCTCGGCGTCGCAAGAACATGTCGACCCGCGCCTTCGCGACGGTGGCTGCGGGCGGGTTTCGCGTCGAGGACATGATTGCCGCGTATCGACGCGTCTTCGAACAGGCTTGGGAACGGGTGCGGACAGGCGCTTTCGTCAGACCCCGAGGTCCTTTGTCGCCACCGCCGCCAGCCTTGGCAGGGATCAGCCTGTTGCCGATCCGCTTCTCGCACGTCGACACCGATCTCGGCGCGTTTCCGTCGCAGGCTGACGCCGAGGACTATCGTATCCAGGTGGCTGGCGCGATCGCAGGCTTGCGTGGAACTCGACGCACTGCCCGGGATTCCATGCTGTCTCAGGTCGTGCTCGACGGCATTCCGGTGTTCGTCGCCGCGCCCGCATGGACCTGCAACGGCGTCAATCGCTGGTCGGAGGATCTGGTGCGAGGCCTGCGCAAGGCGGGACTCGATGCGCGGATCCTGTTGACGGAAGAATCCACCGATCTGGTCCGCATAGCGGCGCCACGACTGGCGCGCCCAACCGACATACCATTCGAGGCATTGTCGCTGACCGGCAGCGACAACTGGGGCGCGCGCTGGGGCGCGATGATTCGGACGCTGGAAGCTGCCGCCCCTTGCATTTATGTGCCCACCTACGACTGGCGCCACTCGTGTGTGGTTCCAATGCTGTCGGATCGCGTCAAGGTCATTGGCACTGTCCATGACGATGGCCCCATGTACATCGATCATGCTGCGCGATTGAGCGGCTACTGGAACGCGCTGGTGGCCACCAGTCACCAGATCGCCAGCAGTGTGAGGCAGCAATTGCCCGGCATCGAGTCGCGACTCGCGATCATTCCGCCAGGGCTGGACTTCCCGGCGCAGCGGATGGAACGCCGGCAGTTGAACGGCTCCGTGTCGATCATCGTCATTGGAACCGATTTGCCGCCCACCGGTGGGGCGCTGCTCATCCGCTGGATTCTGGCCATCGCGCGTGCGGTGCCCGCATCGCGGATGGTTGTCGTCGATCCGCCAACGTCCTGTCGCGACGAACTTTGTGCGCTGGAGGTCGAGCTGCTCATCGATCCCAACCGGCAGCAGTGGTTGGCGCTTTGCCGCAATGGCGACTTCGTGGTGGCCGGACATTGGAGCGCCGACGTCAGAAGAATGTGGTTCGAATCGATCGGCAACGGTTGCGTACCGCTTTTTTTTGACGTTGCCGCTGCGCATGAATCGCTCATCGAGGATGGTTTCAGCGGCATTGTTGTGGGCGACTTCGATTCTGAAATCGCGGCTGGCCGGCTCCGTGAACTGATCGAGAACCCGACCTTGCACCGGCAGATGGCGATACGCGCGCACGACCGGATCAGCAACATCGAAACCCGCACCGATGCGGTGATCGACGCTTATCTGGCGCTGTTCAAACGGCTGATGCTCGGTCCGGAGTTCAACGCGTTCCAACGCACACCCGCCCCGATCCTGCCGCCTCCTTCCAGTGTCGCTGGGGAATCGATATTTCCGGTCGACTTGCCCGAGGCAACCGCATTCGGCCCGTTCCCCGGCGCCGACGACGCTCGCCGGTTTCTCGAAGAATCGGGGCTGAGCCTTGATAGCGGCGACAAGTGTTGACCTGGGTCGACTGCGACAAGGTGGCCAGGTTAGCCAGGCGGGTTCATCTTGAGCGAATGGGTCTTAGCGACTCTGGCGGCGCAGTGAGCGCTACCTGGCTGTGCCAGCGGGCCAGCGCACGCGGGCGCGCAGATCCAGCCATGTCTGCCGTAAGCCGTTTCGAAACACCAGCAAGTGCAACACTGCGAGCGGCCAGTAGCCTGGGGACTGTTGAAGCATGGCGATGAGAATTAGCAGCGGCAGCCAGTCGGCATAAAAGTTGTCGGCGTACACATAGAGCACGTCGCGCAGTGTGCGTGGCTGCGCCAAACCAAGGCCGCGCAAGCGCAGCGTGGCGAATATGGCGTGCAGACCGCAGGCAGGCAGCACCCACGGCAGAACGGGTGCCACGACGACAGCAAAAGCGCCAAAGGCCAACAGCTCCAGAGGTACCAACACACGCGCCAGGACGGTATGCATCGCCACCGGACCCAGGCTGACCGCCAGCGTCCGATTGCCGCCAACAACATCGTTGGGATAGTCGATCAATTGATGCAGCACGATGTTGCGCAGGCCCAGCGCCGCTTGCCATGCGAATACAGTCGCCAGAAGCATTTCCAGCGACGGCTTGGCTATAGGCGGCAGCGGCGATGCCATGGCAGCGAAGGTGATCATCGCAAGCACGGCCGGCAACGCATGGGCGTATAGCGAGTCGGTGATGGCCCCCAGCCAGCCGCGCTCCTTGAACCGAAACGGCGGCATGCAATACAGCAGGAACAGGACAAACTCGACGCCCAGCAATAGCAAGCCTGTGCGGGTCAACGGCAGCAACGTCCATGGCAGCAATGCGAGGGCCAGAAAGCCAGCCAGGATCGATACGCGCTGCGTCGGGCTCATTGCCGCGACCGCGTTGTCCTTACCCGCCGCCAGATCCTGGCGCATATCTCCGAAGTCGTTGAGGAAATAAGCGACGCCGGCAATACCGGCAATGGTGCCGAGCGAGGCCAGCATGCCGACCAGCGCTGTGCTTGCCGCGACATCGCATACGGCCACCGTCAGGTAAGTGAAGGCGATCAGCAACGGAGCCTTGTAGTTCCAGGGGTTGCGAAGTCGCAGCCGGTGCACCGCCGTGATGAAACGTTGCCAGTGCGCTATCACCGAGAGCGCACCACTCAAAGTTCCTCCGGGCGCGTCTGCAGAACGCTCAAATGGTAGAGGTTCTGCAGGAAGTAACGGCTATTGCCGACGCGGATATCGTGCACCGGTTTCATGCACTTCACTTCGAAAAAATCGACCGGAAAGATGTAGTCCTTCCAATTCTCGATGCGGCCGATACCGGTGAGTTCCTGGAAGTCGTTGGAAATGGTCAGGTTCTCGAAATCCTGCAACGGCAAGTCGATGGTTTTCAGGAACTGCAGGATGTAGCCACGGCGGCGCAGTACGTCCAGGAAATGGCCAAGATCCGGTATGTTGTAGTGATAGGCGGCGTTGATCTTGCGGATCTCGGCATCGATTCGATGTGCGTGTGCGGCAATTCCCGGCACCTTGCGGAACAGATCTTTGATGTACAGCGTACCGCCCGGTTTGAGCACCGACCACGCGGCGCCGAGCGTCCGCTCGATGTCGTCGGAATGGCCAAAGGACTCGAGGAAATAAACCGCATCGAAGCTCTCCGGTGCGAACTCGCTGGCGAGATCCTGGTAACTGGCGCGGCGCACGGCCACGCGCCCGTTCAAACCGGCTGCATCGATGCGCTGTTGCGCCAGCTGCGCTTGCACGGCCGAAACCGTCACCGCTTCAACAGTCACGTTCGCCTGTCGGCAAAAGTACAGGGCCGGACCACAAACACCGCAACCGGCATCGAGCACATGCTGGCCGGGCGTCAGGCCGATGCTGGCGATCTGGTAGTCCAGCAGCACGCCGACATCGCGCGTGCGAAACGCCTGGATGACGTCGCCATACACTTTGAGGAAGGCCTCGTTGGTGCGGTCGTAGAACTGACCGACTTGCTCAGGCGTGCTGGCGACTGGCGGCGCGTCCTCGTGCGGCGCCGGCGCCGTTGGCGCTGGGGGCGCCGGGTTGGCTGCTTCGGCAGAGCGAGTCAGGAATTTGAACCAGCGCATGTTTCGCTCTCCACCCAGGTGGTGTACTGATCTGTGATTTGCAAAAAACCCTGTTCGACCAACTCGTCGACACTCCGCAACCGCTGCGCGTTTGGCGTTCGCAGGCTCATGTTCGGATCGAGATCGAGCGCACGCTGGTAGTGCCGATACTCCCACGACCCATTGGCGTAGCTGCCGCTGCGAACTGCGGCATCCACCTTGGCGCGAAAGTCCGCCAGGAACTTGTAGTGATACAGCACGCCACTGATATCGGCGACCCTGGCGTAGTCGACGAAGTGCTGGTGAACCAGCTTCGTTGCGCCGTCGCACAGCAGCAAGGGATGCTTGATCAGATACACCTCTGACAGACCAAAGGCGCTGGCGCGAATGCCGCCGACCTGTCGCGGGATAGCCGGGTTGGCCAGCGTGTTGTGGGCGACGAAACGCTCGCCGCGGTAGCCGTCGGCTTCGAAGTAACCGCGTTTGCGCACAGCGGAAACATCGTACAGCGGACAGGCCTGCTGGATGGGCAGGTCGCAACTCATCGACGCGAGCGATTGCTCGGGCAACATGTCCAGCTGATGGCAAACCATCGTCGTGTAGCGATGCGTACGCAGATAGCGCAGTAAGGCGCCAAAGCCGATCCGATCTGAACTCGGGAAATCGAATAGCTCATCGACATCGACAACCAGCATCCAATGGTTCTGGCCACCGAACCGGCGCAACAGATAGCGGCGCATCTGGCGATTGTTGTTACGGAAGGGCACCGACGTCCGGAAGACACTGACCCCTGGATGGTTGGCGGCCTGCTTGACCGTATCGTCGCTGGAACCGGTGTCCAGCAAGACGATTCCCGCCACACCCAGGCGTTGGTAGTGAGCGATAAAGGGGCCGATGTGGAGGCGAGCATCCTTGACCAGACATACGACAATGGCCTGGTCGGGAGAGCAGCTGATCCGGCGCGGGCCGCTCAGGTGACGGACCGAGAGCGGCAACCGGAGTCGTTCCAGCCAGAAGTCCCGACACCGCGCACGGATCGTCGCAGCCGCGCCATCGAATAGCCGCATCGAGCTAAAGAAGAATGAACTCAGACAGGCGCGCGCAGCGCGCACATAGCGCGCCACCGTTGATCGTGCGGAAGAACCGGGGCGACTCAATGTCACTTTTGCTGAACGTCTTTTCGAAACGGCCTGGAGATGGCCGCACGGCGCTGGCGCGGATGCTAAACGATTTCTACTGGTCGAGCCGGCAGCCGCAGGTTACTGCGAGAGCAACAACGGATGCGCGACACGCCGCGAGGCTCAACCCGCATATTTCGTGACGTCGAAGCCTGGCGTACTCGCGATGTCGACGCCCTCGGTTAGTCTCTACGGCACTGCCGCGGAGCCGACCCTGCAAGGCGCGCGGCCCGAGAGCACTCGAGGTCGCACCGATGCGCTCTGCCACCGGCTCCAAACGAACAAGGATTCGCGCTTGAACGACAACGCGGCACGCTCCACGGGTGTGCATTTCGATGAGTTGCACAGCCGCTTTGCAGCGGAGATTGCCGAAATCGATCGGGCGCTGGCCGCCTGCCTGAATGGGCAGGGAAACCCCGCCGGCCACTACGGCATGCTGGCCTATCACTTTGGCTTCGCCGATGCCGAACTGCAGCCCCTGACCGAATCGGCTTATCTGCCTCGCGGAAAACGACTGCGACCGCTGATCTGTTTGCTTTTCTGTCGAATTTTCGGCGTGCCGCAACAGATCGCCACCACCGTCATGATGGCCGTAGAAGTGATGCACTCGGCCAGCCTGGCGCACGACGATATCGAGGACCGCGATGCGGTGCGCTGGAATCGTCCGACATTGCAGACGATTTTCGGTCTCGATCAGGCGATCAACGCTGGAGACGCTCTCATTGGCCTCGTTTACCGGCTGCTGCTGGAATTGCCCAGCCAGGGCGTTGCAGCGGCGCAAACCCTGGACGTCATCGCCGCCTTCAATCGTGCGCACCTGCGGATGTGCGAGGGTCAGCACCTCGACCTCAAGTGTCGTTACGACGACGAGTCGGGCGCGGAAGGCTACCTGGACATGGTCGAGCGCAAGACCGGCGCACCCTGCATCTGCATCGGCGAGAGCATCGCCATTCTTGCTGCACTGCCGGAACAGACGCGCACGACGCTGGTCGACTTCGGAAGGTCGCTGGGCACGCTCTATCAGATCTGCGACGACGTGCGTGGCCTGTTCGGGCAACCGACCGCGCTCGGCCGCGAAATCGGCCACGATCTGGTTTTGCACCGTCCATCGCTGCCGCTGTTGTACGCTTGTCGGCATGGTTCGGAAGCCTTGCGTGGGCTGCTGCTTGCAGCGCCTGGACGCGAGGCGCCACTCAGCGTCGACGAACTCGGTTTCGTCCGCCACGAACTGCTGGCCTGTGGTGCCGGCCGCTACTGCCGGGACGCGGCTCTCCTGCACTATGAGGCGGCGCTGACCGCACTGAACGCACTGAATCGGGACGGCTCTGAAATCAGGACCTTACGGGGTCTGCTGGACGCATGCTTAGCGTCGGTCGAGTTTCCGAACTGAGCGGTGAAAAGGCCTGGCTTGCGAAGGAACGCCGATGAACACTGCGCTGAATGTCCTATCCTCATTCGTTTGAGCTGATTTCGTGACCAAGACAGTCAATTCGGCATTCAGTCCGCTGCTCGATCCGCGCCGGTTCTTTGCGGAGACGCGCGACCAATGCCGGCACTCGACCGGCCTCGCCCGCATGCTGCTGCGTGCGCGCCTCGCGCAGCTCTATCGATATTCGTCGTTGGGACTGCTGTGGGCCGTCGTACCGACGCTGGCGATCACCGTCGGCGTTACACTCAGTTTGCATGCGCCGACTCAGCCGACGACGCCGGGCGAGGTTCCGCTACAAGTCCATGTGGCCTTCGGCGTGGTGCTGATGCAGACGTTTGTGGAAGCTTTCAATGGCCAGCGCAGCATCTTCGATCTGCACTTGCAATTGCTGCAGCGAATGAAGTTCCCGTTGGAAGCGGTGGTCATGGCGCAGATCGCCGAGAGTGGCTTCAATCTGCTGGCAAAATTGCCCGTGCTGCTGCTGGTACTGGTGTTCTTCGGAGTGCCGCTGGAAGCGCAAATGCTGCTGGGACTGCTGGCGTGTGTGCCGGTGCTCCTGGCCGGCATTGCGCTCGGCGCGCTGGCTGCACCGATCAGCGCGTTGGGCAAGGACATCGATCGTGCCATGGCGTTCGTGCCCTGGCTGGTCTTTCTGGCCACGCCGGTGTTCTACCGCACGCCTGAGGTCGGCCCGTGGGCCTGGCTGCAGGCCATCAATCCACTGACGGCATTGCTCGATGTCGCGCGTTATTTGTCCTATGGCGGCGGCAGTCCGCATTGGTCGACGTTCTGGGTGACGTTGGTGGCGTTGGCGTTGTGCCTGTTGCTCAGTCTGGTGGTCTGCAAGCTCGCACCGCCACGATTGGCCGAGAGGCTATCCGCATGAGTGGTACGGGGTGCGCACCATGACGGACGAGACGCTGATCAAGGTCGACGCGGTCTCGAAGCGCTTTTGCCGACGTGGCGACCGTGCTCTGCGATATGGATTGCAGGATCTGGTCGGCGATCTGCTGCTGCGAGCGCCGCGCGACGCGCTCCGCGACGGCGAGTTCTGGGCATTGCGCGATGTCGACCTGACGATCCGGCGAGGCGACGTCATCGCGCTGGTTGGCGAAAACGGCGCTGGGAAGAGCACGCTCTTGAAGCTGCTTTCCGGGATCTATCGACCGACGCTCGGCTCGATCACGTCGTACACCCACAAGATCGCCGTGCTGGACCACAGCGCAGGCCTGAATCCCACGCAAACCGGACGCGAGAGCATCTACACCAAGCTGGCGTTGCTGAATCAGGGACGCCAACAGATTGCCGAACGTGTCGAGTCCATCGTGGCGATGGCCGAATTGGCCGACGTCATCGACGCTCCGGTCGGAACCTACAGCACCGGCATGCGCGTGCGCCTGGCATTCGCCATTTACGCCCATGTCGAGATCGACATTTTCATCGTCGACGACAGCCTCGGCGTTGCGGATATCCGCTTTGCGCAGCGAATGCAGCGCTACTGGCGGGATTTCGTGGACGCCGGCGGCACCCTGCTGCTGGCCTCGCATGAAATGTACTTAGTGCGATCCCTCTGCAACCGCGCTTTGCTGATGGATCATGGGCGCATCGTCAGCATGGGCGATACCGAGTCGGTGATCACCCGGTACCTGGTGGAGCGAGCGCCGAGCGCCGATGGCCCGGCATCAGCGCTCGGCGGCGCACCCAAGCTGCCCGCGACGGACGCCGAGTCTCCCGAAGGGTCGCCACGGCCGCCTGAACCCGCTCCCGACTCCGGCACCGATACAAGCGATCGCTATGCGCGCTTTGCCAATACGGGGGACTTTCCCGTTCGCATCACGGCCATCGAGTTCGAAGCTGCTCCATCGTTCGGCGTGGGTGAGGTTCAGGTCCTTGGCCAACTGTGCATTCGCGCATTTTGTGAGTCCACGGTTGCCGTCGAAAGGGTCATGTTCGGATTTGAGATCCTCAATGAACAAGGTCAGGTCATGATCCATTTGCGAGGGTCCGAATCGGACTCGCACTACACGCTGAAGCGCGGCGCGAACGTTTTCCGCGCGACGTTGCCGTGCGTGCCGCTGATGCCCGGCACCTACCGGATTTGTGCTGCCGTTCTGGACTATCCGACCTCGGCACTTCTTGGGCTGCATGGACTTGAGGAGGACGGGCAGACTTTGCGGGTGCTGCCGGACCCGAGAAATGACCTGGTAGGCGCCATTTATCGGGGCGCCTTGATGACGGCACCCGTCACTTGGCATAACGGTGCGATCGCCGAGCATCCAGCGCCGCCGCCCGACGGCAGCAGCGTGCCGTTGGCTATGATGTCGGACGTCCATCATGACCGATGACCTCGGCGCCCCGCGAAAAGTCACAGTTCAATCGCCGATGCCTGCCATGAGACCCATCTTTAGATCCAGCCAACTGCAGGACGATTTCGACCGCGACGGTTACGTCATCGTGCCCTTCCTCGATGCCTCGCAGGTCGCTGAGCTCAACGCGTATTACGCGTCCCTGGATCACGATCACAAGTCCCCACACGGCTTCCATGTCAGCCTCGACAATCAGGATCGTGCGTTCAAGCGAGCGGTCATGGACAAGCTGCAGAGCGTGGCGCGCGCCCGGGTCGACGAGGTCTTTGATCGCGCCCAGATTTTTGTAGCCAGCTATGTCGTCAAGGAACCAGGCCCGCGCGGCATCGTACCGCCGCACCAGGATTGGACCTTCGTCGATGAGCAGCGCTTCGCGTCCTGCACGGTGTGGATCGCACTCTGCAGGACCACGGTGGACAACGGCGCCCTGGGCGTGATCCAGGGCAGTCACCGGCTGTTCGATCACCATCGGGCGTCGCCCTCGCCGCAGTGCCCGACACCGATCGGCGAGCTCATGTTTCAAATTTTTCCGTATCTCGCGATCAAGGAGATGGAGCCGGGTCAGGCCCTGATCTTCAACAATCGCACGCTGCATGGGTCGCCGCCCAACCTCAGCGAGGTTCCGCGCATCGCTGCTGGTATTGGCATCGCCCACGAGGAAGCCGAACTGCTGCACCACTATCTGTTGCCCGGAACGGACCCGCCGCAGATCGAGTGCTACAAGGTCGAGCCGGCGTTTTTTCATCAATACAGCAACGGCAAGCTTGGGCAACTCTACGACGCAGGCCAGCGGCCCGAAGGGCAGATCTGCGTTGGCCGTGAGCCATTCGTCCGCAAAGCGGCCGACGGCGAGAGCCTGGTGCAGCAATTTTCGCGCGACGGCAATCGCTTCGACGCAGCGCTGGCCGAGCGCATGGCGCGACTGTTCGGCCAGGCCGCACCGCGTGCGCCCTCGGCGCCAGCGCCTCCAACGTCGAGCTACACCTTCAGCGCCGATTTTCCGGCGATGAAACGCGTGTTCCGGGCGCAGGAACACCAGCAGGCGCTGGAGCGCGATGGCTTCGTGGTCGTCGACTTTCTGGACGCCGCCCAGGTGTCGGCGCTGGTCGAGCACTATCGGTCGACCCATCCTGAACCGGTGAAGGGCTTTTACGCCAGTACGTTTGCCGGCGATCTCAGCTATCGGGAAGGCGTCGACAAACGCATTCGCGAGGTCTGCGGGGAACGCATCGATGCCCTGACGCAGGACATCAAAATCATCTTTGGCAGCTACATCGTCAAAGGCAGCGACGAAGCCAGCCAGATGAACATCCATCAGGACATGACCCTCGTCGATGAGAATGAGTTCAGCGGCATCAACATCTGGTGCCCGCTGACCGATCTGAATGCGCACAACGGGCCGTTGTTCGTGCTGCCGGGCAGCCACCGACTGCTGCGCACCCTACGCGGATCGACCATCCCGGCGATTTACGACGGCGTGCGCGCCGAGCTGATGAAGCTGCTGCAACCGGTCCACTTGCGTGCCGGTCAAGCGATCATTTTTGACCAGAGCATCATCCATTTCTCGCCGCCCAACCAGTCCGGGGCCGACCGAGTGGTCATCAATGTTTTTTTTGCTCATCGCGATGCACGAATGCTGATTTGTTACCACGACCACAGCCAGCCGGAGCAGGCGGTCGAAGTCTTCGAAGTGGATGATTCCCTTTTGCACGTTTATGAGCACTTCGGAACGGACATCCATGCGCGACCGAACGTGGGGCGCAGCCTTGGCAAGGTTCCCTATGCGTTTCCGGCACTGACGCCTGAGTTGTTACGCCAACGCTATTCGCCTGCCGTGCCTGAAGCCCATGTGGATGCGCCAACGGCTGCGACATCATCGACGCCCGCAGCGTCGGGTTGGCGCACCTGGCTGCGGCGTTTGCTGTCGGCCTGAGGAGCAACTGTCACATGACGTCAACGACCCCGACCTGCCCGCCGCTATTGCGCGACCAAGACCTGTGGCAGGGCCTGCAACACGCTGGCTGCATTCGTGTGCCCCTGTTGCCGCCCTCTGCGGTAGATCAGTTGTTGCAGGCCTTCGCGCACTTCCACCCGACGCTGCCATCCAGTGGCTTCATTTCCAGCACGTATTCGCCCGACCTTCGCTACAAGCAGGCTGTGAGCGACTGCATTACCGAGATCGTGCGTCCACACCTCGACTCGCTGTTCGTGAACCATCGGATACTGGGTGCGGCGTTCTTGTACAAAATGCCGGGCCCGCAATCCGCTCTGCCGCTGCATCAGGATTGGACGGTGGTAGACGAAGATCGTTTTATGGCGACCAATGTCTGGATGCCGCTGGTCGACGCCGATGTCGAAAACGGCACGCTCTATGCCATGCCTGGCAGCCATCGGGTGATGCGCGGCATACGCGCACCGACTCTGCCGTTCTGCTACACCGGCCATGAAGCGCTCATGCAACAGAACATGCGCGCGTTGGCGACAAAGGCCGGGCAAGCGGTGGTCATCAACCAGGCGACGGTGCACTATTCGCCGGCCAATCTGAGCGATACCGTGCGGCCAGCCGTGACCGTCGGCGTCGTGTCGGCGCCGGCGCGATTGCGCTTTTACTACCGCGATAAGCAGCGCAACGATCAGCGTCTGGAAATGTTTGAGCAGGACGACGACTTCTTTCTGCGGTTCGACAACTTTCACCAGGACATCTTCCTGCGACCCACCGTCGGGCAGCCGGTGGGGGAGCTGGAATACCCCGATCCGCCGCGGTCGGCAGACGCGGTGGAAGCGCTGATTCGGCAATGCCAAAGCCTGTGCCCGGCGCCGTCGAGCGATGCCCCGCCATGGCAATGCGCGTGACTTCTCACCGGCCGCTGTTGCTCGATGCGAATGCCGAACGCGCGCTCACAGCCGACGGCTACGCCGTGCTGCCGCTGCTCGGCACTGCGGACGTTGTGCAGCTGCTCGACCGGCTCACCGAGTGGGTTCCCGATTTCCCAGAGGGTTTTTATGCCTCGGTCCACGTTCCGGACGAGCGGTTGCGTGCCGGCGTCAACGCGCTCTTGATGGCCACCTTCAGGCCGCTGCTGAACAAGATTTGCCGCGATGCCAGTCTGTTAGGAGGCGCCTTCATCAACAAGGCACCTGGCCCGCGCGGCGCGCTACCGCCGCACCAGGACTGGAACATCGTCGACGAAGCGCGGCATCGGTCGTTCAATGTCTGGGTGCCGCTTGTCGACACCCATGCCGCCAATGGCGCGATCTCCGTGCTGCCCGGTAGTCATCATTGGCTGCCGACCGTGCGCGGCCCGAACATTCCCTGCATTTTTCGTCAGTCGCATCCACAGTTGCGCTCGGCGATGAAACTGTTACCGATGCGGGCTGGCGACGTGCTGATTTATGACCATCGCTTGTTGCACTGTTCGGATGTCAACCGTACGCAAGCCGATCGCCCGGGTGTGGTGATGGGCCTGGTGCCGTCGGAGGCCGATCTCAAACACTATTACGTCGACGGCGACCGTATTTGCCAGTACCAGTCGAACGTCGAGTTTCTGCTGAGCGGGCGAACCCACGAGCGCCCGGACAGCCTGCGTCCGGAATCGTTGTTCGACTATGACTCCACGCCTTTGAGCGACGAGCGGCTGGCGGAGTTGCTGATCGCACGATCGCACCCTACAAACAGCTTCAGGGCAGAACTTCCATGAGACCCGTTTTCCGCGACGCGCATCTGCAGGCCCAATTCGATCGCAAAGGGTATGTGCAAACGCCGTTCCTCGATGCGAGCCAGGTCGAAGCGCTCAAGCAGGCCTATTTCGATACGCTCGGCCAAAGTGGCGGTAGCCTTCTGGCACAGGAGGCCGATTTCAAGTCGACTTCGGAGGTCACCTACGACTTCACCTTTATCGACCGTAGTCCTGCGTACAAGCGGCTGGTCTACGACACCCTGGCCGATGCGCTCGATGCGCCGCAGCGCCGCCTGCTGGACGACTATCGCCCGATCATCGCCAATTTCATTCGCAAGAAACCTGGCGGCGGTGAGGTGCCGCTGCATCAGAACTGGGCCTTCGTCGACGAGCGACGCTGCACGTCGGTGTCGATCTGGTGCCCGCTGGTCGACAGCAACGCAGACAATGGCACCTTGCAGTTTGTCGATGGCAGCCACAAGCGTTTTGCCGAAGTCCGCGGGCCCATGGTGCCGTGGGAGCTGAACGCGATCCAGCGGCAGATCATCGATGAGCAGTTGACCCCCGCCCAGAACATCCAGGCTGGTCAGGCGGTGGTGCTGGACGACAGCATCGTGCATTACTCCAACATCAATCGCACCGATGGTCTGCGCCTGGCCATCCAACTGATCCTGGTGCCCCGCGAGGAGCCGACCATCCATTTCCACATGAATCCCCAGCAAAGTCCGGACCGCGTGGAGAAGCTCGAAGTCGATGTCGATTTCTTTATGGCTTTTCACCCCTGGAAGAAACCGGAAAACGTCAAACTGCTCGACGTCCTGCCGTTTCAGCCCCGTCAACTCGACATCGAAGCATTTCAGGCACGCCTGCGTGCGCCGGGCTTCGATGCACAAGCCCGCTGAAGCGTTGCGAGTCCGCGAGACGGAACCGACATGATTTCACTGGCAATCGCTGCGCCTGATCGCCAGGCGTACTCGCAGACCTTCATCCATCAGCAGGTCGCCTGCCTGCCGATGCGCGTACACGTTTGGTACGGGGGAAATCTGCCAACCCACCATGCGAACAATCTCGACGGCGTGGGATACGCATTCCCAGGAGAAAACGCCGACCCCTGGGTGCGAGTGAAGGCCATGGCCGACTATCTGATCGAACATCGGATTGCTGCTGTGCTGGCCCAGTTCGGACCAACCGGCGTGGAGATGATGCCGGTATGCGCAGCCGCGAGAGTACCCCTGCTGGTCCACTTCCATGGTTATGACGCCTGGCGGCAAGATGTCCTCAGCAGTTACGGGACGCGCTATCGCGCGCTGTTCCGCCAGGCCCAGGCTGTGATCGGCGTTTCGCGCGAGATGTGCCAACAGCTCGCCGAGTTGGGAGCACCCGCAGCACGCCTGCACCATGTGCCCTACGGCGTGGACACTCGGCTCTTCGCTGCCGCCAATCCTGCGGCCAGCGGACCCGATTTCCTCATAATCGGCCGCCAGGTCGAAAAGAAGGGTCATTTGCTGGTGCTGCTGGCCTTTGCCGATCTCCTGCGCACCCGAGCCAATTGCAGTCTGCGCATCATCGGCGGCGGGCCGTTGCGCGAGTCGGGCGAAATGCTGGCGATGGCCCTGGGAATTGCCGACCGAGTGCGCTGGCTCGGGGTGCTCGATCCTGCGAGCGTGGCGCGCGAACTACGCACGGCGCGCGCGTTGATCCAGTTCAGCCACACCACACCATCGGGCGACCGCGAAGGCACACCGGTGGCCGTCCTGGAAGCGATGGCCAGTGGCGTTCCCGTCGTCGGTTCCCGGCATGCCGGCATTGCCGATGTAATAGAGGATGGTCACCATGGGCTGCTGGTGGACTGTTTCGACCTGTCGGCGCTGACCGCCAGTCTGGCGCGACTCGCCGACGACGCCAATCTGGCGGCCACAATGGGACAAAATGCAACCATGCTGGTGCGCCGCCGCTACACGCGCGAACGCTATATCGACCAGTTGACCGAGTTGATTCAGAATGCGGTGTCAGCGGGCATCGAGCCCTAAATCGAGAGCGCGATGTACGACACTGCGACAAGTTCTCCCGTTCGACCGCACTGGGCGCCGGTCCGCCATACGGTCTTCAAGAATGCGGAACTTGGCCAACGCATCCACGACGATGGCTTTGCCGTCGTATCGCTGTGGAGCGATGAGCAACTGGCCGCTCTGCAATCGCTCTGCAATCGCGAGCATCGGCTCCAGCCTGCTGAAGGAGGTATGTTCTATAGCGTCTACTCCCAGGATCTCGCCTACCGTCGGCGGGTGCATGAGGAGATCGCAGCGATCATGCGACCGACCTTCGATCGGTACTTCGTGGACTATCGAAATGTCGTCAACATGTTCGTCGTCAAGTCTCCGGGGCCGGCGAGCGAGTTTGGCCTGCACCAGGACACCACCGCGCTCGACGAATTCCGTTATTCGCCGCTGAGCATCTGGTCGCCGCTGTGCGATGTGGACGCCGACAACGGAGCGCTGTGTCTGGTGCCGCGCAGCCATCGATTCTTTTCGCCCTATCGGGGCGTGTCCTTCCCGTTCCCGTTCTCCGCTATCCAGGACACCGTTCGTGAGTACCTCGTTCCGGTGCCCATGCGGCGTGGCGAGGCACTGATCTTCGACAACCGGCTGGTGCACAGTTCGCTGCCCAATCGGTCGCGACAGAATCGCGATGCCGTCGTTTCCGGCATCTTCCCCGCCGAGGCGACGTTTCAAGTGTGCTTCAAACAACCGGGGCAAAAAGACGCGCCGATCGAAATCTTCGAGCAGGGCCCGGACTGGCTGCTGGATTACCCCAATTTCCTGCGAAATTGCCATGAGCGCCCGGTGACGGGCACCGTGATCGGCCATGCGCGATTCGAGTTTCCGCCGATCAGCGATTCCGAGTTCCGCGCACTGTGCGCGACCCATGGCGTGCACGCGACCCGCACCATGCCCGAGACGGCGCGGCAGCGCTGCAACATGATCTCGGAGCCGATTTTAGAAGGCCAATGAACGCACTTTTCCGCGACGCCACGTTGCAGCGCCAGGTGGACCGAGATGGGGTCATCACCACGCCATTGCTAAATGCCGATGAGCTTCAAGCGATCCGCGATCTCTACTATGCGGTGAATCCGGATGGCGTCGTACCGGAGCTTCGCGACGGCATCCATATGACCATCTGGTGTTCCGATCCGGACTACAAGGCGCACATTCGCGAGGAGCTCAAGCGCCTGCTGCGGCCGGCCATCGACAGGGTGTTCCAGGATGTCCGACTGGTAACGCCCGTGTTCATCGTCAAAGTGCCGGGGCGTGAGACGACGTTTCCGATCCATCAGGACTGGAGCGTGGTGGACGAAACCCGGCACACCGCGCTCAACCTCTGGGTACCCCTGCACGAGGTGGACGAGCACAACGGCGGCCTGTGGGCCGTGCCGGGCAGCCATCGGCTCGGCAATCACGTCCGCGGGCCAGGGCACTTGTTCCCCAACTTGCGAAATGTCGAGGCCTCCTTACGCGACCGCATGCGCCAGGTTGCCGGCGCGGCTGGCATGGCGACGATGTTCTACCACCGCGTTATTCACGGTTCGCCACCGAACCTGTCTGCGGCACCGCGAGTTGCGCTGGCGTGTTCGATCCTGCCGAGCCACGTGCCGTTGCACATTTTTTTCCAACGCGATGCGGTATCGCCTTTGCATGTTTACCATCCAACCGATAATTTCATCTATGGTTTCAGCAACGTGCGCGACGAGACAGCATTGATACCGCCCACTGGTGAGTTGGTATCGGTGTTGCCCCCCTTCATCCCGCGCGCACTGAGTTCCCAAGACGTTCTCGATTGCATCGATGAGGGCGCCATCGCTTGACCTGATGGGCGAGCGTCGCGCTGAGCAGAAGTTCCACCGAATGGCCGTTTGACTCAGGAGTGTTCGATATGCATTTGCAGACACCGGTTCAGGCAGTTGAGCCCAAATGGTTGGGCGACATTGCCACTGCCTTGGCCGAAGCAAAGACCAGGCGCCGGATGGTGGTGCTCAAGGCCACCGGTCAAGGCTTCGACCGCGACGACAACTGGTGTCCGGCTGCGACTCATACGCGCGCCGTCAGTCTTGCGGATGCGAGCGTATCCACGTTGATCGCCAGCGCCTTTGTGCCGTTGCGCTTCAGCATGCAGTCCTTCGGACATGGTGCGGATGCCGCCGGTATTTCGTTCGTGCGCCAGTGCACCGACCCGGCGACGCGCTGCCTGCCACCTGATCTGTTCGTGCTGAGCCCGGATGAGCAGGTGCTGGGGCGATTGACTTTCGACGCGTCCGCAGAACGCACCTACCAGTTTTTGAGCGACATGCTGCAGGCGCATCCGGACATGGCGCCTGACGGCGATCCGCTCGCTGCGCACTACTATGATCTGAGCCGGCCCGATCACCAATCGCTGGCGGCGTTACAGGCCCGCTGGCAGGCCGGAGAGCGCAGTGAACTGATCGGGCCGTTGGAAGATTGGCTGGCGACGTATTCCGACTGGCCGCACGGCACGGCCACCGCCACCACCTTGCTGGGCTGGGCGCATCAGCATGCGGGTCACTTTGTGGCGGCGAATGCCCTGCTCACCGAAGTGATCGAGAATTACAAGGATCACCCGATTCGACATCAAGCGCGCTACAGCCGGTTGTCGGCGGAGAGCTGGGTGGTCGGCGAGAATCCGTTTCTCGTCAACGCCCCGAAACCGCTGCTCGGGGTTGATTTTCCGGTTCGGAATCCGTACCCGTCCGAACGCAAGCAGCGCCTCGACCACATGCGCGACGACCCGCGCTATGTGTGGCCCGCCAGTGGCCTGCCGTTAGCGAAAATTCCTGCCGGCGTGTTCATCATGGGCGGGCAACCAGCCTTGTTCCCGCGCGAGTTGCCATTGCGCGAGGTCACCATCAGCAAGCCGTTCCTGATGCAGGCGTGGCCGGTGACCCGCGGTCTGTGGCGGCAGTTCCGTCCTCATGAGGTACCGCGGCCCGGCGACCGCCTGGCCGACGAGGTGCCCATTGCACAAATCAACCGCGAAGACGCACTGGCCTTTTGCGAGTTTCTGTCGGCACGCGATGGGCTCCGCTATCGCCTGCCTACCGAGGCCGAATGGGAATATGCCTCGCGCGGCGGAATCGTCGGTGCCCCGCATCCCTGGGGCACGGATGAACCCGACGCCAGCTTGTGCAACTGGGAGGACTCATTTGGTGTGCCAGTTGCATCGTACGCGCCCAACGGTTACGGCCTGTTTGAGATGGTCGGCAATAGCCGCGAGTGGACGGCGGATGTTTTTCTGGATGATGCGTATGCCAAGACGCCGTATCAGGTGACGGATCCCTGCGTAACCGCCGCAGACAGCGTCACGCTCGACCGGCGCGACACGACGACGTTGTACGTATTGCGGGGCGGCGTCAATGGTTTGCCGTTTTGCAAGCAGATGATGCGCTGCGCATTACGCTTGATCGGCCGCGACGCGAGCATTCGATTGGTGGCGGAGGTCTGAACGCGCGGATCGCCCTGTTTCAGGCCGTACCGTGGCCATCCTGACCTATCGAAGGTGTTTCAGCACATGCCCAGCGAAGGCCCCCGTCCTGACGCAGCCGATGCCTTCTGCGTCATGCCCTTCGTGCATCTGCATATCACGCACCACGGTACCGTCACCCCTTGCTGCCAGGCGCCGACGTCTGCCGACTTGAGTTTCGGCAACATCAATGAACAACCCATCGAGGCCATCTGGAACGGCCCGGCATTGCAGCGGTTTCGCAACCGCATGCTGGCTGGCGAGCGCGACGAACGCTGCGTGGGTTGTTACAGCAAGGAGGACGTCGGCTGGGTGAGCCTGCGCAACATCACCAACAATAAGTACGCCGAACAAGCGCGGCTTGCGCGCAACGGGCAAGGTGCGTCGGCGACGGCGCCGGTCTATATCGATATTCGCTTCTCGAACCATTGCAACTTGCGCTGTCGCATCTGCGGCCCCACGTCGAGCTCGGCCTGGCACCAGGATGCCGTGGCATTGGGCTGGCTGGCGGCGGGGTCGCCAGCGCGCAGCAAAGCGACGGCGGACCCGGCGCAACTCTGGCAGCAATTGCGGAGCCTGGCATCAGGGCTGGAGGAGGTGTACTTCGCTGGCGGCGAACCCCTGCTGATGGAAGAGCATTACCAATTGCTGGAAATGCTCCTCGAACTGGGCAACACGAAAGTCAGATTGCAATACAACAGCAATTTCTCGACGCTGGAATTCAAGTCCTGGCGGGCTACTGACCTATGGCGGCATTTCAGCGATGTCACACTGTCGGCCAGTCTCGATGGCATGGGCACACGCGGCGAGTACCAGCGCAGTAACCAACGCTGGGCCGATGTCCAGCAAAACAGCGTGCGGCTTCGATCAGAAGCCCCGCACGTCAAACTTTTGATCACGCCCACGGTGAGCGTGTTCAATGTCCTGCACCTGCCCGAGTTCAACCGAGCGGTCGCAGAAGCGGGAATGATCGAAGCCTTCGACTTCATCCCCTCGCTGCTGGTCCGACCGGCCGACTACAGCGCGCAGATCCTGCCCGACGCACTCAAGGCTGAGGCGCGTCGTCGGATCGAAGCTCACCTCGTCTGGCTGGGACGCCAGGTTGGCAACGAGCCGCAGCGGAGTTTTGTGCTTCAGCAGTGGGGCAACGTGCTGAGGTATATGGATGCGGCGTCGACCGCGCATTTGATCCCGGATTTCCTGACGAAGACAGCCGTGCTCGACGGTATGCGCCGGGAAAACTTTTTCCAGACCTTCCCGGAGCTGGCGCCGCTTGCGACGTCCTGAGTTCGCTCGTGGCCGCATCGGCCTGTTTGCCCCGTGGCTTGCAGGCGGGCTTCGGCGAACGCGGCAGCCATCGGGTCCGCAGAGACGCTCAGCGATGATCACGATTAAGCGTCCATGACCCCCGTACCGAAGCGTATTCGTAATTTCTTTTGCACACTGGTTCTGGTGCAAGGCGCGTTGTTGCTGGTCGTCAGTATCGCGGTTTCATCGATCAATCTGCCGTTCACCCCGCTGCGGTTCGACGCCACGTTTGTGATGGCTGGTGGGCTGATGATTCTCACCCTGGGATTGTTCTCCTGGAAGCTGCCGATAGGACTGGCGGTCAACACAGCCACTTCCGTCGCGACCTTGGTAGCGGTTTTTGCCTTTGGCTATCGCCCGATTGGGGCTGGTGACGTTTCCTTGCACCCTGATCTTACGATCAGAACCTGGCAGTCGGAAAACGAGTGGACGGAAGTCAGATCACGCGCGGACTCAATGCTGGGTTGGGCTAATCGGCCTGATGTGACCTCTCGCCAAGTCAACCGCGACTTCACGGTCAGCTATGGCATTGATGCCAATGGCTGGCGACGGATGCCGACGACCGTGGCGCCACCCCCCGCGCCCGAGGTCTGGTTTCTGGGCTGCTCATTCACTTTCGGGATCGGCGTCGAAGATACCGAGGCGTACCCTTATCGGCTTGCCGAACACGCCTGGCCCAGTTTTCAGGTTCGCAATTACTCAACGTCCGGCTGGGGTACGGTACAGGCCTACTTGATCCTCAAGCGCCAGCTCGAGAGTAGCGCTGTTGCGCCGCGCGTCGTTGTTTATGGATGGATTAACAATCATCGTCAGCGCAACTACCTCCGACGGAGCTGGTTCGAAAAAAACCGCGCTGCGAACTTCGCGCGCTTCGACGTGGTAGATGGCCAGCTTCACTCGAAAGGCGTCGTCCCGGCGAGTGAGGCAAACCTCGAAGACGGCCCCGAGCTCGACGAAGCCGAGTACCGAGTCACTGAAGCCTTGATTCGCGCGATGGCCGCACTCAGTCGCGAACGCGGCATCCCTTTTGTCTTCCTCGTGCTTGACCCCACCGACAAGCGCATTCTGGATGCGGCCCGCGGCAATCCGGGCCTGCATATTCTGGACGTCAGCCGGCGCAGCACGGCATTTCATCCGCACGAGGGTCACCCTGCTCCGAACTGGCATCAGGCGATTGCCCATGCCATCGCTGCTGACCCGTTGCTGGCGCGAGTCACCGGTCTGCCGCAACTGCAGTCGCCGGATGCGATAGCAGATGCGCCGATGCGCGAATGGCAATTGTCGATCGACAGGAACTCACGTCAGCGGGGCAACGCGGGCATTCGCTATCCGGATCGAGAAAGAACAGCGATGCGCGTGGAGTTACTAGGCGCACTGCCTGACGATCCCTGGAAAATCCTGGTCAAGCGTAGCGACATCAACATCCAGGCGGGGCGCACCTACACCTTCAAGATGCGGGTCCGAGCCGACGGGGCCCGATCGCTCCCGATCGTGTTGAGCCGTGGCCGCGCGCCATGGGGCGATCTGGGCCTGCACACCAATCTCGCGCTGTCCACAACGTGGCAAACGGCGCAGCGGACGTTTGTCGCCACCGATGACGATCCCGCAGCCTCGTTGATACTGGTCGTTGGCGGCAGTCGCCATCCGATTGAAATTGATGGCGTGCCGACGCTGACTGAGCTATCGGATGCAGAGGCAATCGCGGCACTTGCCCGGCCCACGTGGACGCTTGCGGCTCCGGCGTCAACGGGTGCCGTGTTGAGCAACCTTGCCGACGACGCCGATCCACCCTTTCGCGTGGATATCGCATCGCTTCCGAACGACGACATCTGGGCAATTCAGCTGCAGTTCGATGGTCTCGACATAAAGGCCGGGGAGCATTACACCATTGAGCTGCGCGCGCGCTCCCCAGGAACACGCGCGCTGCAGTACGCGTTGAGTCGCAGCCAGCCGGACTGGGAAAATCTTGGCCTCTGGGGCGAGTTGCAACTGACGCCGGAATGGCAGACCGCGAGGACCACCTTTATTGCACCGAAAAGCGACGCTGCCGGTCGCCTGATTCTCGCTCTGGGGTCGAGCACCGAGTCGGTCGAAGTGGCCAGCGTGCGGCTGTTGGTCGACGATCGGGATCTGTTGTCGGCGCCGTGATGGCCCGAATGTCGACGATCTGGCGCATCGCGCGGTGCGCGCACATGCGATGCTCTTCTCCCATGGCGGCAACGAACCTGAAGCATGCGCACTGAACCCGATATCGGGCGGTTTGTAGCTGCGCTTGCGATATTGCTCGCCATCGCCGCGTCGATTTATCTGATCCGTGGCGCCTATATAGCCATCGGCGGGTATGGCGGCTACGACCTGCAAACACGCGCTACGGAGTACCACTTTTTCGCCGCAGGCGTTTATCCAAACAGCCACCTTGCGACGAACTCACTGCCGGGAGAGGCGCTGCCGAACTCGGTTTATCCACCCTATGCCTTTCCGCTGTTTGCACCGTTCTTCGTCGCCGAGTCGGAGATTGCTGTACGTTTGACCTTTGTCGCATTCAGCCTGCTCGCACTGCTCGCGGTTGGCGCCTTCGGCTATCGCGAATTTGCGTTCGCCGGCCGCCAGGCACAGGCGCTCGGCGCAATCGCCAGCCTGGCGATTGCCCACAACTCAAGCGCGATCGCTATTGGCCAGTTCTCGATCATCTGTATGGGTCTGGTGGTACTGCAGTTGGAGTGCCTGCGACGCGGGAAAGTGATGACGGCGGGACTGTGCTGGGCGCTTGCCATGATCAAGCCGCAGATTGGCATCGCCTTCATGCTGCCATTCATGATGGAAAACCGCTGGCGCGGACTGTTAGCGGGTTCGATGCTGCTCGGAGCGTTGGGCTTGTTCGCATGCGTCTACACGGACGTATCGCCGCTTGCTGTGCTGGATTACTGGCTACGGGGCGAGAGTTACGATTTCATCGCTGGCGGCAATAGTCGGGGATCCAGCACCGGGAGTCTGCTTGCGTTCTGGGGCACAAGCCCGCGCATCGCGTTGGCGTGGAGTGTGCTGGCTGCGGTGATCATCGTCGCGACAGTATGGCGGCGGGCGCAGCTGCAATCTGTGCCAGTGCTGACCCTGGTCGCCGTCTGTGCCATCGTCGGCCGGGTCTTCATCCCGCATCGCGCTTACGACAACATCATGTTGTTTCCGGCACTCCTGGCGTTCCTCGTATTGGCATTGGCCCGGCCATCGGCGAAGAGTTTTGCCTGGGCAGGTCTCTTCGGCGTTTCGGTCTGGATTCCGTGGACGTCCCTGGAGCGAGGCGCCTGGCTGGACGCAGCACTGTTGGTTTTCTGGTCTGCCGCCGCGCTCGTACTGATTCGCGAAAACCTATCGCCAAAGGCCTCGGCACACAATACGACTTAGCTTGATCAGTCGTTAATCGATTCGTGGTAGTCGTCGTCCACGTTAACGTCCCAGATGGCGTCTTTGCTGCCGCGTCCGGCCACGATAATGTCGACCGCCGCTTTCGCCGTCAGCATGGAATGGTCCTGATTGTTGTAGCGATGCATGCCATTGCGACCGACCAAAAACAGATTCTCGATCGGATCGACAAACGACCGGATTGTGTCGAACTGCGCGTAGCTGCCGAAATAGGCCGGATAGGCCTTTGGCACACGGACGACAGTGGCCGTCTCCACATCGTGCGCATCGACGAGCTCAATTTGCGCTAGTTCGCGTACCGCCAGTGCCTGAATCGCCGCATCGGATAGCGACCACAGTTCGTCCGTGTCGCTGCAGAAGTACTCGACGCCGAGCCATACCTTGTTGGGATCGGGCACCAGCGCCGGACTCCAGTTGTTGAAGATTTGCAGTCGACCCATCTTGACGTCCGGTTCCTGGACGTAAATCCAGTTATCGGGCAGCCGGCTCGTTCCTGGAACGAATGGACTGCCGGGTCGGCGCTTCATGCGCGTCACCAGCACGCCGACGACGATGAAATGGCGATACGGTAGCGCAGCCGCGATCTGAGCAACCGCCCCTGGCGCCGGGGGTTGGATGGCAGCGATCAAGTCGCTCACTGCCATGGTCGAGATCGCCCAGTCGGCAGCGATCGATGTGGTCGTTCCGGTTGCCACGTCGCGCGCAACCACGCACTTGACGCGACCGTCGACGATCTCGATCTGCTCGGCACGCTGCGCAAGGCGAATTTCCCCGCCGAGTTCCTGGATCTGGCGGGCAACGGTTTCCCATAACTGACCCGGTCCGAGGCGCGGATACAGAAAGCGCTCCACCAGACTGGTTGGCGCCGCCTTGGCAACGCCCGGCAAGAACCGGCGCAATGCATGGCGCACGGCGCCGGTGAGCGAAACGCTCTTGATTCGTTGCGCTCCCCACTCAGCGCTCAACTGATCGCAAGGAACGCCCCAGACTTTTTCGGTATAGGCCTGGAAGAAGGTCCGGTACAGCTCGTCCCCGAAACGATTGATCAGAAAATCTTCGAGATGGCGTTCGGTCTGGCGCGGGGACAGCTTCGCTTTGGCGTAGCTGGCCCCAATTTTCAAACAACGCCAGAGGCCCAGTTTGCTGATCGATCGCGGATTCAAGCTGATCGGATAATCGAACAGCTTGTGATTGAAGTAGATGCGCGACAATCGGTCGCGCAACAACATCACGCGTTCGCCATCGACACCAGCGCCGGTACCGGCTGCCAGACCGCTCAGGCCACGATCGCTATTGCGGTAACCGAGGCGGATCGTGTGCCGCTGCGCCTCGGCCAACGGCTCCAACGGGAGGATCGATAGCCACCAGTCCATCACCCAGTCGGACTTCGAAAAAAACCGGTGACCGCCAAGATCCATGCGGTAGCCGTTGAAGTTCGTCGTTTGGGAGATGCCGCCGACGCCATTCGATGCCTCCAGCACGATCGGTCGAATATCCGACTGGCGCAATAACTCAAGGGCGGCGGTGAGCCCGGCAGGACCGCCGCCGATGATCACGGCGATCTTCTGTTTGTTCTCCGCCATAGGCATCTTGGCCACTAGTGAACTTGCATCGGCCCTACGAGACCCTGGGCGAGGGACAATCGGAATTGCATATCAGTGCGGGCTGAAAAAGCGCTGCTGGGTCATTCTTTCTCCGACGTGGGGATCAGCGCCGGACGCTGGAGGTTGCCAAAACGCTCCGATTCGGCGAACGGTGCTCGTTGCAATCCATCCGCGATCGCCTTGCGGGCGATCGCCCAGCGGTGCTCGATCCACGCCCAGACGAATGCACTGGAAGAGTACCAGTAGTAAACCTGATGGAACAAAAACGCAGCGACCGCAAACGCCATGCCCCGACGGCGTGCGAACACCGCCATCAATCCGCGATTGGCCACCATGGCCAGCGCCAGCATGGCAACCGATATCCACGGCGGCGAGATCGTCAACGACGCCAGGAGCGCCATCGCAAGCATTGCCCGACAGCGTTCGGTCCGACTGACATTGAGTGCATCCGGCAATCCGGTTCGGCCGTGAATCAAGCGCGACCAGGGCAGAGCGCGAAAGAAAATCTCGGTGCGCAGCAGATTGCCCAACTCCCATTTTTTCAGGTGGGTCGCCTGAATCGCCGGTTCCAGCCGGATCCGCCAACCGCGCTGGCGCAATCTCCAACCCAGTTCGATGTCTTCGATCGACGGCTGGGCGTAACGTGCCTGGTCGAATCCGCCCACTTCGAAAAACGCCGTTTTGCGAATCGCGCCGCAGCCCGCCCAGAACGTTTCAGCTTCGCGACTGCTATCGCGGTGATAGTGGTGGTGCACGAGATTCTTGTATTGCGACCAAAAGCCACTCTCCGACGGTTGGTCGTCGTAGGCACCAAACACGGCAACGACGTCGTTATCGGCGAGTGCAGCCGACAGTATCCGCGCTGCGTCGGCATGCACGACGGCGTCGGCGTCGATGAACCACAGCACCTCGCCTCGGGCCGCAGCCGCAGCCGCATTGCGTGCGCCACCTGGACCGAGGCGACCGCCCGATGGCATCACCGTCACGCCTGCCTGCGCCGCCATCAGCGGTGTCGCGTCACTGCAGCCATCGTCGACCAGAATGATTTCCTGGATCTCGCCGACCCGGCGCATTTCCAGCAAAGGATGGAGGCAACGGCCGATGGTTGCCCCCGCGTTGTACGCGGGCACGATCACGCTGATGCTGATGCCCAGCGCATTGGAAGAATGCATATCGCCCCCGTCGATCTACGCCCTCATTATGCAGATCGCGAAGGGGGATCGCGTGTTGGCTGCTGTTCGCGACGAAATCTTACGTTGCCCGATCGTCTGCTGTCGCAGCTCAAGTCGCAATCTTGTTAGTCTCGGCGCCTGCGGTGCGCTCGCCATTGAGCGGGTCGAGTGGTGTCAAGCTCTTTACGTCCATTGCCGCATTGAGCTGCTGCGGAGAGCGACTACGGAATCGAGGAACAACGATCTGATGCAGCTTGGCATGCTGTCTTTCATTTTTCGCCGCCGGTCGGTTCCCATCGAAACCCAGGATATGGCGGTGCTGAGCAGCGACGGCGCGCGTGCATTCATTTATGCATCTTCCAGGGGCATGGAGCGAGCCCGCACGCGCATCTGGTCGATTCTCGCCATGCTGGCGATGCTCTGGCTAGGCCGGGAGCATCTGGATTGGTCTGGCCCTGACCTCCTGGCGATCCTGCTTGCTATGACGGCTATCTCGGCCGTGCTCGATGGGCTGCGACTGGTTCTAGCTGGTCCCTGGGCAGTCCATAGCCAGTCGCGTGAGTATCGGGCCGACGAGTTGTTGCGCTTGGCGCGAGCCGTCGAGCGCGGTCAGCAACAGCGGCTCAGCCTGGGACCACCACCGTCCAAACTCGAACCAGCCGTGGCCGGCGCATACACACTCGCCGGCGTGCCTTTGGTGTGGTACGCCTTGACGCTTGCCGATTGGGTGCCGTCGGCGCTGACGGGCTTTGGCGCCTACGTGCTGGCGTTGATCGTCGCGCTCGGTTTATTACGGCTGGGTTACGAACTCTATAGAATTAAGTCCGTGAAACTTTTCCCGGCAGGCCATTTCGATTTATTCCTGGATACGGAAGATGTCGTCGATAATTACCTATTGATCACGATATTGATCATTGCCATGGTGCCGTTGGGAAGTACCTTATTGCTTGTTGTACCGTTTGCTGTTTTGCTGTTGCGCCTGATCTACCAAATTTATCGATACTGCTCGAAGTGGCTCTGCTTGCGATCCCTCGGACGGACGCTCCGCGAAATGTGACACTCATAATCGTTAACGGTTGCCCGTGATGACGTCTATTCCTTTTGCCCAATCAGGTAGCTTCGCATCGCGGCTTGCGGTGGCATCCCTTCTGTTTTTTGCCTCCCTTCAATGGTTGATCGCTTTTGCCGATGGCGCATCCTGGCAGCGAATCGCTTGCGTAGCGATTTTTCTAGGCAGTTGGATCACCTTGTTTGCGCCGGTAGCGATGAAAACGCGCCTTGCGATTTTGGTGGTACTAGCCTTCATCGCTTTTGCGAACCTGATTTTATATGCCGTGAGTTACACGCAGCCCGAGCAGTTGCGGCTGGTTCTGCTGTGCGTTCTTTGCGGATATACGATGCTCGGCATCGCCGGCGTTGCCGCGTTGATCTGGAAGCGGCGCGCACCCGAGTTGGTCATGTCGGCCTTAATGGCCACGATTGCGTTGGTGGTCATCGAGGTGGTTATTGAAAACACATCAGAGGGGCCGACACGCAACGTCGTGCGATGGGAGGGCGGCACCGTTCCCGACCCCGTGCTGGAGGAGTCGTATCCACCCAACTCCACGGCCAGAACCATCTACGTATCGAATCCGCGTGGTTACTTCGAAAACAGCGATCCGCGAGCTCAGCAATGGCGGCTCGGGTCGAATCATCCGGGCAGTTCGGCCCGCCTGCAGTTTCCCGGCCCACCGGCGTCCGGCCGCGTGCGCGTCGACATCGATCGCGCTGAGATTCCCACACCCTGGCATGTTCAACTGACAAGCGAGGGCCTGCGCGTGCGGAAGGGCGAACCCTACACGTTGCGCTTCAAAGCTCGCTCAGAGCAACGGCGCCCGTTCTCTTACGGCGTGAGCCAGGCGCACCCGCCGTGGGACAACCTCGGCTGGTATCGAAACATCGACATCGATACCGAGTGGTCAGAAGTCGTCGAGACGTTCCGCGCAACGTCCAGCGACGACTTAGCGCGCTTGACGTTCGACCTGGGCGCGCACACCAGCGCCGTCGAGATTGAAGGACTCGAAGTGAAGCGCTTCGACACCGGCGAGAATGCAATTCGTGAGCCCACGCCCGAGTATTCGGTGACCTACCGATTCAACGATCGCGGGTGTCGCGGTCCCGATTACCAGGTTCCAAGGCCCGCTGATGTGCTGCGCGTTCTGGTGCTCGGGGATTCGTACGTGCTGGGTGTCGGCGTCCACGAGCAGGACACCTTTACCGCCCAGCTGCAGGAAATGCTCTCCAAAAGAGCTGACAACAACAACCAAGTCGAAGTGATTAACTGCGGCGTCAGTGGTTATTCGACAGCGCAGGCGCGCCTGCTATTCGAGCGTCTGGGCGAGGTGTATCGACCCGACCTGGTCATCCTCGGCATGGTCATGAACGACGACAGCTCGTGGCGCTCGGATGTCGCGAATAACTACTTTCATCAGCCCGGCCGGCTGGATGCGCTATCCATGACCTGGCGTGTGGTTCAGTATGCTCGGCATCAAGGACGCAAGCCGCCGCCGGACTTCTCGGGGAGTTTAAGTGAGGTGCGGTTGCTGCAGGCGCGTGCCGAGGCGCAGGGCGCCAATCTGGTGGTGTTTTCGTTCCGCAACCACCCGTTGTCCTTTGAAGCATGGCAAAGCTTGGCTCAGACCATGTCAACGGGCCTGAAGGACACGGGCGTTCCCTGGCTGGATGTGGGAGATCGGGTCATCACCGACGACAACTGGCGCACTTTTTTGGTCCATCCGGAGGGCGATATGCACCCGAATGAAATCTTTCACCGATCTGCCGCCGAACAAGTGACGGCGCTGCTCATCGAGCGCGGCCTGGTACTTTAGCCTGATCACTCGCCCCGTCCCGAGATCGGCCCATCCATGCGGTCAGGCCAAACGCTAGCCTGAGGTCCTGATTGAACCATCTGTTTTTGTGTCGAGAGTTTCCGCCCGCGGCTTACCCGCCGGGCGGCATCGGCACGTATGTGCGTCATATCGCGCGGCTGCTGGCAAACGCTGGCGACAACGTGCACGTGATCGCCCATCGCTGGGCGGGAGCGCCGCGCGCACGCGAGGAACTGATGGGTGGACGTCTGATCGTGCATCGCGTCGCGCTGGATGATTCGAATCCGGATGGCGCAACCGACCCGCAACTGCACCAGCAGATCGGCCGGGGATTATTGGCCTCCTCGTTTCCATCGCAGGCGTTTGCCTGGCAGGCGGCGCATTTGGCGGAGCGATTGATCGTCACCGAGGGCATCGATGTGGTGGAGGCGCAGGAATGGGAAGCGCCGCTGTATTTCCTCCAGTTGCGCCGTCAACTTGGACTGGGGCCGGAGCGCCGGCCGCCTGTCGTTGTGCATCTGCACTCGTCCACCGAGCAAATCTTCGCTGCCAATGGCTGGGAGACGACGGTCGCAGACTATGGTCCGGCGACTGCGCAGGAGGCCTTCTCGATCACCTCTGCCGATGCTCTCATGGCACCGAGTCGGTTCATGGCCGATCAGGCCTTGGCCCGGTATGCCGTGGCTGCATCGCAGATGCACGTCATCCCCTATCCGCTTGGCGATATGGCGCTCCTGCAGCGCAGCGATGAGATCTGGGCAAGCCGAAATATCTGTCACATCGGCCGACTGGAACCGCGCAAAGGCGTGTTCGAATGCGTCGACGCGCTGGTTTCAATAGCTGCGGACTATCCGGACTTGTGTGTCGACTTCGTCGGCGCCGATACGCCGCTGCGCGCGAGCGGCGGGCCTTCGGTGGCTGCGGCCCTGCGGCGCCGCATTCCAGCGCGTTTCCGCCATCAGATACGCTTCCACGGCAGTCAAGATCCACCGGGCGTTCGTGCGGTATTGGCGCGAGCGACTGCGGCGGTGGTGCCGTCGCGGTGGGAAAATCTGCCTTACAGTTGTATCGAAGCCATGGCCTCCGGTCTGCCGGCAGTGGTCTCGCCGCACGGCGGTATGCGCGAACTGGTGGCGGATGGCATTTGCGGCTGGATCGCCGAGACTGGTTCGCCGACAGAAATCGCAGCCGCTCTGCGCCGTGCGCTGGATGCGTCCGGAACTCAACGCGAGCGCATGGGACAGGCGGCGGTTGCCAGCGTCAACCAGAAATGCGCCAACGACCTCATCGTGCGCCAGCACCTCGATCTGAAGCGCCAGCTCGTGCGTCGTGCGCGCCTGACGCGAAGGGACGCCAGGGTCTCGCCGCCGCGACCGGTTGGGACCAGCGGCATGGCGGTGGTTGTGTCGGGCGTCGCCGGACCGGCGCAACTCGCCGGCGTCCGCCAAAGTCTTCAGGCGCAGATTGAGTCGCCGTCGATGGTCATGGTGGTGTGCAACGATCTGACGCCGGAAACAATAGCCAGCATTAGTGCCGAAGGCTGGAAAGTGCATCCCGCGAACGTCGGTGACGATGGTCGACCGTCGGCCATGGCGATGGCCAAACTGCTGTCCTTCGAGGGCCTGCTCGGCGTCGTGCTGGCAGACGCTCACGTGCAATTCGATCCTGGCTGGCTTCGCGCCTGCCGTGTGGCCTTCGAGAGCGACGAGCGACTGGCCGTCGTTTCGCCCTGGTTATTGCAAATCGGGCCGCCAGCATGGGTTCGAGTATCGTCGGATCCAGCGCGTCCCGATTTGCTCGACGATGGTGCGCCCACACCGTTGATTGCCGTGCGATTCGACGCGCTGGCGTCCGCAGGTGGCGATACGGGAGACATCGACTGGAGCGGCGCACTGACGCGAGTTTTTCGGTCCGACCGCCTCGCGCTGATCTACCCGGCTGTCTACTGCTCGGTCGCGTCGGCGAACGGCCGCAGTCGGCCACCGCGCCGCGCTACCCGCTTCTCTTCGATGGCGAAAGCGATTCAACGACTGCATACGCCCCTGCTGCAATGGCTGATCGAGCGCTCTCCGGAGGATCGGCGCGACTTCGTTCTCGACGCACTGCGCAACCCGCTGCAGTCGCTCCGCTGGCTGGCGCGCCGGACGCTGGATGCAGCGAGCCGTGCGCCGTTGCTGCGTGCTCGCGGGCGGCTGGCTGGGGACGCCAATCCGGAAGTACGGGGGCCACGTTGAAGCCGGTCGGCGACACGTTGCAAAGTCCGGCGCCTGCAGATCGCGCCGAATCGCCGCTGGTATCGATCATCGTCGCCGCGTTCAATGCGGCGGCGACCATCGAAGAGACTTGCCGTTCGGCGCTGGCTCAAACCTACCCGTCGATCGAAGTGCTGGTCGTCGACGACGGCTCGACGGACACGACAGCCGACATCGTGACCGAGCTGGCGGCGGCCGATCCGCGACTGCGGCTGATTCGCCAGCCGAATCTGGGCGTCGCGGCAGCCAGGAACTGCGGCATTGCGGCGGCGCGCGGAGAACTCCTGGCGCCGCTCGATGCGGACGATCTGTGGGCGCCGGGCAAGATTGCGGCGCAAGTCTCCAGGCTGGCGCAAGCCGGCTCGGATACGGCGTTGGTGTATTGCTGGTGGGCGTGGATCGACGAGCACAACAGCGTCCTGGATCGCTCCCCACCGTGGCGAATCGAAGGTCGTGCGCTGCAACGGCTGTTGGAAATCAATGTCACTGGAAATGCCAGCGTGCCATTGTTCCGCCGATCCGTCGTGCTGGAGCTTGGAGGCTATCGGAGTCAGTTGCGCGACGACGGCTGCCAGGGATGCGAAGACTGGGATCTGGCGTTGCGCGTCGCCGAGCGCCACCGTGTGGCCGTGGTGCCGGAAGTGCTGGTGGGCTATCGACGTCGAAGCGACAGCATGTCGACCCAAGACGATAGGATGTGGCGCTCGCGCGCTGCTGTGGCGCAATCCATCGCCATGCGCAATCCGTCGATTTCCTCGGCGATGTTGCGGCGCTCGCAGGGGCAATTCGCGCTGCATCTCGCAGGCGTGGCCTTCTGGCGCGGCGACATTTTGCGCGCGTGTCGCTGGGGGCTGCGCACACGCCCGCTATGGCTGGGAATCGCCGTCTCGCCCTATATCGCAAGGCTGCTGCTGCGGCACATCTACCGAGGCGCGGCGACGCGCCCCCGGTTGGTCGCCCACGGCCTGACCTTCGATAGCAGCTGTCCGGCGGACCCTTTGATTCCTTATGACCGCATTTACCTCGGCCACTGGCAAACCTACGATCGCGAGCCGAGCCATGGCTGAGCGCTTAATCGCGCTGTTGCGGCGTATAGCGCATGAGGCTTTGTTGGCGCGCTTGCGCCTGGAGGCCTTGCTGACAGGGCTAAGCCACCGCAAGCGGCCGCGCATCATGGCGACTGCGTGCTGGACCTTTCCGATTTATTCGCAGACGTTCGTCCATCAAGAAGTTCTGGCGCTGGCCGAGAGCGACTTCTCGGTGCGCTTCCTGTACGCGCAGCGCGGACCGAGATCAGCCTTGGCGCAGCATTGCGCCGCGCTGTGGTCGCTAAAGCGGCGTGTCATGCTGCATGCCGACACCGGCAAAGCGGATCTCGCCAGATTTCGGCGCACGCACCCTGCCGCAGTCGAGGCCCTGATTTCCGACATCGCCCGAAGCAGCGGGCTGTCGCCCGCACAGGTTCAGTCCCACGAGCACTTCCTGCACGCCTTTTCGTTCGCCAGGGCGGTCGAGGCGTGGCGGGCAGATTATCTGCACAGCTACTTCTTTTACGAGCAAACCTTGTTCGCGCTGGTGGCTTCGCGGTTGCTGGGCATTCCCCGCGGCATCAGTTGTTATGCCGACCACATGTTGGCCGACTATCCGCTGAAGATCGTCAAGCTGCATTTGCAGCACTGCGAGGTGTTGGTTGCAACCTCCAGGCGCATCGCCGCCGAGTTGCAAGCGTTTGAGCCAGCAGCACAACCGCGCGTGCTGATCAAAGCCAATGCGATCAATACCGCAAACTTCGCACCAAGGCCGGACAACGGCGAGAACAGCGATGGGACTATGCAGCTCCTATGCGTTTGTCGCATCGACCCGAAAAAAGGCATCGAGTACTTGCTCTCGGCATCGCGCCTGCTGCTGGATCGAGGCCTGCGTGTGCATGTTCGGATCGTCGGCGCGCCAGATGCGCACTGCGAAGCGGCGCAAGCCTATGCCCGCACGCTGGCGATGCAGGTGGCACAAGACAGGCTGGGCGATGCCGTCAGCTTCATGGGCCAGCGCAACCACGGCGAGATCCGGGCTGAACTTGTGCGCGCGAGCGTTTTCGTCGCGCCTTATGTGGATCTGGCCAACGGCGACAAGGACGGCATCCCCACCGCAGTGCTGGAGGCCATGGCGAGCGCATGCGCAATCGTCACGACTGACGCCGGTTCGCTTGCGGAAATCATCGACGACGAAGAGCAGGGACTGGTAGTGGCGCAGCGCGATGCGCTGGCGCTGGCAAACGCGATACACAGGCTGGCCAGCGATGCCAGGCTCGCAACGCGCCTCGGTGCTGCTGCGCTGGAGCGCGTGCGGAGTCAGTACGATGTCGCTATCACGGAAGTCCGCTTGCATCGGCGCATACACGAGGCCATCGCAGCACAAGGGAGGGCGGCATCATGAGAATAGCGCTGCTTTCCTTCGAGTACCCGCCAGAAACCGGGTTTGGCGGGATCGGCACGTACACCTGGCACCACGCCAGAGCGTTGGCGCAACTCGGACATGAGGTGCATGTTCTGGCTGGCGCGGTGGACAGCACACCCCTGCGCTCGACAGACGATGAGGGCGTGCGGGTGCATCGGTTCTGGGCCGACGGCACTCTGATGCGCGCGCTGGCTCAGTTGGGCGCCTGGCGCTGGTGGTGGACGCGCCAGCGCTTGCAGAACGCCTGGAGTATGTACCTGGGTCTGAGCGAGCTGCTGCGCCAGCATCGTTTCGACATCCTGGAGATGCCCGAATGCGGCGCCGAGGGGGCATGGATAACGCGCCGATTGCGGATTCCGACCGTGGTCCGACTGCATTCGCCCTCGCGTCTGATCATGCCTTACTACGAAGTTGCTCGCGCCGATCTGTTGCTGTGTTCGGCGGTCGAACGGCAGGCAATGCAGCGGGCAACCATGCTGACGGCCTGCTCGCGTTTCGTCGCCGACGAGACGCGATCCAAGCTGGGCATTCGTCGCGACTGCCATGTCATCTCCAACGGGCTGGACTTGGACTGGATGGACGCCGCGGTCGATCAGGTGGATATGCATACTCGCCTGGGACTTCCACGCCGCGCGCTCACCATCGTTTTCTGCGGTCGATTGGAGCGGCGTAAGGGCATCCATCTTTGCGCCGAGATCGCGGCGTCTATTCTCGAGCGCTTCGACGTGACGCTGGTGTTCGCCGGGGACGACCTGTTCGGATTTGCCGAAACCACTTTGCTGCCGGCGCTGGCGGGCCGAACACTGAAAGGCTCGCTGCACCTGACCGGCAGGCTTGGCATGTCCAATTTGCGCTCCTTGGTGCGCTGCGCAGATATTGTTCTACTGCCGAGCCTTTGGGAGAACTGTCCTTACTCCTGCCTGGAAGCAATGGCGATGGCGCGCGCGGTTGTTGCTGCCAACCAAGGTGGAATGCCAGAGCTCATTCAAGATGGCATCAACGGTCTGTTGGCGACTGTCGACGATGCGCCAGCTTTCGTGCGCTGTCTGGAACGGTTGATTGTCGACGGCGACCTGCGAGCGCGCCTGGGCCAGGCCGCGCGCAGCACGATTCAGCAACGCCATTGCGCCCGGCAACTGGCGCGCGCCGCGACAGACGTCTACGAAACAGCGATCGCAGGGCAAATTGCGCCGCCTCGATAATCGACGCTGCGCGCTCAGCGTTGCGGATTTTACGTAGTTATCTGGCGCCCAAACCGTCCGCCAAGGTATTCGCCGCTGATCGCGGCGCCGTCTATGCTCCGCGCCGTCGTCATTCCCGCACGTTGCCCATGGCCATCCATCTGCTTGAAGGCGCCAGCATGCTGTCGCCGTTCCGCATCGAACGCTTGAATCGCCGTGTCGCACCGTTTGGTACCGAGGTGGTGGCGGTCGACGAGGTGTTCGTGGTCACTGGCGATGGCGTCGATCTGGCCGGATTGCAGGTCGTACTCGGCGGCGAGGCAACGCAATCGCAGGCCGGGCCGCGCGGCAGCGGCGCCGAGCGCTACGTGACGCCGCGTATCGGCACACGCTCGCCGTGGTCGAGCAAGGCCACCGATATCGCGCATCGCTGCGGATTTGCGGTGCAGCGTATCGAACGTGTGCAGCGGCTGCGTTTTGCACGCTGGCCGGAAGCGGCCTCGGCGCAGGAAGCGGTGTTGGCGCAACTGCATGATCCAATGACCCAGAGCGTCGTGACCGACGCCTCTGAGCTCAGATCGGCGATCGCGCATGCATCTGGCCCATTGCTCCACGTGCAGGCCGACCTCAGCACGCTCACCCAGGCGAACGCCGATCTGGGCTTGAGCTTGAGCGGCGACGAGCTGGACTACCTCAGTGCGCGCTACGCCGAATTGGGTCGCGCCGCCACGGATGCCGAGCTGATGATGTTCGCGCAGGCGAACTCCGAGCATTGCCGGCACAAGATTTTCAACGCCAGCTGGACCCTCGACGGCGTGGCGCAAGAGCAAAGCCTGTTCGGCCTGATCAAACATACGCATGCCACCTCGCCCGCGGGCACACTGACCGCCTACAAGGACAACGCGGCAGTGCTGACGGGTTTCCAGGCGCAACGTTGGATGGCCGATGCGAGCGGCGTCTATCGCGCGCTGGCGGAGCCCTCGCATCTGGCGATCAAGGTCGAAACGCATAACCATCCGACCGCGATTGCGCCCTATCCGGGCGCTGCCACCGGAGCGGGCGGGGAGATCCGCGACGAGGGCGCCACCGGGCGTGGCGCCAAGCCCAAGGCCGGTCTCACCGGCTTCACGACCTCGCACTTGCGAATTCCGGACGCGCCGCAACCCTGGGAACGCGCGCGTCCATTGCCGGGCCATCTGGCGAGCGCCTTGCGGATCATGACCGAAGGTCCGATCGGCGCGGCGGCCTTCAACAACGAGTTCGGGCGCCCGGCCTTGGGCGGTTACTTCCGCACCTACGAACAACTCGACGCCGACTACGCCTACGACAAGCCGATCATGATCGCCGGTGGGCTGGGCGCAGTGCGCGATGGCCACGTCGCCAAGCGGTCGTTGCAGCCCGGCGACGCATTGATCGTGCTCGGCGGTCCGGCCATGCTCATCGGACTGGGCGGCGGCGCAGCGTCCTCGCAGCAAGGCGGCGTTGGCGGCAGCGCGCGAGATTTTGCCTCGGTGCAACGCGACAACGCCGAAGTGGAGCGGCGTTGCCAGGAAGTGATCGACCGCTGCATTGCACTGGGTGAGCACAATCCGATCGTCAGCATCCACGACGTGGGTGCCGGCGGGCTGTCGAACGCACTCCCCGAACTACTCCACGACAGCAGCGTCGGCGGGCAGATCGATATGGCCAATATCCCCAACGACGATCCGTCGATGAGCCCGATGCAGATCTGGTGCAACGAGGCGCAAGAGCGCTACGTCCTCGCGGTGCGCCCTGGCGATCTGCCGCGCTTTGCGGCGCTCTGCGAGCGCGAGCGTTGTCCGTTTGCGCATGTCGGCGAAGCGGTCGCCGACGAACATTTGTCGGTGCGCCTCAACGGCGAGGCGATCATCGATCTGCCGATGGACGTGCTGTTCGGCAAGGCGCCGAAGATGCATCGGGTGGCGCCGGCGTATACGCCAGCCAACCTGCCACTGACATCGTCGGATCTTCCGCTTCGCGAGGCGCTGCTTCGCGTGCTGCGCTTTCCGAGTGTCGCCAGCAAGAGTTTCCTGATTACCATCGGCGACCGCACCGTGGGCGGCTTGTCGCACCGCGACCAGATGGTTGGGCCGTGGCAAACGCCGGTCAGCGATGTTGCCGTAACGCTGGCGGATTTCTCCGGCACCAGCGGCGAGGCGATGGCGATGGGCGAGCGCACGCCGATCGCCGCCATCGATGCGCGCGCCGCCGTGCGCGTTGCGACCTCCGAGGCGATTCTGAATCTGCTGGCGGCGCCGGTTGCGCGCTTGAGCGATATCAAGCTCTCAGCGAACTGGATGGCGGCGGCCGGGGACGAGCGCGAGGACAGTGCGCTGTACGCGTCGGTCGCGGCGGTGAGCGAGTTCTGCGCCGCCCTGGGCATATCGATCCCGGTCGGCAAGGATTCCTTGAGCATGCGCGCGCGCTGGCAGAGCGAGAGCGGACCGGTGCAGACGCGTGCGCCAGTGTCGCTGATCGTCAGTGCCTTCGCGCCGCTCCAAGCGGTGCGCGGCACGCTGACGCCCGAGCCGCGCGTCGGCGATACGCTACTGGTCGTGCGCGCATCCGCGCAACGCCGTCTCGGCGCATCGGTATGGGCGCAAACGCAGAACCAGATCGGTGGCGAGGTTCCGGATATCGACAGCGATGGCTGTGCGCGTCTGGCGCACTGGTTGATCGCGAACAAAGTTGCCTTCCATGGCTATCACGACATCAGCGACGGTGGCGCACTGATCGCCGCGATCGAGATGGCGTTCGCCTCGCGCTGCGGACTTGCGTGCGCGGCAATGAGCACGGCAGAGCTGTTTGCGGAAGAGCCCGGTGTGATGCTGGCCGTGGCACCTGCGGCGTTCTCCGAAATCCGTGCCAGCGCGCTGGCTGCGGGCCTGGATGCGCATCCGTTTGGTGAGGTCACGACAGCGCCCGCGTTGACGATCGGCGAACAAACGTTCGCCATGTCCGACCTGATTCGCGCCTGGGGCGAGGTGTCGTGGCGCATTCAGCGCGAGCGCGACCGGCCGGAGACGGCAGATCAGGAGTACGCCCGACTGTGCGACTATTCATCGCAGCCGCTCGTCCTGCAGCCAAGCTTCGACTCTGACGACGATGTTGCGGCACCGTACGTGGCGCGCGGCGTGCGACCGAAGGTCGCGATCCTGCGCGAGCAAGGCGTCAACGGTCATTTCGAAATGGCGGCGGCGTTCGATCGCGCCGGTTTCGAAGCGATCGATGTGCATGTCAGCGATCTTGAATCCGGGCACCGCTCGCTGGCGGACATGCACGGCCTGGCTGCTTGCGGCGGGTTCTCTTACGGCGATGTACTTGGCGCCGGCCAGGGCTGGGCCAAAGGCATCCTGCATCACGCGCAGCTTGCGGACCAGTTCGCCGCATTTTTCGCCCGCCCTGAAACCTTCACCCTGGGCGTCTGCAACGGCTGCCAGATGCTGAGCGGACTCACCGCACTGATCCCCGGCACTGCACACTGGCCGCGGTTTTTGCGCAATCACTCCGAGCAGTACGAGGCGCGCCTTGTGCAAGTCGAGATCCTCGACTCGCCATCGGTGCTGCTCGCCGGGATGCGCGGATCGCGATTGCCTATCGTTGTTTCGCACGGCGAAGGCCGCGCCCATTGGTCCGGCGAGACCGATCTCACCGGCATGGCCGTTCGTTTCGTCGATGACGATCGGCCGGCGGCGCAGTTCCCGGCCAACCCCAACAGTTCGCCCGGCGGCGCCACCGGCTTTACCAGCCGCGACGGCCGCGCGCTGATCCTGATGCCGCACCCCGAGCGCATCGTGCGTCGATTGCAAATGAGCTGGTGCCCACCGGGCGGCGACCCATCGCCATGGCAACGGCTGTTCTGGAATGCGCGGGCTTTTGTAGGGTAAGCGGGGCAGGCCGGCCCCGATTAACCAATCAACACATCGGGCGATACAGCCTGAGCAAATGTCATTTCAACTCAATCGGATTCCCGCGCGAATCGAAGTCGACCGGAGATTGCCAATGGAAACGCGGAACCGGTTCCTGTGAGGTCGGCTGGCTCGCACACCCGGGAATGTTGGTTCCCGACACTTCCTGGCTGATGTTGTACAACCTGATGCCAGTAGCAGTCGTCGCCGCTAACCAGTGCCCGTTCGGCGACAGGCTCAGATGCCCTTCGGTGAACGCGTAGTTGCCGCCCCAAGAGAACGGATACATGTCGATCGTCGACAAGACTTGGAGCGTAACCGCATCGTGCAGCCGCACACCGCGCTGCGCCGGTGAATCAAAACTCCAGTTTGAGGTCAGGAATTTCGAACCGTCGGGAAGAAAAACCGCGGCGCGAGGGCCATGGCTCGCGTATTGACCAAGGCGGCCGATCTCCTCCAGCGAAGCGTTCTTGCGATCGAATCTGAGTACGTAGGCGCCGTTGTAACTCGGAGCAATCAACGTCGATGCGCTTGCGTTTACTGCAACGTCGAACATGAACCAGCCGGTATTGAAGGTCGCCAGGAATTGCGCGGATCGCGGGTCGTAAACTCTGACGGGGCCGGAGCTGATATTGGATTCCGCCACGGCCATCAATTGTGCATTCGTCGCGTAGGTGAGCATGGAATCCTGTTGTATCGCTTGGAGTTGATTTTCCACGCCGGACCTCACATCGAAGCGCCGCATCGGCACCCAGCCGGAGCCAGCAACACTCCCCGAAAGCAACAGCTCAGTCTCGTTGATGAACGCCGGCATAAACGTGCCGTTTTGATCGAACGATGGCGTAAACGCGCGCCCAATGACATGGCGATGAACGTAGCGCTCTTGATACGAGAACCTCACCAGACCATTCTCCAGCCCATTCACGCCAACCGCAAAATGCGTACTCTTTGGCGAGACATCAATACCATACAGGTCCTTATCGTCGAAATGTATGGTCTCTAATGTACAAGACAAAAGATCGTAGCGATGGATGTTCTTGCCGGCTGTGACATAGAGAAAGCCATCCGACGTGAAATCGTGATCGCGGACGGATGCAATAGGTATATCAGTGAACGTGGCCGCCCAGGAGATATTTGCCACAGATATTATTATTCCAAACCCAACTAAAAG
This sequence comes from Lysobacterales bacterium, assembly GCA_022844135.1. Lineage (GTDB taxonomy): Bacteria > Pseudomonadota > Gammaproteobacteria > Xanthomonadales > SZUA-5 > JALHMH01. The sequence goes on from JALHMG010000022.1 coordinate 54,012, forward strand.
GTTTTTCATTTTCTTGTTGTTCGACTTCAAATGGACGGTTTGATTGTGTTTTCCGCTATGCATCGAGAAAAATCGAGATTCATGACATTAGGGCCCGTAAACTCCAAAGAAACGATCTCGCCTTCGCTTGCATATAGTGCGGCTCTTATGCCATTTAATACAACTTCTCCTACCTTGTGCTCATCTCTTCGCAAAAGCAGGCTCTTCGAAAGTGGCACGAGCTTAACGCCACTTATTTTTGAGTATAGACAGTGATATTCATCGCCAACTGGCCCACGATCCACATAGTTGATACCCAGAATCTGTTCTTCGATGGCATGTCTGTCGGATTCGGCACACTGTGCAATTACATTGCCGATAATGTCGCGCTCGAGAACCGAGATGCTCGAGTGCGACATGCGCAAGAAGCGTCGGGGATACTTTAGCAATAGAGTTGTAAGCACATTTATTATTTTGTGCGCCGCTTTAGAGTTCATCCTCCTCCCCCTGGACTATTCGCGGAGGCACCTAATGCGGTCCCTACGGCGACTGGTGGCGTTCTGAGCAGTTGTTGAAGGCCTTGTGGAACTGGTGAAGTTCTACCGAAGAAGTTCTTCATCATCCTCGGCATGAACCTGTAGGCGAAACTATCGGTGAGTTGATGAAACAGACGTGGCACGCCTGCGCCATTTAGGTTCGAATTCACAAACCACCGGCCAACTGTATTATCCAACCACGCTTTGTAGTAAATGCTCGGCTTTCCTTTTGGCGTCAGTGGTCTAATGTACCTGTCAGGTATCCAATGCGACCATTGCCAACCTTGTCGACCACGTCCAACAAGACCCACAGCACCGCCTAAGGCGAATCCCCCCTGAATTGCGCCGATTGTATGGGAGCCACCGAAAACGATGTCGTCTTTCGGCGTGTAAGGGGCGAATCCTCCATCGAATGCCTGGTCCAACGCCCATCTAACATCATTAAGGTCGCCATAGCCGAAAGTAATGGCACTATAAACGCCTTCGCCGAAGCCGGCGATGGCATCGGTTGCGAAGTCTCCGAAACTCCCAGGATGGGATGTTTCGTTGAACAGCTGCTGAAATGCCCCTGTCCGCGCACCCGAGGCGAAAGTACCTCCGCTAAGTAAACTGGTAGTTCCGCCGATTGCCGCACTCACGGCGGTCCTTCCAAGCACTGCTCCAAATGAATCACCCTCGATCTGGCCCACTGCTGGGCTCAGGGCTTCAGTAAAGCCGGCACTGAAAAACCCATGACCAAATTTCCCGCCTTGCAGATGGCTGAGCGTACCACCAGTCACCGCGTGCGCAGCGACTTTCGCAATAGCGCTACCGCTTTGGACTCGCACAACAATTTTCGCCGGGCCCACTAGTGTCGGAAAGTCCAGCGCAACAGCCTTGGTGAAGTAAGTGCCGATTCCCCAGAACGCAGCGGCGCTGATCGCACCCCAAAGGCCAGCTTTCAATGACCCAGTTGCGATTGCAGCGCTCGCAAAGCCTCCAGCGACCGCAACCAAGAACGACTTGAGCAGGGCGTTCGCTGCAAACAACCCGCCGCTGATAATCGCCGCCACAACGCCCACCACTATCCCTACCGCTTGCCTGAGGCTAAAGTTCCCTGTCGGATCGGTCGCAGTGAGCGGATTATTGAGTACGTAGCTGTATCGGTTAAGCCCCTGTGTCGCATCGGGTTCGACGAAATCGTCGGCTTGGATAAACCGTCCGATCTCGGCGTCGTACAGGCGTGCTCCCATGTGGACCAGGCCTACTTCATCCAGCTGTTCGTGACCGGTGAAGCCTTGAGTGGTGGGACTGGCGGTGAAGACGGCCGATTGCAGCAATGTCATTAACGCCCAACTACCTGTTCCGCCGACGCCAGGCGTTGCGGCGTTCCGGCGTTGGCCGTGAGCGTTAAAGCTCTGCCGGCTCTTGAGGACGCCGGTCTCGCTGGCAACGGTGTCGATCGAGCCCAGGCTGTCGCGCAATAAATAGTCGTAGTTGGGCTCAGGATTGGCAAGGAAACTGGTGATCACCAGAAATCCACCGATGTAGCGCTTGGTGCTCTCGGTCCTGCCGTGACGGACAAACTCGACGTTGCCGACGTAACGCGTTCGGATGCTGTCGTTGTCGAGGCGCTCGTAGATGCTGCGATCGATCGCGTATTTGAAGCTCACCTCGGCCTGGATGGTCCCTTCGCTGGTCGGCTCGTTGCGCACAATGCGTTCGGGCAGATCGAAGCCGGTGTAAGTGATGCTCCGGATCACGCTGCCGTTCTTGCGCACCAGGGTGTTGTTGCCGTTTTCGTCGTAGCAGTAGCTTTTGTCTGCTACCAGGCTCACCGCATGCGGACCGGCGATGCGCGAGCACCCGGTTTGTCCGAGTGAGCTCCGGTACGCGTACGGACCGAGGTTCGCGGGACCACCGACGCCAGCGGACTTGTGGGTGATGTTCCCCAACTGATCGTACTGAAGACTCAGCGTGTTCACCGCGGTGATGACGCCGGCAGCCCGCGTTTGTGTCACGGTTTCCAGGCGATCGAGCGCGTCGTATGCGAACGCCTCTTCCCAATCGGCACCGGCGGTCTGGTCGCGGCGTTTGATCAGATTGCCGTTTCTGTCCCACTCGGTGGTCCAATCCTGCAGTGTGCCGTTGACGACGCTGCCGCTAAAGGCGCCGGTTTTTATCGCAGCCAGTCTTCCGGTGTTGTTGTCGAAAGTGCGTTCACTGACGAGCGCATTGGTGCCGTGGTAGCGTTCGCGGCGCACTTGCTGGCGCGCGGTCAGGGCCATTACTTCGTTGTAGAGGATTCCGCTGGTGCCACTCGCTGCTTCGCGAACGCCGATCGGGAAGCCATCGCTTGAGTAGATTTGCAGCTGACCTAAGGGGCTATCGTTCTCCATACTAGCGTCGAAGGATTGAAACACGCGACCGTACTTGTCGTACGTGGTGCGACTGAAGTACTTATCGTCGTCGAGCAAGGTGAGCACGCTCGTCGACCTCGCGAAGGCGTCGTAAGCGTAGTCGCGCGACATCGTCCCATAGCTTTCTTTCAGCAACAGACCGACGGGTCTCGCGCCCGTTCCGGGCAAGAATTGGTTACCCAAATCGTCGTAGGACCAGGTTGCGCCCGGCTCCTTTTCATAAACACCTGCGCTAACGCGACGGGCCTCGAAGCGCTGGATCATCCGACCTAGCGCGTCGTAGTAGTAGCCGCGTACCTGACCTTTCGCGTCGGTTTCGGTGAGCACTTCGCCGAGCGCGTTGTAGGTGTAGCTGATGAGTCCTTTGTCGGGGTCGCTGATGGCGCGCTTGCGACCCAACACGTCATAGCTCAGCACGGTGGTAATGGTCTGCCCAGCGCTGCTGCCGTTGCTTGGTGTACGCGTGGCGGCAGTAAGATTGCCGAAGGTGGTGCGCGCATAGTTCACCTGAAACGATGCGGCGTCGCGCGCCAGGGTGGTTTCCGCCATGCCGTTCTTGTCGATGGTGGTCGCGAAATTGCGCGGATTGAAGTTCACCGTTTGCATGCGGTTGAACTCGGCGCTTTGCACCGCGAACCCACCGTTGTAGCTCTCGGATGGGATTTGCACGTTGACACTGCGACCGAGCACATCGTAAGCGGTGCGCGTTTCGGCGGGCGAGGCGCCCGACTGTGGATCGCCGGCGCGATGGGTGGCCTGACTTGCCAGCGGATCGCGCGAGAAGAACGGCTCGCTGGCGACGCGTGCTCGGCCGAGGACATCGTAACGCGTGTAGGTGCTCGACCAGCGACTGGTATTCCCCGGATCGGCCTCAATCGACTGATAGATGCGCATCGTGCTGAGGATTTGTCGTCCGAGCACGTCGAAGTAGGCGAAGGTCCGCGGCGCGATGCTGACCACGTTCTGGAAGCCTTCGCTGGAGTTGCCTTCGACGCGATAAATCGCACCGACCGGGCAGTTTACGCGCTGCGCGCCGCTCGGGATGCCGCCGGTTCCATCGGGCAGCGTGGTGCCTTGCGCGTCGACACACCAGGCGTAGCGCGAGCGACCGAAGGCACCGGTCTGGCTGCGCGCGAAGTGTTCGCGGCCGAGCGGACCGAAGAACTTCTCCGAATACACGCCGTGCGCGGTGAGGGCGCCGAGCGGATCGCCGAAGACGTTGCGGTTCAGAGCGCCCGACTGATCGACGCCCACGCGTTCGTTGTAGGCCTCAAGACCCGCCGTGGTCGACTCGGAGAAGTATGGGCTTCGGGTGCCCTGCACAAAGCGCCCAAGGCTGTCGTATTCAGTGCGCGCGTAGCGTTGGAACTTGGTCGGCGTCGGTAACCACTGATCCTGACGGAACTGGCTCAGGTTCAAACACTCGGCGCGATTCGGAAAGTCGGCCACTGAACAGGTCACACTCAAGGTGCGATTGCCGTCGCCATCAAGCACATAGTCGGTGCGCTGATGCATCCTGGCGCGTTCGTCCGCCGGGAACTCTGTGGCATCGTACATACCGCTGACTTCGGCGATCAGCATGAGCGTCGTTGGATCGTACTCGAACGCGCTGCGTCGGCGCGTCTCCACAGAACCTCGGGCACTGACCACCGCGGAAAGCGACAGGCGCCCCAAGCGAATCCGCTCTGGATCGAGCGTGTTGTTGAGCGAGCCCAGGCAACCGACACCCTTGATCAACTGCACTGGCGCTTCCGGGCAGCCGTAGATGTTGACCTGGGCAGTTTGGTCGACCTGCTGGTTGTTCTGATCGAAGGTGTTGCTGATTTGCAGGATAAGGTTGGCGAACCCATCCATGCTCATTGTCGTCACGACGCGCTGGGCCAGCGCCTGGGTCGCCAGATCGAAGCGTTTCTCTTCGCTACTACCGGCGTACACCACGATCGGCTGGCGCGAGGTCGCGCTGAAGGCAGGCGTGCTGGTGTAGGCGCTATTCTGATCGCTGATGATTGCGCCGCTGGCGGCGCCTTTGCCGACAATGTTCATCCGCGCAAATCGATACGGCCCGCCAGCCTTGCCATCGGCAATCGGACAGATCGTGGGTCCGCAATTTTCCGGCGGCTCGACGAAGCACTGTGGTCCCAGCGGATCAGTCAGGCAGGGGTCGGGGGTCAAAGCGGTCAAAGCTTCGACCAGTGTCCGACTTGGGCGGCCGACGTAGGGATAGTCCTGTCGATAGTCGGTGGTGGTGAGCAGTCGGTTCTGGACGTCCTCGGTGCGGATAGCGGCGAAGCCCAAGAACCCACGTCCGCCGGTCTGCACCCGCGCACCGCGGTAGCTGTAGCGAATCTCGCTGGTCGCCAGCGAATCGACGGTGCACGTCGGCGCATCGGCCGGGCAGCCGGGCGAGCTGGAACGCGCAACGCGCACCACCCACAACGGCGAAAACACATCGAAGATGGCGCTGCCGCGCGCATAGTTGAGTCGCGGCCCGTCATGCGCGCGCTCATAGACGTACTGATTGACCAGTGGCGCGTACTGAACCTCGTGCCGCGCACCCAGACCGTTGGCGACCTGTACTATGCTGTCCTGGCCGCCGTAGCGCAAATTGGCTGCGACCACGTATAGGTTGTTGCTGCTGGTGTTGTTGGCGCGATAGCGCACCAACTCGGGCGCGCCGTCGCCGTTGATGTCGAGCGGCAGCGTCAGGTACTGGTTCGGGTCTTGGTTGCCGAGGACGATCGGCGAGCCGGTGGCGGCCGGTTCTTCCTGAAAACTGAAGCCGGCGGATGTGAATCGACGGTACACCAGCGGGTTCGAACCACTGCTGCAGCTAACGACGCACTGGCGAGGAAAGACCAGGTCCAGGCGTTTGTCGCCCGTGATGTCGACCAGTTGCGCGCGATCCGCTTCGCGCCGGCGCAAGGTGAAGTTCGGGGTTTCCCGCGGCAGCAAGTTACCAGCAGGCGCGTTACCGCCTCGATTGAGGCGAAAAGCAAACTGATCGATGCGTTGATCGCCGTTGCCGCTGACACGCTCGCGAAGGAGCACGTCGCCCAGCCCATCGGCGTTCAAGTCGGCAAACGAGGCGCTCAACAAATTTGGGGCGCTATCGCAAAACGCTGCGTTGGCGCCGCCGCCTACACATTGGCCAGCGCTGATGACAAAGGCATTGCCCACGGGCGTTACTTTTGCCGTGACCCAGTATTTGGCCTCAACAAGTATTTGCTCTGGCGTTTCAAGCCGGTTGATGCTCGACCGCGAAGCCAGCTGCCAACTGGGTTGATCGGTTCGAATCGGGGGCGGCGTGGGTTGCACACAGGAGCCAGGACCATTTGGGCACGCCGCCAGAAGTTCCGGCTCACAGGGGAGCTGATTGGGCACCGAAGGATTGCCGCAAGGTACGCAGGTTCCCCCGAGGCATTGAATGCCGCTACGGACCTTTTCCGCGTAAATCAGCAGATCGGCAATCCCGTCACCCGTCAGATCGCCGGCGCGCGCGCTTTCGCGTTCTGTAGTTCCGAATGCAAGCATTGCGTCCGGCTCGAAACCAGAGAACGTTACGTCGCGATCGGTTGATTCGAACTCATAAGCCAGTGTGCCGCTCGTAGCTCGCCGCAACAGTCGCGCATTCAGCCCGCCTTGTGGATCGCCGAACAGCAGATCCGGCAAACCGTCGCCATTCAAGTCGATGAAGTTCGAATCGCGGTCTTGCGAAAGCGCAATATTGACATCGGTTCCCAGGCTATCGAACACCCAGACGCCGTTCACTTTGATGGCCGGGAAGACCCTAAAGCGATGGCATGTCGCGCAGGTGCCGAAGTCCGGCACCATTGCAATCAGATCGTCCCGTCCATCACCGGTGAGATCGAACAAGTGCCAGATCAAGTCCCATCGAATTGGCGCATTGGCATCGAAGTTCGTCGCCGGACCTGCATCCTGGCAGCTCGGGATTTGCGGCGCGCTGGCGGGCGGCGTGCGCCGCGGAAACACATCGACGTTCTGCGATGGCGCCAGCCCAGTCTCGTTGCCGAGCGCGACCATGAAACGAAAGCGGAATGCGCTGGCGGCATTCGGGTCGCGCTCTCCTGCGGGATTGCCGGGGCAATTGCGATCCTTGATGTACACCGCATCCTGGCGCCCATCGCCGTTGACATCGCCGACCTTGAAATCGACAGCGAAGTTAATCAGATTGCTGTAGTTCTGCGATGTCGCAGGTGCCACATAGCCCTGTGGGAAATCGTTGTCGGCGACGTTATTCCACGCGAAGCGCGTTGGCGGATAACACACGTCCGCGCCGCCCGCGGGGTTGGGCGCACATTCGCTGAGCGCGACCAGCCGCGATTGTTTGGAGCCCGTTGCCGCGAGTCCGTAGGTCAAACGATAAGTACGCGCACGCACCTCTTGCATCGGATTTGGCCCGTTGTTGACCGGCCCAAACAAGGTGATCTCGCTCAGGCGCTGCGTCAGCGCCATGCGGCTGCCGCCGAAGAAGTCGACGCGCTGCGAATCGATCGGCATCGCCTCGTAGCTCAGCGCAGTGCGCGCATACGGTGCGCGAACGTAGGCTGCATTCATGTCCAGACGATTGGCGACCCTGCCGGTATAGCGCGCTTCGGTGAGCAGCAGCTCGCCGGTCAACGCGTTGCCGGAGTACACGAAGTCGACGGTGTTGCCGCTGGCGTCGGCGATTCGGTCGAGCGCCTGAACCGTATAGCCGTCCGACTGCGCAGACGTGCCGTTATTCGGACGCAAGGCCGAACTTCCGGCATAGCCGTAGCGACGCATTGAGCCATCTTTAGGGAATACCAGCCAGAAATCGTTCTCACCATCCTTCTTCAGCGAATAGCCGCAGATGCGAGTCGCGGGATCAAGTTCTGAGCGATACGGCCGCTGCGGTGTTGTCGGGATTCCAGCCAGGATGGGGCAGCCGGTATCGAACGGAGCGAACACACGAAACAGCCGTTGCCCATCCAGGCAGTAAAAGCTCTCGCCCGTACCGGGAGTGAAATCCACACCGACATGCGGCCCGGCCCCATCGCCCGCTTCCACCGTCGATTTGCAGCGCGAAATCGCCGATTGCCCACCGAGTGCGAAGCCGGTGCCAAGCGCACCGGTGGCGCTGCGGGCGTTGTAATCGAGCGAGAGTTTTGGCGTAAGCCCAGCAGTTCCGGGCAACGCTGCAATCGGCACCGAGTACGTTGCCGCGCCACCCTCGTCGACCCGAAAATCGCCTGGTGTTGCGCCGACAGTGTTCGATGCGCTGTCGATCGATCCGACAGGCTCACTGTGAGGTGCTGGCGGCGTCGCTGGTTGCGCCAAGGCGATCGATAGCATTGCTGCTTGTGCCATTGCCAACGCGATGACACTTCGCGTCGCTCGCGCGACGGAATCACAGATTACGGTGCGCATTCGATTCCCCCAATAAGATATAGCGAGGCACGAGAGCTGCTCGGGCAAGTCATGAACCGGCGCGAGTTGCCTGACGTCGCCAGAGCTGAGCTCGGCATCAAGATCGTGCCATTGCGGTTGCTCATCAGCTGCTCTGATTGTGGTTACCGGCGTGTGCTTTCCCACAAACCTGCGTCTCATGGACAGCAATGTATGTGCACAAGCGCTAGAGAACGAACGGTTAGAATGAGACATCAGTGACCCCCCGAAGTGATCGAGTGCGCCGAGAAATCGGCTCTGGCAGATTTCGCCTGGACCGGGACGCGCAAAAGGCTCAAAGAAAGGCTCATCGTCTTGCGCAAGCGCTTGTCAAGCTCTGCAATAGAGAGCCGTTCCAGACTCGTCCGTCTGCGTCTACTGGGGTTACGGGTCGCGGACTTGTCGACAAGATCAACGGTTTGCGCAATCGACTGACCTTGTTGCCGCTGGCGTTTCGTACTTCAGAAAATTAAGACAAAATGAATGCGTTTCCGCTCGATGAGCTGAACATTAGCCATCCTGCGCATATCGTTTCACCCTCGTTTCGTGGATAGCCTTCATGACAAGAACTGCCCTGACACTGCTCCTCGGACTGACAAGCATTACGGCGCTGGCGGACGAACAAGAATGTGAGCCGAGGAGTTCAGGCGGCGAGTACCGATGCGATCTTGAGCTTGATGGCGTCAGGCCTCAGGATCGCTATCCAACCTGGGCTTTGGATCAGTCGCACACTGTCGTACAAATGAAGCTTTGTCCGGATGACGAGTGGCTGCCTCAGAATCCAAATGAGCTTTCGATGGTCACTATTGCTGAGTACCGACTGAATCAGGGTAGCAAAACGTCGATACTCGGCATTACCGTAGCAAATGCTGATGGTCGCTGGTACTTGGTTGCAGATTGGTTTCCTCACATATGGCCCGATTTTAAACTGGACGAATCTGTCTGGAGCGGAAATGACACCTTTGTTGCTCCTTTGGAAACCTGCACCTCGCAAAGTGATGATCATTTCCTAAGGCTCAGTGGCAACACTCTAGGTCTATTTCGGGGAGCGGAACTTATCACCGGATTTAAAGCGGGAGAAGCTGATTTATCTTCCAATCAAATGCGTATTCGACCGCTTGTTTGGACCAACGCGCAAGGCTTCAGGCTGCGGACCCATTGGCGAGTCGGGCGCTAGGGGGATTGCGCTTTAGCGAAGTGACAAATCAAGGTGGAGAATTCACGGTTTCATCACTAAGGCAACGGCGCAGTCTCGGCAAGACATGGCTATCCTCATCCTCTGATTCGAGTGTTTTGATCACCTGGCTGATAGCTTCACTGTCAGCCGGTGTGCGGGCTGAACCTAGGCACGTGATCTCGGCCTTTACTCTGGCCAGCGTTAGTCGATAGCGATCCTTGTCTTTGGAAAGGATTTTTAGCGCTATTTCGAACGGCCTGCGCGCCGATTTGTAGTCACCAACAGCCGCATAGGCTTCGCCGAGTCGATGAGCAAATAGAGCGGTATTGACCGAAAGCTCAGCGCTCTGCATGGCGGCATCGAACGCTTGCCTGAGTACAGGTATGGCAGCAGGTGCATCGCCAAGACCTGTAAGCAGGAATGATCCCAGATTATACCGATAGCCGACCAATTCCACGTTGTGGGGCGGTAGTGATGAGGCGGCAATCTCTACGCATAACTCATAGTATTTCCGGGCGAGGTCGAGTTGCCCGGCCCTTCGCTCCAGGATGGCCAGCGCGGCAATCGAAGCCGCAGTGCGGGGATGTTGAGGGCCATAAACCGCCGTTCGTACCCGTAGCGCCCATTGCAATAGTCTCCGCGCCTCGTCGAAGTTGCCCTTGTCGCGCTCCAGTCTGGCCTTTTGCATCGCCCAAATCGCCATTTCTGGGTCATTGCTCTCGCCGCCGAAATCCTGATCGGAAACGAGTTCCTCCAAAATTGATTGCGCACGTTCGTCATCGCCTGCGACACTCGCCGACGCCGCTAACCGCATGCGCACCGTTTTCGTTTCGGGATGATCCAATCCGTATCGTCGCGAGAACTCAGCGACTATGGGTTCTAAAGCTTGGACTGCAGCATTGCCGCTCAACTGTCCTGAAGCAATTTCCGCAGTCGTTTTTATTGAAAAGCCCATGAGCGCCCATTCCGGCGCCTCTGGCCCCAGCTCAAATTGGTCGGAAATCGCCGCTGAGTGATGGATTGCCGACCGAAAGTCACCAGCCGCAAACGCGACGCGCGCCAGGAGAAGGCGCGCGCGACCTGTCTCATGCCCGGTGGCGAGAGCGTTCTCGCCCAGCGACTTTGCGGAGTCAAGGTCGCTCATGATCAACTGAATGCGACCAAGCATCAGTAGCAAGTTTGCGCGACGCTCGGGATGCTCGCGCAGAGCGTCGGTTGCGTCCTTGACGCCGCGATCGACGATGCTTTTTGCGGTCATCTGCTTGCCGCGCAAGACCAGCGGATCCGCTTGGCGAAACAGCCCTTCCAGGAATTGTGAAATCTGCTCGGCCTCTGCGCGTTTGTCTTCAGCACGATCGCGAGCGATGCGCAGATCGTACGCTTGTTTGCTCAGGATGCCGATGGACGCAATCAAGGTCAGCACTATCGCTGCGGTCAGTCCCACCGCCAGACGATGCCTGGCAATAAACTGGCGCGCGCGATACCAGCGTTCGCTGCGACGTTCGGCGATCGGGCGTTGTTCGAGAACCGCCGCCAGATCGTCAGCGAACGCCGAGGCGGTTGCGTAACGCTCCGGTGGGTTCTTGCGTAGCGCTCGGGCCAACACGCGATCTACGTCGCCTACGAGCGCGCGCTCGAGAGCGTTCGGCGTGGTGCTGCGTTGCGCTGCCAACTCGGCTAGCGAAGCCGCATCGGAGCGGCGCAGCCTTTGGCTGGCCAGAAGCGGCACCGATTGCAGCGCGTGATCGAGTGCCTCGGGAGCCGACAGTGCGGCGTAATCGAGTGGCGGGTAGCCAGTAAGCAGTTCGTAGAGCAAGACCGCAACCGCGTAGACATCGGTCGCCGCGCTGCTCGGTTCGCCGCGAATTTGCTCCGGTGCTGCACAAGTCAACGAAAAGTAATGCTGTCCATCGGCGGTGCTCGGCCTGGTATCGTCGAGCAGCTTGCCAATGCCGAAGTCCAAGATCCGCGGCTGTCCGTCGCAATCCACCAGCACGTTGTCGGACTTGATATCTCTATGCACAATCAAGCGCTCGTGCGCGTATTGCAGGCCAGCGAGGATGCGAATGGCCATGTCGACGCGCTCGGCCACCGACAATCGACATCGATTGCAAAATTCGGGCAGCGGCTCGCCGTCGACGTACTCCATCGCCAGATACGGACGCGAGGTGCTCAATTCTCCGGCATCGACCAGCCGCGCGATCGCCGGATGCTGCAACCCGGCCAACATGGCACGCTCCTGGCGAAAACGCCGCATCGACTCTGCGGTCGACCGAGCGTTCGGCAACTTAATCGCTACGCGTTGTACGGCGCCATCGATTTCGCGCCGGCCCAGATACACCTGACCCATTCCACCCGCGCCAAGCAGCCGCTCGACGGTGAACGGCCCGATCGCCGTGCCAGCCGCCAGATCTTCGGCGCGTAATGAAAAATTCGACAGTGCCGAGGCAACAGCTTGGTGCGCGGGCAGCGCGTCGCCAGCCAACTCGTGCGCGACAATCAGTCGCTCTACGGCCTCGCGCACCTCCGGATCGACGACAGTACGGGATGCGAGGTACGCGCTGCGTTCGGCCGGGGTCAGTTCGACGATGACGTCGAACAACTCGCCCGCGCGCTGCCATAGCTTGGTTTGCGATCCACTCAAACGATGCGTCCCAGACGGTCTTGCAGAAAGGCTACGGCGAATTGCCAGTCGCGTTTTGCGGTGGCTAACGAGATCTCGCAGTCCGTGGCGGCCTCGTCGAACGTCAAGCCGCCGAAGTAGCGCAGCTCAACCAGCTTCGCGGCACGCGGGCGCACGCTTTCGAGCTGCGCCAGGGCCTGGTCCAGGGCCAGCAACTGGTCGCCGTCGAGTCCCTCGTTCGCGCCCTGGTATTGCGCCTGCCCCATACTGACTTGCACCCAGCCGGCGCCGCGTTTCTCGGCCGCCCGTTCGCGAACCTGATCGATCAACACACGCCGCATCACGCGTGCGGCGATCGCGAAGAAGTGCCCGCGATTGGCAAACGGGCGCTGGCGCTGCTCGATCAGGCGCAAGTAGGCTTCGTTGACCAGCTCAGTCACGGCAAACGCGATTCGATCGCGTTCCGACATATGCTTGGCGGCGATCATTTTCAGCACCGGATACGCAGCCTCAAGCAGAGCGCTCTCGGCACTCGGGTCGCCATTCTTCCAGCGCACCAACAATTGCGTGAGGTCTGTGGGAACTGCCGACACGAGTGCTGACTCCGATGGTCGGGGTCGATGATAACCGCGGCTTGGCGATAGCGAACGACACAAGTCTGGCCTGACCACAAGCGTCGCCGACGAACATGTAGAACAACAAAGGGCCGCGTGCGCGGCCCCTTGCGCCAGGCAATTGAGGCGCTGTTTACATCGCCGGCTTGGTGAACTTGAGCGTCATGCGATCGCTTTCGCCAATGGCCTTGTACTTCTCGGCATCATCGCCCTGTTTCGCATTCAGCGACGGCGGCAGGTTCCACACGCCATTGGGATGATCTTTGGTATCGGCCGGATTGGCGTTGATCTCGCTTTAAGCGGCCAGCGGGAGGCCGACTTTCGTCGCGATATCGATGACCCAGGCTTGGGTCAGGTAGCCGGTCTTGGCCAGCTCTTCCACCGGACGCGCGTCGTCGGCCCTGGCGAGGCGCTCTTCCACCAGAAGCGTGGCGCCGCTTGCTAATGAGCTGGTGCCCACCGGCGGCGACCTATCACCATGGCAACGGCTGTTCTGGAATGCGCGGGTGTTTGTGGGGTGACGCTCATCGGCTGCTTGAGAGTAAAGAAATTCTGAAGCGTCGGCCAAGCCGCTGAGCTGATCGCTGGCGCGCTTACGCGTTCCCATTCAACATGGTCGCGGGGGAGTACACTCATGAAAACACTAACATCGACGCTATTGCTCTGTCTGGCCGGCTATGCACCCCTGGCCGAGGCGATGGTTTGCGAACCCGAACGGCCGGATGGCGTCCTGGAGTGCAATGTCGACGTGGTTCCGGATGGCAGCGCGGTTGCCTTTCGTCGCTGGACATTCGATCCAGCGCAGAAGGTGGTCAGCTTGAGGCTTTGCCCGAGCGCGCAACACATGGTCGCAGATTCAAGCAAGCCATCAGCGGCCACTTTCGCCGAATTCCGGGTCAGCCAGAGCTGGGGCAGCGAATTCTCAATGCTCGGTTTCAGTGCCATTGAAGTGGAAAACGAATGGTACTTGGCGGTCGATTGGTTCCCGACGGTGTCGGAGCGATTTACAGTGCGCACGCCGACCAACGTTGCGCAGCAAAGAACAATGGTGGCCTTCGAGCCGTGCACGCCCGATGGCAGCCAATTCCAGGTTGAGATTCAAGGAGCGTCGCTGCATCTGCTACGTGGCGGCGAACTTGTGGCCGAATACTCCGCGATAGCGGACGGAACGCTTGGACATTACGTCGCCGATCGTTTGCGCGTACGTCCTTTCAAGTGGGCGAACGCGAACGGGCTGATCGTCAGCACCCAGTGGTCGTTCCCGCCTCAAAGCGTGGATTGAGCGTCAGCCGCAGATCGCGACAATCTTCGCGCCGCGACGGATCGCCGCGGCGAGGCCGATCGAGCGGTTGGCCGGTCCACCGTCGCGCCCATCCGCATGCCCTCATGAAACGCCGGGGCTGGCGTCCAGACATCGACGCAAACGTGGCAGTGAATGGTCGTCTGGATAACTGGCTTCGAGCATCTCAATGCCCCTTTTAATCGCGATACGATCCGCCTGAGATCGTGTAGACCGGCCGCAGGCGATCTCGGCCGTGAGCTTGGTCATGCTGATGCGATAGCGATCGCCGAACCTCGCGCTTATTCGCAACGCCGTTTCGAACGCCGGCCGTGCCGACTGGTGATCGCCGACGGCCGCATAAGCTTCGCCCAGGCGACTTGCATAGAGCGCCGTGTTGATGCCCTGCGCTGCGGTACGCATCCCAGCTTCATAGGCACTCTTCAGAACGGGAATCGCTGCCGCCGCATCGTTCACTTCGGTCAGCAGGAACGATCCAAGATTGTATCGGTACGAAACCAGCTCAGCGCTATCCGGCGGCAAGCTGGCTGCGGCTATCGCCACGCAGGTTTCGTAGTACTGTCGGGCCTCGTCAAACCGGCCTGCGCGTTGCTCGATGATGGCCAGCGCGCCGATCGCAGCGGCGGTCCGCGGATGCTGCTGACCGTAGACCGCGGTGCGCACGCGAAGCGCCCATTGCACCAACTTTCGCGCTTCGTCGAAACGGCCGCTCTCGCGCTCGATCTGGGCCCGGCGCAAGGCCCAGGTGGCCATCTCCGGATCGTTGTTGTCTCCGCCAAAGCTCAGGTTGGACGTCACTTCCTTGATGATTTCGCGGCCGCTCTCCTTATCGCCCGCCGCCACTTCCGACATCGCCAGACGCATGCGCAGGTGCTGGGTATCCGGATGATCGATGCCGTAGCGACGCGAGTACTCGGCCACCAGGTTCGTCAACGCGTGGACCGCCTGCGCTCCGGCCAATTCTCCCAGCGCGATTTGTGCCCGCGTCTTGATCGAGAGGCCAAACAGCGGCAAATCCGGTACCGCAGCGCCGACCTCATATCCACCGGACAGCGCGTCGGCATGTTCGATGGCTTGGCGAAAATCTCCGGCCGCGAACGCGGCGCGCGCGAGCAATTCGCGCGCTCGCTCCGTTTCGTGGCCGGACGCGAGCGCGTCCTCGCCGAGGGCCCGCGCGGCGGGCAGGTCGCTCATGATGAGCTGGATGCGGCCCAGCAACAGCAACAGACTGGCCCGGCGCGCCGGCTGATCGCGCAACGCACCAGCCAAATCTGCGACCCCGCGATCGACGAGATCTTTGGCGCTTAATTGGTTACCGCGCATGACCAGCGGATCGGCCTGGCGAAACAGGCCTTGCAAGAATTGCGCGATTTGCTCCGCTTCGACGCGCTCGCTCTCGGCGCGATCGCGAGCGATGCGCAAATCGATGGCCAGTTGGGTCAGGATAACGACGGAGACCAGCAGCGTCAGCGCGATGGCTGCGGTCAGGCCGACAGCCAGACGATGCCGTGCCAGGAAGCGCCGCGCCCGATACCAGCGTTCGCTACGCCGCTCGGCGATCGGCCGTTGCTGCAGCACTGCGGTGAGGTCATCCGCGAAGGCCGCCGCTGTCGCGTATCGCTCTTGGGGGTTTTTGCGCAATGCGCGGGCCAGCACGCGCTCCAGGTCGCCCGCGAGCTTGCGTTCGAGCGCACCTGGCGTCGTTCGGCGCTCGTTGGCCAATGCGGGCAACGCGCCGGCATCGCGCCGCAACCGTTGACTCGCCAAGGGTGGCACCGATTGCAGAGCGCGATCGAGCGCTTGCGGGACCGTCAGTCCGGCGAAATCCAGCGGCGGGCTGCCGACCAGCAACTCATATAGCAAAACCGCCACGGCATACACATCGGTCGCCGCGCTGCTCGGCTCGCCGCGAATCTGCTCTGGCGCAGCGCAGGCGAGCGTGAAGTAATGCTGCCCATCGGCGGTACCCGGCCGCGCGCTGTCGAGCAGCTTGCCGATGCCGAAATCCAAGATACGCGGCTGACCTTGGGCGTCGACGAACACGTTGTCCGATTTGATATCGCGGTGCACGATCAATCGTTCGTGCGCATACTGCAAGCCCGCGAGTATGCGAATCGCCAATTCGACACGCTCCGCCACCGTCAGGCGCCGTCGATCGCAGTATTCGACCAAGGGCTCGCCGTCGACGTACTCCATCGCCAGGTAAGGGCGGCCTGCAGACAACTCACCGGCATCGACCAGCCCGGCGATCGCCGGATGCTGCAGGCTGGCCAGCATCGCCCGCTCCTGGTGGAAGCGACGCATCGACTCCGCGGTCGAACCCACGCTGGGGATTTTGATCGCAACGCGCTGCAAGGCACCATCAATCTCACGCTGCGCCAAATACACGTACCCCATGCCGCCAGCGCCCAGTTGCCGCTCGACCTTGAACGGCCCGATCTCCGTGCCAGGCGACAGCTCCCCGAGCCCAGACGAGAAGTTCGCGAAAGCTGAGGCCACGGCCTGTTTCGCAGGCTGCGCATCGATGGCAAGATCGTGCGCAGCGATCAGCCGCTGCACCACGTCGAGTACTGCCGAATCGTTGTCCGTTTGCGATTCCAGGAACGCGCCTCGTTCGTCAGGCGTCAGCTCGATGAGTTGATCGAACAACTCGCCGGCCCTTAACCAGACCCTGGTTTGTGTACCCTTCAAATGCCGCGTCCCAGTCGATCCTGGAGAAAGACGACAGCGAATTGCCAGTCGCGTTTTGCGGTCGCCAAGGATACTTCGCAGTCGGCGGCGGCCTCGTCGAACGTCATGCCACCGAAGTAACGCAGCTCCACCAGCTTCGCGGCACGCGGGCGCACGCGTTCGAGCTGCGCCAGTGCCTGATCCAGGGCGAGCAACTCATCGCCGTCCAGTCCCTTGTCGGCGTGCAGGTGCTGCGCCTGCCCCATACTGACATGCACCCAGTCGGCGCCGCGCTTCTCGGCCGCGCGTTCGCGAACCTGATCGATCAAGACACGCCGCATGACGCGTGCGGCGATCGCAAAGAAGTGCCTGCGATTGGCAAACGGGATTTGGCGTTGCTCGATCAGGCGCATGTAGGCTTCGTTGACCAGCTCAGTCACCGCAAACGCGATTCGATCGCGTTCCGACATATGCTTGGCGGCGATCATTTTCAGCACCGGATACACCGCCTCAAGCAGAGCGCTCTCGGCATTCAGGTCGCCATTCTTCCAATGCACCAACAACTGCGTGAGGTCTGTGCGAACTGCCGACACGGGCGCTGTCTCCAATGGAGGGCGCCCATGATAGCCGCGGCGTGGCTGTAGAACGACACAAATCCCGCCCGACACAAGTAGCGCCGACGAACCGTTAAAACAACAAAGGGCCGCGTACGCGGCCCTTTGCACCAGGCAATTGAAGCGCCGTTTACATGGCCGGCTTGGTGAACTTCAGCGTCATGCGATCGCTCTCGCCGATGGCCTTGTACTTCTCGGCATCGTCGCCCTCTTTCACATTGAGCGATGGCGGCAGGTTCCACACGCCGTTCGGGTGGTCCTTGGTGTCGGCCGGATTGGCGTTGATCTCGCTCTCTGCAGCCAGCGTGAAGCCGGCTTTGGTCGCGGTGTCGATGACAAACGCTTGCGTCAGATAGCCGGTCTTGGACAGCTCTTCGAGCGGCCGCGCGTCATCGGCCTTGGCGCGATGCTCTTCCACCAGCAGCGTGCCGCCGGGCTTGAGCACGTCGAAGAAGCCTTTGAACATGGCGTCGGTTGCACCGCCGCCAGCCCAGTTGTGCACATTGCGGAAGGTCATCACCACATCCGCGGAACCGGGCGCGCCGAACACCGGCGCCTTGGGGTCGAACTCGACGATCGTCGGCGTGCCGTACAACTCGACGTTGGCGGCGAATTTGTCGCGCAGCTTCTGATTGTTCTCGGTGTGGTATTCGCGGGCGCGATCGCTGCTGGCTTTGGTCGGATCGTTGACCGCGGCGATGTAAGTGCCTTGGCCATTGAACAGCGGCGCAATGACTTCCGTAAACCAACCGCCGCCCGGCGTGATTTCGATGACCGTTTGGCCCGGCGCGATCCCGCCGAACATCAGCGTTTCCTTCGGGTGGCGCCATGCATCGCGCGCTTTGTTCTCGGCGCTGCGGTGCTCGCCAGCAATGATTCGATCCAGGCGCGCCTCGAAGGTTTCGGCGACTGGCGCGGCGGGCGCGGGTTCTGCGACGACGGCAGGCGCGGCAGCCGGTGCGGCGGGCGCAGGTGGCGGCGCTTGCTCGCTGCAAGCGGCGAGGCCGAACGTGATTGCAGCGAACAACGACGTCTTTCTCATGCACGTGACTCCATCAAGCAAGGGACGCGGGTTCTAGCACACGAGCGGCAAGAAGTATGCGAAACGAGCTGAACGCTGGTCGTCGCGCGCCGAACGCACGCAATGCGTTCTCCTTGTCCCTCCCGCGATCACTTTGCATACGTATGTAAATGACCAACGGCGGATTGCCAACACATCGTCGACCGCGTATTTCTATACAGAACGTTCTGTAAAGAAACTGACACATGCCTCGCCCGCCGAAAGCCCGGCTGGAAATCCTTGCGGCCGCCGAACGCATCGTCAAAGCGCGCGGTGCGGCGAACCTCACGTTCGAGGAATTGGTCCAGGAAAGTGGCGTGTCTCGCGGCGGCATCACTTATCACTTTGCCACCAAAGACGATCTGCTGCGGGCGTTGGTGGAACACGATCTGGAACACGGGATGGCGGCCGAAGCTGCGCATTCGCAGCAGCTCACTGACGACCCTGGCGCTGCATTGATTGCGCTGATCCGAGCGTGGTGCCAGCCCGACAGTGAACGACGGCGATTCATCGCCGGCATGCTGAGCGCTGTGGCGCACGATCCGAGCCTGCTGGAGCCGGTGCGCGAACATCATCGGCGAGTTCACCAACACACCGTGTGGGACGACGGCGAAATCCGCCGCAGCGTGATTCGCCTCGCGGCAGAGGGCTTGTTCTGGAGCGAGTTCTTCGGCTGCAACGAAGTGCCCGAATCGCAGCGGCCGCGCGTCATTCAGACGCTCGAGCGCCTCGCACGCGAGTGGAGCGCGCCGGCGTTGCCGAGTGCGCAACAGACATCACCGATCAAATCAAAAACGACGAAAAAGACGAGGCCCCAATGACACTGCGCAATCTCGTATGGCTCCCCTTGGCGCTCGCCCTAAGTGCGTGCGGCGGCGGCGAAGGTCCACCGCCAGGCGAGCCGCCGCAAATGCCGCCGACCGACGTCAACGTCGCGCAAGTGGTCAGCCGCGAAGTCACCGAGTGGGATGAGTTCAATGGTCGCTTCGCGGCAGTCGACGCGGTGCAAATTCGACCGCGCGTGCAGGGCTATTTGACCCGCATCGCTTTCGAGGAAGGCTCGGAAGTCAAGAAAGGCGATCTGTTGTTCGAGATCGACGAGCGCGAATATCGTGCGGCGCTGGCGCGCACCGAGGCCGAAATCGCCCGCGCGCGCACACGCGTGACGCTTGCCGAGCGCGATATCGAGCGTGGCCGCAAACTGGTCGAGGCCAGGGCGATGTCGCGCGAGGAATGGGATCAGAAATCCTCGGAGCTCGAGCAAGCCAAGGCCGATGTCAACGCCATGATCGCTGCCGCCGCGCAAGCCAGATTGAATGTCGAGTTCACCAAGATCACAGCGCCCATCGATGGCCGTGTCGGCCGTGCGCTGATCACCGTCGGTAATCTGGTCGATCCAACGTCGGTGTTGACCACCCTGGTTTCCCTAGACCCGATTTACGTGGAGTTCGAAGGCGACGAGCGCACCTATTTGCGTTACCAAGGTTTAGCGCGCAGCGGCGACCGTCCCAGCTCGCGCGACGCGCGCAATCCGGTGCGCGTGGGCCTCGCCGACGAACAGGGCTTTCCACATTCCGGGGAGATGGACTTCGTCGACAATCAACTCGATCCAGCCACCGGAACGATTCGCGCGCGAGCGCTTCTGGAGAACGACGAGCGCCTGTTCACGCCCGGGTTATTCGCCCGCGTGCAGCTGATCGGCAGCGCCAAACATCAGGCGATGCTGATCCACGACCAGGCCATCCTGACCGACCAGAATCGCAAGTACGTATACGTGGTCGGGCAGGGCAATACCGCGCAGCGCAAGGATGTGCAGCTCGGCAACAACATCGATGGTTTGCGCATCGTCACCGGGCTGGAGCCTGGCGACAAGGTGGTGGTCAACGGTATGCGCAAGATCTTCTTCCCCGGCGCGCCGCTGAATCCGATTGACGTGCCGATGGACGCGCCGAATACGGTGGTGGCTCCGGCGCAAGCGACGGCGGTCACAGGGGGTGGGTTGTGAGGGCGCAGTTAATGTACAAAGCCGGTGCTGTGTCTCTTTCGGCTTTGACGAAGTGGACTGTATGCCGAGGTAAGAATGCGAGGGCACGAGGGCACGAGGGCACGAGGGCACGTGCCCTCGCCCTTGACAGCCTTACCGGCCATCCCCGCGATCGTCAGACCGTCGACTTGCCAAACCCCCAAGGACGCTAACTCATGGCCCGCACCGATATTTCTGCGGTCTTTGTCGACCGCCCGATTCTGGCGGCCGTGTTGTCGCTGCTGGTGTTCATCGCCGGCCTCATTGCGATTCCCAACCTGCCCATCAGCGAGTACCCGAACGTAGTACCGCCCTCGGTTCAAGTGACTGCGGTCTATCCGGGCGCCAATCCGAAAACCATTGCCGACACTGTTGCAGCGCCGATCGAGGAGGCGATCAATGGCGTCGAGAACATGATCTATATGAAGTCCACCAGCGGCGCCGATGGCACGATGCTGCTGACGGTAACGTTCAAGGGTGGCACCGATATCGATCTCGCCGCGGTGCAGGTGCAGAACCGGGTGGCGCAGGCGTTGCCGCGACTGCCCGAAGCGGTGCGCCAGCTTGGAGTGACTACCGTCAAGGCCTCGCCGAATCTGACGATGGTTGTGCATATCAAGTCGCCGGACAATCGCTACGACGGTTTGTACCTGTCGAATTTCGCCAATCTGCGCGTGCAGGATGAGCTGGCGCGATTGCCCGGCGTTGGTCAGGCCATCGCCTTCGGCGCTGGCGAGTACGCGATGCGCATCTGGATCGATCCGGACAAAGCTGCGGCGCGCGACTTGTCGGCGAACGACATCATTGGCGCGCTTCGCGAGCAAAATGTGGAGGTGTCTGCGGGCGCCATTGGCGGACCGCCGCAACCAGCCGGCGCTTCGGTGCAATACGCGATCAATGCGCAGGGCCGTCTCAGTTCGCCAGAGCAGTTCGCTGAGGTAGTGCTGAAGACCGGCTCGAACGGCGAAATCACGCGCCTCAAGGATGTCGCGCGCGTCGAACTGGGATCGAACAACTATGCGCTGGCCTCGTTGCTCAACAATGAGGATGCAGCAGCCATTGTGATCTTCGAAGCCCCAGGCGCCAATTCGATCGCCTTGTCGGATGCGGTGCGCGCGAAGATGGCGGAACTGGCCAAGGGCTTTCCGCAGGGCGTCGAGTGGACGGTGGTCTATGACCCAACCGTGTTCGTGCGCCAGTCCATCGATTCGGTGATCACCACCTTGCTCGAAGCGGTGGCGTTGGTGGTGCTGGTGGTGATTGTGTTCTTGCAAACCTGGCGCGCCTCGATCATCCCGTTGCTCGCCGTGCCGGTATCGATCGTCGGCACGTTTGCGGTGCTCTGGATGCTGGGTTTTTCGATCAACGTACTGACCTTATTCGGGTTGGTGCTGGCGATCGGTATCGTCGTCGACGATGCGATCGTGGTGGTCGAAAACGTTGAGCGCCACATCGAAGAAGGCATGCGTCCGATCGATGCCGCGCACAAGGCGATGAGCGAAGTGTCCGGGCCGATCATTGCGATCTCACTGGTGCTCGCCAGCGTGTTCGTGCCGCTCGCGTTCCTGGGCGGCGTGACGGGCGAGTTCTATCGGCAATTTGCCGTCACCATTGCGGTATCGGTGCTGATCTCGGCGTTCAACTCGCTGACCATGTCGCCAGCGCTCGCGGCGATGTTGCTGCAGCCGCATGGCGCGAAAAAAGATGCGCTGGGCCGCGGCATCGAGAAAGTATTCGGTGGCTTCTTCAACTGGTTCAACGGCAAGTTCCGGCGCGCCAGCAACAACTATTCGAGCGGCATCGGCGGCACCATCGCGCGCGCACCGCGGCTGATGGTCATCTATGTGTTGCTGCTTGGGGTTACCGTGCTCGGCTTCATGAACGTACCGGCGGGCTTCATTCCAACGCAGGACAAGCAGTATCTGTTCGGGGTGCTGCAGCTTCCGGAAGGCGCCACGTTGCAGCGCACGGAGGCGACGATGAGACGCATGGGCGAGCTGGCGCTGGCGACGCCGGGTGTCGAGAGCGCGGTGCAGTTCCCGGGCTTGAACGGCATCCACTTCGTCGCCACCAGTAACGCTGGCGTGATGTTCATCGGCATCACGCCGTCGGATACGCGCGACATCAGCGCCGCCGAGATCGCCGGCATGTTGAACGGCAAATTCAGCACTATCCAGGATGGTTTTGCCTTCGCCGCTGAGCCGCCAGCGGTGCTGGGCTTGGGCAACACAGCGGGCGTAGAGATGTACATCCAGGATCGCTCGGCGCAAGGTTACGGCGAGCTCAACAATCAGGTACAGAACTTCGCCTATGTGCTGCGCGAGACGCCGGGTTTCATTCCCTACGGCGTATTCAGCTCCTTCCAATCCAACGTGCCGCAGCTCGATGCCACGGTCGATCGCATCAAGGCCAAAGAGCAGGGTTTGGCGCTGACCGATATCTACGCCGCGCTGCAGGTGTATTTGGGATCGGCATACGTCAACGACTTCAACATCTTCGGCCGCACCTACGCCGTTTATGCGCAAGCCGATGCCGAGTTCCGCAACGAGATCACCGATATCGATCGACTGAAAGTTCGCAATCAGGCGGGGCAGATGGTGCCCATCGCCAGCGTCGTCGAGATCACGCCGAGTTACGGGCCCGATCCGGTGATCCGCTACAACGGTTTCCCCGCCGCGGACTTGCAGGGCGGCACCAATCCGGCGCAGATGTCCTCGCAGCAAGCGATCGCCAAAGTGCAGGAGCTGGCGCCGAACATCCTGCCGCTCGGCATGACCGTGGAATGGACGGGGCTGACCTACCAGGAGGTCACACAAGGCTCGCTGGCGCTGCTGGTGTTCCCGTTGTGCATCCTGCTGGTGTACATGGTGCTCGCAGCGTTGTACGAGAGCTGGACGCTGCCGCTGGCGGTGATTCTGATCGTGCCGATGTGCCTGCTGAGCGCGATCGGCGGCATCTGGCTGCTGAATTTCATCAACGGCACCTGGTTCGGTATTCAGATCATGCAGGGCTGGATACCACCGCCACCCAAGAGCGTGCCGCCAACGTTCATCGACAACAACATCTTCACTCAGATCGGCTTGGTCGTGCTGATGGGCCTGGCGTGCAAAAACGCGATCCTGATCGTCGAATTCGCGCGCGATCTGGAGCACCATGGACGCAGCATCGTCGAGGCCGCGATTGAAGCATGTCGCCTGCGCTTGCGTCCGATTCTGATGACCAGCTTCGCCTTCATCATGGGCGTGCTGCCATTGGTGTTCGCCAGCGGCGCGGGCGCCGAAGTGCGCCATGTGATGGGCGTCACCGTGTTCGCCGGCATGCTCGGCGTGACCTTCTTCGGATTGTTCTTTACCCCGGTGTTCTATGTCTTGCTGCGCAAGTTGGCGGTGCGCTTTACGCGCGAAGAAGAGGTTGTGGCTGGAGGGCAGGGACATGGTTGATACACCAGCGGCTGTGGGTCATATGGCACGGGCCTTTGAGGGTTCCGGTACTCCGATGTTTGGGTTGGGCTCGCCTGAAAAAGCGAGCGCACTTGATTTTCGATCAGGTCCAACGCAATCCGCCGAACTTTTCCGCGCTATTTCCCTGCCACTTTCGCTCGCGCTCGCGCTCACCCTCAGCGCCTGCACCGTCGGCCCCGATCACGTCCGGCCGGACACGCCGCAGGCAGCGGCGTTCGTCGAAGGAAAAACTGAGGGCTATCAGGTCAAACCTGTCGGCACGGCGCTCTGGGCCTCGTTCAATGAGCCCGAACTCGATTTTTTGATCGAGCGCGCACTGGCGGCGAACACCGATATCGCGCAAGCGATTGCGCGGCTCGACAGCACCCGGGCGCTCGCGGGATTGACCTTCTTCAGCTGGTTCCCGACGGTCACCGCCTCGGCCGATGCTGAGCGCAGCGATCCCAGCGGCGAAGATCCGTTCATCCCCAGCGATCAGGGTCGCACCGATACCTATCGCGCCGGCTTCGATGCCACCTGGGAAATCGACTTATTCGGCTCGCTGCGCCGTCAGTCCGAAGCGATTTATCGCCGCGTCGACGCCGACACCGCTGCGCTGCAGGCGGTGCAGCTATCGATCATCGCCGAGACCGCGCAGACCTACTTCGCGCTGCGCGGCACGCAGGCGCGCCTGCGTGTGCAGGAAGAGAACGTCGAGAACCTGCGCGAGAATTTGTCGATCCTGCGCAAGCAACTGGAAGCCGGACGCGGCACCGAATTGGATGTGTCGCGCAGCAACGCGCTCGGCCTGTCGATCGCTTCGCAAGTGCCGCTGACGCGCTCGGAGGTCGCTCGGCAAGAGCAGCGCCTGGCCACGCTCACCAACTGGCCGGTGGCGACGCTGCGCGAGAAGCTCGCGCCACACAAAGCGCTTCCGGCCTTGCCGACGCTGGTCGCGATCGGCACGCCGGAAGAGTGGCTGCAGCGCCGTCCCGATGTGCGCGAGGCGGAGATGCGCCTTGCTGAAGAGGTGTCGAATATCGGCGTCGAAACCGCCGAGTTCTTCCCCAAGCTGACGCTGCTGGGCGGCTTCGGCGCCACGGCACAGTCGTTCGGCGATCTGGCCGATAGCAGTGCGCAACGCTTTCGCTTCGGGCCGTCCTTGAGCTGGAGTTTTCTCGACGTCGGCCGCGTTCGCCAACGGGTCTTGAGCCAACGCGCCACCGCGGACGGCGCGCTCGCGGCCTACCAGGGCGCTGTGCTGCGTGCGCTCGAGGAAACCGAAAACACGCTCGCCGCCTACCGCGCCGCCAACGAATCGGCCCAGGCGCTGGACATGGCCGTCGAGGCCAGCCGCAAGGCCGTGGAGTTGGCGGAGCTGCGTTACGACGCCGGCGCCAGCGACTTCCTGGCCCTGCTCGACGCCCAGCGCTCGCTGCTCGATTTCGAAGACCGCGCCGCCGAAGCCGCCACCCGCCGCGCTACCGCGCTGGCGGCGTTGTACAAGGCGTTGGCGGGCGATTTTGCGCGAGGCGACACGGAGTAAATGACGACCGCATTCCGACTTTGATCACGAGTCAGTCTCTTCTGTCGGGAGCCGCCAGTCGACGTGCCAGGACTGACCGCGATCGACACTGCGAAGCACCGTCAGATCGCGGCATTCGACAAGCAGGAGTTCGTCGGTGGATGCCGTGCCAAGGAGCCGCCGGCATGCGGGCGGTAGCGGTCGGGCAACGACGTCGGCATCGCGGCGCAGCTCGAAGGCGACCTTCAGGTTGCCTACCGGCTGATTGCCACGGGCTCCCGCTCGATCCGGCACGATGGCGCCAATGGCGCCATCGGAGAACGCATACGGAAATCCATCGTAGGTGCGATAACCGGGCAGTCTCCGCCAGCTCCGACCATCGCTAGAGACAAAGAAGTTGCCGCGGTTGCTATGCCCGTCGTAGAGCCCGATGAGCCGACCATTGGGCTGAAGGATGGCCGTCGCCAGGTCGACCTCTTCCTGGTACGTTGACCATTTGCTGCCAGATTCGAGCGCCCAACGGCGCTCGCCCATACCAACCAGAAGGTTTTCATTGTCGACCAGAATCGCAGGCCGAACCGCATCGATACCCGAGGGCCTTCCCTGTCCTAGTTCTCCAGGGAGAAAAGATCGTTGCAGCAGGGAAAGGCGTTGGCGTTTCAGCGGGCGATACCCATCGCGCTTTCCAAAGATCTTATGTTGCCGCAGCGATCGATGGGCGATATCGACTTGATACAAGACCGCTTGCGCGGGTCCCCCAGCCAAAACCCACAGGCCACCCGCGGTCGCCCGCATGGCATAGACCGATTCGTCCGGGCCGACGCCAACGATTGGCTGCCAGTCCTGACCCGATTGCACCCGCAGCGTACCGCGATCGCCGCCGATCACAAGCTGGCCTTCGTATTCGGCGACTGCATTCAAGTTGACGGTCAGGCCGGTGTCGACTAAGCCCCATTGTCCCTGTGGCGAGCGAATGCGCAAGGATCCGAACCTCGCCGGGAACACCGTGGTGCCGTCGTCGGTGAGGTGCGGCAGGCCAGTTGCCGAGTACAGCAGCACAGGCGTTTGACGTTGGATGGAGGGTTGAGGCGCATTCGCAGACACGAATGCCTTCTCTGAAACATCGTAGCGCACCGATGCAGGACCGATCGCCGACAGTTCCGGATGCACGGCGTGCAGCCAACCGAGCAGACCGGGATTCGACGCAGACCATGCCAACGCAATCGCGTCTGTGGTGACCACGACATAGTGCTTTCGACGAGCGTTGGCAACCACATTGACGGCAACGCTACCCACGTCCGTAAAGCGTCCCCGCTCGACGCGAAACCGCACGCCCAGGGACTCCAGACTGGGAGGAAGGTAAGCATCGCCATACGACACGCGCTGGACCTGATAATCGCCCGCCGGCAAGGCGCCAGCAAACACTTGGCCGCTCGAGAGTCCAGCCATGTTGCCTTCGAGGTTGTAGCTTCGACCGAACTTGTCGGTGCGTTTGACGGTCAAGCCGGTCCAGCTCTTGAAGTCCGGGAAGCGCAACACGAAGTTATCGACCACATGGACTGCCGCAAAGCCCATGTGCGCTGGATAGCGTTTGCCTGGTTTGATGTCCGGTTCCCAACCAAAATCGCTGGCGCTGGCCAGCGAGGCGCAGAGGCACAACAAGGCGGCCACGCAATGGCGCATCAGCGCGTTGTGGACGCTAACGAATGAACGCATTCGACCTCCCAGGAAACAAACCACGAACGCATGCTGACGCTATATGTGCCCGAATGTGCCAGCGACCCGCCAGCTCTGAGAGGGAGTCGCCTGGCGACTTCAACTAAACATCTCCAACCATTGTGGCGTATGTACCAAAAATTGCGAGCAGCCAGAAAATGGCGCCGACAACCAGCCACACGATGTTGGCGGCCGTGAAATGTGCGTTGCTCTGCCCGCTCTCGTCATTCTCGGCCTGGTTGATCACGCGCTGAGCCGAGAACAACGACCAGACCGTCGGCACGATGAGCAGGAATCCGATGATCGCCAACGGTAAACCTGGCGACTCGGAACGCGCGGAAACATTATCGAGAATTCGGGTCACAACGACAGACGCCACGTAAACCGTAGCAGTGGCCACGGGCGACCAGGCGGACTGTCCGCCGCGCAAGCGCAAATCGCTGTCGATACGATTGAACAGCGAGTGAGTGAAAAAGATGGCGAAGATGGTCCGCGCCACGGGCCAGATATCGCTGCGGTCCTCGCGTTTGATGGCCGCCCACTGGCGATAGAACCAATACAAGCTGTAAAGCGTGACCGTACCGATCATCAGCGCCAGAAACTTCCTTGGCGAAACGACGTAATAACCTTGATTGGAAGTTTCGTTCTCTTGCGCTTCCGCTTGTGGCGCTGCATAGGGGTTGACGGCGTTCACCAGCGGTCTCCATGACAGGGCCCTACAATGCTGCCACAGTGCGTATGGATGCGCGCCGCTCCGCTATCCTCCGCCGCTCCGCTGTCGCTGCTGGCTCTCGATGTCCCGCCCCTTTTCGCCTTACCAACCGGCGAGCATCTTCATCTTTATCACCGTGGCGCTGGACATCCTGGCCATCGGACTCATCATCCCGGTATTGCCGCCGCTGATTGCGGGATTCCGGCCCGGCGATGAAGCCGCGGGCGCCGCGCTATACGGCTTGTTCGTGACCGTTTTTGCGGTGATGCAGTTTGTCGCCTCGCCGGTGCTCGGCGCGCTGTCCGATCGGTTTGGGCGGCGGCCCGTGATCCTGCTCAGCAATCTCGGCCTGGGCCTTGATTACATCCTGATGGCGCTGGCGCAAACGCTGCCCCTGCTGCTGCTCGGGCGCGTGCTCTCGGGCATCACCTCGGCCAGTATCGCCACGGCGAATGCTTACATCGCCGACGTCACCCCGGCGGACAAACGCGCCGCGAGCTTCGGCCTGCTTGGCGCCGCGTTCAGCCTGGGCTTTATCCTCGGCCCCGCAGCCGGCGGGTTGCTGGGCAGCATCGATCCGCGCCTGCCATTCTGGGTGGCCGCGGGTTTGAGTCTTGCGAACTTCTGCTATGGCTATTTCGTGCTGCCGGAGTCGTTGCCTGTCGAGCGCCGTGCGGCGTTTTCCTGGCGACGCGCCAATCCGCTGGCATCGTTGCTGTGGCTGAAGCGCGCGCCGGGCGTGCTGGGCCTGGCCTGCGTTGGATTCCTGAGCGGATTGGCGCACGTGGTGTTTCCCGCCACCTTTGTCCTCTACGCCTACCATCGCTATGGCTGGGATGAACGCACCGTCGGGTTCACGCTGGCCTTCGCTGGGGTGCTGAGTGCCATCGTGCAGGGAGGATTGGTGCGCAAGATCGTGCCGGCACTGGGCGAACGCCGCGCGCTGATGCTGGGGCTCGCGCTGGGCGCGATCGGTTTTGTCGGTTACGGCGCCGCGACGAGCGGCCCGATGTTGTGGTTGGCGATGCCGGTGCTGGCGTTCTGGGGCCTGACAACGCCATCGCTGCAGGCGATCGTGACGCGCCGTGTGGGTGTCGATGAGCAAGGGCGATTGCAAGGCGCCATGGCGGGCCTCGTGGCGGTCGCCGGCATCATCGGACCGTACACGTTCACGCACGTGTATGCGACGGGCGTTCGCCTCGATGTGCCCGGCGCCGCATTTTTTCTCGCTGCCGCGGTGTTGGCGTTGGCGTGCCTCGTGGCCGAGCGCGTTTCGCGGCCATGAGCGATGCCGCGCTCGATACGCTGAAGCGTGTTTTCGGCTTCAACGCGTTTCGCGGGCCGCAGCGCGCGATCATCGATGAGCTGCTGGCCGGGCGCGATGCCCTGGTGCTGATGCCCACGGGCGGCGGCAAGTCGTTGTGCTATCAGTTGCCCGCGCTGCTGTTGCCCGGCACCGCGATCGTGGTCTCGCCGCTGATTGCGCTGATGCAGGATCAGGTCAGCGCCATGCAGCAGCTAGGCGTGCGTGCGGCGTGTTTGAATTCGGCGCTCGACGCGCGCGCGGCGTTCGCAGTCGAACGCGCGCTGCTCGCTGGCGAGCTGGACTTGCTGTACGTGGCGCCCGAGCGCCTGCTGACCGCGCGTACGCTGGAGCTGCTCGATCAGGCCAGACTCGCGCTGTTTGCGATCGACGAGGCGCACTGTGTGTCGCAGTGGGGCCACGATTTTCGCCCCGAGTACCGCGAGCTGACCCTGCTCCACGAGCGCTGGCCGAAGGTGCCGCGCATCGCGCTGACGGCCACCGCCGATACGCCGACGCGCGCCGAGATCGTTACGCACCTGCGCCTGGAGCAGGCGCGGCAGTTCGTTTCCTCCTTCGATCGCCCGAACATCCGCTACAGCGTTGAAGCCAAACGCGACGCGCGCGCGCAGCTCCTCGGTTTTCTGCGCGAACGCCAGGGCCAGAACGGCATCGTCTATGCGCTGAGCCGCAAAAAAGTCGACGAAACCGCCGCCGCGCTGGTGGCGGCGGGCATCGATGCGCTGGCCTATCACGCCGGGCTCGACGCCAAGACACGTCAGCTTCGCCAGTCGCGCTTTCTGCGCGAGGACGGTGTGGTCATGGTCGCAACCATCGCCTTCGGCATGGGCATCGACAAGCCCGATGTGCGCTATGTCGCGCACCTGGATTTGCCCAAATCGATCGAAAGCTACTACCAGGAGACCGGCAGGGCCGGGCGCGACGGCGCCCCGAGCGATGCCTACATGCTGTATGGCCTGGGCGATGTCATGACGCTCAAACAGATGATCGACGCTGGCGAGGCGGGCGAGGAGCGCAAACGCCTGGAGCGGCGCAAGCTCGATTCGCTGTTGTCGTATGCCGAAATGGTCAGTTGCCGTCGCCAGTTCCTGCTCTCGTATTTCGGCGAATCGGGCAGCGCGCCGTGCGGCAATTGCGACAATTGCCTCAATCCACCGCAAGCCTGGGATGCGACCGACGCGGCGCGCAAAGCGCTGTCGTGCGTGTGGCGCACCGGGCAGCGTTATGGCGTCATGCATCTGATCGACGTGCTGATGGGCGAGGACACGGAGAAGACGGCGCGACATCGGAGCTTAAGCGTGTTCGGCATCGGCAAGGATCTCGACCAGAAACGCTGGCGCAGCGTGTTCCGCCAGTTGATCGCACATGGGTATCTGGATGTGGACGACCAAGGTTATGGCAGCCTGCGCCTGACCGACGCGGCGCGCCCGCTGCTGCGCGGCGAGACCACCATCGCCATGCGCCTCGATCAACGCCGCAGCAAACGCGAGCGTTTCAAAGTCCTCCCTGCCGAGGTCGATGACACTTTGTTCGAGCGCCTGCGCGAGCTCCGCCAACGGCTCGCGCGCGAGCAGGGCGTGCCAGCGTATGTGATTTTCCACGATGCCACGTTGCAGGCTATCGCCAGCGCCAGACCACGAACGCTCGCCGAACTCGCCACCATCAGCGGCGTCGGCGCACGCAAACTGGAGCGCTATGGCGAGGCGGTGATTGGTGTGACGTCGGGCCAGGCAGAAGTCCCATCACTCGCGACCCGTTAACACAAACCGTCATCCGCCCTGCACTGCGACGCGTTATCCTCCGGGGCAATCATTCGATGTGGGAGGCCCGCGATGGGTACCTGGAGCATTGGCCATTGGATCGTGGTGCTGATCGTGGTCTTGTTGTTGTTCGGCACCAAACGGCTGCGCAATCTCGGCAGCGATCTCGGTGCGGCGTTGAAGGGCTTCAAGCAGGGCATGGCCGATAGCAGTGCCGATCCGGCAAAGCTGGAGGCCGATCCGAAGCCGGAGACCCCGGCCGAGGCGCAGAAGGAATCGGTGGCGAACAAGAGTTAGCGAGCGAATGTTCGACGTCGGCTTCTCGGAAATGGTGTTGATCGGCATCGTCGCCTTGCTGGTGCTCGGCCCCGAGCGCCTGCCGGGCGCGGCGCGCACGGTCGGGGCGTGGATGCGCAAAGCGCGCCATAGCTTCGATGCGGTTCGCGCCGAGGTCGAACGCGAGTTGCACGATGAGGAATTGAAGAAGGCCATGGCCTCGGTGCCGCGACCCTCGGAAACGCTCGCCAGTTTGAACGAGACGCTGCAGGCGCCGACACAGGCAATCGATGACGCTGTAAAAACCGCATCCGATGTCGCCCATGTCGCCGACAAGCGCTGACGACGATCGCGGCGAGCAGAGCTTTCTCTCGCATCTGGTTGAATTGCGCACGCGGCTTTTGCGCGCCGTCACGGCGTGGCTGTTGTTGACGCTGGCGCTGATTCCCTTCGCCAACAAGCTCTACGGAAAGCTGGCTCTGCCCTTCGTCGCGGCGCTGCCCGAGGGCGCGCAGATGATCGCCATCGATCCGGCCTCGCCGTTTTTCACGCCGCTCAAATTGGCGTTCTTTGTGGCGTTGATCATCGCCATGCCGTATGTGCTGTATCAAATCTGGGCCTTCGTTGCGCCCGGCCTTTACCGTAACGAGCAAAAGCTGGCGATGCCGCTGCTGATATCGAGCACGCTGCTGTTCTACGCCGGCTGCGCGTTCGCGTACTTTTTTGTGCTGCCCACGGTGTTCGGCTTCATGCAGGCAGTCGCGCCGGACGGCGTGGCGGTGATGACCGACATCACGCGCTATCTGGATTTTGTGCTGGTGATTTTTCTCGCCTTCGGCGTCACCTTCGAGGTGCCCGTGGCAACGGTGATCCTTGTCGCGCTCGGCTGGGCGACGGTCGAACAACTGAAGGCAGCGCGCTCGTACATGATCGTCGCCGCCTTCGTCATCGCAGCGATTTTGACGCCGCCGGATGTGGTCAGCCAGCTCATGCTGGCGATCCCGATGTGCATCCTCTACGAGATCGGGATTGTGGCGGCGCGGCTGGTGGTCAAGCGGCGGACGGACGAGACGGCCACCCAACCCTGACAGTGCTTCCCAAGGCCATCGACGCGCATCGGAACCGTCGGTTCGCGACGGCTCCGTGCGCTTGTCTTGGTTCTCAAGCCACCGGTGGCGGCGGCGGGGCTGCCGGAGGAGCGGCACTATTGCTCGGATCGAGCTCGATATCGCCGAAGACTTCGGCGTAGGCCTCGTAGGCGGCGCACACCAGAACCGGGAATACCACCAGCAATCCCAGCAGAAGCGGGATCGCACCCAGAATCACCAGAACCATGCTGATGATCCAGAACACGATCACCGCCGGTATGTTGGCGAGCACGCCGTTCAAGCTCCATTTCAACGCGCCGATAGCGTCTTGCTGGCGAAACATCACGAGCGGCACCGCAAAATAGGTGAGCGCCGAGCTCGCCAGCGAGATCAGGAAACCGACGAACATGCCGAGTATGTTGCCGCCGATGATCTGGCTGATCAGCGCCGACAAAACCGGGACGACAGCCACAATCGCCAGATGCACCATGCGGTCCTGATCGCTGAACGCACTGAACATGTCGCCGAACTCAAGCGCTCCGCCACTGGCCTGTCGACGTACGCCCTTGAGCACCCCGGCCAATACAAAAGTCGTGAGCACCGGGATCAGCAGCGCACCCAGATAGGGGATGAAGGCCAGAACCACCGCGATGACGAAGGTCACCAGCGCAATGCCAATCATGACGCCCGCGTTGCCAGTAAAGGCCTTCCAGCCGCCCTTCAGCCAATCGATTCCCGCACCTGCGCCGACCGTCTTGACCATATCGAACTCCGGTTGTATCTCCCCAAGGAATGGCGAGGATAGCGCGCCGTGTCTTCACGCACATGGCAATGTCATTTCCGGCGAGTAGCGTGGCGCCACCGGAGAAACCGGTACCCTCCTGGAGAATAACGATGAGCACACACGAGATCGCACAAGCGTTCACTGAGCTTCTGAAAGCAGGCAAACACGAAGAAGCCGCCGCTGCCTATAACCATGCCGACATCGTCAGCATCGAAGCGATGGACGGGCCGATGGCGCGCATCCAGGGCACTGAGGCAGTCAAAGCCAAGTCCGACTGGTGGTACGGCGCGCACGAAGTGCATTCGGCGGCCGCTCACGGTCCGTACGTCAATGGCGATCAGTTCGGCGTACGTTTCGAGATGGACGTGACCGTTCGCGAATCCGGCGAGCGCATGCAGATGGAAGAGATCGGCCTTTACACCGTCAAGGACGGCAAGATTGTCGAGGAGCGGTTTTTCTACTAACCCGCAAAATCAGTTTGGATCGGCGGTTCCGACGGAACCGCCGACGCCACACTAGTGTGGTGTCCCAAAAATAACTGGAAGAAATGTCCGATGGATTTCGGCCCGAGGCAAGGCGCGAGAAGGGTGAAAGTCGGCTGCTTTCGCGGCATGCCGCGAGCCGACTTGA
>JALHMG010000023.1 GCA_022844135.1 Lysobacterales bacterium
TCGCAGGCTCGTCGCCTTCCCCGCCGAATCGAGTTCGCATCACTACTACGGACCAAAGTTTCGCCTCGCGTTGCTCCCCACCCCGCCTCGCAGCGACGCAGTTACGGTCAGCTACGGGGGCTTGGCATCCCCCGACACGGACTTGCACCGTGCTGTATCTGCGCCATCAAGGGCGCACGAACGCCGAGCTGCGCTCGGCATGCATGGGTTCGTGAGCCGAAGCGAAGAGCGCCGAGTGAAACTCGGCGTTCCGTTAAGTGCCGTGGCGTGTCGGGTTGCAGCGGCGTTGTGAAGTGCAGAGCCTCGCAGCCTCAACGGAACGCCGAGCTGCGCTCGGCATGCAGAGACTCATGAGCCGAAACGAAGAGCGCCGAGTGAAACTCGGCGTTCCGTTAAGCGCCGTGGCGTGGTGGGTTGCAGTAGCGTTGTTACTTGCATCCAGAAACGCGCCGAGGACTTAAGCAACGACCCAAGCAAGGCCAATGCGCCGCTGATTCCGATTGCTGGCGTTCGCTTGGGAATTGCCGTTTTCAAGAGCGACACCTTTGCGCGACTGGCGATGAGCAATCGC
Source organism: Lysobacterales bacterium (assembly GCA_022844135.1). GTDB lineage: Bacteria > Pseudomonadota > Gammaproteobacteria > Xanthomonadales > SZUA-5 > JALHMH01. The sequence continues at coordinate 572 of JALHMG010000023.1, forward strand.
CAGTACATCGAGTTGGTGGACTTCACCGGCCGCCAGATCAAGAAAGGCAAACGCGGCAAGATCGACGAGCGCGAGCCAACGGCGCTGCGAAAGCTTGGCCTCGAACCCGAACAATGGACCGGCCACGTCAAAGGCATCGGCTCCGGTTACTGGCGCCTCGTCGCCAGCGTGGAAGCGCTGGAGGCCAAAGCCGCCGAGTGGAAGCGGCAGTGGCTCAAAGGCATCGGCTATGCCCGGAGTCTTGTGACCCGGTGAAAACGATCACACGGGATTTTTGGCGCCACGGGGCGTCTGGGCGTGTTGGTTGTGCGCTGAAATCGCTCTCCAGAAACGTCCCACTAAGGCCGCAGGGACCGCTAGTCGAGTCGGCTCATGACTCACCATTCGATGGCTGTCCGATTATTCTGCAGAAACTGGGGATGTGTATCGCCATCGACGATTTCGGCACCGGCTACAGCTCGCTGTCGTACCTGAAGCATCTGCCCGTGGATACATTGAAGATCGACCGCAGCTTCGTCAAAGACATCGACGCCGACGACGGCGCAGCCATCACCGGCGCCGTGATCGCGCTCGGCCAGCAGCTCAATCTCGATCTGCTCGCAGAAGGCGTGGAGACCCAAGCCCAGCTCGAATTCCTGCGCGCCCGCGGTTGCCAGTACTACCAAGGCTTCCTGCGCAGCCCCGCGCTCGCGCCTGAGGTGTTGGCGCAGACGTATGGGTTGACCTGAGCGGCCGTGCATCGCGCCATCGCGGCGCGGACCCATGGTCCGCAGCTTTGGCTCCGGTACGCGAACCCACGGTCCGCAGCCTTGGCTCCAGTACGCGAACCCACGGTCCGCAGCTGTCGCTTCAGGTACGCGGACCCACGGTCCGCAGCTGTTGCTTCAGGTACGCGAACCCACGGTCCGCAGCTCTTGCTTCAGGTACGCGGACCCACGGTCCGCAGCTGTTGCTTCAGGTACGCGAACCCACGGTCCGCAGCTGTCGCTTCAGGTACGCGGACCCATGGTCCGCAGCTTTGGCTCCAGTACGCGAACCCACGGTCCGCAGCTTTGGCTCCGGTACGCGGACCCATGGTCCGCAGCTTTGGCTCCAGTACGCGAACCCATGGTCCGCAGCCTCCAGAAACGTCGCATTTTTGCCGCAAGGACCGCCAGTCGGCTCTTGACTCACAATTCGATGGCTGTCTGTTTCTGACCTGTCATTTCTAATCTGTCCGCTTGAGGTTTAACACTAGGCACACTCCGGCGATCACTGAGGCGAGCATTAAAAACCTCAGCTCCACGTCGGGAATTAGATGAACCAAGCTCGCCGAATGAAACCCACACGGAACAGCAAAGAAAACGGCCGCGAGAAGGCGCTTATTCATAAGGATCGGAGCCGGGACACCCAGGGATTGACGGAGCATTCTGACACGAACTCACGCGTCGGTCCGACGGTCACGGCCTGGCAATGCGCGCGAGCCGAGTGCACTCAACCTCCGCTGCGCCTCCTCATGGTTCCCCAAATGCGCCCGCATCGGACAGGAATCGCGGACAGCCAGGTAATCGCCCACGAATCGCAGCTACGCGGTGAACCACCCAAACGAGCCAGATCACGTTCGCTGTCAGAAAATTCCGACACAGTTTTCAGCGTTCGCCTGACAGACACACGCATCGGTGATCGCAATGATCGCCGCATGACCCAAGCCCGCCACCTCACCGTCGCCGAAGGCCAGCAAGCCTTCTACCACTGCGTTACGCGCTGTGTGCGGCGGGCTTGGCTGTGCGGGATCGATCCGATCACCAAGGTCGACTACGAACACCGCAAGCCGATGATCGCAGCGCGCATTGTGCAACTGGCGAGCATCTTTGCTGTCGATGTTTACAGCTACGCGGTGATGAGCAATCACCTGCACGTGGTGCTCTCGGTCGAACCGAGTGCCGCGCGCGACTGGACGGAGGAGCAGGTTGCCGAGCGTTGGGTGCAGCTCTTTCCAGCGCGTGAGCCGGAGCAGAACGCGGCGAAGATCAGCGCATTGATCGCCGATCAGGAAGCGCTTGAAGAGCGCCGTAAACGGCTCGCCAGTTTGTCCTGGTACATGCGCTGTCTCGACGAACACATCGCACGCAAGGCGAACGCCGAAGACGACGTTACAGGGCGATTTTGGGAGGGCCGATTCAAGTGCCAACTGCTCGACGACGAAGCCGCACTGGCCGCCGCGATGACCTACGTCGATCTCAATCCAATACGTGCCGGCATCGCCAGCAACATCGACAGCAGCGATCACACCAGCGTCCAGAAGCGCGCCGAGGACTTACGCAACGATCCAAGCAAGGCCAATGCGCCGCTGATGCCGATTGCTGGCGTTCGTTTGGGAATTGCCATTTTCAAGAGCGACACCTTTGCGCGACTGGCGATGAGCAATCGCCAGTACATCGAGTTGGTCGACTTCACCGGCCGACAGATCAAGCCTGGCAAGCGCGGCAAGATCGACGAGCGCGAACCATCCGCGCTGAGCAAGCTTGGGCTCGGTGCCGATCAATGGACCGGGCACGTCAAAGGCATCGGCTCCGGCTATTGGCGCCTCGTTGCCAGCGTAGAAGCGCTGGAAGCCAAAGCCGCCGAGTGGAAGCGGCAGTGGCTCAAAGGCATCGGCTATGCCCGGAGCCTTGTGACCCGGTGAGAGCCATCACACGGGATTCTTGACGCCGCGGGCGTCTGGGCGCGTTGGTTGCGTGCTGAAATCATTCTCCAGAAACGTCGCATTTTTGCCGCAAGGACCGCTAGACGGCGCTTGACTCACAATTCGGTCGATTCGGTGGCTGTCCGCTTTCTGTCGCGGACTCTCCAGAAACGTCGCGCGAAGGCCGCAGGGACCGCTAGTCGAGTCGGCTCATGACTCACCATTCGATGGCTGTCCGATTGTTCCCAGGGCCGCTGCGGCGAGAGCTGTATCCGTTTCAATCCGCGCGCGCTTCGAGTGAAGCGCGCGACACGGCCAAGAGCAGCTTTCTATCCGCATCATCGAGTTTCAATCCGCGCGCGCTTCGAGTGAAGCGCGCGACGCGTTTGGTCCGAGCCGCATGGGAGCGCGCGAAATGTTTCAATCCGCGCGCGCTTCGAGTGAAGCGCGCGACAGGGCGACATCAGTTGTCACCCAGCGCGTCAGCGTTTCAATCCGCGCGCGCTTCGAGTGAAGCGCGCGACCCGCAGTTGCATGTGCGCCGTCATGCCGGCGAAATTGTTTCAATCCGCGCGCGCTTCGAGTGAAGCGCGCGACGAGCCGGTGTCGCAGTCGCGCCTGGCGCTGCATCGGTTTCAATCCGCGCGCGCTTCGAGTGAAGCGCGCGACCGGTTCTGCGACGGGAAAAAGTGTTCGCTACAATGTTTCAATCCGCGCGCGCTTCGAGTGAAGCGCGCGACCAAGCACATCTCGCCATCGAGCATCTGCACCGCGTTTCAATCCGCGCGCGCTTCGAGTGAAGCGCGCGACGATGATCGTGGGATTGAGCAGCAGATCATGAAGATTGAGTTTCAATCCGCGCGCGCTTCGAGTGAAGCGCGCGACCAAGCCGCCGGCAGTGGTACCGCCGGCACGGCGCCGTTTCAATCCGCGCGCGCTTCGAGTGAAGCGCGCGACCTGTCGAATACGCCGGCGGCGTTTTGTGGCAGTTTCAATCCGCGCGCGCTTCGAGTGAAGCGCGCGACTTGTTTAATGGCGTCGGGCGATGTGATCGCAAAGTTTCAATCCGCGCGCGCTTCGAGTGAAGCGCGCGACTCGGCGGTCGGATTCGTGAGAACGCCAACGCTGATGTTTCAATCCGCGCGCGCTTCGAGTGAAGCGCGCGACCTTCGTGTCCGCTCCGATACCGACAGGCATAACCGTTGTTTCAATCCGCGCGCGCTTCGAGTGAAGCGCGCGACCATCGACGACGACTGGGTTGAGTCGCTGGAATGGGTTTCAATCCGCGCGCGCTTCGAGTGAAGCGCGCGACCCTACGGCGCGATCCTCAAAGCGTGCGGCTACAGCGTTTCAATCCGCGCGCGCTTCGAGTGAAGCGCGCGACAGAAAGATCGAGCTGAAGGTCTGGCCGGGCGAATGTTTCAATCCGCGCGCGCTTCGAGTGAAGCGCGCGACAGAAAGATCGAGCTGAAGGTCTGGCCGGGCGAATGTTTCAATCCGCGCGCGCTTCGAGTGAAGCGCGCGACGCAGGCCCGAGCGAATGCGCGGCCTGTGTTCGATGTTTCAATCCGCGCGCGCTTCGAGTGAAGCGCGCGACACGTTCCCGCGAATTTCTTTCTGCAGCACACCAAGTTTCAATCCGCGCGCGCTTCGAGTGAAGCGCGCGACCACTATTGGCGAGTTCATGCGCCAGATTAGGGAGGGTTTCAATCCGCGCGCGCTTCGAGTGAAGCGCGCGACACGGCCACTGCCAAAGCAGACCACATATCGCTACGTTTCAATCCGCGCGCGCTTCGAGTGAAGCGCGCGACCGTCTGAGTTCGAACTGCAGCTGGCCACCGAGCTGTTTCAATCCGCGCGCGCTTCGAGTGAAGCGCGCGACGCGGCGCTTCGACGACATCGAGACGGAAGTCGACGTTTCAATCCGCGCGCGCTTCGAGTGAAGCGCGCGACCCTTGATCGTGGCCACGGCAGTGACCAATCGACTGGTTTCAATCCGCGCGCGCTTCGAGTGAAGCGCGCGACCGTGCTGATTTCGACATCCACCGCAGAATCGAACCGTTTCAATCCGCGCGCGCTTCGAGTGAAGCGCGCGACGGCAGCGCCGCCGCGGGCGTTTAGCAGCGCGCCGTTTCAATCCGCGCGCGCTTCGAGTGAAGCGCGCGACCGCGAATTTGCGCGCCCAGCGTAGCCGCGAGCTGGTTTCAATCCGCGCGCGCTTCGAGTGAAGCGCGCGACCGATCTGGATCGACTCTTCTTCGGAGTGCTCGTAGTTTCAATCCGCGCGCGCTTCGAGTGAAGCGCGCGACCAACAGACGCCGCGAGTGCCGTTTCTCGCCTAAACGTTTCAATCCGCGCGCGCTTCGAGTGAAGCGCGCGACCTCCTCAAACGTAATCCCCTCTTCATCTGCGTTGTTTCAATCCGCGCGCGCTTCGAGTGAAGCGCGCGACGGTTACGTCAAGCCGCAGTATTTTGGCGCCATTTTGTTTCAATCCGCGCGCGCTTCGAGTGAAGCGCGCGACAAATCAGCCGGCAGCGTGTAGATGATGGCGTTCTTGTTTCAATCCGCGCGCGCTTCGAGTGAAGCGCGCGACCATCGACAAGCGTGCGTTGCTGATGATCGTGCTGGTTTCAATCCGCGCGCGCTTCGAGTGAAGCGCGCGACCATAGATGCGCACTTGCTCGACGGTTTCCTGGCCGTTTCAATCCGCGCGCGCTTCGAGTGAAGCGCGCGACAAAGTGGCAAACTTGATGCGGCCGTCCAGCGCCTCGTTTCAATCCGCGCGCGCTTCGAGTGAAGCGCGCGACACTCGATGCCTCGTGGTTCAAGGCGCCTCAGTCATGTTTCAATCCGCGCGCGCTTCGAGTGAAGCGCGCGACAGTCGATGGCGACGCCGATAGCAACGCCGCTGCCTTGTTTCAATCCGCGCGCGCTTCGAGTGAAGCGCGCGACACGCGCCCCGGCGCTGGTCTGGTTTGGCTATTTGCAGTTTCAATCCGCGCGCGCTTCGAGTGAAGCGCGCGACCCGATGCGTCGAACACCGAGCAGCCCAACCTCTCGTTTCAATCCGCGCGCGCTTCGAGTGAAGCGCGCGACGCAGAGCTTTGGAGGCGCGGCGTGATCACGAAGTTTCAATCCGCGCGCGCTTCGAGTGAAGCGCGCGACCCTCGGAGCCGAACACGACAAACCCGCCAGACTGCGTTTCAATCCGCGCGCGCTTCGAGTGAAGCGCGCGACCCTCGGAGCCGAACACGACAAACCCGCCAGACTGCGTTTCAATCCGCGCGCGCTTCGAGTGAAGCGCGCGACATCTCGCGCTGGCCAACTTCTTGGCGCGCCCACGTGTTTCAATCCGCGCGCGCTTCGAGTGAAGCGCGCGACTCTCGCGCTGGCCAACTTCTTGGCGCGCCCACGTGTTTCAATCCGCGCGCGCTTCGAGTGAAGCGCGCGACGTTCAGTCGTCGCAAGACTTGGCGCGGTATTACTCGTTTCAATCCGCGCGCGCTTCGAGTGAAGCGCGCGACCAGCTAGGCCAATTTCGACCGCCTGCTCCTCATCGTTTCAATCCGCGCGCGCTTCGAGTGAAGCGCGCGACCAAGGAAAGGCCGCCCGATCGATTCCCACCACGCATCGTTTCAATCCGCGCGCGCTTCGAGTGAAGCGCGCGACTATGACCGCGCCGTCCTTCGGCGCCGTTTCCATCGGTTTCAATCCGCGCGCGCTTCGAGTGAAGCGCGCGACGCACCTGAGCGCCATCAAACGGCGGCGGCCCGTAGTTTCAATCCGCGCGCGCTTCGAGTGAAGCGCGCGACATTTTCACGCGAACGGTTGCCCGGCGCTTCGGAAAGTTTCAATCCGCGCGCGCTTCGAGTGAAGCGCGCGACGCCCTGTCGTGATCGACAGAACATCGGAAATGTGGTTTCAATCCGCGCGCGCTTCGAGTGAAGCGCGCGACATGATGTTGGCCACGACGGCGCTGCCAAACGCCGCGTTTCAATCCGCGCGCGCTTCGAGTGAAGCGCGCGACTGCGGTACGCTGACACCTGGGCAGGTTGAGTTCATGTTTCAATCCGCGCGCGCTTCGAGTGAAGCGCGCGACGTGGAAATGCTCGAAGCTCAGGCGCTGATTAAACGTTTCAATCCGCGCGCGCTTCGAGTGAAGCGCGCGACTCAAGCAGGGCGACGCAATCGACCGCGAGGCCGAGTTTCAATCCGCGCGCGCTTCGAGTGAAGCGCGCGACCTCTAGCGGATCGTTGAGGCGACGCGCGCCAGAGTTGTTTCAATCCGCGCGCGCTTCGAGTGAAGCGCGCGACCAAAGGACGCACGAAAACACCGCACTGAAGCAGTGTTTCAATCCGCGCGCGCTTCGAGTGAAGCGCGCGACAGCTTGATTGTGATCACGCGATCGCGCCACGACTCGTTTCAATCCGCGCGCGCTTCGAGTGAAGCGCGCGACGCTACTACCGGCAATTCGCTATACGCAAACGCTGGTTTCAATCCGCGCGCGCTTCGAGTGAAGCGCGCGACGTTGCGATGCCACTCGTAGTCACCGTCGAAAACCATGTTTCAATCCGCGCGCGCTTCGAGTGAAGCGCGCGACTTGGGGTAATCGTTACGGGACAATCGCGCCGAAGTTTCAATCCGCGCGCGCTTCGAGTGAAGCGCGCGACGCAATCATCGACTCCGTGGCCGCGGTCAGAGCCTGTTTCAATCCGCGCGCGCTTCGAGTGAAGCGCGCGACGATAAGCCGTGGGACGTCGCTAGAACCTATTTTGAGTTTCAATCCGCGCGCGCTTCGAGTGAAGCGCGCGACTTAAGTTCGACTATTCGCCGTTTGACGTGATCGCAGTTTCAATCCGCGCGCGCTTCGAGTGAAGCGCGCGACCCACCACTGCGTTTGCGAACGCTTGCCGATAAGCGTTTCAATCCGCGCGCGCTTCGAGTGAAGCGCGCGACGGTCTATTTCTCGGCGCGCATTCCCGCCAGAACGTTTCAATCCGCGCGCGCTTCGAGTGAAGCGCGCGACTGAATCGCCGATCGCCGAAGCGTCATGCGTTCAATGTTTCAATCCGCGCGCGCTTCGAGTGAAGCGCGCGACTTTCTTGCTCCGGCTCCGGCTCTTCAATGGTCACGTTTCAATCCGCGCGCGCTTCGAGTGAAGCGCGCGACCCTGCGGCGCCTGCAAGCCGAGGGATTGATAGCGGTTTCAATCCGCGCGCGCTTCGAGTGAAGCGCGCGACTACCCAATACGCGAGCTGCATCGAGCACATCAGCGTTTCAATCCGCGCGCGCTTCGAGTGAAGCGCGCGACCGTCTCCGCGCCAGTCATGTCAGGGCGCGTGCAGGTTTCAATCCGCGCGCGCTTCGAGTGAAGCGCGCGACCGTGACGGTCACCTGCGTGGCGCCGCCGACTGCTGGTTTCAATCCGCGCGCGCTTCGAGTGAAGCGCGCGACGCTGAATAGACAGCGTTTGTCCCTTGCGGTAGTTGGTTTCAATCCGCGCGCGCTTCGAGTGAAGCGCGCGACAAGGCCATGTCGCGCAGGTTGCCGAGCACCGGCATGTTTCAATCCGCGCGCGCTTCGAGTGAAGCGCGCGACATGGCCGCATCGGCTTCGTGCTCGACGAAAGCCTGTTTCAATCCGCGCGCGCTTCGAGTGAAGCGCGCGACCGGATTTTGCTGCGGCGTTGCGCATCTTGGAGCAGTTTCAATCCGCGCGCGCTTCGAGTGAAGCGCGCGACCGCCGAAACCGCAATCGACTATCTGTTCGACGAAGTTTCAATCCGCGCGCGCTTCGAGTGAAGCGCGCGACAACGAACGACGCGATCTTGCGATTGCTGAATATGGTGTTTCAATCCGCGCGCGCTTCGAGTGAAGCGCGCGACGACTGCCGCCGCTCGAACAAGTGTGGCGCGAACGTGTTTCAATCCGCGCGCGCTTCGAGTGAAGCGCGCGACAACCACGACCACACGCCAACCGAAGCTGAGCTATTGTTTCAATCCGCGCGCGCTTCGAGTGAAGCGCGCGACGGCAATATGCCGCACAATAGGCAAGGCAATAACAGTTTCAATCCGCGCGCGCTTCGAGTGAAGCGCGCGACGACAAAATCGAGTGCGCCGACAGGGACGCCAGTTTCGAGTTTCAATCCGCGCGCGCTTCGAGTGAAGCGCGCGACTTTTCGATGCCGTCGAATCCGGTGAACAGTGCGCGTTTCAATCCGCGCGCGCTTCGAGTGAAGCGCGCGACGTGGCGGCGTACATCGAGACCCGGGCGCGCAGTGGTTTCAATCCGCGCGCGCTTCGAGTGAAGCGCGCGACGAGAGTTATGGTCGTCGAAAACCGCCGACACGACGTTTCAATCCGCGCGCGCTTCGAGTGAAGCGCGCGACTTCGTGATGTCGAACCGCCCGTAACGCGGATCGGTGTTTCAATCCGCGCGCGCTTCGAGTGAAGCGCGCGACCCACGGGCGCGCACTGCAGGTACTCGGTCATCTCCGTTTCAATCCGCGCGCGCTTCGAGTGAAGCGCGCGACAATCAATCGACAAGTCATCTCGTCGCCAGCGGATTGTTTCAATCCGCGCGCGCTTCGAGTGAAGCGCGCGACGCTCTGAGATTTTCATGGTGTCTACATAATTGACGTTGTTTCAATCCGCGCGCGCTTCGAGTGAAGCGCGCGACCGCGCAAAGACAAGTGGTGGCTGCGCCGTCATCAGTTTCAATCCGCGCGCGCTTCGAGTGAAGCGCGCGACCCGTCGTCCATCCGCCGCCGTCGCGTCGCCAGCGGTTTCAATCCGCGCGCGCTTCGAGTGAAGCGCGCGACAAAAGCCCTTCCGCGAGCGCGTCGGCAGCAAAGGGTTTCAATCCGCGCGCGCTTCGAGTGAAGCGCGCGACCCGGCATCTCAAACATGGCCGCCAGCATCATCGACGTTTCAATCCGCGCGCGCTTCGAGTGAAGCGCGCGACGAGGCTCTGATTGCTGGCGGCGATGAGATCGCGCAGTTTCAATCCGCGCGCGCTTCGAGTGAAGCGCGCGACCAATACCTCAGCGGGGTAGTACACGGGGTCGCTAGTTTCAATCCGCGCGCGCTTCGAGTGAAGCGCGCGACCCCAACACGGGCGCTTATCGAGGTTGAAGTAGCAGTTTCAATCCGCGCGCGCTTCGAGTGAAGCGCGCGACTCGGCGCCGGAGACCATGCACTGATGTTCCATCTGTTTCAATCCGCGCGCGCTTCGAGTGAAGCGCGCGACCAGAACTTCCGAGCACAGCACACCGGTAAAGCGCGTTTCAATCCGCGCGCGCTTCGAGTGAAGCGCGCGACGCATGTCTTCCGTGACATACCCATCAGGTAGCCGGTTTCAATCCGCGCGCGCTTCGAGTGAAGCGCGCGACTCCCGCCTCGCAAGTTCTTGATCCTGCTGACGGGAAACTCGGAGTTTCGCGGACGTTAGTTTTACCGATCGCTGAACGTACCGAGTGAGATGACCTTGCAACAACGAACTCTGTTTTTCAAGAGCTTGTCGTCCGCGCGGATGTCCTGGCGTTTCGCCAGCACTTTGGGTTCGCGCAGATCGGTCAGACCAGTAACGAATCGTTCTCGAAGTCGGTTGCACGGAACTTGCCGAATTCCTTGATGTGGATTTCAACGGGTTCAATGATGCGGTAGAAACGCAAGCAATCGCTCGCGGGATCGATGATCGCCAACAAATCGCGCTCGAGACTCTCGTATTGCGCCTTGTCCAGACGACATTCGAACACGGACTTCTGGACGCGTTGACCCACGCGCTCGCAGCGTTTCGCGACATTCCGCAAGCGGCGACGACCTGCGGCCGATTCTGTCGAAACGTCATAGCAGACGATGATGAGCATGAGCTATCGATGCAGGTATGGCACGTAGTCTTGCAGCTCGCCGCGAATTCTTCGTGCCAGCAACCGTGCCTGGATTTGCGGCAACAGGCCGATCGGAACGTCAGCATCCAGCACAGGATGCCGAATGCTTTCGCGTTTACGTTCTTGATAGGCGGAAAGCACCAGCTTTCTGGCGTCGCCCAAGAGCTCCCACGCGCCGCCAGCGCTCGCATGCAAATCGCCGGGCTTGACCTGCCCGCGGTTGATGAGCTTCAGCGCGACGCGGTCGCCGAGCACGGCGCGAAACTCCTCGACAAGATCGAGGGCCAAGGCAGGTCGGCCTGGTCGCAGTGCGTGGAGGAAACCTACCTGGGGATCGAGGCCGACGCTTTCCAAGGCCGATCGGCAGTCGTGCGTGATCACCGCGTAAAGGTAAGACAACATGGCATTCATGGCATTTCGCGGCGGGCGCCGGCTGCGGCCGTCCAACGGGAACGTTGCCCGCAAATCGGGTCTGACAAAAAGCCCGAAGACGTTGAAGTAGGTCTTCGCTGCGTCGCCTTCGATGCCGCGAACTTCGTCAAGCTGTGTGGCGACTTTCAGCGATCTCAAGCTGGCATTCAGATGACGAGCGGCTGCCTCAATCGGAGCGCGGTCGGCTTGGGCGCTTGATTCCCGAAAGGCACGCATCAGAACGGTTCGCGCATTTCTGACTTTCCCAGCAACGAAGGATTTGGCGAGTGCTAGCGTGGTGGCTGAGTTATTCATTGCGGCGAACTGATCGCGCCGCAAATAAACGTTACCAGTCAGTGGGCCTTCGACTCGGGCCACGAATCGTCCGGAACGACTCAGTAGCGCGATGCCGATGCCACGCTCGGCACAACGCGCGATCAGCGCTGGCGTAACTAGGCCATCGCCGTGCACGACGATGCTTTGCAAGTGATGCAGCGGCACACGCAATTTGGTCTCTCGTTCGACGTCCACTCGAACGGTGTCGTTGTCCAGATGCAGCCAGCTCGGTTCGGCGAATACGTAGAGCGTATTGAGCAGCGTATACGACTGCGCGCTCATGCCGAGTCCTCGAACAAGTCGCCGGCCGCTGCGGCGCTGGCCCGCGCAATTGCATCGAGATCGGGCTGGCAGAGTTCGACCAGCGAACAGGCGCGGCAACGGGCGTCGTTTGCGGGTGCCGGGAGACGATCGTCGCTGAGCAGCTTTCTCGTCTCCTGGATTGCATTGCGGGTGAGTTCGCGCAGCGCGGCATCGATGGTTACGACGCGGCGGCGACGGCTGGTGGCGTGGTAAACCGCGCCCTCTGGCACGCTGCGGCTCAGCATTTCTTCCAGGCACAGTGCCTGGGCACACAACTGAATATCGTCGTGGTTTTTCTTACGCCGCGGCCCATGTTTGTACTCCACCGGATACGGCGTGCCGTCGGGCAGGAACTCGACTACATCGGCCTTGCCGATCAATCCGAAGCGCTCGCTCCAAAGCGGCATCGCGCGTTCGACACGCCTCCCTGGCAGCGTCTCGATCTCCGGAACATTGACGCGGCTGTGTACCGTCTGGCCCCGCAGCGTGTGCACGTTCTCGGCAAACTGCTGCTCAATGTGGATCAGCGCGCACTGGCGCGGGCAGTAGCTCCAATGCTGCAAGGCCGAGATCGGCAGTTCGTCCACCGAGTCATCCCACGAGCCGATGTAGCCTGATGCCTGCGGGCAGATCGCTTTCCCGAACGTTGACGACATAGTCGGAAAAAGCACGCGGCGACGAGCCCGGTTCGCGCAGCGTTGCCGTCACACGATCGAACAGCTCATGCGCTGGTGCGCTGCCCAGCGCCGATCCGTGCTCAAAAACGTAAAGGCCGCGCGTGCTCATCAAGCCGCGCGCAGCCGAGCGGTCATGCTCGAACATCAGCGCCAGCGCCTGCCAGACCAAACTGAGATCGTCTTGCGAAAATCCAGTTTGCTTGGCGAGGTGCGCTGAGACGAATCCGTGTGCGCGATAGAGGCCGTAGGGCACCGTGAACTTGCGGCCCATCGTGCGGTTGTCGCCCTGCTGCTTTTCGGCCTCCGCCTCTGTCGCCACAGCCATGCGAGTGATCGCGTGTTCTGCGGACACAATAGGATCAAGTGAGCGAGAAAAGGTCAGTTGCACTGGACCACGTACTTGGCCGCAGTTGACGCCGATCGACATCACCGCACCAAATGTGCGGACGTCGAAGAAGTTCTTGCACATCCAGTCGCGCGCTTTGTCTACGTCGTTGCCGGATCCTTTGCGCTTTTCCTTCTTTGGTTTTTTGGCTGGCGTCTCATCGCTATCTTCAGCCGCTTCAACCTTGTTGAGCCCCAGCGCTTCGTATGCACGCTCATTCTGGTGATTGAGTACGGCCTTTTCCTGCACATAAATCTCAAGCCCGGACCGCGGCTGCGCTGCGTTGGACATGGTCACGAAGTTGCGGACTTTGCGCTTCAAGCAGACATCGGTTACCAATCCGTGGCCGGTTTCAGGATCGAGGCGCGGCAGGTTTCCGGCGTCTGGATCACCGTTGGGATTGCCATCCTTGACATCGAACAACAGCACAAAATCGTATCGACTCTGGATCGTCATGACTGCTCACTCCTTCGCTTTGAAATGCGACTGCTGTTGGTGGTAGTAACCGATGGCAAAAAGCCCCTGTTCTTGAAGCGGCAAGCGAAGCGGAAACGCTTCGATGCGATCCATGATTTCGCCCACTAGCTTGTTTGCCCAAGTCGAGGAATCGAGCTTGCCAAGGTGGTGGCGGCTGAGCCGGATCAGGATCGGGAATACCGTCGCAGGCGTGCTCGACGCGGAAGCGAAAAAGCGATCACGAATCGACGCGTTCAAGTTCCCTTGCGCGGCACCCTGGACTCGCTCCAACGCCGCAAACAAACGGCCCAAGTGATAAGCCGTTTCCGGCCTTTCTACATCGAGACTCACGGCAAGCTCCTTGCGGTTGGTCATTCGGTAATGTCGCGTCAGACAAGCCTTGATCAAGGCCGCGCGCGGATGAGGGATGGCCTGCTCGGCGCGCACGCGCCGGATGGCAGCGGACAGCAGTACGGCTGGATATTCGGCATCGCTCAGGATCGCCTGAGTGGTGGCGCCCGCCAGATTTGGCGGCACGCGATCCGACTTGCCCTGGATCGCAGTGCTTGCCAGTAGCAGCCAGAGCGGTAGGGCTTCTCGGTCGAACGATGCCCGATCGATGTCGAGATCGCGAAAGTGCTGGACGATACGCTCGGCCATCTCGCCCACCGTGGCTTCCACCCAAAAGCGCACGCTGATCCGAGCGGCGTTGGGCGCCAGCCCGAGCACGTAAAAGGCTTGATCGGCGTCGTCGCCGACATATCGCCCTTGTTGGACAGCGGCGTACAGCTCGCGAACCGCATCGATGCCGGCGTTGGGGCTGTCCGGTGGCGGCTCCGAGAAGAACAGCGGAAACTGTGTTTCGAGCGGCGTGGCGCGCGCCGACCAGTACACCATCGTGGCATCGCCGACGCGGGCGACGTTGCGCGAACCCGGCTTGAGCAAGGTGTTCAAAACCGTGCTGTATTGAAAGACAGCGGTTTCGCCGATGGGTGCGTTCTCGCCTTGCGACTTACCAAACGAGTTGAACGCGCTTAAGTTGAAGGACACCAAACTTGCGCCCGACGATTGGGCACCGCGCACGCCTTTGATCGAGGGATGAAGGCGTGCGATGCGATCCGATCGACCACTGATCGGGCAGAAACCTTGCACGCCATCCGGGTCTCTTCGCTCGTCGATCGCAGCGCGCACGCCTGGACGGTTGCAAACCAGCATGTCGGGCGAATCGTCGTCGATGCGAAACGCGACATTCGGATTATCGCCAACCACCAGCTCGCGGGCCGAAGTGACTGCATCGGCGTTCTCAAGGAACCACTTGAGAGCACTCACTCCGTCATCGTCGATCGCCAACGACGCGACGCGCTCCACGAAAGCGGCATGCTTACGCGCGGTCTTCTCGGGATCACCTTCGCGCGGCATTGCGAGCGCGTATTCGGCTGTGTCCCATAGTAGATTGGGCACCACCTCAACGGTTCGCTTCTCCGATTGAGTGACCAGAAACGCTCGACCTTTTTGCGCAACCGTACTGCGCGTGTCCTCAACTGAGAGCAGATTTCCCTGGCGATCCAGTACAACCACGAAAGGGATCGCCTTCCACTCAAAACCGAACGGCGCAAGATCGATCTCCGGATCGTTGAGTGCGCGTTCGTAGTAGCCCACCAACGCATTCAAGATCATCGCCGCACCTCCTCGCTATCCAAGCGCGGTACGTGGATCACGCCATCGTTCATTACCGCGCGGAACCAGCAGGGCTGCGGCTGCGCGTGGGGCGGCGGTCCGTAGTCCAGATCGAACAGCATGAAACCTAGATCACGCCGTCCTTCAAGGTCGGCCGGCACAGGGGCGCGCAACTCGGCAGGCTCAACAAGCCTGAAAGAACACGAGAATTCGCGCGTGCCAAGATAAGGTTGAGTGAAGCATTGGCCGCGACGCGCGCGGCGCTCGAACATGGCCGCATATTTGGCATCGGTTTCGGGCGCGGCGGACAAGTCTTCGTCCACATCCGATGCGCCACGACGTGGCGTGATGCGCGCTTGGCGCAAGCGCTCAAAATGCGCGTGCAGACGATAACGCACATCGACCAACACGAGACTCGCGCGCTGCTGGCGATCCTCATCAGCATATAGCGCCAAATTGCCTTTGCCGGCCCTTTGCGTGGACAGCACCGAAGCGGTCGACAGAACGCTGCCGACTTCGTTGCGGCGAATGGTTGTCCAGCGGATCGGGTTGAGCACCTCGATCTTATCCACATGCCACTGGATCGCGGGCTTCCACAGAATCGCCTCAAAAATCCCGCGCACGGCGCTGGGCGTTGGAACGTCGTAGCTGACCCTCTCGACCTTCATTTCGGGGCGAGTGAAGCAGGCGAACTCGCCCCAGACTTCGATGCAGAAGCTCATGACCAACTCCAGGAGTAGTCAAAGACCGCCCATGAAACCAACACGATTAGCGCTACGATGGCGACAACGACAAGAGCAAATCTGAAAAACTTGACGACGAGCCGCACCCTCTCGATCTCTGCTTCTTGGCAGAAAGCCATGAACCTGCAAAAAGCAAGTCGCCATTCTTTCGACATGTCGCACTACCTGACACCTTGTTGATCTCATCGTACATTCCTATAATGGCAAATGCAATGTCACCCTCTGGGTGTGGATTGAAATCTATAGTGGCAAACGCAACAGAACGGGAGGCTCAACCTCCCGTTTTGCTTTTCAGACTTCCAGGAATTCCCCCGAGCTACCCATGGGTAACAACCCCAACATCGAGTCATAGCGAATCGGCAGACATGTCCAAATAGGCCCATCTTGAACCACGTCGCCCCCCGCAACCATGCGCTCGAATTCCTTCCGCCGCACGTTAACGGTGTAGCGTTGCAGCGCGCGATAGAGCCCGCGATTGCGTGGCTCGGCTTTGATCTTCTGAATGATCGGCAGCACAGGCGACGCATCCGAACTGCTGGGAACAAAGGACACAACAACCGCCTGCGTATCGTCGTCGATCAGATGGAACTGCTCGGCAACGGTGCGAAATGGGAATTCGAGCGCGTGCTCGTTGTTCTTCATCTGCTGGATGATTTTGCGTTCATCGAGGGAGTCGAACCGCGCGTAGTAGCGATCGAAGTAACTGACAAAATCCGTTGGACCAAGATCGCTTCCCGACCTATCCCGCAACACATCGAGCGTCGCATGCACCGCCTGCTTGATGTGACCGATGAATTGGGGCGGGTTGAAGACCACAACTCTCCCTAGCTCAATTCGCCCCTCACGATTGCAACGCCCGGCCGCTTGAGCGATGGAGTCGAGTCCCGCCAGTGCGCGATAGACGACCGGGAAATCGACATCAACGCCTGCCTCAATCAGTTGCGTTGCGATCACGATCAGACCGTGCGATGCGGCATTCGTGCGCACTTCGGTGAGTCGCGCCTTGATCCGATCGAGCACTTCTTTACGATGCTGGCCGCACATGGTCGCCGACAGGTGAAGCACTTCAGCACGATCTGTTCGTTGCTTGACCAGCGCATGCAAATTCGCCGCGTCGCCGCGCGTGTTGACAATGGCCAGAGCGCATCGCTCTTGCGAAATCTGGTCGGCGACCTCCGCCCATTCCCGGCGAGTTGTGATGGTTGACAGGCCCTCGAAGCGGACGCGTTTCAGCGAAGCGAACAAGTGATCGATCCGCGCACCATCGCCGGCGATCTCTGAGGCGTCGTCGATGCCGTCGAGCAGAAGCCGACCCGTCACCGAATGGCGTCGCGTGCGCAATTCCGGCTGCGTTGCCGTGCACAGCAGCACGCTAACGCCAAAGTTGCGCACCAGCACACGCAATGCCTGTGTGATTGGCGCCAGGAACGTCGGCGACAGGAGCTGTGCCTCATCGAGGACGATGACGCTGTTTGCGATGTTGTGCAGTTTCCGGCAGCGGCTGGTGCGCGCGGCGAACAGAGATTCGAATAACTGCACTGTTGTCGTGACGACCAGTAGCGTGTCCCAATTCTCCGCGGCCAACCGCGATTGCGCATCTTCGTCGCCCGGCGTGGTGTCCAGATTGCTGTGATGTTCCAGAACAACATCATTGCCCAGTTGCCCCAGGGCCTTTTTGAATTCCGAGGCGGTCTGCTCGATGATCGACGTGTAAGGGATCGCATAGATGACGCGGCGCTTGTTATGCGCAAGCGCGTGTTTCAGCGCGAAACTCAGCGACGACAGCGTTTTCCCGCCGCCGGTTGGGACCGTGAGAGTGAAGAATCCCGGCGGCTTCGCACTCGCCGCTCGGCACTCGCTCAAAACAGAGCGGCGCTGCCGATTGACCTGCGTGTCGACAACGGAGTCGAATTTGCTGAGGTAGTTGTCGAGCGCTGCATCCACATCCAGAAGCGAGATGCTCGAGACGCGCTTGCTGGCCTTGTCGGCATCGAAGAACGCTTCGGTATCTAGGAAGTCAGCGTCCACGAGTGCCGAAAACAGCATTCTGATCCAATACGGAAGCGCCTCACCGCGCGCGAGTGACGGAACGAGCGATTTGGGATCGATGTCGGGCTGCAATACGTCGGCCGGGATTGCCTCAGCCATTGCGTCGCGATACTCGTCTTGCGCACGCTTCGAAGCCAAGCGGTGCTTCAGGCAGCTTTCCGCCGAGTCACCGTCAGCGGGATGCCAGTCGGGCAGCCCGGTGTGATGCCCGGCGATCAGGTAAGCCAGCACCTTGCCTACACCCATCGTCGCAGGAGAGCCGAGCGCGTGCAGCGCTCCCGCATGCGAATGCGATAGGCGTTCGCCGTTGGTTTCGACGTGCGCGTTCTCGTCCGCCGTGATACCAAGACGGCCTTCCTGGAACTTCCGACGATACTTGCCCAAGTCGTGCCAGAGTCCAGCCAGATGACCCATTTGTGGCCCGAACGCAATGGCGAACCGCCTGGCCAGTGCCGCCACGCCGTGGAGATGTTCGTCCAGCAGGTGCAGGCGACGATCGGCGCCTGTGCCCGAGCTGTGGGCGTAGTAGGCCTTCATGGTTTGCGGTTAACGCCCTACGGTTGTGCGCCAGACTCAACGAAGAAATACGCTCATTTGGAATCGGCGGGTCGCAGCAATCAGAATTTGCGAGATTTGCGGCGGCTAACGCGTTAGCGCTGCCTGGCTATGCCCATGGCTCGCCGCCAACACGCTGAGAGTGCTGCGCTCAGGCGCGTGATGAGGGTTGGATGCGCGGGGCGGCCGATTTTGCAAATGAACAACGGCAGCGGCAGGAAGCCGTCGGATGATGTTTCGGCCGCCGATGTGCAGGTGTGCGCGGTGTTGGTTGGCGCGGGCCTGCCGACAGGTTCCCGAGGTCGGTTGCGTGGTTTCGGCGGGCGCTTCATCGTCCCGCCGCTCGTGTGTTCGGAGCTATGGGCTCAATTACCGATGCGCCGCTTCAGTGTATCGGCATCGATCCCAAGCCGCGTGCCGACGCGCGTCAGCCAGGATTTTTCTGGGATGCGCATGCGCCCGTCGGCGCGCGCCAGTGTGAGCAAGGCTTCGATCAATTGCTCCGAGTGCGTGGAGCTTTGCCGGAACACGGCGAGGAAGCGG
The DNA here is from genome assembly GCA_022844135.1 of Lysobacterales bacterium. Lineage (GTDB taxonomy): Bacteria > Pseudomonadota > Gammaproteobacteria > Xanthomonadales > SZUA-5 > JALHMH01. The sequence goes on from JALHMG010000023.1 coordinate 19,262, forward strand.
TTCAACTCCGCCTCGACATTGAGTCCGCCGGCACGACCTCGCTCGAAGTTGGTGAACGCGAGTTTGCGGCCGGCTTTCGATAGCTGCATGCGATCGATCAGCTCTTCGCCGTGCGCGGCTTCTTCGGCGGTGACCACGCCATCGGCACGCGCGAGCGAACCGAGCAGCGCGAACAGCACCGAGATGAAGATTTCTTCTTTGGGATCGAGTTGCTCTTGCTTGAACAAGCCGCCGAGCGTGTCGCTGATCCAACTGAATGGTCCGGTTTCAGCCATGTCGATCCCCATCGAATGTGACCGGCTCGAATGCTACGCAAAAAGGCGCGCGCCGGCACGGGGATGACGCTGGTTCTTGATGCCTGGTGGGTGGATGCAGGTGCACCCTGCATCCACTCACCCGCTAGTGCTTACTTGACTTCCACCAGCTTGATGTCGAACACCAGCGCTTGATTGGGGCCGATGGGGCGCGGGCCGCGCTCGCCATAGGCTTGTTCCGGCGGCAGGAAGATCGTCCAGTGATCGCCCACGCGCATCAACGGCAGCACTTCCTGCCAGCCTTTGAGCACCTGATCGACCTGGAACTTGGCCGGCACGCCGCGCGCGAACGACGAGTCGAACTCGAATCCATTCGGCAACGAGCCGCGGTAGTGCACGGTGACTTCGCTCTTGGCAGTGGGGCGTGCGCCGTTGCCTTCTTCGATGACGCGATACTGGATGCCCGAGGGCAGCGCAACGATGCCCTTCTTGGCGCGGTTCTCGGCCATGAACTTGTCGCTCGCGGCCTTGTTATCGGCGGAGAGCTTCTTGAACTTGGCTTCGGCTTCGGTGCGCAGCTTGTTTTCGAGGATGTCCATCTGCTCGGCAAGCTGCTCGCGCGGATAGGCCACTTCCTTGCCAGCGAAGCCGTCTTGCAGCGCGCGGATCACGCCGTTGATGTCGATCTGTACACCGCGCTCCTTGAGATCGGCGCCGAACTGGTAGCCAACCGCGTAGGAGAGTTTGGTCTTGTCCAGTGGTGCGGTGGGCGCAGTCGGCGCAGCCGCGGGCGCAGCCGGCGTTTGCGCCAGGACCAGCGGAGACAAAACCAGGGCGACCGCGGCCGCCAAGCCGTGTAACTTCATCGAAACCTCCGGGAAAGAAGAAAACGCGCTGCCGTGACCGGGAGCGGCTCTTGGGCAACGCGAGCGCCGCGGATTCTAGGGCAATCGAAATTGATCGGTCACTCGGCGAGCCGGTGCTGGTCTGGCGAGTTCAGCACAAGTTTAGTGCTATTCGCTATTCGACGCCGATGCTGTGGCGAATGCGGTATCGTAAAGTGCTGAATATGAAAGTTTTTTCTTGTTGGCACGGCGCTTGATAGCAAACCCGTTACCCGATGAGGGTCTTCAGACAGGAGTAACGCAATGGGTGTTTTTTCCCGCTTGTCCGACATCGTCAACGCCAATCTGAACTCGCTTTTGGACAAAGCTGAGGATCCGGAGAAGATTGTGCGGCTGATGATTCAGGAAATGGAGGACACGTTGGTAGAGGTCCGTTCCGCCGCCGCCAAAGTGATCGCCGAGCGCAAGGATCGCGAACGGCAGTTGGGTTTGCTGGCGCTCGAACAGAACGAATGGGAGCAAAAAGCAGAGCTGGCGCTGCGCAAGGATCGCGACGATCTGGCTGCCGCTGCGCTGACGCACAAAGCCAATCTGGCCGATCAGCACAAGGTGGTGGCACGCGATCTCGAATTGCTCGGCGAGAATCTGGCCAAGCTCAATGACGATATCGCCAAGCTGCAGGCGAAGTTGCAGGACGCCAAAGCTCGCCAACGTACGATCGTGATGCGCGCCCAAAATGCGCACACCTCGCTCAAAGCGCGCACGCAGATTCACTCGGCGAAGATCGACGACATGCTGAATCGCTTCGACTATGCCGAACGGCGCATTGACGCGGTCGAGGCACAGGCGGAAGCTTTAGATCTCGGTCGCGCCAAGAGCTTGAATCAGGCTTTTGCGGAGCTGGAAGCGCAAGACCGGATCAAGGGCGAACTGGAAGCGCTCAAAGCGCGCGTGCAGCAACAGCAGAAGGGGTAAGAGGCCATGTGGGCGGTACTGGAAGCTCCGCTGATCGTGTTCATGGTGGTGGTGGTGCCGATCTGGCTTGTCCTGCACTACCGCAGCAAGCGGCCGCCAGGCGTCGCGGCGCCGTCCGCTCCCGAGAGCGACCAAGGCGAGTTGTGGATGACAGCGCGGCGCATGGAAGAACGGATCCGCACGTTGGAGCGAATCCTCGATGCTGATCATCCAACTTGGCGAGGACGCGCATGAACGCTTACTCTTATCGATACGATGTGGGGGCTGCAATGAGCTCAATGGATGCTCGCTACGAGGCGCGCAAGCTCTATCGCGACGTGGACAACCGCTGGCTGACCGGTGTGATGGCCGGATTGTCGGTGCACTTTGGCTGGAATCTGACGGCGCTGCGCATCGTCGCATTGGCGGCCTGCCTCACTCCGCTCGTTCCGCTGGTGGTTCTGGTGTATGTGCTGATGGCGTTGTTTATCCCGGCGCGATCGGCGCGCTGGGCCACCGGGGAGCGCTGGAGCGGACATGAACGTTGGACCGCGCCGTATGCGGCACAACCGCCAGCGCCGCCGATGCCCTCTCGCGAGGAACTGACCTACCGTTTGCGCGAGATGGAAGATCGATTGCGCGCCATGGAGGCCTATATGACCAGCACGCAGTATGAGATCGACCGCGAGCTGAAAAAGGGCCGCAACTAGAGACGACAGGAGCCCGCAATTGCGGGCTCCTTGGTTTTTGCGGGTTGCGTTGCGCCAGCAACTTCCGCAGGTCGGCTCCGCCCCAGCGATTGGTTCGTTTCTGGACGCCCTGCAACCGGCGAGCGGGGAAACCCGGTCTTCCAGTCGACTGCGATGCCGATCCCGAAGATTTGTCGCGCAAAAAAGAGCCCGCATGCGCGGGCTCTTTTGTGTTGCGCAATCCGCAGCGATTACTCCAGATCAATCGCTCCACGCGTACGCTCGCGACGCGCGTCTTCCTTCGCTTCGTACTCGCTCATGCAACGATCCGTCTGCTTGACCATCACGCATTCCAGATAGTCGGTGATCTCAACCAGCGCGGCGCGGATGGCTTTGCCAGCCGGCGTTTTGTTCTGGCTTTCGAGCTGACCGCCGAAGCCGCCGCGATACAAGCCGATGCTCATGCCGCCGCCTTTGCTGGTGCCCTCGATGGTGCGCGAGAAATCGACCTCGCCCGTGGTGGCGTTGATCACGCGCAGATCGACCGCCAGATAGGCTTTCTCGCTGCTGCCGCCAAGCGATACGCCGCCGAAGCTGATGCCGCCGCCGGTGCTCGCGGTTTCTTCCTCGTAGGCCGTCACTGTGCCGGTGACCAGGTATTGGGCGCCGGTGAGCTGACCGATCTTGGCGCCGGTGCCGGCCGCAACGCGACCAGATGCCGCCAGATTCTGCTCATCGAGCACGGCACGGATTTGCTCGCGCTCGAGGACTTTGAACGCGCCGGTGGCGTTCAACTCGTTGCTCAACATGCCCGCGAGCTCCCAGCCCACGCCGCCACGCCACCAACCCGCACCGGATTGGTTGTCGAACTCGGTCACTGCCACGGTGGGCTTGTCGCCTCGGGCCAGCACCACTTGCGGCGCAACGGCCACGATCGCCAGCACGGAAGCAGTCAGTAGTTTCATCGCGCGCATCGAAGATCCTCCAGGTAAGGTGTGTGTCGAAAGTCTAACCGCTGTAAACGACAGGGTACGCAGTTTCGAACAGCGAAGGGCCATTGGGGTTGTTGGTTGTTGGTTTCAGGCGCACACTCAATCCAAGAACCAACAATCGACAACCAAGAGCCGCGTCAATCCCGTTGTTGGTTCTGGGTTCTTGGTTTCAGGCACACTCAATCTAACAACCAACAACCAAGAACCGCTTAATCCCGGTCGCCCATTTCATCGGCGCTGTCGCTGTCCTCGCCGTCGCGCCGGGTGCTCGGCACGGAGATGAACTCAGGTTGTGCGCCCAGCTTCAGAGCCGTCAGCGAGCCGCCCCACACGCAGCCGGTGTCGGTGCCGTATACGCCCATACCTTCGAAACGGCCCAACGCCGACCAGTGTCCGGTGACCACGCGGAAGTCGCGCGCCTTGTGGCCCGGGACTTCGAACCACGGGTAGTAACCCGGTGGCTGGGTGCCGGGTGCGCCTTTTGCGTCGAAATTGAGCTGTCCCTGCGTGTCGCAAAAACGCAGCCGCGTGAACACATTGATCGTTGCGCGGGTGCGATCCAGGCCCTTGAGGCGTCGGCTCCAGCCGCCCGGTTTGTCGCCATACATGCGCAGCAGCACGTTCTTGAAATCTTTGTCGCGCAACTCGCGCTCGACGCGATCTGCCTCGCCGCGCGCACGCTCCAGGTTCCATTGCGGCGACAGGCCCGCATGGACCATGACGAAACGCAAGTCTGGGTCGTAATGCAGCAAAGGCCGGTGGCGCAGCCAGGTGATCAGCTCCTCGCCATCCGGGGCTTCGAGTACGCGCCTCAAGTCGGCGTTTTTCTGCCGACGTTCAAGCGGTTTAACGCTCTCGGCGACCAGATGTAAATCGTGGTTACCGAGCACGGCAACAGCCGCTTCGCCCAAGCCCTTGATGTAGCGGAGCGTTTCCAGCGACTGCCCGCCGCGGTTGACGAGATCGCCGGTAAACCAGAAGCGGTCGCGCGTTGGGTCGAACGCCAGCCGCTCGACCAGCCGCTGCAGCGAGTCGTAGCACCCTTGCACATCACCAACGGCGTAAATGGTCAACGGCGCGACTCGCGATGGTTCCAACGCGCTTAATAGCGGGGGCCGACGCGGATGGCAATGAGGATGGTTGGCAGTTGCGGTCGTCAACGCATCGTAGGAGGGTCTCGATGCACAAAGGCAAAGCTGCGGACCATGGGTCCGCGTACCTAGGAGCAAAGGCAAAGCTGCGGACCGTGGGTCCGCGTACCTAGGAGCAAAGGCAAAGCTGCGGACCATGGGTCCGCGTACCTTGGAGCAAAGGCAAAGCTGCGGACCGTGGGTCCGCGTACCTAGGAGCAAAGGCAAAGCTGCGGACCATGGGTCCGCGTACCTAGGAGCAGAGGCAAAGCTGCGGACCGTGGGTCCGCGTACCTAGGAGCAAAGGCAAAGCTGCGGCCGCCGCTTATTGGTACGCGGACCCATGGTCCGCAGCTTTGCCTTGACTTATTTATGCTCATAAGTAGCATAATTCTCCCAACTCGCCGCTCATGGCCACTATGGACCGCCTCGACGTAGCTCCCGATGCTGATTTGACCAGCCATTACGCGCCGCTGTACGAGCGCGTTCAGCAGCGCATTTCGCCGCTCGATTGGCAACTGCATCTGCCCAGCATCGATGCGATTTCCCGCCTCAAGCGCGAGCGCAATGCGGTGATCCTGGCGCACAACTATCAGGCGCCCGAAATCTTCAACACGGTGGCGGATATCACCGGCGATTCGCTGGCGCTGGCGCGACTGGCGATGGATGTGCAGGCCGATGTCATTGTCATGTGCGGCGTGCACTTCATGGCCGAGACGGCAAAGATATTGAATCCGACCAAGACCGTGCTGATTCCGGATCTGGCCGCCGGATGCTCGTTGTCCGAATCGATCACGGCGCGCGATATCGAGCTGTTGCGGCAGCAGTATCCAGGCGCGCCGGTGGTCACTTACGTCAATACGTCCGCGGCGGTCAAAGCCGCCTCCGACGTGTGCTGCACCTCCGCCAATGCTGTCGACATCGTCAATGCGCAGGACAGCGACACGGTGATTTTCCTGCCGGATCGTTATCTGGGCGCCTACGTTGCCGCCAGGACCGACAAGAAACTTGTGCTCTGGCACGGCGCGTGCGAAGTGCACGAGCGCTTTACGGGAGCCCAGATCCGCAGCCTGCGCGCGCCCGGCGTGCGCGTGCTGGCGCATCCGGAATGCCCGCCCGACGTGCTCTCGGAGGCCGATTTTGTCGGCTCCACCGCGGCGATGTCGGGCGACATTCGCGCCAGCGGCGCCACGCGCGTGCTGCTGATCACCGAGTGCTCGATGGCCGACAATCTGGCGGTAGAACTGCCCAACGTCGAATTCACTCGCCCGTGCAATCTGTGTCCGCATATGCGCCGGATCACCTTGCCCAAGATCGAGCAGTGTTTGCGCGAGTTGAGCCCGGTGGTCGAGATCGATGCCGCCGTCATGGACGGCGCACGCCGGGCGTTGAAGCGCATGCTGGACGGCCGCTGAGGCAGCGGCCGAATCCGGCGCGAGCAACATCCGATATAGCGCGCTCGGCGCGGACATGATCTAGTGTTGGCAGTCAACCCCGAAGTCGTTGCCGCCACTTTACGATGTCCAGCAAACCCCACTACCGCCTGGTACAGACCGCAGCCGGCGTGCGCATGGTGCCGGCCAAAGCTGCGCCGCCACCGCCGCCGCCCTGGCGCGCCTATGCGCGGCTGATGCGCCTGGACAAGCCGGTGGGCATTTTGCTGCTGCTATGGCCGACGCTGTGGGCACTGCTGCTGGCCGCAAACGGCGTGCCGCCGCTGGGCACGCTGGCGATCTTCGTCGCTGGCGTCGTGCTCACGCGCTCGGCGGGTTGTGTGATCAACGACTACGCCGATCGCTGGCTCGATCCCAACGTCGAGCGCACCAAATCGAGGCCACTGGCGACCGGCGAAGTCACGCCGCGCGGCGCGCTCACGCTGTTTGCGATCCTGATGCTCACGGCGCTGTGCCTGGTGTTGCTGACCAATACGCTGACCATCGCGCTGGCCGTCGTCGCCGCTGTGCTGGCGGTGGTCTATCCCTTCTGCAAGCGTGTCATCGCTTTTCCACAGGTGATCCTCGGCGCCGCTTTCAGCATGGCCATCCCGATGGCGTACACGGCAGTGCGCGGGGAAATCGATCCGGTCGCGGTGCTGGTGTTTTGCGCCAATCTGCTCTGGACCACGGCGTACGACACGCTTTACGCCATGGTCGATCGCGACGATGACATCCAGGCCGGCGCCAAGTCCACGGCCATCTTGTTCGGCGATCTGGATCTGGTTGCCACTGGCATCCTGCACGCCAGCGCGCTCGGCACTTTGGCGCTCGCCGGTCACCGCGCTGAACTGGGTGGGCCGTACTACGTCGGCCTCGGATTCGCCGCCGCCCTGATGGCCTGGCAACTGTGGTACGCCCGAGATCGCGAACGCGAGGCCTGTTTTGCGGCGTTCAAGGCCAACAACTGGGTGGGATTGGCGATAACCGTTGGCTTGGCGGTTGCCTTGATCGCAGATACACAACCTTAAGGAATCCGGCGCTTCACGGAACGCCGAGTTTCACTCGGCGCTTTTGCTGTTGTTGTTTTGCTGCCGCCGGAGACGCGCCGGGCATGCCGGGCGCAGCTCGGCGTTCCGTTGAGGCTGGATCGGAGCGCGACGCGATCTGTCGCCGTCAACCTTTCGCGTAACGCGCAAAGGCCTCGCGCGCGAAACGCTCAATCTCCCCGGCTGAGATCGCGCCGGATTGCCGGGCAATCTCCTGGCCGCGGTGAAACAGCGCCAAGGTCGGAATACTGCGTATCGCAAAACGCGCACCGAGCTCGGGCTGCGCCTCGGTATCGACTTTCGCCAGGCGAAACTGCGGTTCCATCGCGCGCGCCGCTGCCGCGAACGCCGGCGCCATCGCCCGGCACGGCGGGCACCAGGGCGCCCAGAAATCGACCAGCAAGGGGATCTCGCTGCGCGTCGCGTGCGCATCGAAGCTGGCCGCAGTCAACGTCACGGGCTGCTGTTGAAACAGTGGCGAGCGGCATTTCCCGCAGCGCGGTGCATCGTACAGCCGGACACTCGGAATGCGGTTCAAACCCGAGCAATCGGGGCAGGCGAGGATGAGAGTGTCCATGAAAAGATCCCAACACGATGACCGATACCTGGGGCGGTCGAAGCGACTATTCAATAGTGGCCGCAGGCCGCCTGAAGGTCGCGGAACTGCGTTGAGGAATCTGCCGGACACCACACTGAGCGTCATCCCAGTTATCGTTCGGCTCCCCGCACCAAGGACCCAATACGATGACGCGCCTCGCTCTTTGTGCTGCATTGCTCGCCGCGTTGCCGGCGGCCGCCACCACTCGCACGGCACCGGCAGAGCGCTGGGCGGCTTGGGAGCGCCATCAGGCGCTGGAGCAATCCAGCCCTCTCAAAGGACTGACGTGGCGCTCGATCGGGCCCACCGTGCAGGGCGGGCGCATTGTGGATATCGAAGTGCACCCTAAGGATCCATATACGTTTTACGTGGCGTATGCCTCGGGTGGCGTGTGGAAAACCACCAATAACGGTGTCAGTTTCACGCCGCTGTCCGATGGTTTGCCGACGACGATCTCCGGGGACATCGCCCTCGATCCGAACGATCCGCAGGTCTTGTGGATCGGCACTGGCGAGCCGAATTCCTCGCGCTCGTCGTACTCCGGTTTAGGCGTGCTCGTCAGTCGCGATGGTGGCGCCACGTTTACGCCCAGCGGGCTGGACGACGCCGATCGGATCGCGCGCGTGCTGGTCGATCCCAACGACAGCAAGCGCATCTTCGTCGCCGTGCAAGGCGCGCTGTACACGCCCGGCGGACGCCGCGGCGTATTCCGCAGCGACGATGGCGGCCAGACCTGGCAGCAGGTGCTCAAGGGCAGCGGCGAATGGACTGGCGCCATCGATTTGATCTTCGATCCGACGGACTCGAAAACCGTCTACGCGGCGCTTTGGGAGCGCTCGCGCAGCGCCTTCAACTTCACCGAGGGCGGCAAGGGCTCGGGTGTGTACAAGAGCCAGGATGGCGGCGACACCTGGACGCGTCTGCCAGGTTTTCCGCAAGGCGAACATATCGGTCGCATCGGTCTGGCGATTTCGAAGGCCGCACCGAATCGGGTTTATGCGGGCATCGATAATCAGGAGCCGCTGCCGGCCGACTTGCTCGACGCGGGCGATCGGCCATTGTCGCCGGCGCGGCTCAAAACGATGAGCAAAGAGGAGTTTCTGCGCCAGGACCCGGAGGAGATCGAAATCTTCATTCGCGGCGCGGACTTCGATCCAAGCATCGATGCCGCAGCGCTGACGGCGAAAATCGAAAAAGACGAGCTGACGATGGATCAGTTGCGCGCCAAACTGATCGATGGCAACGCGGCGCTGTTCAGCACCGATATTCGCGGCCTCGACATTTGGCGCAGCGACGATGCTGGCGCGGCGTGGTCGCGGGTCAACGAGAAGCCGATTCGCGATTTCACCTACACCTACGGGTATTACTTCGGCGAGATTCGCGTCGCACCCGATAACGCCGATCGCCTCTACGTGATGGGTGTGCCAACGGCGATCAGCGAAGACGGCGGCAAGACCTGGAGCGGGCGAATCAACCAGGCCGATGTGCATGTCGACCATCATGCTTTCGAGATCGATCCGGCCGACCCCAGGCGTATCTTGAACGGCAACGACGGCGGCCTGGACGTGAGCTACGACGGCGGCGCGACGTGGCTCAAACTCGACCGTCAATCGGTGGGCCAGAGCTACGCGCTGACCGTGGACATGGAGAGCCCGTACAACGTCTATACCGGGATGCAGGACAATGGCACCTGGAAGGGTTCGAGCACGCTGGATCCATCGCGTCCGGGCGGCTTCTGGGAAGGCGGCGGCGATGGCTGGTCGTTCTTGAACGGCGGCGATGGCATGCAAATCCAGGTCGACCCGCGCGACTCTGGCGTGGTCTACACCGGCTACCAGTTCGGTTGGTATCAACGTAGCGGCAAGGACGGCGGCGAGGTTCGCCCGCGTCCCGGATTGACCGACCCCGCGCTGCGCTACAACTGGAATACGCCGATCCTGCTGAGCCCGCACAGTCCGGACACGCTGTATTTCGGTGCCAACAAAATGTTTCGTTCGCTGGATCGCGGCCAGACGTGGCGTGCGATCTCGGACGATCTGACGCGCGACACGCGGCGCGGCGATGTACCGTATGCGACGATCACGACCATCAGCGAGTCGCCGCGCGAGTTTGGCCTGCTGGCGGCCGGCACCGACGATGGCCTGGTGTGGGTCTCCGAGGATGGCGGCGTCGAGTGGCGCGAAGTGACGCGCGGATTGGCCAAGGGCCGTTGGATCAGTCGCGTGGTGTTGTCGGCGCACCAGCGCAACCGTTTGTTCGTCACCCAGACCGGCTATCGCCTGGACGACCAAACCGCGTATGTGTGGGTCAGCGAAGACCTGGGCCGCAGTTGGCGTTCGCTCGCCACGGGCTTGCCGAACGAACCGGTGAGCGTCATCGAAGAAGATCCGGTCAACAGCGATTTGATCTACCTTGGGACCCAACGTGGCGTCTATGCCAGCTGGGATCGCGGTCAGGGCTGGATGGCTTTACAACAGGGTCTGCCGAACGTACCGGTGCACGACCTGGTGGTGCATCCGCGCGAGCGCGAGTTGGTTGCGGGTACGCACGGGCGCAGCGTGTGGATCGCCGATGTGCTGCCGTTGCAAGACTTGACTGCCGAAGTCCGCGCCAAGCCGCTGCATGTGTTCTACGTACCTGAAGTCAGCGCCTCGCGCGGCTGGCGCAGCACCAGCAACCCGTGGTTCGCGCATATCGATCAGCCGGACAAAGTCGTGTTTCATTTTTGGGCCAAGGAATCGGGACCGGTGGCCATCACGGTGGCCGACAGCGAAAAGCAGGCGGTGCGGAAAATGCAGGCGGAAGCGATCGCGGGCCTGAATCGCTTTGAATACGACCTCAAGGTCGATGGCGAGCTGGCGATACCGGCGGAAGCGGCGCGGGTCAAGAAGGCGGCGGAGAAGGCTGCCGCGGATGCGGACGCGAACGCGGCGCCGAGCAGCAAAGGCGAGCTGGCGAAATACCCGCTCGCCGAAAGCCAGCGCCTCGGCCATCCGCTGTACATCACCGCCGGCGACTACACGATCGCGTTGACGCAGGGCACTGCGAGCAGCGAAGCCAAGCTCAAGGTCAATGCACCCAAGGCCTTTGAGCCGCGACAGAAGCCGAAGTACAAACTGCGCGGCCGCTGACATCGTCGGGTCGAAGTTTCCTGCGGAAACTTTGACCCGGTTTTAGGGCCACGTGCCAAAGTTTCCTGCGGAAACTTTGACCCGGTTTTCAAGCAGGGCATACCCGCGGAGCGAAAACGTGGTTTTCGCTGCGCGAGTCGTTGGCCGCTTTGGCCCAGCAAATTCCTTCGGAAGCGAAAGACCGCACTTCACATGTCGCAACGAATCCCCTGCGAGTCAGCAACAGCGGGACAACCGACTGCAACCAAATCTTCAAATTCTGTTCATTGACACTGTGATCACGGATCGGCACAGTGCGCGACCTTTTTTCGGGTTGGGGAACGCGAATGAACGGACGTGCCATGTTGCGGCGCGCGGGGATGTGCGGCCTGCTGTTTCTTTCGTCGGCGGCGAGCGCCGATGTTTTCATCAACGAGCTGCACTACGACAACAGCGGCACCGACGTGAACGAACGCGTCGAAATCCTCGGCAACGCCGGCACTAGTTTGAGCGGTTGGAAAGTGGTGCTGTACAACGGCGGCGACGGTCGCGCCTATAGCACGGTCAATCTCTCCGGCACGCTGCCCAATCAATGCGGCAACCACGGCACGCTGGCGTTCAACGTCACCGGCATCCAGAACGGCAATCCCGATGGCGTGGCGCTGATCAACGCCAGCAATGCGGTGGTGCAGTTCTTGAGTTACGGCGGTACGTTCACGGCCATCGATGGCCTTGCCTCGGGCCGCACCAGCAGCAACATCGGTGTCAGCGAATCGTCGTCGACGCTATCGACGCAATCGCTGCAACTGCGCGGCACCGGCACGGCCTATAGCCAGTTCACGTGGGCGGCACCATCCACCAGTTCCTTTGGCGCGTGCAATAGCGGCCAGACGCTGAGCGGCGGCAGCACCAACACACCACCATCCCTGCAGTCGTCCTCGCCTGCGAATGGCGCTACCGGCGTCGCCGTCAGCAGCAATATTGCGCTGACCTTCAGCGAGACGGTGACGTTGGCGAGCGGCTGGTTCACGCTCTCCTGCCCCAGCGGCGCGCGCACAGCGACGGTGTCCGGCAGCGGCGCCAGCTACACGCTCGATCCGGCGACCGATTTCGCCGCAGGCGAAACCTGCACGCTGACGCTCAACGCCGCCAACGTGCGCGATAGCGCGAATGCGACGATGACCAGCAACGCGACAGTGAGCTTTACCACCGCCGCCGCAACCGGCGGCACCGTGCTGCAGAACGGCGTTGCCGTGACCGGCATCGGCGGTAGCGCGAACACCGAACGGCGCTACACGATGAACGTTCCCAGCGGCTCCACGAATCTGTCGTTCGTGACCAGCGGCGGAACCGGCGATGCGGACCTGTACGTGCGCTTCGGCAGCGCACCGACCACCAGCGCCTACGACTGCCGTCCGTATCTCGGCGGCAACGCCGAGTCCTGCACATTCGCCAGCCCGAGCGCGGGCACCTGGCACGTCATGGTGCGCATGTACAACACCGTTTCGGGCGTCAGCCTGACCGGTAGTTATTCGTCCGGGACCAGCGACGCTGCGCCGACGGTGAGCAGCACCTCGCCCGCGGCTGGCGCGAGCAATCACCCGACCAACGGCAACGTTGCCGTCAGCTTCTCCGAAGCCGTGACTTTGACCAGCGGGTGGCACACGCTGGTCTGCACGGCGAGCGGGAGCAAGGCGACCACCGTCAGCGGCTCGGGCGCGAGTTATACGATCGATCCCAGCGTCGACTTCACCGCGAACGAAAGCTGCACCTTGACCATCGTGGCAGCGAACGTGCGCGACATCGACGGCACGCCGACCGCGATGGCGTCGAACTTCTCGATGTCCTTCGGCGTTGCCGGAACGGGCAGCGGCTACTACGCATCGGTCAACGCCACAAGCGCGGCGAATCTGCGCGCGACCTTGCACCCGGTGATCGACGATCACACCAAGATCCCGTACTCGGGTGGCGGCGTGGATACCTGGTTTGTGCTCGAACGCGCCGATGAGGACCCGCTCAATGCGACGCGAATTCTGGACATCTACAAGAACCTGTCGCTGGCCAAAGTCGGTAGCGGCAACAACTTCTACAACCGCGAGCACACCTGGCCCAAATCGCTGGGCTTCCCGAACGACGGGCCAACCAACTACGCATACAGCGACACGCACATGCTGATGCTGTCGGATATCAACCACAATGCCGCGCGTGGCAATCTGCCGTTCAACAACTGCCCGGCGGGCTCTGAAGAATTCACCACGCAAGCGTATTTCGGCCAGGGCGGCCCAGGCCAAAGCAACTACCGTTGCGGGAATTACTGGCAGGTATGGAACAAGCTCAAAGGCAACGTCGCACGCGCGATTTTCTACATGGACATCCGCTACGAGGGCGGCACGCATGGCGGCAGCGGCGCCAGCGAGCCCGATCTGCGCCTGACCGACAATGCCTCCTTGATCACGCAGAGCAACGGCAATGCGTCGGTGGCTTATATGGGCCTGCTGGCGACGCTGTTGCAATGGCATCAGCAAGACCCGGTCGACGATCGCGAGCGTTTGCGCAACGAGGTGATCTTCAACTACCAGGGCAACCGCAATCCCTTCGTCGACCGCCCCGAGTGGGTGGCGTGTCTGTATCAGGGCGTTTGCCCGTAGTGGTAAGGCCTAGCACGATGTTGAGAAACGCACTTCCTGTGCGTTTCTCAAGTCGCGAGTCCGGCGCATGTCCGGACTCGCTCTCCATTGATCAAACACTTACGTGCTTGATCAATGTGCGAACCATCCATGGTTCGCGCTAGCAGGCTGTTTCTCAACGGCCTGCTAGGGCGCACGGCGCGTTTCGCGCCGTGCGCTGGGAAGACGGGGCAAGTAAGGTCGGGCAGGGTCAGGCTCGACGCAAGGCGAAAAATGGGGGCAGTAGTCACGGGCCCTCGCCGACCGCTGCGACGCTACTTTCCAAGGTCCTGCAGATAACGAACCAGTGTGGGAACCAGCGTCGTCGGATCGTCAGTTTTCGCGGCGGCGGCGGCATTGTTGGCCCGATCGGCATTCGTGAGCGCCTGGCCGAGAAGTCCATGGGTTCTCTCATACCACCCCTGGGCGCCTTTTTCGTAGGACTGAAAAAGCGCCTCTGACTTCATCGCCTTCTGGACATTGCTGCACCTGCGCATTGGCGCCGTTGTAAACCGGACATGTAGCAGCAGCCAGAACTCGAAGCATGGTACAGAGGTGATGGCTTCGAACCTTGCGCTGCCAGCCGCCATGCCATTCTCAAAACGCCGCAGCCGGTGATCGCGAATCGTGATCCGAGCCTCGTCGTATCTCGCATGACCGTCTTTGTCGAACACGCAGAAGACCGCATCGTAGGTGGGGTTGGCCGCAAATCGCTCGATGGCATAGGCCACAACTGATTGCGGTGCGCTGCCACCGTCGCCGGTTACGACGACGTTCGCCGAGCTCAGTCGCAAATCGCGAACCAATGCCCTGAAGTAGTTGGGCTCGGTCTTCTCGCCTTCGCAAACGATCAGCACGAAGTCGTACGGCTCGCGAATCGGACCCCGTCGCTTAAGTGAGCGGGCGGTGCGGGAGCGACCCATCAGAGCCGAAACTCGCCCAAGAAGGGAACCGCGCCGTAGCGGCCCTGCAGATAGCCCTTCTCGAAGTTCTCGCCTTTGCGTGGACTAAAGTCGGTCAACGGATAAAGACGGCTCTGTTGCTGCTGATCTTTTTCCACAAACCAGATCTGGTCGCGCCGGAATAGCGTTGGGTCGAGTATCGAGGTGTCGTGCGTGGTGAAAACCAGCTGTGCGCCTTTGGTATTGATCTTGGGGTCATGGAACATCTGGACGATGTGTCGCGTGACAAAGGGGTGCAGGCTGGTGTCGAGCTCATCGGCGATGATGACGTGTCCGTGATCAAGGGCCTGAAGCCAGCGACTGGTGATCGCGAAGAGCTTGCGTGTCCCTCGCGATTCGTCGTCCAGCTCCAGCAGCACCTGATTACCTGACGGAGTACGATGCGCGAACCGAGTGATCAGTCGAGGCTCGAGAAGACTTCGGAGACCCTTTCCAAATTGACCTAGCTCAGTTGCGTCGAAACTGAGGCCTTCGTGCCGAACTTGAACATCCTGGATTCCCAGATCAGACACTCGCAGAAAGCTTGCCACACGCTCCCGATCAATGTCGCTCTTTGCGCAAAACTCGGCCGATTGCCTGTCATGCAGGGCAAGTTCGCTTGATATCGTTGTGCACCGCGAGCCAAACCACTCAAACAACGGCGCAAGTTGCTCGGAATTCAGTTGGGTTGCTGTCGAGAGAAATAGCGCGTTCGGCCTAGTCGCTGTCTTCCAGGAGTTCTTACTGCCTTTGAGGTGCGCACCAAAAGTGTAAAGATCGCGCCGGCGGTCCAACCAACGCTGCGGGCGACCGCCGGGATACGCGACCAACCATTCGGCAATGACCTCCTCATTGGTGACATGGAACCCGTATTGATAGCGAACGCCGCCTTGCACAAACAGAATTTCGAACTCGCTCGGCTTTTCGCCGCTCTCGCCGAATCGAAACGGCATGACGCGGATCGGATCGCCCGCTTGCGACTCGCGCGCCGAGTTAAGGATGAAATCATCGACGAACTCAAACGCCGCCAACACATTACTCTTGCCGGCCGCATTCGCACCATAAATCACCGCCGATCGAACTAATTCGGGCGTCGAGGGGGCTGACGAGGGCATGACATTAGTTGCGCGCAGTTCACCGGCCGAGTCGGCAACCATGCTGAGCGTCTGACGCTCGTTGATCGAGCGGAAGTTGGCAACACTGAATTCGATGAGCACGTCTTCTTCCTAATTTCGACGGCATTTTTGCGCGTTTCACGCGAAATTGCTATCGAAATGCGTCTCGATTCTAGACCTTAAGACTGTGCCCGCAACGCCTCAGCGCAACAGCAGCGCCGCAATATCGAGCTGCGCAGCGCGGCGGGCTGGCCACCAGATCGCTGCGAGCGCGGCGCTGGCGATGAGCGTCAATGCGGCGGCGAGTGTGGCCGGGTCGGTGGCGCTGACGCCGTACAGCACGTTGCCGAGTACATCGCGCACCAGATAGAGAAGGCCGAGCGCGATCAGGCAGCCCAGGGCGATCGCGCGCGCCCCTTCGCCGAGCATGAGCGTTGTTGCTTTCGCTGGCGCCGCGCCGAGCGCCATGCGCAGGCCCAGCTCGCTGCGGCGTTGCTGCATGGCGAACGACACCACGCCGAAGACGCCCTGCAAGGCCAGCAGCACGGCGATCCCCGCAAACAGCGCGATCAGTTGCAGCATCAAGCGATCTTGGGCGAAGGCAAGCTCGGTCAGCGCTTGCAGGGTGCTCACCTCTCCTAACGGCACATTCGGCGCGCCGGCGGCGATCGCGCGTTGCAGTACCTGCGGGTAGTCCGCCATCTCGCCCCGAGTGCGCGCAACCAGCGTACCGAAGCGTATCCAGCTCGCCTCGCGTTGCAGATACGGCGCGTACAGCGCCGGGCCTTCGTCTTCGCGCACGCCACCGCTGCGAACGTCGCCGACGATGCCGACAATGCGCATCCATTGCGGGCTCTCTTCCGGACCTGCCTCGCCTGGCGGGATCGCCACGCGCTCGCCAAGCGGATCGCGATCTTTGAAGAAGGCGGACGCAAAGGACTCATTGATCCAGGCAATGCGCTCGCCCTTCGCGTCGATATCGGCGCTGCCGACACCTGCTCGCACCTCTATACCCAGCGCCGCGAAGTAATCGCCGATGATCGGACGAAAGCGCGCCGAGCCTGACCTGCCGCCGTCGAACATCAGCGAGTGGCTGATGCCATCTGGAACCAGCGGCGGACCGACCACCAGCGCGGCGTGTTCGATGCCGGGGCTGTGTTGCAAGGTCTCGACCATTGCCGCGAACGCGGCTGACTGCGGATCCTTCTCCGAGTACTCGCCCTCCGGCAACACGACATTGGCGCCGATCACCTGGGACGGATTGAATCCCAGCGGTATGTTGGAGAGCGCCACAAAGCTCTGCGCCAGCAGCAGCGCCGCGCCGAGTAGCGCGCCGGCAAAAGCCACCTCAGCGACCATCATGGCGCGCAGCCCCCGGACGTGTTTGCGGCTGCCGGACACGCCGCTGCGCGAGCTCCCGGTCTGCTGTAACGACAGGGTGCTGATGGCCACGCCGATGCTCAGCGCGAGCACCGGCAGCGCGCCGATCAACCAAAGCGGAAACGCGGCGTTCGCGAGGCGCGGTATGGCGACACCCAACGCTGCCTGTAGCCCAGAAAACAGCGCCACCGCCGCTAAGGCGCCGACCGCCGCAGCGCCCAACGACAACAGGCAGCATTCGGCCAGCAACTGCGCGCGCAAGGCGCTCATCGACGCGCCGAGCGCGGCGCGCGTGCTCCATTCGGCCTCGCGGCGGCTGGTGCGTACGCGCAGCAAGGCCAGGACATTGGCGAGCACCAGCAGCAACATCAGGCCGACCGCGACCAGCAGCACCCGCAGCGCCGGGCGCACGGGGGCCGTCAGCAATTCGATGAATGCGGTGGCATCGAGATTCTTCTTGTTGCCCTTGGAATTGGCGTAATCGGCGCTCACGGCTTGAAGCTGTGCGCGTGCAGCAGCCACCGAGGTGCCCTCGCGCACGCGACCGATCATTTCGAAGGTATTCGAGCCCGGCGAGCTCAGCGCCCACGGCGCGAATGGCGGGAACGGTGCGTAGATATCGATCCCGGCTTCGAACAAATCGGCGCTGTCGGGAACAACGCCGACAATTTCCGCAGCGACGCCCGAGACGGTGAGCGTACGTCCGATCGCGCTCGGATCGGCTTCGAAGGCGCGCCGCCAGAACGATTCACGGAG
This sequence comes from Lysobacterales bacterium, assembly GCA_022844135.1. Classification (GTDB taxonomy): domain Bacteria; phylum Pseudomonadota; class Gammaproteobacteria; order Xanthomonadales; family SZUA-5; genus JALHMH01. The sequence continues at coordinate 37,174 of JALHMG010000023.1, forward strand.
CACCGCCACCGGCGCTGCCCCAGCGACATCATCGCTGGCGCGTGTCAGCCGTCCGAGCAACGGAGCGACTTGCAACACCTCGAAGAAGTCGGCTTCGACCAGGCTGCCGCGCAATCGTATCGGGCCGTCGGGCGTCACCCAATCGAGCGCGAAATCCACATCGACCGTAGACAGCGCGGCGAATTCGCTCAGCCGCGGACGAAGCTCGATGGTATCGGGCAGGCTCACGCTTGCCTGCGTCCAACCCAGACGCGTGATCGACACGATCCGTTCGCCTTCCGGCAGTGGCAGCGGCGCCTTTAGCACCGCATACGCAAGCGCGGCCACCGTGGTCAGCGCGGCGATGCCGAGCGCCAGTGTCGCCAGCACCGTCAGCGCAAAGCGCGGCACACGCAACAACGATTGCAAGGCCGTGTTGAGCAGTTGCGTCAGGTGCATGAGCGGGTCCGAGAACGAGCGTCACTGCCCGTATGCAAGCTGCGCGCCAGCGATCTGCGGAATCTAAACTATTGATTTTCATAGGATGGCAAACGCCGAGCCAGAACTTAACATCCGAAAGCGAACAGTCGCTATCGTCCGCGCTCCGTTATTGCTTGTCAGGCCTAGCCGTGCCGCATTCGCCCGCTGCCATTGCCGCCCTCGAATCGTTGGGTTTCACGCCGAAGTTTTTCACGCGCGATGGCCTCTCGCAGCATTACCTCGACGAGGGCAGCGGCGAGCCGGTTGTGATGGTGCATGGTAATCCGAGCTGGTGCTGGCTTTATCGCGACGTGATCGCGGCGCTCAAGCCCACGCATCGCTGCCTGGCGCTCGACCATATGGGCATGGGCCTGTCCGACCGCCCGGACGAGACGCGCTATCGCTACACGCTCGATTCGCGTGTGGCCGATCTGACGGCCTTTATCGACAAGATGGTGCCGGAGGAACCGGTGACCTTGATTGTGCACGATTGGGGCGGCGCGATCGGTTGCGCGTGGGCGGTGCGCAATCCGCATCGCGTCAAGCGCCTCGTGGTTCTCAACACAGCCGCGTTCCCGATGCTCGCCGGCAAGTCCCTGCCTAATGTGCTCAAGTTCGTGCGCGGCTCGCGCATCGGCGCCTTCCTCGTCGAGCGCTTGAACGCATTTGCCGTTGGCACCGCGATCATCGGCAGCACGCGCAAACTCGATCCGGCAGTGAAGACGGGATACCTGGCACCTTACGACACGCCGCTGGCGCGTCGAGCCGTGCTGCGCTTCGTGCAGGACATTCCGCTCGATGCCAACGATCCGGCGTGGAACACGATCGTCGAGACCGGCGAAAAACTACACACGCTGGCCGACAAGCCGGTGATGATTCTCTGGGGCCTCAAGGATTTCGTGTTCGATCGCGACTACTTCAACGAATTCTGCCGCCGCTTCCCGCGTGCTGAAGCGATCGGCTTCGCCGACGCCGGTCACTACGTGCTTGAAGATGCCAAAGACACGATCATCCTGAAGCTGCAGGAGTTTTTGCGGCGTTAGCAGGCTGTTGAGAAACAGCCTGCTAGCGCGAACTATGGATGGTTCGCACATTGATCAAGCACGTAAGTGTTTGATCAATGGAGAGCGAGTCCGGACATGCGCCGGACTCGCGACTTGAGAAACGCACAGGAAGTGCGTTTCTCAACATCGTGTTAGAGTACCGATAGCCGCGCCGTGGGAGCGCCGACGTCCTCGTCGGCATACCGCTGATGCCGGCGGGGACGCCGGCGTTCCCAGGCCTGATCGCAATAGTCGCTGCTAACTGCGTTCCGCCTCCATGCGCGCCAGCGTCATGATGTGCACTTCATCGGGCCCGTCCGCGAGCCGCAGCGAGCGCGCGCCGGCGTAGGCGTGGGCCAGGAAATAATCGTCCGACAATCCCGCGCCGCCGTGGATCTGCATGGCGCGATCGATCACCGCGCAAGCCATGCGTGGCACCACGATCTTGATTTGCGCAACCCGATCGCGCGCGCCGCGCGTACCGTACTTGTCGAGCGCCCAGGCGGTCGCCAGCGTCAACAGTCGCGCTTGCTCGATCTCGCAGCGCGACAGCGCGATGGCTTCTTGCGCCATGCCGTGGCGCGCGATCGGCTGACCGAAAACGATGCGCGACGTAGCGCGCTCCACCATCGCCTCTAAGGCGCGCTCGGCAAGTCCGATCAGTCGCATGCAGTGATGCACTCTGCCCGGGCCCAGTCGGCCTTGTGCGATTTCGAAACCTTTGCCCTCGCCGAAAATCAAGTGACTCAGCGGCACGCGCACGTCTTCGAAATGCACCTCGGCATGGCCGTGCGGCGCGTCGTCGTAACCAAATACCGTGAGCGGACGGACGATGCGCACGCCCGGCGCGTCGCGCGGCACGATCACCATCGATTGGCGCGAATACGGCTTGGCATCCGGATCGGTTTCGCCCATGACGATGAAGAAGGCGCAGCGCGGGTCCATGGCGCCCGTGGTCCACCATTTCTTGCCGCTGATGCGGTACTGGTCGCCCTCGCGCAGGATGCGACAGCGGATGTTGGTGGCATCGGAGGAAGCGACCTCCGGTTCGGTCATCGCGAACGCCGAGCGAATCTCGCCCGCGAGCAGCGGATCGAGCCACTGACGCTTCTGCAGCTCATTGCCGTAAAGGTGCAGAACCTCCATGTTGCCGGTGTCGGGCGCGGAGCAGTTGAACACTTCTGAGGCGATCAGCGAGCGGCCCATCAACTCGGCCATGCGCGCGTAATCCAGGTTCGACAGGCCCGCGCCGTGGCGCGCGTCGGGCAAGAACAAATTCCACAAACCGGCGGCCTTGGCTTTGGCCTTCATCTCCTCCATCACTGGCGGAATCGTCCAGCGCTTGCCGGGCTGTGCGACATGTTCCACATAGCTGCGTTCGCCCGGTTCGACCACCTCCTTCAGGAATGCGATCAAACGGTCGCGGACGTCGTTGCCGCGCTGGGAGAATTCGAACATGGCGGAGCCTCTTGGCGAATGAATCCAAGAGGCTACCGCGTCTTGCACCATCCGGTTGCAGTCGCCGCCAGTCAGGCAGCTGGGGTTAACACGGGTTTCGCACGCGCAGCTGACTTATTGCCATAGCGCCTGTCGAGGTACACGCCGGCAACGACGGCCACAAGGATGGGCGCAAACCAAGGGAATAACTGCCACATCGGATCGAGCCCGCCAAAGACGCTGCGCATGCCGACGCCGATGAATGCCACATGGGTAGCGACACCATTGCCGAGCATTGCCCCGTAGTGTTCGATCAGCCACCAGTTGGCGGCATTCGGCACGTTCTTGCGCTTGCGCAGCATGCCGGTGCCGGTCAGGACGCCGAGCCAGCAAAAGCCCATCAGCAGCGGGTTCTTTACGCCAAGGCCAATGGCGAACACGATCAGGCCGGAGACGATGTTGAACCAGGCCACTGACGCGTAACGCGTATCGAAGTACGAAGCGCGGTCGCGCTTCATCTGGATGGCGCGCCAACTGAGCCAGACGGCGGTGCCGGTGATTACCACGAGGTACGCAAAGAACACGCCGAATACCGTGCGGCCTTTGGCCAGGAACACCGCTGCCATCGGCAGCGACGTCAGCAAGATCCCGAGCATCGCCAGCAGATAGATCTTGCCCACCGCTTTGTGCAGCGGGCTACCCTTGCGCGCGATCGCCGCGGTCCAGAACGTCGCTAACGCAATCGCGCCCGAGGCGATATGGATGTAAACAAGCCATCGATAAGCATCCATGGCCCTACTCCAGATCGACACGAATGGTCGCGCCGGAGGCCGGCACTTCAACCAAGGCATCGGCGAACGCCGGTGGTCCGAAGCTGCCGCCGCCTCGCGAGAAGCCGTAGGGTTCGCTCGGGATGCCGAACAAGCCGCGGTCGAGTTCGCCGTTTCCGTTCTCATCCACGTACACCGCGATCGCGTAGGCGCCGGGCGCCAGATCGGCAATGTCGACCGCTTGCGCGCGCTTCTGAACGGCGTCGGCGCCGACACGTCGATCGTTCGCGCCACTTGGGTCTTCGAGCCACTGCTCGGCGCTGCCGTAGGCCGCCACGCGCACGACGCTGTCGGGTTTCAATTTGCCGTGTACTTCTACTGTCAGCGGAGCGCCGATCGCTGTCGACGCCAGCAGCCAGCCGATCGCCACACCCGTTGCACTACGCTTGTTCATCGCTACTTCCTCCTTCTCTGGATGGTGTGTCCATCATCGAGAACGCGGTGCGAGCGTCGAAGTGCGAAAGCGCATCCAATCCGGGTGACAAAAGTCACCCGGTCGTTCACTGCATGGCAACTGGGATGTCGAAGTGCATCACATCCTCGCGAACGCCGAGTTTCGTATAGAGCGCGATCGCCGGTTCGTCGCCGTAGTCCGCTTGCACGTAGATCACGAAGGCGCCGCTGGCGGCGGCAATGCGCTGCAGCTCTTCGATAAGCGCGGTGGCGATGCCGCGACGGCGATGGCTTTCTGCCACCGCAAGATCGTAGATGTAAATCTCGCTGCGGGCCTGTTCGAACTTCATCAGCTCGTAAGCGCACAGGCCGCCGATCGTCTGGTCGCCTTCGGTTGCGACGAGCGCGATGAACTCGCTGCGGGTCATCAGTTTCGCGAGATAAGCGCGGTCCGGGCGCGCCGACGAGTAGTGTTCTGGATCTTCGAATGCGTCCGCAAACACGTCCAGTAGCGCCGACATCTGCTCGGCCCGCTCTGCCGTCAATCGCTCGATTCGCATGCCGATCTCCTCCATTCTTCAGCAAAGCATCACATCATCTTGGACATACTGGCATTTCAGAAACTTCTGAAATCTGGCAACTATGGAACTTCCACCGCTGATTCAATCCTTCGTGCTGCACTTCGGCGAAATGGGATCGCGCTGGGGAATCAACCGCACGGTAGGCCAAATCTACGCGATGTTGTTTGTCGCCGATCGGCCGCTCAACGCCGACGATCTGGTCGAGAAGCTGGGCATGTCGCGTTCCAATGTATCGATGGGATTGAAGGAACTGGAGTCCTGGCGTCTGGTTCGACTCTCGCACCTGCCGGGCGATCGTCGCGAGTATTTCAGCGCGCCCGAGGATGTCTGGCAAATCTTTATGACCCTGGCGGACGAACGTTTGCGCCGCGAGGTCGAACCGACATTGACCACGCTGCGCGACGCAATCCTGGCCACGCCAATCAGCGCCGAGGAGCAACACGCGCAAGCGCGCATGCGGCAGATGCACGACCTGATCGATTTGTTGACGACCTGGTTCGCCGATGTGCGCAAGTTATCGCCAGCGACTTTGCAGCAGCTACTGAAGATGGGCGGCGCGGTGGTGCGATTGCTGGAGATCAAGGACAAGGTGGTTGGGCGGAAGGCGTGAGGGTTGCTGGTCCTTAGTCTGCGGGCGCAATGAATCGCGCCGCAAAGCAAAAGCGACCCCAACCGCCAACCGCCAACCGCCAACCAACAACCAACAACCAACAACCAATAACCAACAACCAACAACCAACAACCAACAACCAACAACCAACAACCAACAACCAACAACCAACAACCAACAACCAACAGCCAAGAACCGCAATGGAAGCCCTGCTCCTCGCCCGCATTCAATTCGCTGCGAACATATCGTTCCACATACTGTTCCCGACGATCACCATCGCGCTCGGCTGGGTGTTGTTGTTCTTCAAATGGCGCTTGCATCGCACCGGAAATGTAGCGTGGATGCAGGCTTACAAGCTGTGGGTGAAGGTGTTCGCGCTGAGCTTTGCGATGGGTGTGGTCAGCGGCATCGTGATGAGCTTTCAGTTCGGCACCAACTGGCCTGGCTTCATGGAGCGCGTCGGAAATATTGCCGGGCCGTTGCTCGCATACGAGGTGCTCACCGCGTTCTTCCTTGAGGCGGCCTTCCTCGGGATCATGTTGTTCGGCGCCGATCGCGTGTCGCCCCGCGTGCACAATCTGGCGACCTTCCTGGTCGCGTTCGGTACGACGCTCTCGGCCTTCTGGATTCTGGCGTTGAATTCGTGGATGCATACGCCCGCGGGTTTCGAAATACGTGACGGTGTGGCGCATGCGACCGACTGGTTCGCAGTGGTGATGAACCCCTCGTTCCCGTATCGATTGACGCACATGTTGCTCGCGTCTGGTTTGACTGTCGCCTTCCTGATCGCGGGTGTCTCGGCGTGGCGTTGGCTGAAGGGCGATCGCGGCGCGGAGGTGCGTTTGCAACTGCGCGTCGGCGTGACTCTGGGCGCGCTGCTCATCCCATTGCAAATACTCGCTGGCGATATGCATGGCCTCAATACCCTTGAGCATCAGCCAGCGAAGATCGCGGCCATGGAGGGTATTTGGGAGGACGAGCGCGGCGCCGCTCTGCGCTTGTTCGCGATCCCCGATGAGACTGAGCGCACCAATCATGCGGAGATCGAAATCCCCTACCTTGCAAGTTTGATATTGACCCATTCGCTCGACGGCGAAATCAAAGGCCTGAACAGCTTCATCGGCGAACATCCACCCGTCGCACCGCTGTTCTACGGATTTCGTCTGATGGTCGGCATCGGCGTTTTGATGCTGCTCATCAGTTGGAGCGCGTGGTGGCTGATGCGGCGCAGGCGCAACGAGGGCGAACCGTTGCCGCGCTGGACGCTGCGCGCGATGGTTGCGATGACCTTCTCCGGCTGGGTCGCCACACTCGCGGGTTGGTACGTCACCGAGATCGGTCGCCAGCCGTACCTGGTGTACGGCGTGCTGCGCACGGCCGATGCCGCCTCCGCCGTGCCCGCGCCGATGATCGGGTTGAGTCTCGCGTTGTACCTCATCGTGTACGCCGCGCTGCTGGTCGCATTCGTGCGCGTGGTGTTTTTGCTCGCGAGCAAAGCGGGGCAGGGTGAACGCGACACGCGGAGCAGGGACGTTGTCGGCGTTCCGGCCTAGTCGCTGTCAGCCTCCACAACCAGCAACCAACAGCCACCACCAACACCAACACCAACCACCAACCACCAACCAACCACCAACAACCAACCACCAACCACCAACCACCAACCAACCACCAACAACCAACAACCAACAACCAACAACCAACAACCAACAACCAACAACTAACATCCAAGAACCCCAATGGACCTGCCCCTGATCTTCCTTGCGCTAATGTCCATCGCGATGCTTGCCTACGTCGTACTCGATGGCTACGACTTGGGCGTTGGCGTGCTGCTGCGCCGCGCGAGCGTTGAGCACAAAGACACGATGATCGCCGCGATCGGCCCGTTCTGGGATGCGAACGAAACCTGGCTGGTGCTCGGCGTGGGTTTGTTGCTGGTCGCCTTTCCGATCGCGCACGGCGTCATCCTCGGCGCGCTCTACCTGCCTGTGACGCTGATGCTGATCGCGCTCATGCTGCGCGGTGTCGCCTTCGAACTCCGCGCCAAGGTGCAACCCGAGCGCAAGTTCGTCTGGGATCGGGCGTTCTACGCAGGATCGCTCGGCGCCTCGCTTGCGCAGGGCTTCATGCTCGGCCATTACATCGTCGGCTTCGAGCAATCGCTGATCGCGTATCTGTTCGCGATGCTGATTGCGCCGTGCCTCACTGCCGGCTACGCGCTGCTCGGCGCGAGCTTTCTGATCATGAAAACCGAAGGCCTGCTGCAGCGTAGGGCGATCGGCTGGGCGCGCGGCAGTCTGTGGCTTACCGCGCTCGGCGTGCTCGCTGTGTCGATCGCCACGCCGCTGGCATCTCCCAGCATTTTCGACAAGTGGTTTTCGATGCCCGAGTTGATTGCGTTGATGCCGATTCCGCTGATGACCTTGTTGCTGTTCGTCTTCGCGCACATCTTTTTGCGTCGCCTCGCGAGCGATGCGGCGAACGATAACGACCGCGGTCTGCAGCGCTGGGCGTGGGCACCTTTCGTGTGCGCGCTCGGCGTGTTCGTGTTCGCGTTCCTCGGCCTGGCCTACAGTCTTTATCCGTATCTGGTCATCGATCGCATCACCTATATCGACGCGGCCAGTTCCGGCGAAGCGCTGACCATCATTCTGATCGGCACTGCGATCACGCTGCCCGCCATCGTCGCGTACACCGTGTTCTCGTATCGCGTGTTCTGGGGCAAGGCGCGCAAGCTCTCGTACTGATCGCGCGGTGCGCGATCAATGCGAGTTTTGGGTGTTGGTTGTTGGAACAGCGCAGGCGATTTTCGCGATGCGAAAAATCTTCTGCATCGAGTTCTCAATCGTCGGAGCAAGAGCGCGCGTTGCGAAAACTGACAACGAACAACCGAGAAGCGCAAACAACCTGACTCGCTCCGCACTTTTATTGCAAATACCTCTTGGCTTTTGCGTACTGCTTTCATCACAATACGCGCCAATTTGCCAGAGCGATCTCAACGCTTGAGATCGACGCAAGAAACAGCGCAGGAGAACGGATGAACTTTCACGAGTATCAGGCGAAGGACTTGTTCGCACAGTTTGGAATTCCGGTGCCGCAAGGCATCGTCGCGAACACAGTCGACGCCGCAGTTGAAGCAGCGCGTCAAATCGGTGGCGATCAGTGGGTGGTCAAAGCGCAGATTCATGCGGGAGGTCGCGGCAAAGCCGGTGGCGTCAAGCTCGTAAAGTCCCTGACGCAAGTGCGCGATGCCGCCAGCAAGATGCTCGGCACGCGCATGATCACGTATCAAAGCGCGGGTCGCGCGATGCCGGTGAATCAGGTACTCGTGACCGAAGCCACCGAAATCTCCAAAGAGCTGTACCTGAGCATGCTCGTCGATCGCACCGCACGCGCGGTGACTTTCATCGCATCGCCCATGGGCGGTGTCGATATCGAGCAAGTGGCGCGCGAACACCCTGAGAAGATTTTCACCGTCGAAGTGAACTTCATGCAGGGCTTGCAGGCTTATGAGTGCCGCAAGCTCGGTTTCGCGATGGGCCTCGGCGCCAAGCAAACGGCGCAGCTCGCGAAGATCATGTTGGCCATGTTCCAGCTGTTCACGCAGCTCGACATGAGTCTCATCGAACTGAACCCGCTGGTGATCAATGGCGCTGGCGATCTGATGGCGCTCGATGGCAAATTGAACGCCGACGACAACGCGCTGTTCCGCCACGAGAAGCTGGCGGCGATGCGCGATGTGTCGCAGGACGATCCGCTGGAAGCGCAAGCGGCGAAGAACGATCTCAACTACGTCGCGCTCGACGGCAACATCGCGTGCATGGTCAATGGCGCGGGTCTGGCGATGGCGACGATGGACGTCATCAAGTTGTACGGCGGCGAGCCGGCGAACTTCCTGGACGTCGGCGGCGGCGCGACGACCGAGCGTGTCACCGAAGCGTTCAAGCTGATTCTCGGCAACGAGAAGGTCAAGGCGATTCTGGTCAACATCTTCGGCGGCATCGTGCGCTGCGATTTGATTGCCGAAGGCATCATCGCTGCGGTCAAGGAGGTGGGGATCAGCATCCCCGTGGTGGTGCGTCTTGAGGGCACCAATGTCGAGAAGGGCCGCGAGATGTTGAAGGGCGGCAATCTCTCCATCATTCCGGCGAGCGATCTGGCCGACGGCGCGCAAAAAGCCGTCGCCGCTGCCGCCAAAGCCTAAAAGAAGGACAGCATTCCCATGGCGGTATTGGTCAACAAAAAGACCCGAGTGATTTGCCAAGGCTTCACCGGCACGCAGGGCACGTTCCATTCCGAGCAGGCGCTCGACTACGGCACCAAACTGGTCGGAGGCGTCACGCCGGGCAAGGCTGGCAAGGATCACATCGGTCTGCCAGTGTTCAACACGGTGCAAGACGCGGTGGAAGAAACCGGCGCCGAAGCGAGCATGATTTTCGTGCCGCCGCCGTTCGCGGCTGACGCGATTCTGGAGGCCGCGGACGCCGGCATCAAAGTGATCGTGGCGATCACCGAAGGCATTCCGGTGCTCGATATGCTGCGTGTCAAGCACGTGCTCACAACCTACTATCCGGGCACGTACCTGATCGGCCCGAATTGCCCCGGCATTATCACGCCGGGCGAATGCAAGATTGGAATCATGCCGGGCTTCATCCACAAACCCGGCAAGATCGGCATCGTGTCCCGCAGCGGCACGTTGACCTATGAAGCCGTGTATCAAACGACGAAAGTGGGCTTGGGACAAAGCACCTGTATCGGCATCGGTGGCGATCCGATTCACGGCATGAACTTCGTCGATTGCTTACGGCTTTACCAAGACGATCCGCAGACCGAAGGCATCATCATGGTCGGCGAGATCGGCGGCAATGCAGAAGAAGAAGCCGCAGAGTTTATTGCGGAATACGTGACCAAACCTGTGGTCGCTTACATCGCCGGCGTTGCTGCGCCGGCAGGTAAACGCATGGGTCACGCTGGCGCCATCATCGCCGGCGGCAAGGGCACGGCCGCAGCCAAATTTGAAGCGCTGGAGCGCGCCGGAGTGACGACGGTGCGATCCCCCACGGAATTGGGAGACGCGATTCAAAAACGCCTATCGGGCGTCAAAACCAAATCGTCATCCTCGAAGGGGAGTGCCATCATGAAAACAGAAACCGTAGCACCCGCAGCACCGGCCGAAGCGCCGGCCAAGAAACCGGCCGCGAAGAAGGCTGCTGCCAAACCGGCAGCGAAGAAGGCTCCGGCAGCGAAAGCTGCGCCGGCGAAGAAGGCTGCACCGGCCAAGAAAGCGGCCGCTAAGCCCGCAGCAAAACCGGCTGCTAAAAAGCCGGCGGCGAAGGCTGCGCCAGCGAAGAAAGCCGCTGCGCCTGCCAAGAAGCCGGCAGCCAAGGCTGCTGCGCCAGCGAAGAAAGCCGCCGCGCCCGCCAAGAAGCCAGCTGCTAAAGCTGCGCCAGCGAAGAAAGCCGCTGCGCCAGCCAAGAAGGCCGCAGCACCAGCCAAGAAACCGGCTGCCAAGAAAGCCAAGTAAGACGATTCAAGGCGCCGGTTAACGGCGCCGCATTGATGAACTCGGGGCGGCCCAAAAGCCGCCCCCATTTTTTTGCATGAGCGCAAACGGACTCGCTTTCGCTTGCGCCTCCGGGCCGCGATCAGGCCGGCCCGATTCTGCACATCAGCCGAAGCGTTCGTCCTCCAGCATGTGCCGCTGGCGTTCGTCGAAGCGGACTCGCTCTAAGCCGAAGTCTCGTCGCTCAGTACACATCCTCCACGGTGTTGTGCACATTGAACTTGCCAGTCGGCGTGACGATCTCCGGGCCCTTGATGACCTTCTTCAAACGCAGGCTGCGATCGTCGACGATGACGATGGCGCTCTCTTCCTTGGCGCCGCTCCACACCGAGAACCAGACTTCATCGCCGGCCTGATTGAACTCCGGTTGCACGACGCGCTTCGGCCCCGGGCCGAGTTTTGCCCACTCGGCAATCGGCAGCACCTTGAAACCCTTGGCGAGATCGCTGGTGTCGAACACAGCCACGGTCTGGCTGATCTTCGGATCGGGATTGAGCGGCGTGTCGACATACAAGTGTTTCGAGGTGGGATGCGTCTTGACGAATAACGACCCGCCGCCCTGCCCGGTGAGTACCTGCACCACTTTCCACGCCTGCTGCGGATGATGATCGGGGTCGGTGCCGATCAACGTGATCTTCTCGTTGCCGAGCGCGCTGGTGACCCACACCGGCCCGAACGTCGGGTGTTCGAAATTCGCGCCGCGCCCAGGATGCGGAATCTTGTCGGCATCGACCAGATTCACCATCTTGCGTTCTTTGGAATCGACCACCGCGATCTTGTTCGACTGATTGGCCGCAGTGAGGAAGTAGCGGTGCGTGGAATCCCAACCGCCGTCGTGCAGGAAGCGCGCGGCGTTGAGCGTGGTGACTTGCAGGTTCTCGATATCGGCGTAGTTCACCAGCAGGATGCGCCCGGTTTCTTTGACGTTGACGATGAACTCCGGGTGCTCGTGGCTGGCCACAATCGCCGCCACGCGCGGCTCGGGGTGATACTCCTGCGTATCGACAGTCATGCCGCGCGTGGAGACGATCTTCAGCGGCTCCAGCGTCGGGCCATCCATGATCACGTACTGCGGCGGCCAGTAACTGCCGGCGATCGCGTACTTGTCCTCATAACCTTGGTACTTGCTGGTCTCGACCGAGCGCGCCTCCAGACCTACTTTGATCTCAGCGACGATTTGCGGCGGATTCATCCACAAGTCGATCAGATCGATCTTCGCATCGCGGCCGATCGTGTACACATAGCGGCCCGAATCGGACATGCGCGAGATGTGCACCGCGTAACCGGTGGGCAACACCGCGACGATATCTTTGCGGTCGCCATCGATCAGCGCCACCTTACCGGCGTCGCGCAAGGTCACCGAGAAGAAGTTGGCGATATTGCGATCGTGCATCGGCGCCGTCGGCCGGTCGGACACCGGCACCATCACCTTCCAGGTCGCCTTCATTTCCGGCATGCCGAATTCCGGCGGATTCGGCGGATCGTGCTGCAGAAAGCGCGCCATCATGTTGACCTCTTCCTTGGTCAACTCGCCCGAGGTTCCCCAATTCGGCATGCCCGCAGGGGATCCGAAATTGATCAGCGCTTCCAGGTATGCGGTGCCCTTGGCGCGCGTCAGATCCGGCGTCAGCGGCTTGCCCGTAGCGCCCTTGCGCAGCACACCATGGCAACCGGCGCAGCGCTCGAAAAAGATTTGCGTGGAGCGCTCGAACTCAGCTTTCGATAGCGCTGGCGCATCTGGGTTTTGCACCATTTCAACGCCTGTTGTTGGGATCGCCGATGGCGTGCCCTGGTACTTCATCACGCCTTCCCTGGTACCCGGATGGCGTTCGCCCTGCGCCAGGTCCTTGGACACGCCGCCACGCTCGCGCGCCGCCGCCACATCCTTGGCCGCCACCATCACCGGCGTGTTGCCCCAACTGTGCGTTACGTAGGTCAAGATCGCCGCGATATCGGCATCGGTGATATGGCTTTGCCCCGGCATGACTGCATCGAACTTCTGGCCATTGACCTCGATCGGGCCTTGCTTTCCAGCAAGCACAATATCGATCGCACGCTGTGTGTCTGCGTTCAAGAAATCCGCGCCCGCCAGCGGCGGAAACGCCCCCGGCAATCCCGCGCCCTCCGGCCCATGGCAGGCTGCGCAGTTGGCCAGGTACGCCGCCTTGCCGACATCCAAGCCTTGTTTGGGAAGACGCTCCTGAGACAAATCCTCGGCGCCAGCGGCAGCGCAAACGCTCAACAGCAAACTCAACAACGACAATCGCAACATGGCTCGACTCCCCAGATCGACAAACGAACGGATGGCGCGGCCATCCTCGACGGTTGCGGCGGTGGAGCGCCTTGACTTGGGTCAAGCGAAGGCTAAGCCGAGACCGGCGCCCCTACCGGAGCGCGAAGTGCGCCCTGAAGAGGGCCGCGCTCCCACGCGGCTTGGCGGCTTTCGTTCAAATCCAGATGAGCCTCGCAAATTCAGGGCGCGGCCACGATATTCAACCAGAATGACGAACTATCTAGCGATGCGCGGAATATCTCCATTGCATGGGTGCGTGCAGCGATTTCGGAACGAAGTTGCCTCTCCGCGGCGGTATCAATTCGCGCCCCGAGTATTATCCCATCTAACAATGGCTCCGGAAAGGCCACAACGCCTGGAGGATTCAAGTAGTCCACAATGCGCCATTCTTTTTCATAACTCCAGTAGTCTGCCTTGGTAAGGAGAGCGTTGCGCGTTTGATCGTCTCTCGAATTGTGAATTGGATCGACTTTAGGTCTGTCGATCTGATAATTAACTTGCTGAGCTCTTCCGAAGAATGGCGTGGATGACGAGGCTTTGAACCTAAGGCAGACTCCTTTATGCGAATCAGCGTAGTGCGCCCACATTAGTATGTTATCTCGAACTTCGGAAAGGCAGTATACCGCGAGCTTTGCTACCTCACTTCTCATTCCTTTGTCGAGATCGACCAGCAAAGCCTGCCGCTTCAATGGATTCGCTGCAAGTTTGGCTATTCGCCGTCGTTCGGCCCGGCCCATTCCCGGTGAACGCTGAGAGAACATTTGCATGAAGTACTTTCGGACCTCCGTTTCACCCCCTTTCAGGTCATAGATTGGGGCCGAGTCGAATGGGTCATTGAATTCTAGGACACTGCCAAATCTCAATGTGCTCTTGGAGATGGTTTCAGCAACCCAGTCAATGTTATTGCCAGCTAACGATCTATATTTGTAGAGGTACATTCTAGTCCCAAGATATGAACTAATATCGCCGACGTGAAGGCTAGGCGAGGTGGATGTCTAGAGAAAGCTGTACCACTGATGGACGAAGCCACTAACTTTCACCAATGAGAACCCCAGAATACTACTAACGACAAATATAACACCGACCTGCAGTTCAATCATGCCTTCGAGGCTTCCTCGAGTACCAATACATGGCGTCAATCGCGCGTAACGAAGCTTCATTGGCCAAGCTTGAAAAGAAAAAGCCGCCCATCGGCGGCTTTGTGAAATACCTCAAATCAACCAAACATCGCGAGGCCAGCGAAGCATCGCGAGCGATCTGTCAACCATCGCGACCGCGGCCTGGAGCGGCCAACCGGCGGTCGCCATAGCGAGCCAGCTCGCGAAGCGTTAGGCCGCACTGCCGGGATCACACTAGCTCTGCACGCGGTGCATGAGTGCCAGGCACCAGCGGAAGATGCGTGTGCCGGGTCAAATGGCTGACAGTACATGAGCGGGCACCCGCCTTCGATCGGCTCCACTCCGCCGGCGCGGCACAGTTGCAGCGCTTCCTCCGCAACGCTGCCCTGGCCAAAGGATCTGTGGAACCAGATGTGCCGAATGTTTCTGTCCAGCGCTTCTCTTGCGACCGCGATGGTGGCGGCGGGATGAGTGACGACCATCACTGCCTCAATCGCTTCCGGGATAGAGGCGAGGTTCGCGTAACAGGGCTTGCCCTCAAGTTGCGTGGAATTCGGATTGATCGCGAAAACCTCGTGCCCGGTCTCGGCCAGCCGTCGATAGATGGCATTCGCAGGAGCGTTTCCCGTTCGCGACACACCTGCGACGGCGACGCGTTTGCACGCGAGGAAGCTGGCGACCAACGATGGCATTGGGGGCATGCGACGACCTCGAAACGGCTTGAGGCTTGAGTTGAGACGACCGCGGAGGCAGGCGCCGTCAGCTCGACCGAGATCATGCACCATGCGCCTAAAGCGAAGCTCACTGCAATTACGCAGCGGGGTTGAGTCCGTCACACACGACTCCTCATCCCACTTCTCGGTATTTGATTCGAAGCGAATCGCGGGTCGGCTTTCCACGCAACTCGCCCGCGCATCTTGACTTGCGTCAAGCAGGTGCCATCGCAGTGTGCCGACGCCTCTGGTCCTTGATTGGGATCAATCCGTTTCGCACGGGGCGATGTCGAGAATGGGTCATACCACTTCGTGGACTCGCCAATGACTCGAACCCGACTCGCGCTCGCCATTGCTTTACTGCTGATCCCAGCGTCTGCGCGCTCTGAGGCCGCTGGCGAAACGGCGGCGGCGCGGTGGCTGGATGGTCTGGTGGTGGTCGCGAGCCGCCGGCCGCAGCCCACCGCTGAGGCGATCGGCAGCTTCTCGGTGCTCGACCGTCGAACCGTGGATCGGCTGCAGGCGCAGGACATTCGCGATCTGGTGCGCTACGAGCCGGGCGTGCATGTCACGGCGGACGCTACGCGCTTTGGGCTGGATGGGTTCAACATTCGCGGCGTGCAGGGCAACCGGGTGGCGCTGCGCATCGATGGCGTGCCGCTGTCGGATGGCTTTGCGGTGGGCAGTTTCTCCAACGCCGGTCGCGATCAGCTCGATCCGGAGCTGTTGGAAACCGTGGAGATCCTGCGCGGGCCGGCGTCGGCGCTTTACGGTTCCGACGCGCTCGGTGGCATCGTCAGTATTGCGACGCGCGACCCTGGCGATCTCACCGCTGGGAAGGGCAGCGGCGGGCGCGCGCGGATGTCGCTCGCGACTCGCGACCGCAGCCGGCGTGCCAGTGTGATCGCAGCGCTGCAGGGCGCAACGCATGGCGTGCTGTTGGGACACGCGGAGCGTCGCGGGCACGAACTCGACAATCGACCGCTCGCAGCGCCGGACAGCAATCCGGTCGACAGCGATCGCAGCACGAGCATCGGCAAATGGACGATCGATGGCGAGTCGGCGCGGCTCAAGTTCGCGTTCGAACGCTTCGAGGCCAACGTCGATACCGATGTGCGCACGCTGGTGAATGGTCCCGGTCAATTCGCGACCACCGAGCGCTTGCTTGCCGACGACGCCGAACGCCGCGAGCGGGCGTCGGCGGAACTGACGTTGGATGGTCTGTGGCAGCTCGATGAGCTGCGTTTGCTTGGTTTCTGGCAAGGCTCGCAAGCAGAGCAAAACACCTTGCAGCAACGCCGCGCCGCTCCGCCTGCCGTACGCTTTCCGACGTTGCGCGAGCGCCGGTTCGATCTTGAGCAGTGGCAGCAAGGCGTCGAGGCAGTAGCGCACAAGCAAACGCAGTGGGGCGGGCAGACGCAGCAATGGGTGTTCGGCATCGAGGCCTTTCGCACTCGCATCAAGGAACAGCGCGATGGCCGCGAGATAAACCTCAGCACCGGTGCGGCGACCAACGTGATCCTCGGCGAACGTCTGCCGGTGCGCGATTTCCCGAATTCGCGATTGCGCAGCGTCGGCGCTTTTGCGGCCGCCGAATTCCCGCTTTGGGAATCGAATTGGGTGCTGCTGCCAGGTTTGCGTTTCGATCGTTTTGCCGTCGATCCGACCGCCGATGCGCTGTTCGTCGAGGACAATCCCGGGCGCAGTGTGGTCGCCAGCAGCGACCAGCGGTTGACGCCGAAACTCGGCTTGCGCTTCGATCTATCGGATCGGCAAAGCCTGTACGCAATGCTCGCCGAAGGCTTTCGCGCGCCGCCGTTCTCGGATGTCAACATTGCGCTGGTGTTGCCGACATTCAATTACGTGGTGCTACCCAATCCCGATCTCAAACCGGAGCGTTCGCGCGGTGTGGAGTTGGGCTGGTCGGGGTCGAGCGAGGCCATCGACTGGCGCATGGCGGCATTCCACAATCGCTACGACAACTTGATCGAGAGTCGCGTCAACCTGCGCAGCAACGCCAACGGCGCGACGGTGTTTCAGTCGGTCAATCGCACCCGCGCACGCATCTTTGGACTGGAGGCGAGCGCCGAGCTGGCGCTCGGCCGTTGGGACGCGCGCCTTGAGCCGTATTCGCTGCGTATGGCGCTGGCGCATGCGCGTGGCGACGATCGCTCGCGGCGCCAGCCGTTGAATACCGTGCAGCCGGATCGCCTGTTCGTTGAGCTGCAGCGCGCAGCGCAGCCCGGATGGCCACAGATCGCGGTGAGCGCCACGGCAGTACGGCGCGTCTCGCGCATCGACCGCAGCAGCGTCGATCTGTTTGCCCCGCCGGGGCATGTGCTGTGGGATGTTCGCTTAGGCAAGACCATCGCCGAGCGCTGGCGCATCGACCTGGCGATCTACAACTTAGGCGACAAACGCCATTGGGATTACGCCAGCTTGCGCGGCGTCACGCGGCAAAATGTGCCCGATTCCAGTTACTACACCGGGCCGGGGCGGAGTGCGGCGCTGACCGTGGGATGGACGTGGTGAGTGGTACACACGCAGCCTCGAAGACACGAAGAACGAAAGGCTAGACCGGCTCGTTGCGGCGCAAATCCGTAGCTGCGCGACAGCGTGTGTGTTGGCGCTGACGCCTCGCCGCCTAAGCGCGCTGCTGCGAGCGCTGATGCGCTTGCACGCAGGGCGCGTACGCGCGGTCTTCGACCTGGATGTGCGTCGTCAGCCAGTTCTTCAAGAACGTGTGCACGTCGCTGGCAACGCTGGTGTCGCCGCGCGCGAAGCGCTGGCCGAAGTTGTCCAGCGTGCGACGAAAATGCTCGTGCTCATCGTGGTGATCGTTGAGTTGCGGATAGCGACTCACGCGCAGCAGGCTCTCCTCGAAGATGAAATGCACGGCGACATAGGTGCCTAGAGATTTCAACACCTGCGCCAAAGTTGCCTGCCCGGCGCCGCGCTGGATCGCCGCATCCAAGGTGTTGATGCTGTCGATCAGCATGCGGTGCTGGCGATCGATAGTGGGAATGCCCAAGCTTAAGGTCTCGTTCCACTCGATCGCGCTCATGTCGTCCCCTGTCGGTTAGCCGTGCGTCCGCCCGATCGGCCAACGCCCGCGCAACCATGGTCGGTTTGCGAAGACCACGCATTGACGTTGGTCAATCGCCGGGAGCATTTGCGTCATCGATTGCTAACAGGAATCGCGCAGCGGCCTGACCGTGCATCGCTCGCAATCGCTCCAGCGCGTGCACCAGGGACGGATCGGGGTAGAGCGCCTGGGCTTGCGCAATCGCATCGGCGGCGCACTCCAGGCGCTCGATATAGGTCTGCAACGGATCGCTTTCGCGGCTCATGCCCATCCCCACCAGCGCAACCAGCCGAGCGGATGGTGCGCGCGTGCGATGCCGGCCATCAGCAGGTAAACCACCAGTGCGACCGAATAGCTGACGAACCGCTGGCGCCACTCGCGAGCGCGCTTCATTGCCAGCGAGCCGAGCACGATGTAAAGCACGAGTAGAGCAAGCTTGACCGTCAGCCAGTCATGCGCGATCGGGTACACGTGCAGCATCGTCATCAGCATCAATGCGGCCGTCAGCAGCACACTATCGATGCTGTAGCTCAAGTATCGAAGCGGCGCACTCATCGGCCAGTGCTGGCCCGCCAATCCCGCAGCGCCGCGCATTGCGAACAATGCGCCGCTGGCGATGACGCTTGCGATATGCACCTGCTTGACGATGGGGTAGTACTCGATCACGGTCAGTAAACCCAACGAACCGCCAAGTCAGGACGTCGCCGTTATCGCCAGCGATTGCGGTTCGCCCCGGCGCAGCCACAAGCCGGCGACAAACAGCGCCAGCGCCACCGCACCGATCGAGAAGATGGTGTCGCCGGGCACGCGCATCCATACAAGTACCTCGATGATCGGTCGGCCCATGAACTCGGCGGACCGTGCGTACCAGTAGCCGTTCTCGAGCGCAGCGCTGAGTTGCAGCAAGCCGATCGGCAGCAGCGTCAGCAAGGCCATCAGGCTGAGCCCGATGTTCAACGTCCAGAAACTGGTTTTCAACAGGCCACCGTTCCAAACCGCATCGGGGCGCAAACCGCGCAGGCAGAACAGCATCAGGCCAATGCCGAGCATGCCGTAGACGCCGAACAACGCAGTGTGGCCATGTAACGGCGTCAGATTCAAGCCTTGCATGTAATAAAGCGCCAGCGGCGTGTTGATCAGAAAGCCGAACAGGCCGGCGCCGACAAGATTCCAGAACGACACGGCAATAAAAAACATGATCGGCCAGCGATAACGCGCCATCCACGGCGTCGCCTGGCTGTGCGTATAGGTCTCATAGGCTTCGATGCCGATGAACGCAAGTGGCACCACTTCCAAGGCTGAGAACGAGGCGCCGAGCGCCACCACGGCGGTCGTGGTGCCAGTGAAATACAAGTGGTGGAAGGTGCCGAGTACGCCACCGGAGAGAAATACGACAGTCGCGAACAGCACCGCGACCGTGGCGCTGCGGGCGCGCACCAGTCCCAGCTTGACGAACAAGAAGCTCATCACGGCGACAGCGAACACTTCGAAAAAGCCTTCGACCCACAAGTGCACCACCCACCAGCGCCAGTACTCGACCATCGACAGATGCGTGTGTTCGCCCCACATCAGGCCGGCGCCGTAGAACAAACCGATCGCGACCGTGGAGAGAAACAACAATCCGACGATCGACGCCATCTCATCGCGTTGGCGCAATGCCGGCCACAGCGCGCGGCCCATCAACACCAGCCACAGCATCAAACCGACGAACAGGAAGATTTGCCAGAAGCGACCGATGTCGACGTATTCCCATCCTTGGTGTCCGAACCAGAAGTTGTGCGCCAGCCCAAGCTTTTGCATGACCGCAAACCACTGTCCGGCAAAGGCGCCGACGACGATGATCAGCAGGCACAGGAACAGGAAGTTCACGCCCAGCCGCTGCAGCGGCGGCTCGTAACCGGAGATCGCCGGCGCGATGTAAAGTCCGGTGCCGAGCCACGCGGTGGCGATCCACAGCACCGCCAGTTGCGTGTGCCAACTGCGAGTGAGCGAATACGGCAACACCTCGGCGAGCTTCAGTCCATACAACTCCTGGCCTTCTACCTGGTAATGCGCGGTGGTGGCGCCGAGCAGGATCTGCACCAGGAACAGCGCCATCACCACCCAGAAATACTTCTGCGTGGCGGCCATCGACGGCGTGATTTTTAGCGACAGCAAGGGGTCGGTCGCCGGCGGCGCAGGTGCCCGGTCTTTACCGTGGTAGACCGCATAGTGCCAGCCCAAAAGGCCTATACCGGCGATCATGAACAGCACGCTGAAGACCGTCCACATGAACTCGCTGGTGGTCGGTTCGTTGCCAGCGAGCGGCTCGTACGGCCAGTTATTGGTGTACGAGGCCAGACTGTCGGGGCGGGCGGTCGAGGCGGCCCAGGAGGTCCAGAAGAAAAACGCTGCAAGCTGGCGGCGATGCTCTGGCGTATCGACCGTGGCGTCTTTCATCGCATAGCTTTCCCGCAAACGGGCGGTATCGAGGCCGGTGCCGAACAGGCTGTCGATGTGCGCCGCAACCGAGGCGATGGCTTGCGCGCGTTGTGCGGAGATCACGATCTCGCCGTTGGCGAACGTGTTGGCGCGCACCAGCGGCCGAAGTTCGGCTTCGAGCTTGGCGCGGTCGCCAACGCTCAGGTCGGCGTACGCCTTGCCGTGGACTGCCATCGCGCGCAAATCGAGCCACGCGATCAGCTCGCGGTGCAGCCAATCGGCGCTCCAATCGGGCGCCACCAACGCACCGTGACCCCAGATCGAACCCAACTGATGACCGCCGATGCTTTGCCAAACTACGCGGCCTTGCTCGATATCGGCGCGCGTGTAAACAACCTCGCCCGACTCGGTGACGACGCGCTCGGGCATCGGCGGCGCCAATCGATGGATTTCGGTGCCCATGAACAGCAGCACACCGAACGAGCAGACCAAAAGCAAGCCCAGACCCCACCACAACCGCTGCGTGGTTCGCATCGCACCATCCTCCATTCACGGACGTTGGCGATGCTCCGGCCGGCGCACTCGGCGCGCCCTGATCTAGATCAGACGCAATACACTCTTGCCTAACTCCTGTAGCCGCGAGCGATCGGCCAGCGCCATCTCGCGGCGCTCCACCGCGATCAGGCCGTCGTCCTGGAAGCGCCGCAGCACGCGACTGACGGTTTCGGGCGCGAGGCGCAAATAGCTGGCGATATCGGCGCGCGACATGACGAGGTGCAGATGCGTTGCCGAATAGCCGCGCTGCGCCTGGCGATCGGCCAAATCCAGCAGGAACGCGGCCAGCCGCTCATCGGCGCTGAAATCGCCCGAGAGCATCGAGGCCTTGCTGATGTCTTTGCTCATCAGCCGGAACAACTGTTGCTGCAGCGCGGGCATGCGCGTGGCAAGGGTTGCGATCGCCGGAAACGAGAAACGACACAACGTGGTGGTGTCGAGCGTTTGCGCGGCGCATGGGTAGCGGTTGCGATAAACGCCGTTCAATCCCACCAGCTCGCCGGGCAGAAAAAAGCCCAGCACCTGCTCGCGGCCGTGCTCATCGATGACAAACGTCTTGACTGCGCCGGCGCGCACGGCGTACACCGCTCCGAAGTTATCGCGGTCGCGAAATAGCGCGGTCGCCGCAGGAAATGGGCCGATATGTTCAATCAGGCAATGCAGCTCCGCCAGCTCCGGTTTCCCGTAACCATGCGGCAGGCACACGCTGGCGAAAGCGCAGGTGGTGCAAAAGCGTGTGCTGTCGCCGTCGCCGTCGAGTGATAGCGATCTTTCGACCGCCGTCATTACCGTCATGAGAGTGCCTTGGCTAACGCAGATGTTCGCGAGATTCTATCGCCGCCGGCGCTAAGGCGCCGCCCCAGGCGCCAGCCGCGATGTGGGGAAGACGCAGCGGAAGGTGCTGCCTTTGCCGATGGTGCTTTCGATTTCGAGTCTCGCGCCGTGGGCGTTGAGCACGTGTTTGACGATGGCCAGACCCAGTCCGGTTCCGCCGCTATCGCGCGAGCGCGAGTTGGAGACCCGATAGAAGCGTTCGGTCAGTCGCGGCAGGTGCTGCGCGGGAATGCCCTGGCCGGTGTCGATCACGCTAAAGGCCGCACCCTCGCCGTGGGGTTCGTAGTGCAAACGAATGCGCCCGCCGGCGGGCGTGTACCGCACGGCGTTGATCACCAGATTCGAGAACGCGCTGTGCAGGTCTTTGCCAGATCCGACGATGTCGAAGCTCGCATCGCAGCATAGCTCGATGGTGTGCTGGCCCTGGCTCAGCGCATCGGCGTCGCGTTGGATGCGATCCAGCATCGGACAGATCGCCACCGGCTCATCGCGCGGCGCCGATTGCGCTTCGAGGCGCGACAGCGTGAGCAAATCCTCGACGATGTGCGACATGCGCCGGCTCTGCTCGCGCATTTCGACGAACAACGGCGCGAAGTCGTGCAACTCTTCCGGTTCGATCGCCTCCAGATACCCGGCGATGACCGTGAGCGGCGTGCGCAACTCGTGCGATACGTTGGCGACAAAATCGCGCCGCACCTGCTCCAGCCGCATCAGATTGCTGACGTCGCGGACGATCAGCATGCGCAAGCCGGGCCGATAGGCGATGAGCCGATACAACAGGCGAACGCGCTCGTCTTCCGGCGCCGGCTGATCGATCAAGGGCTCGTCGAAGGTGCCTGACGCGATCCAGCGCACGAAGGCCGGTGCGCGCACGAGGTGATCGAGTCGTTGTCCGACATCGGCGGGATAGCGCAGCCCCAGCAAACGTTTTGCGGACTTGTTGAACCAGTGGATTTCGTTGCCTTCGTCGATGGCGATAAGACCATCGGGCAAGGCGCGCGCGGCGTCGCGAAAGGATTCCAGTGCCACCAGCAGGCGCTTGCGCCGCTGGCGGTCCATCTTGCGGCGTCGTTCCAGCGCATCGAACACCGGTTGCCAGGCACCGAAACCCTCTGGCGCGTGCAGATCGCGCGAACCGAGCCAGCGCTGCAGGCGCAACAACTGGCGCAATTGCAGCAACGCAAACAGCAGCAGACCTGCCGCTGCGCCCCATCCGGGTTGACCCACGAGCAAACCGAGGCCAGCTCCTGTGCCGGCCAGCGCCACCATCGCGACCAAGCTGCGCTCGGTAGCGCGCGGCGTCTTCACACCGTGGTGGAAAAGCGATAGCCAGCGCCGCGCACGGTTTGCACGTAGTCCTCCAGACCGAAGGGCTCCATGCTCTTGCGCAAGCGACGAATGTGTACGTCCACCGTGCGTTCCTCCACGTACACGCCGCTGCCCCAGACGTTATCCAGCAATTGGCTGCGTGTGTAGACACGCTCTGGATGGGTCATGAAGAAGCTCAAGAGCCGATACTCCGTCGGTCCGAGTTGCACCGGTTTGTCGCCAGCGAACACGCGATGGCTCAAGGTATCGAGCGTCAAACCGCCGAGCGAAATCGTTTGCCCCTCGCCGTGCGGTTGCGTGCGCCGCAATACCGCGCGAATGCGTGCGATCAGTTCGCGCGTCGAGAACGGCTTGACGATGTAGTCGTCGACGCCGGCGTCGAGGCCGATGACACGATCGTCCTCCTCGCCGCGCGCGGTGAGCATGATGATCGGGATTTCGCGCGTCAGCTCCTCGCGGCGCAGTCGCCGCGCGAATTCCAGACCGCTGGTGCCGGGCAGCATCCAGTCGAGCAAGATCAAGTCCGGGAGCTTGTCGGCGATCAGATGCTGCGCAATACGCGAGTCCTCAGCCAGCATCGGCACCAGGCTCGCGCGCTTCAGGGCAAACGCGATCATGTCGCGAATCGCCGACTCGTCTTCTACTACCAACACGCGCTGTTCCACCGGCATCTCCGCTGCCATCAAAACCCGTACATTCAAAGACGAAATTATGACCGGCGTGTGACGATGTCATAATTTCGAGGATTTTCCGACAAACAACAGTGCGGCGACACTGGTTGCGGCCAGCTGAGCGAGTACAAATCCAGCGACGTCTTGGGGCCGGATCCCGGCGAAGGTATCGGTGAACGCTCGCGCCAAAGTGACGGCCGGATTAGCAAACGAAGTGCTGGCGGTGAACCAGTACGCGGCAAAGATGTAGCCTGCGACGAGCTGTGGAATCTGCGTCGCAGCGTGGCGGCGGGCGACGGCGATGGTCGCCAGCAATCCCGCCGTTGCGATGCACTCGCTCAACCACTGGGGCCCGCCGGTTCGCACCTGGGTGCCGATTTGCAGCAGTGTCTGGTCGAACATTGCGTGGGCGAGCAGCACGCCCGCTATCGCGCCCAGGACTTGCGCTATCACGTAACCCGTCGCCTGCAACACTCCGAGCTCTCGGCCGGCGAGCATCAACAAGGTTACGCACGGATTGAAGTGCGCGCCGCTGATCGGGCCTATGAGCGTTATCAGCACATAGAGCCCCGCAGCAGTGGCCGCAGCATTTGCCAGCAACGCGAGAGCCGGTAAACCGGGTGCGAGCATCTCACCCATGATCCCGGAGCCAACCACCACCGCCAGCAGCGCCATCGTGCCCAAAGCTTCGGCCAGCAATGCCTCAGGCCCGCGCACAACACACTCCACAGGCAAGCAGCTGCCGCCAGTAGCCGGCCCGTGCCGGGTACTTGGCGCGGCTGCGAGCGAACAAGCCGATGTCGACGACGTGCCCCGGCCCACGCCAGGTGCCGAACACCTGATCCCAGATCGCCAGTGCATTGCCGTAATTCGCGTGGCCCACATGCGCGTCGGCCGCGTGATGCCAGCGATGCAGCTCATTGCTGCTGAAAACATGGTTCCAGAAGCCGTTGTGCAGATCGGCGTTGGCGTGCTGCAGCATCTGCACGGGCTGGGTCAGCGCGAGATAGC
Source organism: Lysobacterales bacterium (assembly GCA_022844135.1). Classification (GTDB taxonomy): domain Bacteria; phylum Pseudomonadota; class Gammaproteobacteria; order Xanthomonadales; family SZUA-5; genus JALHMH01. Next base: position 62,117 of record JALHMG010000023.1, read on the forward strand.
CAAACACGGCCTCGGGGGAAGCTCCCAGATACAGCGGCGGCAGCACGGCAAGACCGTTGATGAGGTAGTTCAGCGGATGGACCCGAAACCCGTTGACGGCGTTGAGCTTCTCGGGGCTATGGTGCATCGCGTGCAAGCACCACAGCGGCGCGAACTGGTGGTGCGCGCGGTGCGACAGGTATTTGCCGAGTTCGATCAGCAAGCTGACGACGAGGATTTCCGCGAACAACGGCCAGCTCGCCAGCGTTACTGCCGATGGATACAGCGCAACGGCCAGGATCGGCAGGGTCGACTTCAACAGCGGGTCGATTGCGAGGAGCACCACGCCGGCACTGCTCGCATCGTCGATCAGCTCGCGCCGGTCGGCGTGCCAATCGTCCCGATAGGGCCAAAGACGCTCAGCCAGTATCGCCAAGCCGAGTGCGATCAGCGTACCGGCGAGCACCGCGGCAGCCAATGGAACGTCGGCCGCAAGCGCCAGGGCGAACAACAACAGGCTTTGCGCAACCGCAATCGGCAGCAGGCGGTTTCGTAGATAGGCTTTCATGGTAGTCGTTCCAACAAGGCGCGCACACGCCGCGCTATGTCGTCGCGGATAACGCGGTATTCCTCGTCGCCCAGGTGTTTGGGGTCGCCCAGCGCCCAATCCTCGCGAATCCTCGCGGGCACCCACGGACAGCTGTCGCCGCAACCCATCGTAATCACCGCATCGAATTCGCCCGCGATCTCGTCGAGCGACTTTGAGCGCTGCGCCGAAAGATCGATGCCCAGCTCGGCCATGAAGCGCAGCGCTTTGGGATTGATGACGCCCGATGGCCGCGAGCCGGCGCTCAAGCTCTCGACGCCCGCACCGCCGAAATGCCGCGCGAATCCTTCGGCCATCTGGCTGCGATTGGCGTTTTCGACGCACACAAAGAGCACGCGCTTCATGCCACGCAACCGCACTGACGGTCGGTTGCGGCGTCCGCGCTCGGCGCTGCCGCAGCGCCCGATACGCAGGCTGACGCCGCGCATTGCTCGCCAGTCGCTCGTAACTGCTCGGGCGACAAGTGTTCGAGCACCGCGAACACTTCCCACTCGTTGCCGTCTGGATCGGCGAGCCAGAATTTGTCCTGTCGCGCATAACAGCAGCTGACGGCCATCTCATCGCGTGGCGCCATGCCCACAGCCAACGCGCGCTCGCGCAATCGCAATACCGCGGCACTGTCTGCAACCTGCAGACCCAGGTGCGATAGCGAACCGCCCGGCTGCGCATCGGCCATTTCGTTGAGCACGAAGTTCAGAGGCGGATCGTTGAGATCGAATTTCGCATAGCCAGTGCGCACGCGGCGGCTGTCTGCGCCGCTATCGTCCAGCAGCAGCGAATGCGTTTCCGTCCGGTCGTGATAGTGCTTGACCGGATCGACGCCGAATAGCGCACGATAGAAGTCGACGCTGGCATCGATGTTGCGGACATTCAGCGACAGGTGCGGTTTGAATCCAGTCACGGCGGACATAGCGGCTTCCTCAGCAAGGCTTTCCGGGCGCACAGGTCGGGGCAACCGCTGCGGCGCCCGCGCAGCAGTTCTCTGTCAGATAACTCAGCAATGCGTTCATGCGTGTGTAGTCGGCACGCACGCGAATCACGCGCCCTTCGCGCGTATCGAGCGCCAGCCCGGCGCCGCGCAATACGTTCAGATGCGCAGTCAGCGTTGCCGGTGGAAGGTCGAGCTTCTCACGCAATTCGCCGACCGACAGGCCATCAGGGCCGGCCTGGATCAAGGCACGAAATGCCGCGAGACGGCTGTCATGAGCGAGCGCGCGAAGTGCGTTGAGTGCGGTGATGGTGTCCATAGTTCGATAATTCCAGAACTATGGAAGTGTGTCAATGGGCTCGCCGGTTGCCGGACAGGAACCGCGGCCTCGCCGCCAACGCCGCACGCGCGTTTGCCAGCGGTCAAACCGTGGCGCCGGCGAAAGGCCCGTGCTCAAAGGCAAGTTGCTGGATACTGCGGGCTGGATCGAAAACAGGAACCGCCCATGCGTTTGTCGTGCCTTGCTTTGGCGCTGGTGTGCCAATCCGCGTGGGCCTGCGGCCCCGATTTCCCAATGACCTTGCTCGATCAGCGCGGGGCGGTCATGGCGCAGATGCCGGACGATGTGGTGTGGTTCGACGCGCGGCGCTGGGTCGCACCCGCGCAAACGTTTGCACCTGCGGACGCCGATCCCTGGGCCGATCCGTCAGAGACTCGCCGACAGGCTGAGATCGCCGGGCTCGGCGAGACCGAGGCGGCGACTCTGCAACATATGCGCGATTCGGCAGATGGCAATCAGGCGCTAACCATCGGTGCCGAACTGCCGGCTGAGCTGCGCGACTACACCGCGGGTGCGGTCGATTTTCACCGCGGCGATTGGACGAATGCCGCGGCGCGCTTCGCGGCGGTTGTGGCGTTGCCGGCCGAGCAGCGCCAGCGGCGCGGTGTGTGGGCCGCGTACATGCAGGGACGCATAGCTTTGCTCACGGGCGAGTACCAAAGCGCGATCACGGCGTTCAATCTGACGCGCGAATTCGCCGCGCAGGGAGGCAGCGACCCGCTTGGACTGGCGGTGGCCAGCTTCGGAGAACAGGCGCGCGCGGCTCGCGAGAGCGGCGATCTGGCGACAGCCCTGCGGCTGTATGCCGAGCAGGCGGCGCTCGGCTCAACTTCCGGCCAGGCGTCGTTGGTGGTGATGGCCAGGCAGATCGCGCGCACGCCGGCATTGCACGACGCGGCGCTCACCGACGAGCTGGGCCGACGGGTGTTGGTCGGATATCTGTTTGTTCGCGACGCCGAGCCGGCGGAGGCGGCATTGCTCGACCGCCTCGCCGCACTGCCGGTGCGCGAAATCCCGGACGCAGACCTGCTCGCTGCCGTGCTCTATCGCCGCGGCGACGATGCGCGCGCAGCGCAGTTTGCGGCTGCAACCACGCCGTTTGCGGCCTGGGTACGCGCCAAGTTGGCGATCAAGCAGGGACGGCTCGACGAGGCCACGGCCGAATACGCCAAAGCGATTCGCGCCTTCCCGGCGGACCCGCTGACGAGTGCCGAGAATGCGCGCGAACTGCGTTGCCGTATCGCCGGCGAGGCCGGTACGCTGGCGCTGGGCCGCGCCGAGTTCTTGCAAGCGCTGGAATTGCTCTACGCAAGCGCCGAGGTTTATTGGACGGACTTTGCCTACGTCGCTGAGCGAGTGGTCGCTTTGGAGGACTTGCGCGCCTTTGTCGATCGCGTCGCGCCAGATGCCAGCTCAGCGGCAAACGCCGAGGAATATGCGCCGCCGCCAGCAACCCGGTTGCGCGCGCTGCTGGCGCGACGCATGGTCCGCAGCGGCGAAGCGCAGCAGGCGATCGCTTACTTCGACGATGAAATGCACCGAGGCGCTGCGCAGAGCTACGTCGCAGCACTGGAGGAAACCCGGGCCTGGACGCGCACCGCACAAGCGCGCGCCTGGTATGCCGCGGCCGAAATCCTGCGTGCCCACGGTATGGAGATCGCCGGCTTCGAGGGCGATCCGGACTACGCGCAGTACGGCGGCAGTTACGATCTCAACAGCCCCTATCGCTATGACGAGAATTTCAACGTGATCGTCGATGAGCGCAAAGACCTCACGCTCGAAGGCCCGTTCACCAGCGACGCCGAGCGCGAGCGCTTGGCGCAAACCCGCGCCCAACCGCTGATGCGTTTCCACTACCGCGCAATCGCCGCGCAGCACGCCGAGCGCGCCGCCGATGCGCTGCCGGAGCGCAGCCAGGCGTTCGCGGCTGCGCTGTGCACCGCCACCAGCTACCTGCTGTATCGCGAACCGCAGGCCGCCGCCGCGATCTATCGCCGCTACCTCAATCACGGCGCCTATGTTCCCTGGGGCGCAGCGTTTGGTCAGGTTTGCCCCGCGCCCGACTTCGACAAGGTCGAGCGGGAAATCCGCGCACAGTGGCTCAACCTCGCAGGTCGCAGCGCGATCATCGGCGGCCCGATTTTGATCGTCCTGTTATTCGCGATCGGCGTCTGGCGCTCGCGAAAGCGAGCTTGAGCACAAAAAAAGGCCCCGACTGGCGGGGCCTTTAAGTTCGTCGACCATCGCCTGTTGGCGCGCGTGATACCTCGCGCCAACAAGCCGATCAGGCCATCAAAGCTTGTAGTTAAATCCGAGCAGATAGGTGCGGCCCCACTCGATGTACTCCAGCGGCCGATCCTTCGAGCCGGCATACGTCCGATACGCTTCGTCGGTCAGGTTGCTGGCTTGCAACAACACGCTCAAGCCTTCCAGATTGCCCTTGAACGCATAGCTCACCTGCGCGTCGGTGATGCTCTCGCCAACCACGTAGCGCAACGTGCGATTGCCGTTGAAGTTGCCAATCTCGCCGATGAAGTCGGATCGATGACGTTGGCTGATACGCGCTTCAAAGCCATCGCGTTCATAGTACGCCGTGAAGTTGAAGACCCGATCCGACAAGCCCGGCAAATCGATGTCGCCGCTACCAACGCTGGAGGCGCTCTCCGGATCGCGGATCTTGATGTTGCTGTCATAGAAGCTGGCATTGGCGATGACGCCAAAACCTTCGAGCGATTGGCTCATCATTTCCAGCGGTATCGATGCGGTCAACTCAAGACCACTCAACGTGCCGCCTTCGCCGTTCACCGGAGAGGTGAAATTGCCGAAGCGCTGCACCGGCGGCTGGCCGGGTTGCGGAACATAACCGGCGAGCAGATCCTGGAAGTCATAACCGCTGACGGTTTGCGTGTAGATGTACGAGCGCAAATCCTTGTAGAAGAAGGCGGCGGCTACATAGCCCTTGTTGCCTTCGAAGTAACGCTCCCAGGAGACGTCGACCGCATTGGCCAACCACGGATCGAGCAAGGGATTGCCACCGCCGCCGCCCGGTTCACCGGTTGCCGTGTTGACGCCAAACTCCAGAGCGGCGCGCAACTGGTCGACACGCGGACGCGCCACTTGGCGGGCAACACCGACGCGCAGCTGCTGGTTCTCGGCCACCTCGAACGAGAGGTTCAAGCTCGGCAGAAAATCGGTATACGACTTGCCGCCGCCGATCGGCCGGATTTGCTGGCCCACGGGCCGATTGCGGTCGAAGTAGTTGGCTTCCGACGACTGATCGACGTGCTGCGCCTGCACACCCACGTTTCCGCGCACTGGGATGTCGCCCCAGACGGTGTCGATGTTGGCGCGCAACCACGCCGAGGTGATGACCTCGTTGACATCCCACGCCTTGGGAATCAAATAGTCCAGATCGTCGCGCGGCTCGAAGCGCATGTAGCGCGCAACGGCGGCGGGCACGTTCCATGACGGGATCGTACCGACACCGGCGAAGCCAAGATCGACCGGCCGAAACTGGAATTCGCTGCCGATCGTCGTTGGGCCTTGCGCGCCGAGATTGATTGGACCTTCCGGCTGGCGCTTGGACTTGTCGCGCTCGGCTCGGTTGACGCCGATATCGAGCGATTCGAGCATCGAGAAGTACTCAGGCGCCGGCATATTGGCGGCCAGCTTGATGCCCGTCAGCTCATCCTCAACGCTCGGCACTTTGCCGTAGCCCGAACCGTAAATCGTATTGTCCAGGAACAGGTCGGACGGATTGGAATACGTCCGCCGCGGCGTCAGCTGCGAAAAGCCGTTGCTGCGAAACACGAGGTTGACCGAATCCAGGCTCGGCGTTGGAACGCGCCGCTGCGTGTTGTTCTCAAGATTCAATTCCTCGCGATCCGCCTTCGACCAGTTGATATCGGCCGTGAGCAGAACGCTGTCGAGCGTGAACTCATTGGTCCAACCGAAGGCTTTGATGGTGTCGTCGCGCTTGTTGTACATGCCGCGCACCAAGGGATACACGTTGTTGGCGGTGCCGCCGACAAAGGTACCGTTGGCATTGATCACCGGATTCGTCACGTTCAGCCGATCAAAACCACCGTTGTAATCGCCAAGGTTCACCTCGAACTGATTGGCGGTGTCTTCTTGCTCGGCGGTGGAATAGAAGACATCCAGCGTGCTCATCCAGGTATCGCTGGCCTCAAGCTGGAAGGTTCCCAATGCGCCCGTGCGCTCGGTGTAACCGGTGCGGCGCAGCGCCTTGATGCCGTTCGAATAGAACGTGCCTGCGGGCACGCCCGGGCGCCAACCCGCGCCGATCGCCTCCCAGGGTTCGTACAAACCGACTTGGTTTTCTTGAATCGGCGTGTCGGCACGCGAGATACCGAGCGCGTAACCGAAATTGCCGTTTTCCGACTTGCCGATATAACTTAAGTTGACGCGATTGCCTGTGCCACTCGAATCGGCAGCGCTACCCAATGAATTGCGCTGGCCACGGACGCCCACTGCGAACACCGAGTCCTTAAAGTCCAGCGGCCTGACAGTGCGCATATCGATGGTGCCGGACAAACCTTGGCCGACAATGCCGGAATCCGGTGTCTTGTAAATCGTTACGCCACTGAAGAGCTCGGACGGGTACTGATCGAACTCCACACTGCGGTTGTCGCCGGTGCTGACAAGCTCGCGCCCATTCAACAGCGTGGTCGCAAAATCCGGCGACAAACCGCGAACGCTGATGACCTGCGCGCGACCGGCGACGCGTTGCGCCGAAAGTCCTGGCAGGCGGGCGATCGACTCGGCGATCGACTGGTCCGGCAGCTTGCCGATGTCTTCGGCAGAGATCGACTCGACGATCGACGTCTGCGACTTCTTGACCGCCGTCGAACTCTCGATCGCCCCGCGGATACCGGTCACTTGCACAGCGTCGAGCTGCTGAGCTGCCTGCTCCTCGGCCTCGCGCGCGCGGCGTTGGGCAGGTGTTTCGTTCGCGCTCGCACCGACGGCAGGTGCAGCGTTCTGCGCTTGCACGCTGCCGCCCGCAAACAGCACGGCCGACGCGATCGCCATGGTCAAAAGATTGCGCTTAAGATGCAACATCACTCCTCCCTTCTCGGTGCAGCTCGACGAGCTCGCGAATGGAGCAGTCAAGCCAAAAATGAATCGGCGTTAACGAAGCGCTAACGACGGCGGCATGGTAGCGGCGGCGGCCTCTGCGTGGGTTTACGTGTAAACGTATTCATGGTCGCGGGCTCAATGGCGCGCCATGGAGCGACGCGCTGTTGGCAATGCCCTGCATGCGCAAGCGCCGTTCCCTGAAACCGCGGCTGACGGCGACTGTCGGAAACTGGCCGAATGCTCCGCCGCAGCGTAGCGTTGGCGCCATGGCCAAGCCTCCCACCCAATCTGAAGCTGTAGCGGTCCGGGCCGTCGCGCTGTCGCGCGCGATCTGGTGTGGCGATATGGCGGCAGTGGGTCAGGCCTGGCGGGGCCCGCTGTGAGCGCTCACCCATTTTCGGTCCTGACCCCTGATGTCGTTCTGGACGCCACCGAAAGCCTGGGCGTGCGAGCGGATGGCCGACTGCTGGAACTCAATAGCTTCGAGAACCGGGTATTCCGCGTTGGCGTGGAGGACGGGCCGCCCCTGATCGCCAAGTTCTATCGGCCTGGGCGCTTTAGCGATGCGGCCATTGGCGAGGAGCATCGGTTCTTGCGTGAGCTTGCTGAAGCAGAGCTACCGGTGGCGGCGGCGCTGGGCGAGCCGAGTTTGCAGACCGTTGCCGTGGGCGGTGAGCGCTTTTCGGTTGCGTTGTTCCGCTGCCTCCCCGGCCGCGCAGCCGATCTCGAATCGGAGGACAACCTGGCATGGCTGGGGCGCTTGATTGCGCGCGTGCATCTGCAAGGCGCGCGCCGGCGCTTTGAGCATCGCGCCACGCTTTCGCCGCTGATTGCCGAGCGTTCGCTGGCATCGATACTCGCGGGTCCGCTGCTACCCGAATACCTGGTGGCGCGCGCGCGCAGCAACGGCACTGCGCTGGCGGCGCGCATCGCGGCGCAATGGCAGGCGATGGGCTCGATGCCGAGCTTGCGCCTGCACGGCGATTTGCATCGCGGCAATTTGCTGTGGAACGAAGGGCCGCTGCTGGTCGACTTCGACGACGCGGTGAACGGCCCTGCGGTGCAGGATTTATGGATGTTGCTGCCGGAAGAAAATCCCGCCGCTCTGGACGCGTTGCTCGACGGCTACGAAAGTTTTCGCCCTTTCGACCGCAGCGAATTGGCGCTCATTCCGACGCTGCGCGCGTTGCGTCGCCTGCACTTCGCCGGCTGGTTGTCACAACGCTATACCGACCCCGCGTTTCCGCGCGCCTTTCCGTACGCTGCGAGCGCCAGGTATTGGGAAGAAGAGGTCAACGAGTGGAGCGAGTTGTAGCTCGCTCTTGCCCTCAACTTGAGGTCGCCGGGACAGGAGCAGCGTTCGCGGATCATGGTCGCGACGCGCGCCGATCGGAGCGCTCCAGGCGCGCGCGCAAGCCGCCGAAACGCACCGCCGGCCGCGCCATGGCTGCCAACAGACTGGCCTCGTCGCCCCAAAGATCGATCGATTGCCGTGCGCGCGTCAGTGCCGTGTAAAGCAGTTGCCGCGTGAGCAGCGGATGGTCGGGTGCCGGCGGTAGCACCAGTGCGATGCGCTGGTACTCCGAGCCCTGGCTCTTGTGGACGGTCAGCGCAAATGCGGGCACGTGTTCGGGCAGTTCCGCAGGGTCGCGCAGGCGCAGCGCCTGCGCATCGGGCGCAACTGGACTTCGGGCGGTCTCGGTAGCGGCGGTGGCTACCTTCAGCGCACCGTCGATTTCTACGGCAATCCCAAGCTCGCCGTTGGTCAATCCGCTGCCCGGATCGTTGCGTATGAACATCACAGCGCGGCCTGGATACCAGGGGTCGATACCGTGGCGCGCCCGAAAGTGCTGATCCAATGCCGCGCCCAGGCGCTCACTGCCGCTCGGTCCAACGCGGAGGGCGCACAGGATTTGCGCGTCGGCCAGACTCGAAAACGCGCGCTCTGGCGACCAGTTGCCGCGCTCGTGCCAGCGCTGGCCATGCGCCCATTCGATCAGCCCCGGCAGCGGCGCCCGCGCCGAACCGCAAAACTTGAGCGGCGCCGACGGCAGCGCATCTGCGCCGCAGCGCACAGCCTCGATGATCGGCAGCAGACTGCGATCGCTGCGGAATCCTCGATGCAGGCGCTGCACCGCGCCGCTGCCTTCGAGCGCAGCGACGAGATCTCCAAGCACCGTGCCGGCCGCGACCGACTGCAACTGGTCCGGATCGCCCAGCAGTACCAGCATTGCGCGCTCGGGCAGCGCTTCGAGCAGGGCGCGCATCAGCGGCAGATCGAGCATCGAGGCTTCGTCGATCAAGACCAGTTCCGCGGCCAGCGGCTCGCTTGCGCAGTGTGCAAATCGCGCCAGATCGGGACGGAATTTGAGCAGGCTGTGCAGCGTTTGCGCTGGCCTGCCGATCGCCTCGCCCAAGCGCTGCGCCGCTTTGCCGGTGGGCGCCGCGAGCAGCACGCGCGGTGCGTCTGGCCAGCCCAACTGTGGCGCCAGGTCGAGCAGCAGCTGCACCAGCGCGCACGCGGTGGTGGTTTTGCCGGTGCCGGGGCCACCGGTCAACAGAAACAGCGCGCGCCCGGGCGCTGCGGCGATCGCGGCACGTTGCTCAGCGCTGATCGGGCCCGAGATTCGGGCTACCGCAGACGCGACGCTGTCGGCCGACAGCGGCGCATGGCGTAAACGCCCCAGAACGGCGTCGGCGATCGCCAGTTCGTGTTGCCAGTTGCGCCAAAGAAACAGCAGATCGCCCTGCGCCACCGCGAATGACAGCGCCTCGCCGTTACCGATCCAGAGCGGGTCGCCGCGACCATAAAGCGCCAGCAGCTCCGCTGCCGTTCCGCGTTCCAACGGCAGTGCGGCATGGCCTTCGCCATCGGCCGCACTGACGCGCGCCAGCAGCGCGCCGAGTTCCGCGCTGCCGCTCTTGGAGGCGATGTACGCGCCGAACGCACGATCGAAAGGGCGCAAATCGGCGATCACGGCGCAACGATCCTCGTTGCGGAGCGGCGAATCTCCGGAATCGCCGTGCATTCCCAAAGGCTGCCGCGCCCCAGCGCCCCGAGCGCGCGCAGCGTAGCGTGCGCGTTGCCGCGGGCGGCGATGACGCGATGCTCGCGGTCGAGCGCAATGCCGAGCCGGTGTGCGTCCGGCACCGCCAGGCCGCCGTCCAACAACGCGCGCAGCAGCGGCGAGTCGGCTGCCGCAAGCCCGCCGTCGAACCCGGTGCACTGCACCACCGCATCCACACGCAGCGAATCGACTTCCCGGCGACCACGCGGCCGCCAGTGGACCGACAAATCCGCGCCGGCGTCGACGCGCTGCACGCGGCCCGCGATCAGGCGCACCCGGCCTTGAGCTTGCAGCGCTGCAATTTCGCGCGCCACCTGCGGCGCCATGCGATGGCGCGCGCGATCCCAGTGGCTGCGCGCGTGACGCAGAAATCGGGCGCGATCGGTGCGCGCAAAACCGGTCCACAGATCGACGGTCGATTCGCGCAGCGCATCCACGGCGGCTGTGGCATCGACGCCACCGTCGATGGCGCGTCGCAGCGAGCGCAGAATGTGCCGCGGGCTGCGCACATCGACGCCAATCTCGCCGCTGCGCGCTTCATCGTTGTGCGCCAATGGCCACAAGCCATGTCGAGAAATCACGGTTAATTCGGCATCGGCTCTTGCCGCGCACCAGGTCAGCGCAACATCCACCGCGGTGAGGCTGCTGCCGATCAGCAAGCCGCGCTGCGGCCAGTCGCGGCGCGGCGAGTACGCATCGAGCGACACGCGCGGGTCGGCCGCGATGCCCGGCAAGCGCTGAGCAGGCGGCACGCCGATGGCGAGCACGACGCGCGCCGCATCGAGAGCGCCGTCCGAGGTCTCAATGCGCCAACCGCCTGCGCGCGGCGCCAGTCTCTGCGCGGTCGCCGACAGCGCATCGACCGATTGCCAATGTTGGCGCAAGTATTCGCCGTAGACGGCGCGCGGATAGTAACCCTGCGGCTGGACCTGCCCATCGCGCGCCCGCAGCCACGACACGAAGTCCGTCAGGTCATGCTCGATGATGCTCATTCGCGCGGCGCACACATTGAGCCGATGCAGTGGATCGCGCGTCGAATACGCCACGCCGCAACCATCCGCGCCCGGCGGCGCAATGGTGATCGCACGCACGCCGCACGCACGCGCCGCCAGCGCTGCCGCCAGCGCGCTCGCGCCGCCACCGATGATCGCCAATGGGTGCATCGCGTTTGTCCGATCCCTTCGGCCTGAAGATCTCCGCGATATTAGCGGCTACTCGGCGGCACTCGACGGAACGCCGAGTTTCACTCGGCGCTTTTCGAATCGCCGCACCTACCCCGGATGCTCCGCCAGTCCACGGCCCCCGTTCTTGGGTTAGCGTTGTCGCCCCGAATTCTCGCGCGAAACTCATGACCACCAGCGAAATCATCGGCACCATCGGCGTCAGCCTTCTGCTGCTGGCGTATCTGCTCGACCTCACCGGCCGCTTGCCCAACGGTAAACCGGTGTCCCTGGCGATCAATGCGCTCGGCGCCGGCCTCGCGTGCGTCTCGGCGTACATGATCGAGTTCTGGCCGTTCGTGGTGCTCGAAGGCGTGTGGGCGGCGGTATCGGTGGCCGGCTTTTTCCGTCCGAATCTGGGTGGCACGCCCTCATGAGCAAGGTGGCAATCGGGCGCTTCGACGTGCAGCAAGCGGCGGCGCGGTTTGCGTCGGCGCGGCCGTTTCGCCACGTCGTAATCGACAACTTCTTCGATGCCGCAACGCTGCATCGCCTGATCGCACAGTTTCCACCGTTCGAACGCGGCAGCGCGCGCAACGAGGCCGGGCTGCTGGGCCGCAAAAGTGTGGTCGAGCGTATGGCCACGCTGGGCGGCGTGTACGCCGAGCTCGATCAACACATCCAGCGGCGCGAATTTCTGGACCTCATCGGGACCCTCACCGGCATCGACGATTTGCGCTACGACCCGCACTACTTCGGCGGCGGCACACACGAAAACCTCAGCGGCCAGGAGCTCGATCCACACATCGACTTCAATCGCCACCCGATCACCGGCTGGCACCGTCGCCTGAACCTGATCGTGTACTTGAACGAGCACTGGGATGCCAGCTGGGGCGGCGCGCTCGACCTGCACGAGAACCCGCGCGGCGACGGGGCGACAGTGTCGATCTTGCCGCTCGCCAATCGCTGCGTGATCTTCGAGACCACCGAACACAGCTGGCACGGCTTCCGCCCCATCGTTGCGCCCGCCGACCAACCAGACCTAAGCCGCCGCTCCATCGCGCTGTACTTCTACACCACCACTCGCCCAACGCATGAGCTGGCTGATCCTCACTCCACGGTGTACGTCGATCGACCCCTGCCGCCGCATTTTCGCGCCGGACATACGCTCACCGTGGAGGATGAGCGCACGCTCGCCGTCGCCATCGCGCGCCGCGACCAGCACATCCAGCGCCTTTACGCCGACGCGATGCGGCTGGAAACAAGGCTCGCCGACTGGCAAGCCCGCTGGGGCGCGACAAGCTTAGTGCGATTGAAGCGTCGGGTGTTGGCTTGGTGGCGGGGTTAGCCGGTGGCGGCGAAAAGTTTGATGGATATCGTTGGCCCACTAACGCCGGTTGCAGTACGATATCGTGGAGAGTCCCGGGAGGATGTATGCCACAGCTGATCATGTCCCAAACTTCTGAACCGTCGGCCAGTGGTGAGCCAATCACGCTGTCTTTTGGCTCCGTTGAGCTACGCGCTGAGCGCGATCCGCGGGTCTTTGCAGCAAACGTTCGGGCCAGTCAGGAGGCTCTGCGTCGTGCGCAAGGCGTATTCGTGCGCTCTGGCGTCGAGCTCGATTTTCCGGCGTCGGTGCCGAAGTTTTTCATCGACGAGCGAAAGCCTGCGGTTCTCATCCGCGAGCTTGATGGCAAGCGTGAAGAGGGGCATCTGGTCGACGGCCAGTTCGTCGCAGCGTGACGCCAGCGCAGGCCGAGACTGCTGTTTTTGCCGGCCACCGCGCGTCCGGTAAACCGATGGCCGTTGTGCTGGCGGGCCACAACGGTTCCGGAAAGTCGACACTCTGGTATCGGCGTTTGTCCGATCAGCTGCAAATGCCGCTCATCAACGCCGATCGCATGATGCTATCGATTCTTCCTGAAGATAGGGAGCGACCGCTCCCGACTTGGGCTCAGACGCTGCGCGATGACAACGAAAGCTGGATGCGTGTAGCACAGGCTAGCGTCGAGGCCTTCACGGTCGGGGCGATGCGCGAAGGATTGCCGTTTGCTTTCGAGACTGTGTTTTCCTACTGGCAGCCGCAAGGCGACGGTGCTCGACCGAAGTCCAAGATTGACAAGATCGAGAAGCTCCAAGTTGCCGGCTATTTCGTGTTGCTCATTTTTGTGGGCTTGGCGAATGTCGAGTTGTCGATCGCACGCGTGCTGTCGCGCGTGGCGCGCGGCGGACACAATGTCCCCGAGCAGAAGCTGCGGGATCGATTCCCCAGAACCCAAGCCGCCATTTCGGCCGCCCGGAAGATCGCAGATGCCACCCTGATGTTCGACAATTCTGGCGATGTGCACCGTGCACTGACGTTAGTTCGCGCGGAATTTTGTAACCAGCCGCTCTTCGATATGCGATATGGCGGCGGTACTGCACCGCCGTGGATGTCTATCGTTGTTCCAACGCAGTTCGACTGATAGAACCAAGCCTAATTGTCAAAACCAAGCCTGATCGTCGAAGCTCTCGTCCTCAGAAGTCGCCGACTCTTGACCATCGCTGAGCGAGTCGCCTACAGCAGTTCGAACTACTAAGTCCAGAATTAACTCTGCTCGGCGAACCAAGAACTTGTCGAACAAGTCCTGATTCGCAGAGCCCGAGCAAGCAGCAATTGCTGTTGTTGACAAATTCAGGAGCTCAGCTCGGTTTTCATTAATTGTTCCTCACACCGTCTCCGGATTCGCCTTCTCGGTGTCGATGCCGTAGCGCTTGATCGCGGCCACAACCCGGCTGCGTTCGATGCTGCCGTCATCGGCCAGCGCCGAGAGTGCGGCCACGGCGATGTGGTAGCGATCGACTTCGAAGAAGCGCCGCAGGTTCGCGCGGGTATCGCTGCGACCGAAGCCGTCGGTGCCGAGCACGGTGTAGCGCATGCCATGCGGCAGATACGGGCGGATCTGTTCGGCGTAGGCGCGCACATAGTCGGTGGCGGCGATGGCCGGGCCGCTCTGGTCCTTGAGCACCTGCGACACATAGCTCGCGCGCGGTTCGGCGCCCGGATGCAGACGATTGTGCCGTTCGCAGTCCGCGCCATCGCGGCGCAGCTCGTTGAAGCTCGGGCAGGAATAAATACTGGCGCTCACGCCTTCATCCGCCGAAAGCAACTCCGCCGCCGCCATTGCCTCACGCAATATCGTGCCCGAGCCCAGCAAGTTGACGTGCAGCGTGTTGCTGTCCTTGTTCTTGGCCTTAGCCTTGCCCTTCCCAGACGCTTCACCGCCCCCGCGCCCCGCACTTAACAAGTACATCCCACGAATCACGCCCTGCGCCGCGCCCTCGGGCATCTCCGGGTGCGGGTAGTTTTCGTTCATCAGCGTGATGTAGTAGTACTCGTCTCGCTGCTCGGTGAGCATGCGCTGCATGCCGTGCTGCAGGATGACGGCCACCTCGAATGCAAAGGTTGGATCGTAGCTCTTGCAGTTCGGAATCGCGCCGGCGAGCAGATGCGAGTGGCCGTCTTCGTGTTGCAGACCCTCGCCGTTGAGCGTGGTGCGTCCCGCAGTGGCGCCAAGCAAAAAGCCGCGCGCGCGCATGTCGCCCGCGAGCCATGCGAGATCGCCGACGCGCTGCATGCCGAACATCGAGTAGAAAATGAAGAACGGCAGCATCTGCAGATTATTGCTGCTGTAGCTGGTCGCGGCCGCCAGCCAGGACGAGAACGCGCCGGCTTCGGTAATGCCTTCCTGCAGCACTTGCCCCGCAGTGTCCTCGCGGTAGTACATCAGCTGATCGGCATCCATCGGCTTGTATTTCTGGCCGAATGGCGCATAGATGCCGATCTGCCGGAACAGGCCTTCCATGCCGAACGTGCGCGCCTCATCGGCCACGATCGGCACTGTGCGCGGGCCGACGTGCTGATCGCGCAAGATCACGTTCAGCGCCTGCACGAAGGCCATGGTCGTGGAGATTTCGCGCTCGCCGGAGGACTTCAGCAAGCGATCGAACACCGCCAGATCGGGCGTGGCCAGCGACTCGTCGGCCTTGCGCCGGCGCGCCGGCAGCGGTCCGCCGAGCGCCGCGCGTCGCGCCTGCATGTACTTGACCTCGGGCGAATCAGGCCCTGGGTGGTAGTACGGCACCTCATCGATCTTGTCGTCGCTGATCGGGATATTGAAGCGATCGCGGAACGCGCGCACCGCGGCGTTGTCGAGTTTCTTTTGCTGGTGCGTGATGTTCTGCGCTTCGCCAGCTTTGCCCATGCCGTAACCCTTGACGGTTTTGGCGAGGATCACCGTCGGCTGGCCTTGATGGTTGCTGGCGGCGTGATAAGCGGCATAGACCTTGTGCGGGTCGTGGCCGCCGCGGTTCAAATGCCAGATGTCCTCGTCGGCAAGATTGGTCACCATGGCCGCGGTTTCCGGCGTCTTGCCGAAGAAATTCTCGCGCGTGTACGCGCCGCCCTTGGCCTTGTAGTTCTGGTATTCGCCATCGACGGTATCCATCATGATCTTGCGCAGCATGCCCTTGGCATCGCGCGCGAACAGGCCATCCCAATAGCTGCCCCAGAGCACCTTCAGCACATTCCACGAGGCGCCGCGGAACACGCCTTCGAGTTCCTGGATGATCTTGCCATTGCCGCGCACGGGTCCGTCGAGGCGCTGCAGATTGCAGTTGATCACGAATATCAGATTGTCCAGGCCTTCGCGGCCCGCCAGCGAAATCGCGCCCAGGGATTCGGGCTCGTCGGTCTCGCCATCGCCCATGAAGCACCAGACCTTGCGGTTGCTCTTGGGGATCAGGCCGCGGTGTTCGAGGTACTTCCAGAAGCGTGCCTGATAGATCGCCGTGATCGGACCCAAACCCATCGACACCGTGGGCGTTTGCCAGAACTCCGGCATCAGCCACGGATGCGGATATGAGCTGATGCCTTTGCCGTCGACCTCCATCCGGAAGTGATCGAGCTGCTCTTCCTTCAGGCGCCCCTCAAGGTAAGCGCGCGCGTAGATGCCCGGCGAGCTGTGGCCCTGGATGTACAACAAATCGCCCGGGTGGCCGTTGCCGGCGGCGTGGAAGAAGTGGTTGAAGCCGACGTCATAGAGCGTGGCCGAGGAAGCGAAGCTGGCGATGTGGCCGCCAAGTTCGCCGGGGCGACGATTGGCGCGCACCACCATCGCCATCGCGTTCCAGCGCAGGATCGAGCGAATGCGCCATTCCATCGCGGCATCGCCGGGGCTCTTGGCCTCCAGGTGCGGCGGAATGGTGTTGATGTACTCCGTGGTCGGATCGAAAGGTAGAAATGCGCCCGCGCGGCGGCTGACTTCGACCATGCGATCGAGCAGGAAATGCGCGCGCTCCGGGCCATCGCGCTCGATCACCGCTTCCAGCGCATCCAGCCATTCCTGCGTTTCCAGCGCATCGATATCGGTGCGCGAAACATCCACCTTCTGATCCATGAGGCCTCCCGAGCCGGCGACTTTAGACCAGGGATTATGGCGTGTTTCCATGGTCCAGGTTCTGGCGCTCAGGAGCTAATGAGGCGCTGCTGGTAGACTCGCGCGATTTCGAAGCCGTGAATACGAATGCGCATGGATCGATCTGCGACTTTGTTGCCGACCAAACGGAGCGACAGTTCTGTCGTGGCAACCGGGCGCCAGCGTGTCGAAATCCGATTCGGCTTGATGGAAGGGCAGATCAAGATCGCAGACGACTTCGACGCGCCGCTTCCTTTGGAATGGTTGGATTTGTTCGAGCAGTGACCGCCATTACGACGTCGCTGAGCCAGCTTCGGCTGCCTGGAAGAGACAAGATCAACGACTGCCTCGTCAGGTACACGGCATGCTGCACCTGATCCTGCACCAACCGGAAATTCCGCCGAACACCGGCAATGCGATCCGCCTCGCGGCGAATACGGGCTTCGCATTGCACCTGATCGAACCGCTGGGGTTCGAGCTGGACGACAAGCGCCTGCGGCGTGCCGGGCTCGATTATCACGAGTACGCAACGCTCAAAGTCTGGCCCAGCTTGTCGGTCTGCGTCGAATCCCTGGGCATGCCGCGCGTATTCGCGCTGACGACCAAGGGCACACGCTCGGTCTACGACACCGCGTTCGCAGCGGGCGATGCGCTGCTGTTCGGCAGCGAGACCAGCGGATTGCCGCCCGAGGTGCGCGAAGCGTTGCCGCCGGAGCAGCGTTTACGCTTGCCGATGATGCCCGGCTCGCGCAGTTTGAACCTGTCGAATGCCGTAGCGGTGGTGGCGTTCGAGGCGTGGCGGCAGTTGAACTTCGCCGGCAGCCGCTGACCGGCACGCCTGACCGAGCTATCGGACACATCGTTCGAGCTAACGGCCGAGCACTAGAACCACACCCTCGTTTCGCCCGCGCCGTCGATGTTCTCAACGCACCGCCCGCAGATTTCCGGGTGATCGGCGTGTGTGCCGACGTCTTCCACGTGGTGCCAGCAACGCACGCATTTGGCGGCCTCGCTGACGCGTGGAAGCACCGCCAAATTGCGTTCGATGCTCACCGCATTCTCGGGTGCGGTATCGGTGGACAGATCGACGCGAGACACGAGCAGAAGGAACTTTAGTTCGTCGGCCATTGGAAGTAGCTTCGCCTGATCCTCTGCCGATAGGTACACCGTGATTTCTGCATCGAGACCCGAGCCGATTTCTTTACTCTTGCGCAAAGGTTCGAGCGCCAATTGTGTGGCTTCGCGAATTCCCATCAGCGTGGGGATCGAACTCCAGAGCACGTTGTCCCTCGGCATGGGTGAAAGATGCTCATACCACGTATAGAAGAGTGGCGAGGGATGTTCGCGTGCTGGCATGTATGACCAAATCTCGTCGGCCGTGAAAGAGAGAATCGGCGCGATCCAGCGCGTCAATGCCTCCAGCACATGGCACATTGCGGTTTGACTCGAGCGCCGAGCTGACGAAGCGCGCTGCAGCGTATACATCCGGTCCTTCACAACATCGAGATAGAACGCTCCGAGTTCGATGGCACAGAACGCATGCACGTCCTGGTAAATCTGGTGGAACTGAAAGTTCTTGTAGGCCTCGATCACTCTCTTTTGCGTCTCGTACGCTTGGCCGATCAGAAAGCGATCGAGCGGCAACAGTTCTTCGATCCGCAACGCATCACGCGCCGGCTCGAACCCATTCAAGTTCGCCAGCAGATAACGGCAGGTATTGCGGATGCGCCGATAGGATTCGGACACCCGTTTCAAGATTTCATCCGAGACGCTCATCTCGCCGCGGTAGTCGGTCGCTGCCACCCACAGTCGCAGCACATCGGCGCCGAGGGTTTTCATCACCTGCTGCGGCGCGACGACGTTGCCGGCGCTCTTGCTCATCTTTTTGCCGTGAGCGTCGACGGTGAAGCCGTGCGTCAGCACCTGGCGATAGGGCGCGACGCCGTACATGGCAACGCCCGTCAGCAGCGCCGAATGGAACCAGCCGCGATGTTGATCGGAGCCTTCCAGATAGATATCGACCGGCAACTCGCCTAAGTTGTTGCGACTGCCGATGACGGCCGTGTGCGAGACGCCGGACTCGAACCAGACATCGAGCGTGTCGGTGACCTTCTCGTAGCGATCGGCATCCTCGCCGAGCCACGTGGACGCATCGAGATCGAACCAGGCATCGATGCCGCCGTGCTCGATCTGATCCGCCACGGCCTGCATCCATTCGACGGTGCGCGGGTGCGGCAGTTGTTTCTCGCGATCCACGAAGAGCGGAATCGGTACGCCCCAGGTGCGTTGCCGGGAGATGCACCAGTCTGGGCGGTTTTCGATCATCCCGTAGATGCGCTCGCGGCCCCAATCGGGAATCCAGCGCACGGCATCGATGGCGGCCAGCGCATCTTTGCGTAAGTTCGCCGCATCCATGCTGATGAACCATTGCGGCGTAGCGCGGAAAATCGTCGGCGTTTTGTGGCGCCAGCAGTGCGCCACGCTGTGGTCGTACTCGCGATGGCTGAGCAGCGCGCCGCGCTCGCCAAGCAAGGCGATAATCTGCGGGTTGGCGTCTTTGATGCGCATGCCGCCGAACAACGGCAGCTCCGCGCTATAGCGCGAGTCGCCGCCGACCGGATTGAGCACCTCGCTGCTGTAGCGCTTGACGGCATGAAAGTCCTCGACGCCATAGGCCGGCGCGCAGTGCACCAGACCCGTGCCATCGTCGGCGCTCACATGGTCGGAGATGATCAACAGCGAGATGCGATCGTAAAACGGATGGTGCACGTCGCAGCGTTCGAGTCGGGCGCCGCTGGTGGTCGCAACGATCTCGCCGGTCGCACCGAAGCGCTTCAAACACGAGTCCACCAGCGATTCGGCCAGAAGCAGATGGCCACGCTCGGTTTTCACCAGCGCATACGTGAGTTCGGCGCCCACGGCGACTGCCTGATTGGCGGGCAGCGTCCAGGGGGTTGTCGTCCAGATCACGAGGCTCGCATCGTCGATACTTCCGGGCAGTCCGAAGGCCTCCGCCAGCGCCGCGCCATCGACAAAACGGAACGCCACATCGATCGCCGGATCGACCTTGTTGCCATATTCGATTTCCGCCTCGGCGAGCGCGCTCTGGCAGTCGAAGCACCAGTGCACCGGTTTGAAGCCGCGCACCACGTGGCCGCGCTCAACGATTTTGGCGAGGCTGCGCACGATGCCGGCTTCATAGCTGTAGTCCATGGTGCGATACGGGTTCTCCCATTCGCCCAACACCCCAAGGCGCTTGAAATCTTCGCGCTGGCGATCGATCTGCTCGCTTGCGTAGCGTCGGCACTCGGCGCGGAATGCGCGTGCGTCGAGTTTCTGGCCGACCTTGCCGTGTTTTTTCTCCACCGCCACTTCAATCGGCAGACCATGGCAATCCCACCCCGGCACATACGGCGCGCAAAAACCCGCCAGCAATCGGCTCTTGACGACGATGTCCTTCAAAATCTTGTTGACCGCGTGGCCGATGTGGATATCGCCATTCGCGTACGGCGGGCCATCGTGCAGTACAAACAAAGGCCGATCCGCTGCGTGCTTCTGGATCGCGTGGTAGCGATCGGTGGCCGCCCACTCCGCCAACCGGATCGGTTCGCGCTGCGGCAGATCCGCCTTCATCGGAAAGTCGGTGACCGGGAGCGAGATGGTGTGCTTGTAGTCCATGCTTTTTCTTCTTCTGGTCGCGCCATGGCGCGACGCTTGGGGCGGTACGGAATTGGGTTGCCGGGACGGGTTGCGGAGTGCGGCGATCCTGCAAACAGCATCTTGGTTCACACGAAGCCACGAAGAAAGAACGCTGGCCTTGCCGCTTCGTGCCTATATGTCTTCGTGCGAACTACTGCCGCTTTCTCCGCTCAATCAGCCGCCAGTCAAGGTGGCCGCGCTCGACTGAGGCGCTGCGGACAAAAGCCCCCGCGCCTCGACTGCGTCGCGCCGAATTTGTTCTACCAATGCATCGAGCGACGCAAAATGCCATTCGTCCCGTTGCTTGGCAACGAATTCCACCGACAGGCGCTGGCCATACAAGTCGCCGGCATAGTCCAGCAGATGCACTTCGAGCAGCAATTCCTTGCCGCCGACGGCCGGTCGATAGCCCAGCGACGCGACGCCAGGGTGCCCGGTCAGGCCGGCCCCACTGACGCGGACCGCGAAAATGCCGGAGAACCCCAGCGAATCCTGCGGCCAGCGGATATTGGCGGTCGGAAAGCCGAGTTGTCGACCTAACTGCTGGCCGCGCACGACGCGGCCCTCATAACAATAACGGCGGCCGAGCAATCGTGCGGCGCGATCGAAGTCGCTCGCGATCAGTGCCTGACGGACAGCCGTGGCGCTGATAACGCTGTCGCCTTCGCGTACCGGCGGGACGACGTTCACCTCGAACCCATAGCGAGGCGCAAGCGCGAGCAGCGTATCGGCATCGCCTGCGCGCTTATGGCCGAATCGAAAATTCGGTCCCACCAGAACCTGTCGCGCTGCGAGACGTTGGCGCAAAACGACGCGTACGAATTCTTCGGGCGACATCGCTGCCAGCGCCGCGTTGAAGCGCAACGCCAGCACGCGCTCAGCGCCGGCGGCCCGGAGCAGGCGGTAACGCATCGCCATCGGGGTCAGGCGCAGCGTGGACTCGCGGTTGAAAAAATGCCGCGGCAGCGGCTCGAACGTCAGCGCGGTCGGAATCAGCGTGTCATCCGCCTGCGCGACGCACAGCGCCAGGAGCGCGGCGTGGCCGCGATGCACGCCATCGAAGGCGCCGATCGCGACTGCAGAAGGCTTGGTGGTGGGCGTTGCGAGATTTCGTACCAGCATGTGGACAAACAAGCGCCGCGCGTCGGGCGCCGGGACGCGGAGTATAGAAGAGCGGCTCGCGAGCACGCCGTGTAGCGAACGCCAGTTTTCGGGCTTTCCAAACGAAGCGAGCGCGGCCACTGGCCGCGCTCGCCCTCGATGTCGCAAATTTGCGTGAAGCGACTACAACGGGTCGTCTTCGATCAATCGTGCGCCCAATTGGTTGCCGTTGCACCAGAACATCGTGCCTTCGTAAACCACCGGATTGTGGCGCGACCGCTGGCCGTAGTTCTGACCGTTGAGCGTCAGGTTTCCGCCGGAACAGCCCGCGTCCCAGACTTGCTTTTGGCGCGAGCGCTGGATGCGTACCGGGCCAATCCAATTGAAGCTGCGGTCGGCGGCGCTAAACGTTGCCTGTTCGCCAGAAATGAGATTCCCGCCGATATCCACCGTTGCGTTGCCAGTCAACTCGCCGTGGACAATGAGTTTGCCATCGAACAGCCAGTAAAGGTCGCGCGCCGATGCCGTGACCAAATACGGTTTGCGCGCCGCGTCGAACTCGATCACCGTGATGCCGTTGGTGTGGCGAAAAAACTTCATCGAAGTTCCGTCAATGCGGCCGAAGCGAGCGCCGTCTGAGCTCGATTCCACTTCGCGCTGCGCGCTCGCAGCTGTCGAGATGAGTGCCAGCAGTATCACCATGAACCATCGCATATTTGCCCCCTATGGCATTGCAGAGGGATGCCTGATACATGCATTGTCAAATAAATGTCAACTGACGCTTTACCGTCGACAAGGACTTGATTGGCAATTTGTGCGGTCTGTCACGCAATTTCAACCGCTGCCGGCACGTTGTTTGCCGGAGGGCAGCTCCGCCGATGGCTGACAATGCCGCTGGGTTCTCACCGTGAACCCGACCCACAGTGGAGGAAACGCCTGCGCCGGGTAAACGGATTACAGGCGCCGCAATTCGGCCGTGGGTTCCGCGCGTTCCCACACTTCGTCGAAGTAGCGTTTCAGCTCATCGCGGCGTGGCGCATAGTGCAGATCGCCCTCGGCTTCATAACGATCGCCAAAGGGGCGATACAAAAAGCCGCCCTGATCGTTGAGCGCGAAGGCGCCGGCGTAGCCAAGGTCGTCCTGCGCCGGCGTTCGAATGCGGATCAGGCTCGACAGGCGCTGCGCCAGATCCACGAGACGATGGCCCTCGCGCGCCGCTCGGGTCGAATCCTGGAGCAGGATCTTGACGCTGGCCATGCGGCCCGACAAGGCAACGCGCCGGACGGCGGCGCTGATATCGGCCTGGCTCAGTACCGGCGGATCGAAATCGCGGGTGTACAAACAGAACTCATGTCTGGCGCCGTGGATCAATTGCAGCAACGCATCGTGCAGCTCGCCAGCGCGCGTCGCTGTCAGGCGCTTGCTGTCGCTGGCCACAGCAGGCCGCAGCAGGGCAGGGTGCGGCAACGGTTGAGGCAGCTCCAGCTGCATCGCTTGATGGGCCACGCCGTGCGCATCGAACGATGGGCCGTGGGTCGTAAAACCAAAACGCGCGTAAAAGCCTGTCGCGGCGAGTGTGGCTTGCAAGCTCAAGCGTCGCAGGCCGAAACTCTGCGCGCGTTCGATCAGATGTCGCAGCAGCGCCGCGCCGACGCCCTGGCCGCGCCACTGCGGCAGCACTGCCATGCGCGAGACCTCGCCGCGTTGGGTCAAGCGTCCGCAGCCGATGACCAATCCCTCGCGCGTTCGCGCCAGCACGTGGTCGGCGGACGCGTCTTCCGCATCGGTCTCTTCGCGCGCGATTCCCAGTTCGTCATTGAACGCCGCACCGCGGACCGCAAGCAGTTCGGCTGCGTCTACACTCCAGGCAGCCGGCTCGAGAAAGTAGCGATCATCGATCATCGGAATCCTCCATCAGCCATTCTCAGGATAGCGCGTAGACTGCTCCAAGCCCTCTTATCGGAATTCGCCATGAACGAGACCTTCCGCGCATTTCGCATTCACGAGCCGCACCGCGCCGGTATCGAAACGCTCACACTGGGCGATATCAACGACGGCGAAGTAACGGTGCGCGTGGCGTACTCCAGCGTCAACTACAAGGACGCGCTGGCGGGCACTGGAACCGGCAAAATCCTGCGTCGCTTTCCGCTCGTTGGCGGCATCGATCTCGCTGGCCATGTCGTCGCTTCGCGCGACCCGAGGTTTCGCGAGGGCGATCCGATCCTGGTCACCGGCTCGGGCTTATCCGAACACCGCGATGGCGGCTATAGCGAGCTGATGCGCGTTGAGGCGGCGTGGGTTGTGCCGCTGCCGCCGAACCTGTCGCTGCGCGAAGCGATGGGCATCGGCACCGCCGGGTTTACCGCCGCGCTGAGCCTGTGGCGCATGCTGGCCGCCGGTCAAAAGCCGGACATGGGACCCATCGTGGTCACCGGCGCCACCGGCGGCGTCGGGGTTCTGGCCATCGATATCTTCACCCGCGCCGGTTTCGAAGTTCACGCGATTACCGGCAAGCCCGACCAGATCGAGTTCTTGACCAGCCTCGGCGCACAGCAATGCATCAGCCGGGACGGCTTGTACTTCGGGCAGCGACCGATGGAGAGCGCCACCTGGGCTGGCGCGGTCGATAACGTCGGCGGCGAGATGCTTTCGGGTTTGACGCGAATGATCAAACCGTGGGGCTCGATCGCCAGTTGCGGTCTGGCCGGCGGAACGTCGCTGCACACCACCGTCATGCCGTTCATCATCCGTGGCATCAGCCTGATCGGCATCAATTCCTCCGGCACGCCGTATCCGATTCGAAGCGATCTTTGGCAGCGCCTGGCGAACGAATGGCGGCCAAGGCACCTCGATCGGATCATCACCGAAGAGGTCACGCTCGACGATTTGCCGACAGTGTTTCAGCGCCTCGTGGGCGGCGGCGGGCGCGGGCGGACGGTGGTGAAGGTGAGCTAGTGTGGTGTCCCAAAAATAACTGGAATTATGTCCGCGTCTTTCGACCCGAATGCTACGTTGCTTTTAGCCCGTCGGCGCAGCCGCCGGGCGTTCGGTCGATCGCGCGGCATGCCGC
>JALHMG010000024.1:0-29029 GCA_022844135.1 Lysobacterales bacterium
GCGCCGCCGAACGCCAGCGCATGGATGCGCTGGCCGGAGGAGCGAAGCAGGAAGCGCAGCCGTGTTAGCGAGGAAATGGCAGCGAACACTCTGTCAGTACGACCAACTCGATGATTTCCGGGCTGCAACAACGAAACTAAGCCATTTCATCGCGACCTCATGAAACATGCGGGCTAGTGCGAGCACTGCATCGAGATCGGCTTGTTGGTCGACCGCGTCGAGCCAGCGCAGCGCCAATCCACGAGTGACCGTGTCCGCTGGTGCGCGCCGAGCGACCACTCGATCGCCGCGGGCGAGCAACCATTAACTGCGGTCGCCAAAGCGTAGGTAGCTGAGTTCGGCAACACCTTGCGGCAACGCTATCAATGGCGCCTCCCTGGATCCGCAAATCTTCGGCCCATCGGCACGGTCAGGCCTGAATTCGACCGTCCCGAACAGCACGGCGCGGGTCGACGACAACGGCGGCCCGGCTCCACGTGCGAGTGCCAACGCCTGTGCAGCCAGCGATTCGATGCCGACGTCGGCAGCTAACGCTGCAGCGGCGCCTGCCAGTTCCAGCTGCACGGCAGCGCGAACTCGGCGCGTCAGTTCGGTCGTGGAATCCAGTGTTCGGCTAAGGTCGATCAGTTGCAAAACGGTCGAGTCAACGTCGTCAGGATCGGCACCCGCACGGACAGCATCGAGAGCCAGCTCCAACCTGAGCAAGCGGGTCGCCCAGTCGCCCTCGGCCGCTGCCATCGATAAGGCCTGTGCCTTGATCGCATGCTGTACGCCCGACAGCAGCGCCGCACGAGCCTCGCCAAGTGGGCAGTCGGCCGGCGGTTGCGCAGCGCCAGCGATGGAAAGCTCGCCAGCCGTTTCTTGTTGTGCAGAGCGCGGCACCTGATCGCACGGCATGGAAGCCAGTGGTTGCAATGGCGCGGTCAGAAGCAAAACGAATCCAGCCACGACTCGCCAGGCACCGTGCATGAGCTAGGGCTGACCAGACTCGACCGTAAAGGTGTAGCGGACCTCGCCACTGACGATGACATAGTCGCCAGTCGCCACCGGCGGCGGCAGGGCGATGCGCAAAAAGCCCTCGTCGCGCGTGCCGGTGAGCAGTTGCGACGGACCGCCAGGCCGGATCACTTCGACTTTAGTGGTGGTCGGTAAGGCAGGTACTTCGACGATCAGCAGCGTTTGTTCGCTAACACGCTGGATTCGAGACGCGACCTGCGGTTGGGCACTCCGATACACGTCAAGCGTCAAGTACTCGACATCACTATAGACGCTCAGGGTGTTGTCGGGACCTGGCACGATACTGAGCCCCACGGCGCCAATCAGAACACCAGCTGCCAACGCCAACCAACTCGAACGCATGAGGCTGTGCGAAGGCGCTGCCGCTTTGGCGGCGGCGTCGGGTTCCTGCAGCGCGTCGCGCAACAGCATGGCCCGTTGCACGTCCGATGCGAGCTCGTAGTCGCCCAGCATTTCGACTTCAAAAGCCGATGCCTCTTCCTCAGCCATGCGCTCTGCGCAGTAGCGAGCGATCCGCCGCTCGCGTTCAAGCCACTCAAGTTCCACGTCTTCTTTAAGTCCCATGATCCCGATGACCAGTATGCGCTTGGGAGTCTCGACATCCCTATCGCTGACCCGGCGTCACCCCTTTCGCCACATTTCTTTTGGTTGAACGCCGCATATAGCCTGCTAGTCTGGGGCGGACGTTACATCTCGCATCAATCGGGGGGTCAATGGCGCACTGGACAGGTCTTGTTCAGGGAATCGTCAACGGGGACAGGGCGGCGGAAACCGCTTTGATCGCCCAAATGCTTCCGGCGATACGGGTCATGATTCGGCGTCGCGGGGTTCGCGTGTGGGCTGATATCGATGACCTCGCGCAAGACGCCGTCGCCGACTTGCTGGTGGCGCTGCGCGATGGTCGCGTTCGCGATCAAGAGAAAGTCGCAGCATTTGTCGCTGGACTAGTGCGCAACATTTGTTCCGATCAATATCAGCGACAACAACGGTTGTTGCCACTGGAATCTGAGCCGGTGCCGGCGGACCCGATGGACTTGCCGCCGGTACGCGCCGAGCAGCAGCAGATATGGGCGCTCACTATCCAGGCAATCCGCGCGTTAACGGTGCCCAGAGATCGCGACATCTTGATTTCCTTCTATCTCCGCGGCGAGGAGAAAGCTGAGATCTGTGCTCAATTCCACCTGCAACCGGCACAGTTCGATCGGGTTATTCACCGGGCGCGGATGCGGGTGCGGCAATTATTGATGGCTGTAGTCGACGGCTGAGCCCGACCCCACCCAAGACTTGAGCATCATAGACCGCGAAAGCGACTCCGCCGCGATCATGCAGCGCAATCTAGACGAAAGTCTGATGGTTGTGCGACGGCTTGTTGAGAGAAACTGCGCTGCATGCCGCAACCCATTCCTCCCGGTTTCGATCTCGCCCAGCCGCCGTTCGATCTGCTGAGCGGCGCTGAGCAGCAGCGGCTGTGCAAGCACCTCGATATGGCCCTGTTCCGCAGCGGCGAGCAGATCATCGAGGCGGGCGCGGCGTCGCGTTTTGTGTATGTGATCCTGCGCGGCGAGGTCATCGCCAGCGATATCGACGCCAGCGGCGAAAGCAGTTTCGGCGACTATCGCGATGGCGATTTGTTCGGCGCATTTGCGGTGATTTCCGGGCGCGCGCGGCATCGCTATCGCGCCATCGTCGACACCTTGTGCTTCACCATTCCCGATGCGCTGTTCAAGCAATTGCTGGCGTCCAATGCGCGTTTCTCGGCGTATTTCCTGGAGGCGCTCGCGGTCAAGAAGCGGCTGCTGCGCGAGCGCGATCGGCCATCGGATCTGGCCGAAGTCATGCTCGGCCGCATACGCGATGGCCTGGTCGTCAAACCGCTGTTGATGTCGGCAGACAGCAGCGTAGAAGCGACGGTTCGAAGCATGCGCGAGCAAGGTGTCGACAACGTGCTCGTGAACTTGCCGGCGGCGCTCGGCATTGTCACCCGCACCGATCTGCTGGATGCGCTCGCGCTCAATGGTGCCAGGCCGGTCGATCCGATTGGTCCGCTGGCGCGCACGCCGCTGATCGTTTGCGATGAGGATGCGCTGCTCTTCGAGGCGCTGGTGACGATGACTGCGCGCCGCGTGCATCGCATTGCGGTGACGCGCGGCGGCGAGGTGATCGGCACGCTTGGGCTGATGGAAGTGCTGAGCCACTTTTCGGCCAAGAGTCACCTCATCAATTTTCGATTGGAGCAAGCGCGCAATGCGCAGGATTTATCCGCCATCGCGCAGGAAATGAACGGCCTCGTGCGCACGCTGTTCGCGCAAGGCGCCAAGATCCGCTTTCTGATGGATCTGATCAGCGCACTCAACACACGGATGTTGGCCAAGGTGTATGAGCTGGTGCTGCCCCAGGGCCTGTCGCCACCGACGCTCATCGCGCTCGGCAGCGAGGGGCGCCACGAGCAGATTCTGAAAACCGATCAAGACAACGCGCTGATCCTTCCCGATGGCGATGGCGACTACAGTGATTTCGCTGAGCGCTTCAGCGCGGTACTTCACGAACTTGGCTTTCCGCCATGCCCCGGTGGGGTCATGGTGCGCAATCCGGTGTGGCGGCATAGCGCCGATGGCTGGGGCAAGATCATTCGCGGCTGGGTCGCCAATCCGGATCATGAGGCAGTCATGCATCTGGCGATTCTCTTCGATGCGGAGCCTGTGGCCGGACCGCCAGAGGCGCTGGCGCCGCTGCGTCAGGCGATGTTCGCCATCGCGCAGAACCCGGGTGCGTTGAGTCGCTTTGCCGAACCAGCGGTGCGATTTCGCACCCCGCTAACCTTGTTCGGCGGCTTGAAAGGCGATGCCGATGGCGTCGATTTGAAGAAGGGCGGCATCTTTCCCATGGTGCACGGCGTGCGCGCCCTGGCGCTGCGCGAGCACATTCTTCCCACCAATACGTTCGCGCGCATTGATGCGCTGATCGAGCGCGGCGCGCTGGAGACTCGCTCCGGTGAGGATTTGAAGCAGGCGCTTTCGGTGCTGCTGCGACTGCGTTTGGGTGAGCAACTGGCCGCTCTGGCGCGCGGCGAGGCGATCGACAATCGCATCGATCCCAAACAATTGCGGCGCCTCGATCTGGACTTGCTGCGCGATGCATTGCGCGTGGTTCGCGAGTTTCAAACGTGGCTGCGCCAGCAGTTTCGACTGGAATGAGCATGCGCTGGTGGTATCGCTGGCGTCACCGCAACAGTCCGTACGTAGCGGCATACGCGACGCCACCCGATGCGCGCGTGTTCAGCATCGATCTTGAGACCACTGGCCTCGACCCTGCCGCGTGCCGCGTGTTGTCGCTGGCCGCAGTGCCGGTGGAGGGCATGCGCATCCTGACCAGCGAAGCCTTGTATCTGAAGATTCGCGACGAAGGCGACATTACGCTTGATTCGATGCGCCACCATCGATTGCGCTCGATCGATCTTCAATCGGGCGTGAGCCTGGAGGAGGCTCTCAAGCAGTTTGTCGAACGCGTCGGCTCCAGGCCGCTGCTCGGGTACTGCGTGGCCTTCGACTTCGCAGTTCTGCGTCGAGTATGCCGGGCGCATTTGGGCATTCCGCTGTGCAATCGGCGCCTGGAGTTGCGCGAGCGCTTCGAGCAGCGCTGGCGGCAGCGCCATCCGGAGCTGGAGCCCCACCTCGATCTCGATTCGATCCTGCAGTCGCTGGGGCTGCCCACGCTGGAGCGGCACGATGCGTACGCCGATGCGGTGGCGACGGCGGCGGCGTGGTTGAAGCTTGGATAGCGATCGAATACGGCGAAACGAAAAAGGCCGGCAGCGCCTGGCTGCCGGCCCTTTAGTTCCACACCTGACGCTTACGGCATCTCAGCCTTGAAGTAAGCAATCATGTCCAGCACTTCCGGCGTCACGCGGCGGATGCCGTTGACGTACACCTCGCCAGCGCTGCACGTGGTGCAACTGTGTGTGCTGACCACGCCGAGCACAACTTTGCCATCGCCATCCCATGCATCCGAGTAAACCGCTGAGCCCGAGTGACCGCGACTGATGTCGCAGTTGGTCGTGAAGCGCGCGGCCCAGCCATCTTCGCCAGCGCTACCGAAGCTGCCGATTTCGCACGGGTTGGTGTCCTGATAGGCCCAGCCTTGGAAAGCAGCCGGGTTGTTGCGGCATTCGGCCGGAGCCTCGGCAAAGCTGCACGCCGGGTAGCCGCGGTTGTAGCACTGGCCGCCCAGATAACCTGGACCGAACGGCACCTTGTCGCACAAATCGTTCAAGTTGCCTTGCGAGGTGGCCACGTATCCCAGCCACCCGGTCTGGTTGCCGGGTGTGCCCTGCAGCACGATCAAGCCGTAGTCGTAGTTCCACTGGTTGTTGGCTGCGCGGTACTCGGCGGGCGTGAAGTACCACGTGCCTTCGTGTTCGCCGTACGGTTCGCAGGTGGCGTTGTCGCAGCTGCCTTCGCGGCCCGGACGGAAGCGGCCGCCGAGCGTCCATTGATCGGTATCGTCGTTGTACAAGCAGTGCGCTGCGGTAAGGACGTGACGACGCCCGACCAGGGTGCCTGAGCAACCCCAGTCGACACCGCCGCCGATCTGTCCCATCGCGCGGAACGGATAGGTGGTGTTGTTGGTGCGGCGGGTGCGCGTGTCGGCGCCATTGCTCCAGCCTTTGACGTTGTTCAAGTCGGGCTCCTGCGGATCTGCCGCGGTCCCGGCAAAGCCGCGATCGGCGCCGGCCTTGGTGGCCAGAAGGCGCAGGCTCTTGGCAGTCTCCGCGGGCATTTCCACCAAATACTCTTGGCCTGAGTTGAGGTTCACAGCGATCCAGAAGCGGCCTTCCTTGCCGGCGATCGCCGACTTGATGCGTTCCTCGTCGACCCCGTTCTCGACGGGCACTGCTGGCGTGTCCATGGACATATCGCCGAAGCGTGCGCTGCCCAGATGTTCCCAGCGCACAGCGATGCTGCTCTTTTCGCTGGCGAATTCCGGTCCGAAAGCCGCGGCCAGGTCCAACGGGCGATATTCGGCGGCCGCCGCGTGGCTGGCAGCGAATGCCAGCGCGATAGCTGAGATGACTTGCGTTTTCATGATGCACTCCTTGAGGTTGTGGGCTAATCGACGTTTTGCGCAATGGCGCGGATAACGACGTCGGCAGCGGTTACGCAGGAGCGAGGCGGAAACGACAAGCAACGTATGATTTGGCGGATCGATTGCATTTCCGCCCAGCGGACTCCGAGCCATCATCGGCTGGCGGTCCTGCCCACAGCGAGACGACGATGGATGCTGAGATCACCCAATTGTTGAAGCGACATGGTGCCGGCGAGCGCGCTGCCTTCGATGCGCTGGTGCCGATCGTGTACTCGCGTCTGCGCGATATCGCCAGGCGTCAGCGACGGCGCGACGGCGCCATGAGCGATACGCTGTCGACCACCGCTTTGCTGCAGGAGGCGTACTTGCAGTTGGTAGAGGAGACCGGCGTCGACTGGCAGAACCGCGCGCACTTTTTTGCGATTTCGGCGCGCGCTATGCGTCGCATCCTGGTGGACGCTGCGCGCGAGCGTTCGCGCCTGAAGCGCGGCGGCGGCGAGATCAGGCTCGACTTGACGCCGGATCTGGCCGTCATCGATGAGGGCGCAGAGGACGTGATCGCGGTCGATCTGGCCCTGGAGAAATTGCGCGAGTTCAACGAGCGCATGGCGCAAGTTGTGGAATGCCGGTACTTCGGCGGACTGAGCGAAGAGGAAACGGCCGCGGCGCTCGACACCTCGCTTCGCACCGTGCAGCGCGACTGGCTGCGCGCTCGCGCGTGGTTGGCAAAAGCGTTTCAGGGTGACGCTTGATCGATCGCCGCGCCGAGATCGATGCCCTGCTCGACGCCGCGCTCGATCTGCAGCCGCGCGAGCGGTCCGCGTTTCTCGCCGGCATCGGCGATGTCGAGCTGCGCCGCGACGTCGCCGAACTGCTTCGCTTTGCCGACGACAGCACCGATCCCATCGAGCTGAATGCGCGCGCCGCGGTGGCGCTGATCGACGCGCTGGCGGATAGCGATGTCGCCAGCGAATGGTCGCTGCAATGGCAGGCATTGAAGCCCCAATTGCCCGACAGGATCGGCGCCTGGCGCGTGCTCGATCGCATCGGCGAAGGCGGCATGGGCGAAGTGCTGAAAGTGGTGCGCGACGACGCCGGCTTTCAGCAATACGGCGCGCTGAAGATGGTGCGCGCCGGCTATGCGGACGGCGACTTCACGCGCCGCTTCGTTCAGGAGCGCCAGATCCTCGCGCGCCTGAATCACCCTGGCATCGCCGGCCTGCTCGATGGCGGCGTCGAGGACGAGCGCCATTTCCTGGTGATGGAGTTCATCGAGGGCGAGGCTATCGATCGCTATTGCGATCGCAACCGGCTGCGCGTCGAGGCGCGCATCGACTTGTTCGTCGAGGTGGCGCGCGCCGTGGCGCACGCGCATCGGCAGTTGATCGTGCATCGCGATCTGAAGCCCTCTAACGTGCTGGTGCGCAGCGACGGACGGGTCAAACTCCTGGATTTCGGCATCGCCAAAGTGATCGCACACGATGGCACCGATACCGAGCGCACGCGCGTCGAGCAGCGCATGTTCACGCCCGACTATGCCTCGCCGGAGCAGGCGCGCGGCGAAGCGGTGGGTACCGCGAGCGATGTCTATCAGTTGGGGCTGTTGTTGTATGAGCTGCTCAGCGGACAGCGCGCGCAACGCGTCAAAGGCAGCGCCGCCGAGATCGAGCGCGCGATTGTCGCGCAGGTGCCGACGACCCTGTCGCGCAGCATCGAACTTGAAGCGCTGGAGATCGCCGCGCGGCGCGCCGCGACGCCTGCGCAATTGAAGCGGGCCTTACGCGGCGACCTCGACATTATCGTCGGCAAAGCCATCGAAAAGGACATCGAGCGGCGCTATCCCAGCGTCGATGCGCTGATCGACGATCTCGAGCGCTCCCGGCGCGGCCAGCCGCTCATGGCTAAACCCGACACGCTCGGTTATCGCGGCTGGCGCTTCTTGCGCCGCCATCCGGTGGGCGTCAGCTTCGCCACCAGTACCGTGCTGCTGGTGATGGGTTACCTGATCACGCTGTGGTTCCAATCGGCAGCATTGGAGCGCGAACGCGACCGCGCCCGGGCCGAGGCCGACAAAGCGCGGCAGGTGCAAACGCTGGTGCAACGCCTGTTCGAAGGCATCGATCCGGACGTCAGCGGCGGCGCGAATTTGAGTGTGCGGGCCTTGCTCGATCGCAGCTTCGGCGACATCGAGCGCGAGCTCAACACACAGCCGGAGGTGCGCGCCGAGTTGCTGCTGACCGTCGGCGATGT
The DNA here is from genome assembly GCA_022844135.1 of Lysobacterales bacterium. Taxonomy (GTDB): domain Bacteria; phylum Pseudomonadota; class Gammaproteobacteria; order Xanthomonadales; family SZUA-5; genus JALHMH01. The sequence goes on from JALHMG010000024.1 coordinate 8,350, forward strand.
GTACTTCGCGCTCGGCGAGTATCAGCGCGCAACAGAGCTTCTGCGTCAGGCCAGCGGCCTCGCCGATGGTTTCGTCGCCAGTGAGCCGATCCTCGCAGCGCGGATCTATCGCAGCCTGGGGCGCGTCGAGGCGATCGGCAATGACTTGCCGGTGGCCGATCAGCGACTTTCACGAGCGCTCGCTTTGTTGCGTGGGAATAGTGGCCCGCCCCTGGAGCTGGCGGCTTGTTTGTATCAAATGGCGGAGCTCAGAGGTCGACAGGGCCGATGGGAGGACGCTCAGGCCATGAGTTACGAGTCTCTGGTTCTCCGACGTGCGAATTTGCAAGTTCGAAATGGAGATCTTGCCGACAGCCTTATTCAGTCGGCATGGATAGATCGTCGGCTGGGGCAGTCCGCGAAGGCCGAAGCCCTTCTTCGAGAAGCGTTGGATTCGATGCGGGCCACACTTCCAGCCACCCATCCCCGTCTCGCCGAAACTCGAGCTGACCTTGCCAGCATGTTACGAACCCAAGGTCGACTTGAGGAATCAGAGTCCTTATTCCGGGAAGCGATTTCCGGGCTTGACCAAAGCCGGGGTGATGAGCACCCATTCTTGGGGATCGTGTTGAACAACTATGGCAATCTGCTGCTGGAGTTGGGGAAACCGCAAGACGCTGAGGCAACCCAACGTCGTGCATTAGATATCCACCGCAAAACCCATGGTGACCTGCACCCAAGAGTTGCCTTGGCTTGGAACAGCCTGGGCACGGCTTTGCGCGCTCAAAATCGTGGTCCAGAAGCGTTGTCGAGCTTTCAGTCGGCCTTGTCCGCATTGCCGGCAACTCACAGAAACTGGCGAGCGAACCTCCTCAGAAATCTCGCGATCGCGCAACTCGATACCGGCGATTGCGAAAACTTGCTCATGACCGTCGCGCAATTCGAGCAGGCCGCGCGTAGCCACTCTCAGCGCGCGGTAGCGATGCGCCTGCGTGCCGAATGTCTCCTGCGACTTGGCCGGGCAAGCGAGGCGCTGGCTACTGTCGATGCTGCGTTGGCAATATTCAGAACGCTTCCTGACGACAAGCTTGAGCACGCAGACGCCGAACGCCTCAGCGGCGACATACATTTCAGGATGGGAAACCACATCGCCGCGCGAGCTGCCTTCTCAAGTAGCGCTGCATTGATGAGTGGGCTCAATACGGACGCCGACGCCGCACGCGAACGACTGGCGCAGAGCACTCGGCGATTACCAGATCAGAGCAGCGATGCCCGAGACGTTTCCACCCAGTAGGGCTTGTCTCGCGGACACATGATTCATCCGGCCAAGCCGGCGTCCCTGGCGCGACGACAGTCTGAAGCGCACACCTGCGTGGTGGCCTTTCGATGGTTGTCGCCCTAGCACGATGTTGAGAAACGCACAGGAAGTGCGTTTCTCAACATCGTGCTAGACGGGCGAAATGCGCACTTGTCTCGCCCATTCATGGCTCAAATCTCGCCGTCGGCCCAGGGCTTTAGCCCTGGGCCATTGCTTTGCGGCCCTGTGAGCCGTTGAACGCAAGATCCGGTGAAGCGATGGGCGCCAGTCAGTTTAGCCGTTGCAATCGCCGGTCACTTGAACACGAGTCACTCGCGCATTGTTGAAACCATCGGGTTCACCAACACTATCGCTCGCGTCGGCATGCCCATAGATGCGCCAATGTCCGGCAGGCAACGCAAATCTGCCCTGGATGCGCTGACTGCTGCCCGGCAAGAGCCCACTGAGCGGCCGTGCATCGAGTTTGAGCCCGAGTCGCGAATCCAGCAGCAAGCTGCTATCGCTCGGCCCGGATGCAACACGACCGACGTTCTCAACAACATATGCGTAATCGAAAATGCACCGCCCCTGCACCTTTGCCAAGGCTTGAGCGGAATCCAGCACGATACGGTCGGACCACAAATGGCTACGACCCGCGATCAGCACTTGTGGTCGCGGCTTCAGGTCCGGTCGCGGTGCAAAGGGAAATTCGGGCTCGAATGGCGGCGCGCACGCGGGGCTATCGTCGGTACCTGCGATTTGGTTGATTTCCTCCGGCGGGTCGCATTCGGGCTCGCCATGTGTCTCTCGGATACTGGTCAATCCCAACACCGGCAACAAGGCCTCACTCCGGCACGAGCCGCTGGCATTGCCGAGCACCAGCTTGACCGGATTGCTGCCCTTGGCGCCGGGCACTTGCTCGGTGCTCAATGTCAACGCGCTGCCGGCCGGGCAGGCGTTGCCGTAGAAACGCAGATCCTGGCTGACCCATTCGTTCCGCGGACCGCGCAGGCGGCCCTGGTAGTACCCGGCGACGGGTCCGCGCACTTCCAGCAAGTACTTGCCGGCGCGCAGATCGAGCGCTGCGTTTTGCGTGGCGGACGGCGCGTAATCGAACTCCAGTACTTGCAGCGATTCGCCAGCCGTTTGCGCGTTGGCGTGCATCGCAAGCGATGCGGAAAGGCAAAGGCAAATCGGGCGCAACTGATGCATCAAGCGAGCCATGTGTTACTCCTTCCAAAAGCGTGGGGAAAACGTCGGTACTGGTGTAAGTCGCCTTCTGCGCACCGAACCCGCCACATCGTCGAAAAAAATGCCAAGTTGTTGGCAGTTCCGTACGACGGTCAAAACCGATGGCGGGTTCGAGCGATAAACGCCGACTTGTATCGATACCTCCGCCAATACGAGAAATGGTCATGCCGCAGGTCATCGGACACGCAAACGCAGCCAGCAACGGTTCGCTGCAGGCGCTGTACTCGCGCTGCAAACGCATCGCTCAGCGCCAGCTGGGTTCCTTCAAAAGTTCGGCAACGCTGTCGCCCACGGCGCTCGTCAATGAGGCTTATCTGCGCCTGGCGGGTGGCGGTCAGACGCCGCAAGGCGAGCATCTGGTGTCGCTTTGGACGCGCACGATGCGCCACGTGCTGATCGACTACTGCCGCTCGCGCAGCGCGCAAAAGCGCAGCGGCAATGCGGTGAGTATCGACGAGTGCCAGATCGCCGAGGCAGGCGATCCAGACGCCTTGCTCGGCTTCGAGCAGCAACTCAAAGCGATGGAGCAGCACGATGCGCGTCTGGCCCGGGTGGTGGAGCTCAGGGTGTATGCAGGGCTCGATGCAGCGGCAACCGCGGTCGAATTAGGCGTCGATGTGCGCACCGTGCAACGCGACTGGCTGCGTGCGCGGGCGTGGTTGGCGAGCCAGTAAGAAGGCGACCGTCCGCCGCGCGAGGGACGAGCCTTTACCAGATGCGCAGAACGCCGAAGTCGTCCAGCCGCGCATCGGCACTCACCAGCCCAATTCGGCGCACCAAGCACTGGGCAATCAGCCCACGGTCAAGCGGCAAACGCCGATTACCCACGCAGCAGCGCATCGATGGCAACGATTCTGGGATGGGAAGGCGGGTAATGCCGGATCAGAACGGCGCGCGCCGATTCGGCGGCGGATTTGGCTGCGTCTGCTTTGCCGATGGCCTGCAGCACCTGAGCGTAGCGGTACCAGGCGTTGCCGCGCTCGGGACGATCGGCGGCCAGCCCGCTCGTGGCCCGTGCCACCGCGTCGCTGGCGTAAGCTTCGGCAATCGCGAGCCGGCCACGCAAGCGTTCGACATCCGCGAGCGTCGACAAATTGGTGATCAAATCGACATGATCGGCAGGGTAGAGCTGCGCGCGGATCGCCAATGCGCGCTGCAAATGCGCAGACGCTTCGCTATAGCGCGATTGGATTGTCAGCGAGCCCGCTAAGTTGCTAAGGCTGAATGCGACATCGTCATGCACTTCGCCGAGCAATTCGATGCGCGCTGCCAGCGTTTGCTCCTGCAGCGCGATTGCTGCGTCGAGCCGGCCCGAATCGCGCAGGATGTTGCTTTCGACGTTTTGCGCGTGCAGCGAAGCGATGCTGGGGTGGCCAAACACCTTGCGCAGTCCGGCGCTGGCGCGCGCGGCCTCGGCAGCGGCCTCGTCCAGTCGCCCGAGCTTGCGCAGCAGCACCGCACGATTCAGGCGCCCGGTGAGTGTGGTCGAATGCTCGGCGCCGTAGGCGCGTTGTGCGCGCAGCAAATGTTCGCTACGGACCGTTTCGGCCTCGGTCACGCGCTCGATGCTGTTGAGCATGATCGCCAGACGGTTCAGGGCAAAAATCGTCAGCGGCGCGTCCTGCCCCAACGTAGCTTCGATCTTCGGCAGCAGCGCGGACAGCTCGCTCACCGCCGCCGCGCCTTGGGTCTGATCGAAGCGCGCCACGGCAAGGCGGACCGCGGCTTCGAGGTACAGCGGATGGGTCTCGCCCAATGCCTGCGCGATCGTCAGCGCCTGCTGAAGATCGTCGATGGCATCGGCTGTTTGCGATCTGGCGAGCAACAATTCGCCGTGCCACAGATGCCACTGCAGCTGCAGATTCGCGTCCGCAAGATTCTCCAGGCGCATTTTGGCCGCCGCAAAACTGCGCTGCGCCGCATCTAAATCGCCCAGCCCACGCTGGCTGCGGCCGATCGTGATCAGCAGCTCTGCCGCAATCGCAGGCCGATCTGCCAGACGCGTGCCCAACGACGCTTCGGCGCGCTTGAGCAGGGCGCCGACTTTGAAATCGACGTCTTGCGACGTGTTCGGGTCGGCAAAGGCAAACACATCGTCCTGCAAAAACCGCGAGATCGAGGTGGCGGTCTCTGCGGCGCGGGTCGCGCGCTCCGCTTCGGCCTGGGCGCGATCGCGCTCATCTTTGAGCCGGAGGTTGAAGAAGACGACGATTGCCACGAGCAGCAGGCTGCCGATCGCTGCCGCCGCCGACGCAAATGGATTGCGGCGCAGGAGCGTGCGCAGCGCATAGGCCCATCCGCCAGCGAAAGCGGCCACCGGGCGATGCGCCAGCCACGCCACCAGATCGTCGCGCAGAGCAGCCACCGAGCTGTAGCGAGCGGTCGCTGCGGCCGCCGTGGCGCGCAACAGGATCGCCGTCAACTCGGCGCGTCGCGCCGGCGGTATTGCCAGCCAGAGTTGCGGATCGATCTCGCCAGGCGCGGCCGATCGACAGTCGGCACGCAACATTACGTTGAGCAGCAGGCCTAGTTGATACTGGTCCGACGCTGGCCCCACATCCTCGCCCGCGCGTTGCTCCGGGCTGGCCCATGCCGGCGAATAAGCGCGCGAGGCCTCAACATCGCCGACCAGCGCGGCAATGCCGAAGTCGAGCAGCTTGACCCGGCCATCGCTGTCGATGAGCACGTTGGCGGGTTTCAAATCGCGATGCAGCAACAGGCGTTCGTGCGCAAAGCTGATGGCATCGCAGACTTCGAGCAGGCGCCGGATGCGTGCCGGGACGGACAGCTCGGCTGTGCGGGCATGCTCGTCGATGCGAACGCCTTCGATCAGCTCCATCGCAAACCACAGCGTGCCCGCGGTCTCGCCGCCGTCGATGAGTCGCGCGATGTGCGGATGGCGCATCTGCGCGAGGATTTGCCGCTCGCGGCGAAACAGGCTCGAATCGCCGCCCGATTGGCTCACGCATTTGATCGCGACTTGCTGCTGGTACTGGCCATCGTCGCGCTCGGCGAGATAGACCACGCCCATGCCGCCAGCGCCAATCTTGCGCACGATGCGGAACACCCCGAGACGCGTTCCCGGCGCCAATCCATCGTCTTGTTCTGCCTGCCCGGCGAGCAGCGATTGAAACAGAGCGCCACCGAGCAGCCGCCCAGGCTCGAGCAATCGCAATGCACGCGAACTCATGACGTCTTGGCGTCGGTCAGTATCTGCGCCAGCCGCTCGCGCGCAGCTGCATACAAGCGTTGGCTGCTGCGCAAGGGCATCTCCAGTGCAGCAGCCGTCTCGGCCTCGGACAGACCGGCGAACACGCGGCACTCCACGACTTGCACCATACGCTCGTCGACGCTCGCCAACTGGCGCAAGGCCTGGTCGAGCTCGATCAGATCCTCGGCTTGCGCATTCGCTTCGATCTCGTCGCCCTCGGTGTGTTCCGCGCCGCCGCCGCGCTTGGCGGCAAGCCGATCGCGCGCGTGGTTGAGCATCAACTGCCGCATCGCGCGCGCCGCAAGCGCCAGGAAGTGATCGCGATTGAGCACGCCCGTCGGGCCGGCCTTGGACAGTCGCAAATAGCAATCGTGCACCAGCCCGGTGGGATTGATCGTCGCCGATCCGGAGCGCCCGATCACACGCCGTGCGATGAGCTTGAGGTCTTGATAGATCAGCGCAACCACATCGTCCCAGGCGCCCTGTTCGCCGTCTCGGGCGCGTTGCAGCAACACGGTGATGTCGCCCAAGGCGCGACTCCATCGCAAAGATAACCGCCGCAATTGTAGCCCGGTCGCATTCGATGCTGGCTTGTTGGCGGGATTTGCCGCCAGACCGGGTTGATCCGGGATAGCGTGCAATACCAGGGTCAGGAGAACATGGCACCAGATCGACGTTTCGGAGCTTTGCTGCTGCTGTGCAGCTCGCTCGCCTTTGGCCAGGCGCAGGTATTCGGTCCTGTTCCGTACCTCAAGCCGATCGATACGCCAGCGGCGTTCGCCAACGGCGCAAACAGCAACATCGAGGATTTCGAGGATGCGCAGCTGACGCCGGACTTGATCATTCCCGGCGCCATCGTGACGCCCTCCACCGTTACCGACTCGGTCGACTACGACGATGGCGCGCTCGATGGACTGGGCCGTCAGGGCCATAGCCTGCAAGGCACGGGCGTCGTCCGGATCGAATTGCCGACGCGCCCGACGTTTGCCGGATTGGTCTGGACCGATGGCCCCGGCGCGGTCACCTTCACCGCATTCGGCCCAACCGGCGCGGTGCTCGCGACTTCCGGCCCACACACGCTCGCCGATGGCAGCAACACCGGCGCCACGGCCGAAGACCGCTTCTTTGGCGTGCGCGATGCCGGCGGCATCGGTGCGATCCAGCTCAGCGCCTCCGGCGGAATCGAAATCGACCATGTGCAATGGCAGATCAATAACAGCCTCGCCGGCAACACCGGCAGCTTTGCCGCGCCGAACCCCAGCATTTTGCGCCACGCCAGTGTCATCGATATGCATCGGCTGGCCAATGGCCAAACCTTGATTGCCGGCCTCTTCGAGCAGTTGGGCGGTACCCCGCGCGCGGCGATTGCGCGCTTGAATGCGGACTTGTCGGTGGACACCAGTTTCCAGCAGGCCGCGATCAATCCCGACGTGTTCGTCCGCGTGCTGCCCGATCCGAACGGCAAAGTGTACGTGCAGGAGTTCAACCGGCTGCGCCGACTGAACGCCGACGGCAGCGTCGACACAAGCTTTCCGCAGGCCAATTTCACCGGCGGCGGACGCCTCGCCGCGATAACGCTGGTATCCGACGGCATTCTGGCCGCTGGGGCGTTCACCGGGGTCAACGGCCAGACGCGCAATGGTCTGGCGAAACTCGGCTTCGACGGCAGCCTCAGCGCCTTCAATCTGGCCACGCAATCGGTGTTGACGGTATTGAATGCCGGCAGCGACCAGGTGTTCATCGCTGGCGCCTTCGATACAGTGGGTGGCCTTGCGCGCAAATGCATCGCGAAGATCAACACGGGCGGAAGCGGCTCGGTGGTGATCGACTGGAATGCGCAGTTGGACGGTGCGTCCTCCAATGTGCGCAGCATCGCCAGCGACGGCACCGCGCTGTACATCTCCGGCGTTTTCGCCAGCATCCAGGGCTCGCCGCGCGTCAATCTCGCCAAACTGGCTTTGTCCAACGGCGCGCTCGATGCCAATTGGCGGGTCAACGCGACGCCCAATACTGCGGTCGAAACGCAGCGCCTGCATGCCATCGGCGGCAGCGTTTTTGCGAGCGGCGGACGGCCGCGAATCACCTATAGCGTCCCGGCGGGCACCAGCGTTCTTCGGCAGATCGCCAAGCTGAGCAGCAGCAGCGGCGCCCCGGATGTGCTGTTCGATCCCCAGATCGATGGCACCGGCTCCATTGCGATACTGCCCGGCGATGGCGGCAATCGCTTGCTGATCGGCGGCGACTTCCTTGCCGTCAACGGCACCACGCGCCTGGGACTGGCACAACTCAATGCCAACGGTTCCACCGATCTGGTGTTGACGCCGGCGAGCGCAACGCGCGCCGCCGCCGTGCGCCAGGTCGCGTTCGATGAGCCCAACCAACGTGTGTATCTGATGGGCGATTTCTCAAGCATCAACGGCGTCGCCATCGCCAGCTTTGCGCGACTCAGTCAAGGCACGGTCGACACCGTCTGGCGCCCTGCTGCGGCCGTCGATGCGTTTTCGTCGTTCGTGTTTCGCGCTGGCGCGGGCGTATTCGTCGAGGGCACCGACGGGCTTTCGCGTTTGAGCGAGGTCGATGGATCGGTGGTTCCCGGATTCAGCAACAGCAGCCCGATCAGCGCGTTGCTCAATACCAACCTGGCGATCTACATCTCAGGCTCGGGCGGCACACAGCGTCTTCCGATCGCCGGGAACGGCAGCGCCGATCCAGCCTGCGCCGGGGCCGGTCGGGTTTTCGCCCAATTGGCTTTCGATGAAGCCAGCAATGCCTTGTTTGGACTCAGCAACGACGGTCAAACGGTGCAGAAGCTCAACGGCAGCACCTGCGCGCTCGACACCGCCTTCAACGTGGTCGCCAACAGCCTGATCAACAACCTGGCGCTGGATGGAAAGGGCGGATTGTGGCTCGGCGGGCAGTTCACCACGATCAACGGTCTGCCGGCGCTATCGCCGGCCAGAGTGCTGACGCAGAACGGCAACCTCGACACCCTGTTGCTGCCGACGCCGGCGAACAACAGCTTCAATGTCGGCCTGGGTTTTCATCGCGGCTTTTATTACGGCACGCGCGTCACCACCAACGGCGATACCGTGCTGCAGCGCATGCCTGCCACCGGCGGTGCCTTGGATGCCAGTTGGCGCGTGGCCGCGTTGCAAGGCTTTGCGCAGACGATCGCCTTTGCCGCCAACCGCGCCCTGGCCGGCGGCGACTTCAGCGGCATCGGCAGCAGTGCCCGCACCGGTTACGCCGAGCTGCCGCTGCAGGAGCGCGTGCTGCAGGCGGGGTTCGAGTAACTACGACCACTGGTCGCGCGGTCCACCGCTAGCCCGCATATTTCATGAGGGAACGCGGAAGATCGCGAAGGGCTTTGCGCCGGAATCGAGGCGCGAGGAGGAGGAATGGTTGTTCCATTGGGACGACGAGCAACGAAGAGTCCGGCGCAAAGAACGAGCGAGGGCCGTGTTAGCGAGGAAATGGCAGCGAACACTCTGTCAGTACGACCAACTCGATGATTTCCACGCTGTAACAACGAAATCAAGCCATTTCATCGCGACCTCATGAAATATGCGGGCTAGAACGCGTCGACGCATACGCGCATGCTTGCATCGAAATCGATTCGGAACGACCAGTTCTACCGAAACGCCATCATCCCAAGCCCGACCGAAATGGCCGGGGGCGGAGCGCGGATTCACAGCGCGCGCAACGCGGCGCAGGTCGACTGCGGCGCACGCGACAACGCTTCGCTGCTGCTGCAGTCGAGCTCGGCGCTGCGGCAGGAGTTCTGCAAGTCCTTGGACCGATTGCCGGCGGCGACGATGCGATCGAGCAATGCGCTGCGCCCACAGCCCATCGCCAGGCTGAGACGTGCGGCTTGAGAGGCCAGCGCGAAATCGCTGGCAAGCAGTGTCGGATCGATCGCCTGCAGGATGGACTGCGCGTTCAGGCGCATCGCGTCGCGATTTTCGCTGTCGGCCAGCGCCAGCCGGATCAGCGCCAGGCGCATCTGCGCCGTCTGCGTTGCGTCGAGCGGATCGGGGCTCGCCAGCCATTCCTCAGTTGCAGCGCGCGCGGCATTGCTTTCGCCGATAGCGATCAGCCATTCGATTCGCCGCAATCGCACCATCCGCAATTGCGCCAGCCAATCGCTCTGATTCGAAGCCGATTGCACCAGTGCTTCGAGGCGCCGCTCGGCAGCATCCAGCGCTCGGGCTGCGCCGGTCGTGTCGCCCAGTTGCATCAGCGCCCCCGCATGGGCGCTATCGATGAGTGCCAGCATGCGCTGCCACGACGCATTGTCTTTGTCGAAATCGACCAGCGCCTGCGATAACGCGCGCGCCTCGGCGAGCGCTGCAGCAGCAGCTTGCGTTTGCCCTTCGAGTTCGTGCAAGCCCGCGGCATACCGCAACGCAACCGCAAGATCGGCCTGGAGCGGTCGGTTGGCCGGATCGTCGGCGACCAGTCGGCGCAGCAACTCCACCACTTCGCGCCGCGCTGCGAGCGCCTCCGGGAGCCTGAACAGCGCCTCGTTGGCGCTGCTCAGCCAGCCGAGCGTGCTGGCCAGAATCGCCTGATAACTGCCACGCGACTCGGCTGGTGCTATTGCCAGCGCCTCGCGGCGGAGTTTCAGCGCCTGCGTCAACACCTCATGCGCATGCGGCCAGCGGCGTAAGTTGGCGAGCGATGCGCCTAAGTTATTCACCGCCGAGGCATGCGCGCCGAGCGCACCAGCGTCTTCCGGCGATCGTGCTGCGATTTGCCGATAGTAGTCGGCGGCTTTGCGGAAATGATCGAGTACCTCATCCGGCGGTCGCCGAAGCTCGCCGCCAATGTAGCCCAACCAGTTTTCGATCTCTGCTTGCTGCTGCAGACGCGCGCTGGCGTCGGCCCCAAGCGCGGCCGAGCGCTCCGCCAGCGGCGCCGCCTGCAACATCCACCGCTCCGCCGCTGCCGCATCGCCCACCTGCATCGCCACGTCGGCCAGATGCGTCAGCAGCTTGATGCGCGCCGCCACATCGGCGGCCGTCTGACGCTCTGGCGGAATCGCCGCGAAGTGCGCCAGCGCGCGCTCGTTGACGTCCTTCAGGAGGTCCAGTCGCCCGACTTCCGAGAGTTTGCTGCGCAGATCGCCCAACATGAAATCGACCAGCGCCTCCGCCTGCTCGCGGCGCTGCTCGGCGTCGGCGCGCGCTGCGCGGGCCGCCCAGGCCAGATAAGCGAGCGTTGCCGCCAATGCGATCAGCGCAACGCCGATGCCGGCGGCCAGCCACGCCAGCAGGCGCCGCCGTCGCCGGCGCCGCGGCGCATCAAGGATGCTCGCCAGCGCGACGCGCACCTCCAGCGCGCTGGGGCGTTGGCTGGGTTCCACAGCTTTCATTCGCAGCAGCAGTACGTCCAACGCCGGATCGATGCGCCACGGACTGGCGCGCGCCTGCGCTTGCGTCTGCGCCGCTTCCAGCGCGTCCTCCAGCGTCACGCCCAGCGCGTAAATGTCGGTGGCGCTGCTGATCGTGCCACCGGCGGCCTGTTCCGGACTCATGTAGCGGCGCGTGCCGATCACGCTGCCGACACCCGTAAGACTGTCGTAGGTGCCGCCGGCGTGGAGCCAGGGCTCGGTGAACGACTCGCCGCCTGCCAGCAACTCGGTCGCGTTGTTGTTTTGCTCAAGCGGCGTCATCGGCTGGGCCAGTCCGGGCCGCTCGTCCAGCGCGTCCTCCGCGCGCGCGATGCCGAAGTCCAGAATCTTGACCTCGTCGCCGAGCACCATCAGGTTATCCGGCTTCAAGTCGCGATGCACGATGCGCTGCCGATGTGCGGCATCCAGCGCCACGCAGATCGTCATGAAGAGCTTGAGCAGGCGCTCGACATTGATGCCCTCGGCGATCTCGGCAAGCAGCGTTCGGCCATCGACGAACTCCATCACCAGGAAATCCGCGTCCGGCGTTTCGATCCAGTCGTACACCTGGCAAATGCCTGGATGTCCAAGCTTCGAAAGAATTCGCGCCTCGCGCAGGAACCTCAATTTCATCTCGCCGACAAAGCGCTTCTCGGCACGTATGGTCTTCACCGCCACCCGCCGTTCGAGCTTCAAATCGAAGCCCGCATATACCTCGCCCATTCCGCCACGGCCCAGTTCGCGATCGAGGCGGATGGAACCGACAACTTGGCCGAGCCTTGAGGTCATTCGGGGCGGCGGGGTGAGGTCATGGTACGACCAGCATAACCGTAGGCGCGCAGATCGAATTGAATTTCACGTCGGCGAACCCACCTTAGCAACGTCACCACACGGAGCGCGCTATGAATTCGAACTCGCTATTGCTGAGCATGGTTATGTTGCTGATCCTGGTCGCGGCCGGTCCTTCGGCTGCGGCACCAGCACAGAGACCCGACGATCAGCAGCACTTCGCTGCGGAGGTCGCGCTTGTCCGCGACGCCGCTCGTGGGCATCGCATGATTTTGCTCGGCGAGAAGCATGCGACCGCGGAGATTCCGCTGCTGGTTGCAGCGCTGGTGAAGGAACTGTCGGCCGACGAGCCGGTCGTGTTGGCGATCGAAATACCGCGCGACGGACAAGCAGCGGTCAGCGACTATTTGGCATCGGATGGGAGCGAAATCGCGCGCGCCGCGCTGCGCGCATGGGACGGTTGGCAGGTGCCGAACGATCAACACGATGGCCGTCGCAGCGAGGATCTGTTCGACCTGCTGGAGCGCTTGCGGGAACTGGCCGCAGCGGATCGCGATGTGAGTGTGTTGTTGTTCGACACCGTTCCAGGTTCGACCCGCGATCACCACGAGCGCGACCGCGCCATGGCCGACTTTTTACGCGAGCGATTCAACCAGAACGCGATGGCGCGCTTCATCGTGCTGGCCGGCAACGTGCACGCCATGCTGCGCAAACCGAGATACGCGCCGCCCGAGATGCAGGAACCGATGGGTGCATTCCTGAGCGATTTGAAGCCCTACGCGATTAACATCACGGCCAAGTCTGGCCAATTCTGGGCGTGCATCGAAGGAGGGTGCGACGCCCTCAACGAATCGATGCATCGAGACAGCGGACCGGCGCCAGTGGGCGATCCCTATCATTTCCACCTGGTCCTGCCGCAATTCACCGTAGCGCGTGTGCTCGGTCGCAAATAGACTGAGACGCAAGCAGGTTGCCCTGCGCGCCAGCCGAGCGCCATGGAATGCGCATGCCATTGACCCTGGAACGATTACGCCGTTACGCCATCGCGCGCAGCCTGTTCAAGCCCACAACTCTGCCGCGCGCGTTAACCCAACTGGGATTCGTGCAGGCCGATCCGCTGCGCGCGCCGGCGCGGGCGCAGGATTTGATCTTGCGCCATCGCGTATCGGGCTACCTCGCGGGCGACCTGGAGGCGCGCTATCCGCGCTTGCCGATTGAAGAAGATTTTTTCGTCAACTACGGATTTCTCGGCAAAGCGCAGCACGCGCTCATGCACCCACGCACCGAGCGCAACGCATGGTCTGCATCGCGATGGCAGCAAGCGAACGATGTGCTGGCCTTTGTGCGTGAGCGCGGGCCGGTGCATCCCAGGCAGGTCGATGCGCATTTCAACCACGGCAAGGTGCGCAATTGGTTCGGTGGCTCATCCAACGCCAGCACCGAATTGCTCGATGGCCTGCATTACCGTGGCTTGTTGCGCGTGGCGCGTCGCGATGCCGGCACGCGCGTGTACGCGGCGCGCGAACCCTGGCCGGCACTCGAAGGACCGCATGCGCACCGCACGCGCATGGACGCGTTGGTGGACTTGATCGTCGCCACCTATGCGCCCCTGCCCGCGCAAACGCTCCGCCAGCTCATCGCCGCGCTGCGCAACGCCGCCCCGCAATGGATCGAAGATCGCGCTCGCGCGTTCGAGCACGCCAGGTCGCGCCTGAGCTGCGCGCGAGTGGAAGGCATCGATTGGTACTGGCCGGCGGACGAGAATCCGCAATCGCGACGCTGGAAGACGGACGATCAATCGTTGCGCCTGCTGGCGCCATTCGACCCGGTCGTATGGGATCGGCGCCGCTTCGAGGCGTTCTGGGGCTGGGCCTATCGCTTCGAGGCGTACACGCCAGCGGGCAAGCGCAAGATGGGCCACTACGCGCTGCCGATGTTGTGGCGCGAGCAGGTCATCGGTTGGTGCAACCTTGCGGTGCGCGATGCGCGCCTGGTGGTCGATCCGGGATTCGTTGGCGCGCGCCCCACCGACGCCATGTTTGCGGCGTTGTTCGACGCCGAGTTGCAGCGCATGAGCGAATTTCTCGGCATCGTTCCGGCACCGGAGTTTGCGCAATGAAAATCGTGGGAATCGTGCTGCTGTGCATTGCCCTTGCGCTCGCCGTGGGATCGTATGGCTTCTTGACCAACGCGAACTTCCAAACCGAAGGCTCGCCGGCCGGTACCGTAATGCTGGCATTCGTCATCGCTGGCTTCGGCGGCGCCTTGCTTGCCGGGCTGATCGGTTTGGTCTGCCTGTTCTCCAAACCGAAGTCGCGGGAAGAGCGTATCGCCAGTCGCCAGCGAAGCGCCAGGCGAGAGTTATCGTTCGGCCTGGCGGTGGCCTTGGGAGTGGTCTGCGCACTGCAGTTCTCGGGGAACGATGGACTTGGCGCCGTTGGCGGCACGTTACTGGTAGTCGTGACCGCGATCGCGTGGCCGCTGATCCATAAGTTGTTTTTCTCGCAGCGAGAAGCAGACGACGCTGCCCCTGCTCGGCAAATCCTGAGCCCACCCGCAACACCCGCGCGCGACGCGCCGGTGCATAGAGCCGAACAAAGCTGGCTGGCGCAGCGCAACGCCTCGCTCGGCTGCGCACAGCTGCCCGATCAACGCTGCTGGCTGCTGCTGCGCACGGCGACGACAAGTTTTCGCGCTCAACAGAGCGACTACACGGTGCCCGGCTGGCTCACGCTGATGCTCGGCGGCTATGCCGTCCGCATGCCGAAATCGTGGTCGCTGGCGCCGGCGCTCGCGCAAGCCGTTCGCGCTGCATGGGAGCATGCCGGTGCGATGCCCGCGGGTGTCGAGTGGTATGCGTGCCACATCGAAGCCGACTGGCAAAGCAAGGGTCCATGGCGCGGTTGGAGCGAACTCGCGCACGCGCAAAGCCCGCAGCACCCGGTACGCGCGCATTGGGTCTTCGCCCTGGCGCAATCGCGTGCCTTGCTTGAACCCACAAAGCCAGCAAACATCGATCCAGCGATCGAACGCTGGGAGCGCGAAGGCGGCAAGAAAATGGGCATGCTCAGTGACGGCGAGCGTGCGCTGCTGCTGGCTCAAAGCAAACCGATGGGCGAATTGCGCTGCGTCTTGGACCCGAATCGCGAGACCGCACTCGAGATGGTCGCGTTCGCGATCGACGAAGCGACGCTTTGGGTGCCGATCGACTGGACGCTATCGCACGACGAAGCGCAAAGGCGGCTCACGCAGTTCAACAGCGATGGCACGCAAGATCTCACCGAGTTCGCGCCGCCGGCAGTCTCTGCCGTGAGCCGAACGCCCTGGATCGATCTGACCGCAAGGTAGCAACACTGCGTGGCGGCCGGTTCATGCATCCGCGCATAACGCGGCGCCATGAGCTTCATGGCCACACTGGAATCACCGCTGCAGCAGGCGATCGAGGCCGCCGGTTGCGCCGAAGCTCCATCACTCGAAGCCTTGGGCGAACAGCGCGTCGCCGCTTTCCACCGCGCCGATATCGACGCCGGACTCTTGCACGCGCGGCGCGCCGCGTTGATCCACAAACGGCGGGTCGCCGTACAGCGGCGCGAGTACGACCTGGCTGCCGGCGTTGCGCAGCGGGCTGTTATTCGCAGGCAAAAAGCTCGGCGTGGTGCCTCCATGGTTGGCCAGCGCCGACAGCACCGGGTTGGTGTTGTTCAAGTTGCCGTTGCCGGCCGACAAGCTGCCATCCAGGCTCAGACTGGTAGCCGCCGATAGCGTGCCCTGATTCCGGATCTGGCCCTGCGGCGAGGTGTTCGCGATCACCGAGTTGATCAGCACCAGGCGGGCGCCGCTGCGGTTGTCGATGGCGAAATTGGCCGCGCCGGGCGTGACATTGGTGTTGCCGGCGATGGTGGTGTTGTACAGCATCAGCTCTGCGTTGGCGCCTTGATTCACGATCGTGCCGGGTGTGCCGACGATGGTGATTCCATTGCTGGCGATGGTCGTATTGACCACTTCCATGCTGCCGGCATTGAGAATCCCCGGGCCCAGGGCGCCGCTGTTGTTGGTGATCGCACTCTGGCGCAGACGCATGACGCCACCGGCTTGATTGATGATGCCTCCGCCTGCGTTGCTGCGCACATGCATGTCGACGGCGACCAGCGTGCCGGCGTTGATCAGCCCACCGGCCTGGCCCTGCGCAATCGCCAGACCAGAAACGGAAGCCGCCACGCCGCTCGCAACCTCAAGCACCGGCACCGTTCCTGAGATGCGACGCAGCTCCAGGCGGTCGGGGCCAGGGCCCACCAGGTGTAAGTCGCTGACGAGCCGGAGCGTGCTCAGCAGCGACAACTGACCCGACAGTCCCGGCGCAAAGCGGATCGTGCTGTTGGGCGCCAGCTCTGCCTGGCTAAGCGCCTGACGCAAGCTGCCGGTGCCAGCATCGTTCAAGTTTTCGACCAGCAGATTTCGCGGCGGAAAGAACGGGAATCGAGTGCAGGCGTCCATGCTGAGGGTGTAATTGGTGCTGGCCGAGTTCGGGTTGACCTCATGCACAACCACGTCCATCGACGCGTTTGCACGCAGCGTGACCGACATGTTGACCGGAAAGTCTTCGAGGGTCGACGAGCCTGGGTCGGCCAGGTAATTGCTCTGCAAGTTACTCGGATCGAAACTGCTGTACGCGACCATGAAGTGCGTTTCGTTGTCTGTGCGCAATTGAAAGCTCACGCATTGATCGAAGTCGCGCTGCGATGAAATCCGGTAGCGGTGAAAGCGTCGCACGCCCGGTAGAGGATTGATCTCTGGCACTGTGCCAGGGTTCGCGCAAGTCGACGCCGGCGGTTGGCGATCCAGACGCTGGTTCATCGTGCCGGCGCTGATCTGAATGTCCTGCACATTGGCGGGCAGGGCGCCGGTCGCCACATTGCCCGTAAAGCGCAGCGCACACGCAGGGCAGGTCAACGGCCAATCGCGCGTTTGCGCCTGCCCATTGACGCTGGTGCTGCAGCTGAGTGTGGCTTGCAGATTGGTCTGCGCTGATGTGCAACTCAAGGGAATACTCTGCGTGCCGCTGGTGCTGGAGATGCTCAAGTTCACGTCGCTCACGCTGCCGAAAGCGGCCGCACCGGTTCCGGTAATTGCGCAGTTCTGCACACTGCCGGTGGTGCCTGGCAAAAAGCCAAAAGGGCGAACCAGCAGCGCGTCATTGCGTATGGAGCCCACCTGCGAGCGCACGCCCGATTGGAACAGCAGTTCGGGAAACCTGCCAACCGGATCGGGGACGAATTCCAGCGACGGCGTTTGCGCCGAAGCCGGTACTGAGGTGAGCAAAGCAAGCCACAAGATGCTCGCTGCGACCAGAATGAAGCTGCGCATAGTGCCGTTCCAGAAGGTTCGAATACCTCGCCTATCGACGAAACGGGGTAAGAACTGCCAAATGCGCGCAAACCCAACATCGGCGCTGCAATCGCACGACCCTGCGCCGATGCGAAATCGTCAGCATTGGTACTTCGCTTGAGCGCGCGTCATCGCCCGCTCGTCACGAGCGCCCAGCATTGCCATGGAACGCCGAGCTGAGCTCGGCACTGTTGCGTTGCCCACCACCCAGATCGAGAAGCCGCGCCAAGCGCCGACGCTGCGCCTCGGCTCGAATAGCTGATCAACGCGCTGCGCAATCCTGCGGCGACCCATGGAACGCCGAGCCGAGCCCGGCACTGCTGCGTTGCCCACCACCCACATCGAGAAGCCGCGCCAAGCGCCGACGCTGCGCCTCGGCTCGAATAGCGGATCAAGAGCCCCAACGGGGCGAAATGAGATAGCCCAGGGCGCAAGCCCTGGGTAAACCGCCAAAGAAAATCAGGAGCCCTGAAAGGGCGAAACAAAGCCAACCGATCAACCAACCAACCCGATCGCCACATGCCGCCGCCAAACCGCGCCCCAATACCATTGGCGCAGCGCTGCCAGATCGCCAACCACGCCGTCGCCGATATCACTTGCGTATTTCACCAACCAACCCGCGACGTCAGACACCATCGAACACCGCCGCGCTCGACGCAATCTCGCAAATTCTCACATCGACGCCGGCCGTCGAATCCTGGCACAAACAGTCCCTAGACTCGAAACAATTGTTGGGCAAACTGCAGCGCGTCAAGTCCCACATCGCCGACCTCCAATCCGCCGAACGCGTTGCGGCACCGCATGTCCACTAAGCCAACCGCAACAACGCGACAAACCGTGCCCAAGATGATCCTGATGTAGAGCAACCACCAACAGCGACGACCAAGGGTGAACGTCATGACCATGCGACTAAGCGTTGGCGCCAACCACAGGCTGGAACTCGACCCCATCCACCCGTTCATTCCCACAACTGTTGAAGTTCAGCCCGGCGAGAAGTACCGCCTGCAAACATCCGGAACTTGGAAAGACAGTTCCATAGTGTGCGATGCCAACGGCTGGCGTCACATACACGTTGGTGGAGCTCGTATCGATGTCGGCTGGTGGCGCCGATTCAATCGCGTCCCCGGCGTCGACTGGTTCGTGCTCATCGCCTGCATCGGGCAAACCGTCAACACCGCCAGAACCATCGGCACCGACGGCGAAATCGTGGTCGGCCGACAGGACATAGCGAATGGCGTATCGACCGAACTATTCGTCTTTGCCAACGACTGGCCAAGCCGATACCGCAACAACAAAGTTGCCAGCGCGAAAGAGGGCGGTCCCATGCGGCTGACGATTACGCGTGTTGGCTAGTGCGTGCCGATAAATGGGAGCGTAACTCGAACGGTTCTGAGTCGACCGCAATGGCGAACGAACAAGCTATCAAAAAGCGACAACCCTACGTTTTCGTTTGTCATTGGCCCGGAGTCGATCCCAAATCCGAACTCGCCGAGGCGCGCTGGCTCATCGAAAAACACCGCCATTGGCGCTGCCAGGAACTCACTGATGCCAAAGCTGCGTCCAAGCACCGGAACTGAAACATGAGACCCAAAACCGCCCGCGGCTCTTGCGTCCTGAGCATATGCCAGGCGCTCCGAAGCGGCTGTGGACCGGCAAGAGGCTGGTCGCCATGAACCGCCCACGGATTTTCATTTCAGCCTGCAGCGAAGAGCTGCGCTCGACCCGCCTCAAGGTTGCAGTTGTGATACGCACGCTGGGCTTTGATCCGGTGACTCAGGATGATTTCCCGACCGGTCACGGTGAACTTCTGGACTGGCTGCGTGAGCAGATTCTTGCCTGCGATGGGTTGCTCCAGCTGGTCGGGCAGGGCTACGGCGCAGAGCCACCGGTGGCGGATCCGGAATTCGGACGGATTTCCTACACACAGTTCGAGTTTCGCTTTGCGCATCAACGGGGCAAGCGCACTTGGGTGGTGATCGTCGGTGCCGGATGCCAGCGCGACAAAACTCCCGACCAGTTGGACCTGCCGCGCGACACCCGACATCCGGATCCTGTTTCCTGGCAATACGAGCGACGCCAACTGCAGGAGGCCTATCTCGCCTGGCTCAAGGCCGAGAATCACCTGCGCCACACGGCGGGCAGCGACGACCAACTCGAACTGATCGTGCGCAAGTTGAACGACGAGCTGGCTGAACTGCGCAAACGGGAAGAGCGCCACCAACGCCGTACGCTCGGGATGCTGGCCATGGTGCTCGCCGCGCTAATGCTGCTCGCTGGCGGCACGTGGTGGGGTTGGCAGCATCTAATGGACACAGTCCAAGTGGATGCCACCAAGATCCACGCCCACCTGCTCGCCGCCTCAGACGCTGCGCGCGAGCGAGACTTGGCTGCAGCCGAAAAGGTCAGCGGCTGGGAACAGCGTCAAAAGCTGCGCGAGGCCGCCGAGGCCGCCCATCTCGCCCGACGGGGCCGTATCGAAAGCCTCGCCGCCGAAATCGCGGAGATCGAAGGCCGCGCAGACGCCAGCATCGTCATGCGCGAGATGACCCGTATCTTGCGCGAACAAGACGTAGACGCGGCTCTGGCCTACCTGGCCGGAGAGCGCGCATCCGTACTTCGCCGGATTCAGGCGCGCATCGCCGCCGCCCGCGAGCGGAACCGCACCGAGCTGGAACCCTTGCTGACCGCTGCAGCACTGGAGGCCGCCCGTGGCCGCAACGACGCTGCCCGCACCGCCTTTGAGGAGGTGCTGGCGTTTGAACCCGACTGGCCGCGCGCGCTAAGCGCCTATGCATGGTTTCTTTTTGATCGTTCGATTCAGGAAGAGCAGCACGGCAAGCTGGCTGTCGCTCTGGCTGATGCCGGCCGCATGTTGGAAGTTGCTGGTCGACTTCCGGATGCACGAGCGGGCAGCGGCGATGAGACGCGGGTTCTTTCCGCGGCTCTGAATCAAATGGCCGATGTGCTGGTGCTGCGCGGCCAGTCCGGGGACGCCGAGCAGGCCTTAGGGCATTACCAGCGCAGTCTTGAGGTCCGCGAACGCTTGGCGGATGCCAACCCGGACAGTGCCCAGGCGGCGCGCGACGTGTCGGTGAGCCTGAACAATCTGGGAGACTTTCTGTCCCGCCGCGGCCAGTCCGGGGACGCCGAGCAGGCCTTGGGGTATTACCAGCGCAGTCTTGAGGTCCGCGAACGCTTGGCGGATGCCAACCCGGACAGTGCCCAGGCGGCGCGCGACGTGTCGGTGAGCCTTGAGCGATTGGGAGACTTTCTGTCCCGCCGCGGCCAGGCGGGGGACGCCGAGCAGGCCTTGGGGTATTACCAGCGCAGTCTTGAGGTCCGCGAACGCTTGGCGGATGCCAACCCGGACAGTGCC
>JALHMG010000024.1:29129-84860 GCA_022844135.1 Lysobacterales bacterium
GATTGGGAGACTTTCTGTCCCGCCGCGGCCAGGCGGGGGACGCCGAGCAGGCCTTGGGGTATTACCAGCGCAGTCTTGAGGTCCGCGAACGCTTGGCGGATGCCAACCCGGACAGTGCCGAGGCGGCGCGCGACGTGTCGGTGAGCCTTGAGCGATTGGGAGACTTTCTGTCCCGCCGCGGCCAGGCGGGGGACGCCGAGCAGGCCTTGGGGTATTACCAGCGCAGTCTTGAGGTCCGCGAACGCTTGGCGGATGCCAACCCGGACAGTGCCCAGGCGGCGCGCGACGTGTCGGTGAGCCTGAACAATCTGGGAGACTTTCTGTCCCGCCGCGGCCAGTCCGGGGACGCCGAGCAGGCCTTGGGGTATTACCAGCGCAGTCTTGAGGTCCGCGAACGCTTGGCGGATGCCAACCCGGACAGTGCCCAGGCGGCGCGCGACGTGTCGGTGAGCCTTGAGCGATTGGGAGACTTTCTGTCCCGCCGCGGCCAGGCGGGGGACGCCGAGCAGGCCTTGGGGTATTACCAGCGCAGTCTTGAGGTCCGCGAACGCTTGGCGGATGCCAACCCGGACAGTGCCCAGGCGGCGCGCGACCTGCTGGCGTCGATCGAGCGAGCGGCAAGGATGAAGTCACAGCAAGGCGATAAGGCGGGCGCGCTTTTCGAGCAGGAGCGTGCACTGGGTATCGCGCGGCGGCTCCAGGCAAACACAAACTCCTACGAAATGGGCCGCACACTGGTCATCTCCTTATTGCTCAGCGGGCGCTACGCCATCGCGGCGGACGATAAAGCCAAAGCCGTCCGACATTTGACCGAGTGTTTCAACATCCTGGACACATACGTGCGTCAAGGCACGCAACTCGACATCGAGATGCGCCAACTCCACGCCCAACTGGCTCCGCTGTTCACTACCCCACCCACCAAACCCTGACCTGGATACCATCCATGTCCCCACCCCCAGCACAAGCAGTCGTTGAAGGATGTTTAAGGTTCTGAGAGCGAATCTGATCTCAGTAAGCACTATTGAAACTCACCCGAAGGAGTACACGATGGCTACCACCCACACCGAATTCGGCAAGTTCATTAACCACTACCGTGGCATTGAAAAGGCGGGTCTGCTGCCCACCACCCCGATCATTCTCAGCGAAGGCGATTCCTGGTTTTCCACGCCGCTCTACTACAACCTGGTCGACTGGCTGGAAGTGGATGCCCGCAACGCCATGTTCATGCGCCTGGAATCCAGCGGCGCGCTGGCGACCGAAATGTTCGACGGTGGCAGTCTGCGCAAGCTGCGAGACCGCCTGAAGGCTTTCGATTTCGACGTTCTGTTGCTCAGCGCCGGTGGCAACGATTTCGTCGACACGTTCCTGCGCGAGACCTTCCGCAACGCCAAGGCCATGACTCCTGAAGCCGCTCTGCAGCGCGTCGTCGACACGGGGCGCTACGAGGAGGTACTTCGAGCCTATCGCCGCATCCTGGACGCTGCCTATAAGGCACGGCCCACACTGCACGTGATCACCCACACCTACGATTACCCCCGCCTGATGGGCCAGAAGGGCCAGCTCCGCGTGGAGCAAATCGGCCTGGTTGCGCTGTTCAAGCGCAGCGTCGGCGACTGGATCGCCAAACACGTCAAGAAGGCGTTAGCCACTGAAGCCGAACAACGTGCCTTTGCCCGACTTCTGATTGAGGAGTACTGCGTTCGTGTGCTGGACGCACTGCAACAGACCTACGGTGACGCCCTGACCATCGTCGACTTCCGCGGCCAACTGACACAGGACGAAGACTGGAACGACGAAATGCACCCGACCGAAGCCGCCTTTCAAAGACTGGCGGTGAAACTGCGCGAAGCGGTGCGCGCTGCGCTGCCTGAGGCGAAGCGGGAGGCGTTCAGTTGAAACGACGCGCGCGTCGACGAACGAACGCACACAACGCACCGTAGGAACATTGTCGCGCAACAGCCCTGTCCACCAAGACGAGGAGCAAGACCATGAGCAGCGCCAGTGAGAAAGAACGTCAGTCGCGCCCGCGGCTGGAATGTGACCTGATCATGAAAGGCGGGATCACCAGCGGCATTGTCTATCCCAAAGCCATACACCACCTTTCACGCTACTATCGGTTCCGCAGCATTGGTGGCGCTTCCGCTGGGGCAATAGCAGCAGCGCTTTGCGCGGCGGCGGAGTTTGGCAGAACGCAGGGCCGCGACCCGTTTGCCGATCTGGATGGATTGCCGCAGGAGTTGGGGGCGACCCAGGGCGGCAAGACAAAAATGCTGTCGTTGTTCGCGCCAGACCCCGCAACGCGTTCGTCCTTTCACTGGTTGCTGAGCTTTCTGGACGCCGCGCCATCCAGCCAGTCGACCGTGATCAACGCCATCCATCGAACGATTCGTTTGAGCATGGCGGCGATCTGGCGTTTCCCGCTCATCGCAATACTGGCTGCCTTCGTTTCGGTTCTGATCGCCTGGCCGGCGATTTCCGGCCTGTGGCATGGATCATTTCAACCCGCCAATATGCTGGGGCCTTTACTCAGCGGGCTCGTTGGCTTTGTGCTGATGTGTTTGGTCGGCGCTGCTTGGTGCACCATTCGCGCACTCCACAAGAATGACCTCGGTCTGGTCTGCGGGCGCGATTCTCTTACGCAATGGTTGCATGACAAGATCCAGGCTTACTCGGGACAGCTCACCCCGTTGACCTTTGGCGACCTCTGGGGAGGAGCGGATTGCGCCAGTCAGTCCAGGGATATCGATCTGCGCATGATGACGACGTGCCTTAGTCACGGTCGGGGCTACTGCTTTCCGCTCGAACCCAATGTCAAGTTGTACTTCAGTGAGAAGGAGTTGCGGCGGCTTTTTCCGGAAGCCGTTGTTTCCTGGATGAAGGAACATCAGAGGCCGTCCAGTGATGCAGCAACTGACCAACTGCTGGCTGCGGCGGGGCTGTACAGGCTGCCACGGATGCGGGATCTGCCTATCGTTGTTGTGACCCGCATGAGTCTTTCCTTTCCGGTGCTGCTTTGCCCAGTGCCGTTGTGGGAACAGCAATTTGGACCAGTCCGTGGGT
Organism: Lysobacterales bacterium; assembly: GCA_022844135.1. Taxonomy (GTDB): domain Bacteria; phylum Pseudomonadota; class Gammaproteobacteria; order Xanthomonadales; family SZUA-5; genus JALHMH01. The sequence continues at coordinate 32,190 of JALHMG010000024.1, forward strand.
TTCGACGTCTCTGGTTTTCCGATGGTGGAATCATCAGCAACTTCCCCATTCATCTTTTTGATTCCCTGATACCGTCACGCCCGACGTTCGGCATCACGTTGACCACCACCGATCAGGAACTTGCATCAGACGCACCGGCGGGCGCCTATGTGCGCCTGCCGCGCGAGTTCAAGCTCGAACCCGACAGCATTCTGCCCATCGATAAAGCGGGACAACCCGGATTGTTCTCTTTGGTCGGAGCGCTATGGAACACCATCCACGGCTGGGTGGATCGGGCGCAACAGCGAGTGCCCGGTTTCAAGGAGCGAGTGGCATCCGTAGCCCTGGCACCGGGCGAAGGTGGATTGAATCTGCGCATGCAGCTGGATCAGATTCGTGCCTTGGCTGATCGTGGCCTGGCCGCGGCCAAACAATTGGTCTTGCACTACCACCCGGCGCTGCAGAGCGAACGCGACGCGCGTTCGTCGTCCCGCGACAGCAAGATCTACACGACCTGGGCCGCCCACCGCTGGGTGCGTTACCGCACAACCGGCATGCTGCTTGAGGAAGCGCTGGAAGCCTTGTTGCGCGCCGACGAAAAAGCGCAGCACAGCCCAAACGACCTGCGTGATGCGCACGAAGCCCCGACCAGCTATCCATTGGATAGCAGAAAGCGCCCGGCACTGGAGACGTACCAGGACTTGCTGGATCTGGCGAAAAAGCTGCGCGAGCGACGCCATGCACTGGACACCACAGAGCAGCCCAACGACGGAAGCGAGGATCGCGTTCCTGGCGATGACGGCATCTACGGCGGTCCCAACTACCCCCGACCACGCTCACGCCTGCGCATTCTTCCGCGTGATTAGCGGCGATTGGCCAAGCCAAGGAGCGTGGAGTGCTGTCGAGGGATTCAAGATGGAGCCGGACCACCCAAACGATGCGTCTTTCAAGCGCTGCGAATGCTGACGTGCAGTCCGCAAAACACGATTCACTCTCGTCAGTCGATGGTTGTTGACCCGAGGCCCCCATGACCCAACTCTTCATCAGCCACTCCAGCAAGAACAACGCCGAGGCGCTTGCGCTCAGCCAGTGGCTGACTCAGGACGGCTGGGATGACCAGTTCCTGGATCTTGATCCGCAGCGCGGAATCACCGCGGGCGAGCGCTGCCTGCGCGAAGGCTTGAAGAAAGTGCGTCTGGATGCGCTAAGTTCTCCCTGGCCATCGGGCTGCAGCAGTGCACAAGAGCAACTCAGCCAAACCGCGGAGCAGCAGGTCGGTGGTAAGCGCCCGCACTCAACCCACCAAGTCACCGCGTGCCGTGCTTGTCGACCATGACCACTCGACTATTCATCTCCACGGTCACGCATGAGTTCCTATCGTGCCGCATGCGCTTGTCGGAAGACTTGCGTTTTCCGGATGTGGTGGTTGAAACCCAGGAAAACATCGCCAAGCTGGCGGCCGGCCATTCGGTGCTGCTCAAACTGGATGACTACCTTAAGGATTGTCATGTCGTGATCCATTTGCTTGGCCAGCAGACCAGCAAGGATGGTCGCGCAGCCAGCAAAGATGCGGTCGAGGATTTGCTCGTTCGATATTCGGATCTTCCGGTGATCACTGGCTTGAGCGCGGACGAATTGCGCAGCTTGTCCTACACGCAGTGGGAAGCGTGGCTGGCCTACTATCACATCAAGCAGAGCCGACCAACGCTCAAGCTGGTCATCGCCACGCCGGCCAACGGATACACATCGGACGATGTGCCCGATGCGCAATCCGCGCTGACGCAGAAGCAATCACAGGCTTGGCACGCTCAGGAGTTGCGCCTACGTGGCCGCCATCCGGAAATCAGCTTTGCATCGGCCGAAGAGCTGTCCATCCAAATCCTGCGTGCGCTAAAGGACATCCTGCCGGCGCAACACCCCACGCAGCGCATCGCCCCCAGCCGGATCATCAACCGCCACACCGCCGACGATTTCATCGGCCGCGAAACAGAACTCGCTGTGCTCGATGCCGCCTGGGCCGCGCGCGACACGGTGAACGTGCAGTGCGTGATCGCCTGGGGCGGCGTGGGCAAGACCGCGTTGCTGGCCCGTTGGGTGCAAACGCGCTTTCGCGATCGCGGCTGGAAAAATGACGAAGATCACCCGGATCCCATCCATTACTTTGACTGGACCTTCTACGACCAAGGCACGCGAGCCGACGACGCCACGCAGGCCGGCGCGGCCAGCGTCGGCACCTTCTTTGTCGAAGCGCTGCGCCACTTCGGTGACCCTGAGCCGAACCTGCCCGAACGCAAAGCCGAACGCCTCGCGACACTGGTGCAAGCGCATCGATCCTTGCTGGTGCTCGATGGCCTGGAGCCTCTGCAATACCCTCACAACCACCCGCAAGCCGGACAAATCACCGACCCCGATCTGGCCCAGTTGCTGCGTATCCTCGCGCAGAGAAATCCCGGTTTGTGCCTAGTCTCTAGCCGCGTGGGCCTGAGCGAGCTGCGCGGCCATTTGACCAGCAACGCCACGCACCACGAATTGGACGATCTCTCCCCCGCAGCCGCCATTGCCCTGCTGCGCAAGCTGGACGTCACCGGCAGCGACGTTGATCTTGCCCAAGCCGCCGAGGATTACCAGCACCATGCCTTGAGCCTTATCCTGCTTGGGCAATTCTTGGCGACCGCACGCGGCGGCGATATTCGCCAACGCGACACGATCAGCTTCGAAAAAGCCAACGACAAGCGCGCGGCCCACGCCCGAAGTGCTTGGCATGTGTTGGAAATGTACGAGGCTTGGCTCGCCAGTCCCGGCGGTAACCCCATCGACTTGCAAGCGCTGCGGCTGATTGGACTGTTCGACCGACCAGCCAGTCCAGACTGCCTGGAGGCATTGCGGCGCGAGCCCGCTATCGCAGGCTTGACCGATCTCCTCGTTCCGCTGGACCGTGATGACTGGAACGCACTGCTCCAGCGCCTGCATAAAGCGCATTTGGTCCAGCTAAAACTGCCACCGCGTGATCCTGACAGTCAGGCACCGTATCCAGAGCCGCGCAGTGTTCCGGTCGATGCTCATCCCTTAGTGAGGGAGTATTTTGCGAAGCAGCTCCGAAACAAGGAACCGGACGGTTTTGCCGCCGCGCATTCTCGGTTGTTTGACTACTTGTGTCACAGCACGCCGTATCGACCTGACACACTGGAGGACATGCAGCCCCTGTATCAGGCGGTAGTGCATGGATGTTTGGCCAGGCGGCAGCAGGAGGCATGCATTAAGGTCTACCGCGACCGCATCCTTCGCGGTACGGAAGACGACGGTTTTTTTAGCACGAAAAGACTTGGTGCCTACGGCGAGGATCTCGCTGCCGTGGCTGCGTTCTTCAAGCAGCCTTGGCGCCACGTCGAACAGGTGCTGGATCGTGAGCATCAGTGCTGGCTACTGAACCTTGCGGCACTTCGCTTGCGCTCGTTGGGGCGACTCGCCGAAGCGATCGAGCCGACAAAAGCTAGTTTGGCCTTGCATCTTGAGGATGCAAACTGGGATGAAGCTGCTCGCAGCGCGGGCAATCTTAGCGAGCTGGAGCTGGAACTCGGAGAACTGGAAGCCGCCATTGCGACCGCGCGTGTGGCCACAGAGTACGCCGACCGGATCGACCCACCAGATTTGTTTCAGCGCAGCGCCAGACGCACCGTGTTGGCTTATGCACTGCATAACAGACGGAGTCTGCAGCCAAGCCTGGATTCTTCTGCCGATGCAGCACGGTTTCTGTTTCTGGAAGCCGAGACAATCGAATCTAAGCGTAATCCAGAGTTGCCCCTACTCCCATCCTTGCGAGGGTTCAAGTTCTGCGACCTGATCCTGGCTCCGGCGGAACGCGTGGCATGGCAGCAGGCGCTATCCATGACCCATCGCGCGCTCCCCATGATCGATTCAGCACTCGCTGAAGCCCAAGATCGAGCCGAGAAGGTCATCGAACGCGCCCGAAGCACGGCAAATCTCCTCGACATCGCTATCGACCTCCTGACCCAGGCCCGCGTCGCGCTCTACCGCGCGATGCTGTACCCCGCGTTGTCCGCCGCGCCCGCGCTGCACGCCGCGACTACCGCTTTGGCCGCAATGCGCAAGGCTCAAGTCGCAGTCTTTCGTCCGCTTGCACTGTTGACAGGCGCGACGGCCCATCACCTCACTGGTGACAGTACCAGTGCCAGTGCCCTTTTAGATGAAGCCCAACACATCGCCGAACGCGGCCCGATGCCGCTGTATTTGGCGGACGTCAACCTACACCGCGCCCGCCTCGTGGGAGTCCTTCCGCCAAAACAGCGTGCCGAGCACTGGCCCGGCGTCGACCCCAAATCCGAACTCGGCAAAGCCCGCGCCCTGATTGAAAAGCACGGTTATTGGCGCCGTCGCGAGGAACTCGCGGACGCCGAAGAAGCCGCGAAGAACTGGTAATGCTCATGCCCGAATCCCGCCGCCGATTCCCGTCAACATTCTCGAACCAGCTTGCTGTTCCGGTTCCGGCTGCCACCATTTTCTGAGCACTCCCCATGACCCAACTCTTCATCAGCCACTCCAGCCGCAACAACGCCGAAGCCCTCGCGCTCAGCCAATGGCTGACTCAAGAAGGCTGGGACGACCAGTTTCTGGACCTTGATCCGCAGCGGGGGATCACCGCGGGCGAGCGTTGGGAAAAGGCGCTGCATCAGGCGGCGGGCCGTTGTGATGCGGTGTTGTTTCTGATCAGCCCCGACTGGCTGGCCTCTGAATGGTGTCGGCGTGAGTTCACCATTGCGCAGCAGCTCGGGAAACGGCTGTTTGTGCTGCTGATCGGCGCCGCGCGTGCGGATATTCCGGCGCACATTAAGCAGAGTTGGCAGGTCGTCGATCTGGCCGGCGGCGACGATCACGGCGCGGCGCGGGAGGTCACGTTGCCAGGGGAAACGCAGCCGCGCTTTGTCTACTTTTCGCGGTCTGGCCTGGCGCGCCTGCGCGAAGGGCTGAAGAAAGCGGGACTGGATCCTGCGAGCTTCCCGTGGCCGCCGGCCGATCAGCCCAACCGTCCACCGTACTGCGGATTGCGCCCGCTGGAAGCGGAGGATGCTGGCATCTTCTTCGGTCGCGAAGCACCCATCATCGAAATGCTGGCGCAATTGCGTGGCTTGCGGGATGCGGCACCGCCGCGTTTTCTGGCAATCCTTGGCGCTTCCGGCGCGGGCAAGTCCTCTTTCCTGCGCGCCGGCATCCTGCCGCGTTTGGCGCGAGATGATCGCCACTACTTGACGCTGCCGGTCATCCGCCCTGAGCGCGCGGTGCTGAGTGGCAGTAGCGGTCTCCTCGCCAGCCTCTGGACCGTTCGCCAGAAGCGCGGGCTGAGCTGGAGCCGCAAACAACTGGAGCAAGCGATAGAGATCGGCGCGTCCGCACTGGCGCCGCTTTTAGCCGAACTGGCGCGCAGCGGCAGCTTGCCGGACTGGGAAGGCCGCGAAGCACAAGCGCCAACGCTGGTGCTAGCCATCGATCAAGCGGAGGAGCTGTTTCAGTCTGAAGGTGGCGAAGAGGCAATGCGTTTTCTGGCGCTGCTCGCCGAACTGCTTCAGACAGATTCGCCGCAAATACAAGTCTTGTGCACAATTCGCTCTGACAGTTACGAACACCTACAAAGCGCACCAGCGCTGCTCGCTGTGTCGCAAAAGACCTTCAGTCTGCCGCCACTGCCCAAAGGCGCCTACCGGCAAGTGATCGAAGCTCCGGTCGCGATCCTCAAACACAGCACGCGCCCGCTGAAGATCGAAGCAAAGCTGACCGATGCCTTGCTCACCGACATCGAGCAAGGCGGTGCCAAGGACGCGCTTCCGCTGCTGGCCTTCACATTGGAACGGCTTTACCTGCATTACAGCGCCGAGGGCCAATTGCTGCTGCGGGAATACGAAGACCTCGGCCGCATCGCCGGTGCCATTGAGACCGCTGTGGACTTGGCACTGCAGGCTGCACAAAAGAACCCCAAGCTGCCGCAAGACAGGGATCAGTGCCTGAAACTGCTGCGCCGCGGCCTGATCCCGTGGATGGCCGGCATCGATCCGCGCACCAACCTGCCATACCGCAAAGTCGCGCGACTAGCCCAAGTGCCCGAAGAAGCCCGCGCGCTGATCGAGCACTTTGTTGAACATCGCCTGTTGGCCAAAGACACCAATGAACAAGGCGAGATCACGGTCGAGCCCGCCCACGAAGCGCTGCTGCGGCAATGGACCAAGCTGCGCGGCTGGCTGGAAGAAGACACCGCCGCGCTGGCGGCGCTTGAATCGGTCAAGGCCGCCAGCCGCGATTGGGACGCCAATGCCAAAGACCCGGAATGGCTGATCCACGCCGCCGGGCGGTTGGAAGACGCGGAGGCGCTGCATCAGCGAACGGATTTGGCGGCAAATTTTGACGACAGTGATCGCAGCTATTTGGCGCAATGTCGGAAGCTGGAGGACGAACGGCGGGATCGGGAGCTGCGGCAGGCTCGGGAGCTGGCGGAACAGCGAGCACGGACAGTGAACCGGACTCGCGCAGGTTTGATCGTAGCCAGTGCTCTCTTGGTGATTGCAGGCGCGGCGGGGCTGTTGGCTTGGAAAGCTCAGAAGCGCGCTGAGAAAGAAACGTTGCGCGCACAAGCGGGATTGAGAACAGCCGCAGAACGGGCGCTCGGGCGGGCGCGCGAGCAATTCGATCTGGGCGAGCGCGATAACTACTCAGCTTATCTGGCGGAATCGCTAGGCTTTGTCTCCACTCTTGCCGCAAATGACGCTGCCCTGACGGCTCAGCAAAGCCCGTCAGCAAGGCTTGACGCAGTGCTTGCACACCAAGGCGCTGTGATCAGCGCCGCCTTTAGCCCCGACGGCACCCGCGTGGTGACGGTAAGCCAGGATGGCACCGCGTTTTGGGACGCACAGAGCGGCCAAGCGCTCGGCGCCCCGCTCAAGCACGAGAACCGAGTCTCGACAGCAGCGTTTAGCCCAGACGGCAAGCGTGTGGTGACGGCAAGCTGGGACAACACCGCGCGCATCTGGGACGCGCAGAGTGGCCAAGCGCTCGGCACCCCGCTCAAGCACGAGGGCCGGGTCTCCTCCGCCGCCTTCAGCCCCGACGGCACGCGCGTGGTGACGGCGAGCCTTGATGGAACTGCGCGCACCTGGGACGCGCAGAGCGGCCAAGCGCTCGGCGCCCCGCTCAAGCACGAGAACGCGGTCTACTCCGCCGCCTTCAGCTCTGACGGCACGCGCGTGGTGACGGCAAGCTGGGACAACACCGCGCGCATCTGGGACGCGCAGAGCGGCCAAGCGCTAGTCGCCCCGCTCAAGCACGAGAACGCGGTCTTCTCCGCCGCCTTCAGCCCCGACGGCACGCGCGTCGTGACGGCAAGTGAGGACAACACCGCGCGCCTGTGGGACGCGCAGAGCGGCCAAGCGCTGGTCGCCCCGCTCAAGCACGAGCGGTCGGTCTCCTCCGCCGCCTTCAGCCCTGACGGCACGCGCGTGGTGACGGCAAGCTGGGACAACACCGCGCGCATCTGGGACGCGCAGAGCGGCCAAGCGCTAGTCGCCCCGCTCGAGCACGAGAACGCGGTCTACTCCGCCGCCTTCAGCCCTGACGGCACGCGCGTGGTTACGGCAAGCCGGGACAACACCGCGCGCATCTGGGACGCGCATAGCGGCCAAGCGCTAGTCGCCCCGCTCAAGCACGAGAACGCGGTCATCTCCGCCGCCTTCAGCCCCGACGGCACGCGCGTCGTGACGGCAAGTGAGGACAACACCGCGCGCGTGTGGGATGCGCAGAGCGGCCTTGCGCTAGTCTTCTCCGCCGCCTTGAGCCCCGACGGTACGTGGGTAGTGACGGCAAGTCGTGACGCGCAGCAGAGCGGCCAAGCGCTAGTCGCCCAGCTCAAGCACGAGCGGTCGGTCTCCTCCGCGGTCTTCAGCCCTGACGGCACGCGCGTGGTGACGGCAAGCTGGGACACCACCGCGCGCATCTGGGACGCGCAGAGCGGCCAAGCGCTGGTCGCCCCGCTCAAGCACGAGAACGCGGTCTTCTCCGCCGCTTTCAGCACTGACGGAGCGCGCGTGGTGACGGCAAGTATGGACAACACCGCGCGCATCTGGGACGCGCAGAGCGGCCAAGCGCTGGTCGCCCCGCTCAAGCACGAGCGGTCGGTCTCCTCCGCCGCCTTCAGCCCAGACGGCACGCGCGTGGTGACGGCAAGTGACGACAACACCGCGCGCATCTGGGACGCACGGAGCGCGCAGGCGCTCGGCGCTCCGCTCAAGCACGACGACGGGGTCTACTCCGCGGCATTTAGCCCCGACGGCACGCGCGTGGTGACGGCAAGCCTTGATGGAACCGCGCGGATCTGGGACGCGCAGAGTGGCCAAGCACTAGTCGCCCCGCTCAAGCACGAGAGTGCCGTCCACTCCGCCGCGTTTAGCCCCGATGGCACGCGCGTGGTGACGGCAAGCTTGGACAACACCGCGCGCATCTGGGACGCGCAGAGCGGGCAGGCGCTCGGCGCCCCGCTTTGGCACGAGAAAGCGGCCTACTCCGCCGCGTTTAGCCCCGACGGCACGCGCGTAGTGACGGCAAGTACGGACAACACCGCGCGCATCTGGGACGCGCAGAGCGGCCAAGCGCTAATCGCCCCGCTCAAGCACGAGAACGCGGTCATCTCCGCCGCCTTCAGCCCCGACGGCACGCGCGTCGTGACGGCAAGTGAGGACAACACCGCGCGCGTGTGGGATGCGCAGAGCGGCCTTGCGCTCGGCGCCCCGCTCAACCACGAGAGGCGGATCTTCTCCGCCGCCTTCAGCCCCGACGGCACGCGCGTGGTGACGGCAAGTCGTGACTACACCGCGCGCGTCTGGGACGCCCAAAGCGCCGAAACGCTAGGCGCTTCCGTCACCCCCGACGACCTCATCGCACTCTCCGGTCGCCGGGTCGCCGACAACGGCCGACTCGAATGGCTACCTGGCCCCGAATGGATGGCGCTGATTAATAAGGTCAAAGCCGAAGCGAAAAAAGGCACCACCAAGAAAGATCAACTGATGCGCTGGCATTTCGCCGACCCCGCCACCCGCACGATCTCGCCCTTCTCCCAAATCACCGTCCCACTACACATCGAACGCGAAATCGCTGGGGTGCTCGAACACCCGCAGACCGAGAAGCCCAATGGTCCGAACTACAGCCCCAAGATCCTCGACGACGCCTACAACCTAGACCCCGGCCACCCGCTGATTCTGCTGGCGCTGTCCGTCTTCGAAGATCGCCCGGAAACCAAAGCCCTGTGGAAGCGCCTGAGCTTCCCGCGCTTCGAAAAAGACGCCCGCCTCGCCGCCCGCGCGGCGGAGATTTTGTTGATCGACAAGGACCCCAAGAACGCGCGCAAGGCGGCGGAGATGGTGTTGAACCTGCCGAGCGCGACCGAGGCCGATATAGCCAAGGCGCGGGCGGTGCTGGCGAAAGTCGACGATGGCAAGGCGAAGCCATGACTGCGCTTCGCCGGGACATTCTTCCCGAAGCGCAAAAGGCGCTGTGGCCGGCCTTGCAGCGCATGCCGGAGGGTTTTGTCCTGCACGGCGGCACAGCGATCGCCTTGCGTTTGGGCCATCGGCAAAGCGAGGACTTTGATTACTTTGCGCGCAGAGGTTTCGAGCCGGATCGCCAGATCATCCCAGCCCCGCCACCACATCGGCCAAGTGGTCGATAGGCAGCGCGATGATTTTGTCGGCGAGCGGATAGCGACGCTCGCCCCGATACACCACGTACAACGCTTCGAGCTGCAGGTCTTTGCTGCTGCTGTGCATCGATTTTTGCGTTCGAGGCGCATCGCTCAGTTTGCATTCGAAGCCGTAGTGTTTACCGTTGCGCACCAGCAAAAGGTCCAGCTCGGCGCCGCTGTGTGCGCCGTAAAAGTAAGCGTCGCGGCTGCCGCTGATCGCCAGGATTTGTTCGATCACAAAACCTTCCCAGCTGAGCCCCACTTGCGGGTGGGCGAGCACCGCGCGCGCATCGCGCAGGCCAAGCAGCGCGTGCATCAAGCCGGAATCGCGCAAATAGTACTTCGGCGATTTGACCAGTCGCTTGTTGAGGTTGGCAAAGAACGGCGGCAAACGACGCAGCAGATAGGCGTGGGTCAAAACATCGAGATAGCGCAAGATGCTGTTCTGCGCGACGCCCAGGTGGCGCGCGACATCTGCGGCATTGATCGGAGTTCCGCTCATCTGCGCCAGCATGATCCACAGTCGACGCAGACCCTCGGTTTCCAGCGCGATGCCTAAACGCGCGGCATCGCGAATGAGAAAGGTCTCAACAAAATTCTCGCGCCAACTCAGGCTATCGTTGTCGTTGGCCGCCAACAATGCGCGCGGAAACCCACCCCGCAGCCAAAGCGTCTCGGCGACGCTGGCCGGCGCGACGCCGGCCTCGGGCGCGGCGAGATCCTCCAACAGCAACCCTCCGAGACTGAGCATCTCAACCCGACCCGCCAGGCTCTCGCTCGCACCACGGATCAACTCGGGTGCGACACTGCCGAGAATCAAAAAGCGTGCAGGATTGGGCGTACGGTCGGCCAATACGCGCAAGGTGCGGAATAGTTCGGGCAATTCCTGTACCTCATCGATGACGACCAGGCCGCGCAGCGCACCGAGCACGCTCTCCGGCGCGGTTTTGAGGGCAGCATAGTCGGCGCTGCGCTCCAGGTCGAAGTAGTTGCCTGACGGGGCACCCAGCGTGCGTGCGAGGGTGGTCTTGCCACACTGGCGAGGGCCCAGTAGCGCAACCACCGGTGCGCGTGCCAACGCGATGTCTAAGTTCTGCTGCGCTCGCTGTCGATTTAGCATGAACTATCCAGGAAATTACGCATCCCAGTTGCGTAATTACATGGTTCCATGGCCGGCGGTCAAGCCGAACACGCTGGGCGGTTTGTCTGTCTGAGGTACGCGATGCTGGCAGCGGTCGCCGTGGCATCGCGATTCGGACGATCCGTGCGCCCCGTTGGGGCGCGGGTTGATTGGGGCCGTCGATACCAGGGTTCCACCCTGTTCCAGGGTTCCACCCTTCGCTATCACCGTCGGCCCCCTTGGGGCCGCGTCCGCGCTGTTCGCGGGTGTCTTGGCGCGCTCGAGATTTCCTACCGCAACGGCATGGACGGTGATTGGGGGATTTCCTTACGGCGCATGGTCGCTCCGACTTGCGCCCCCGCCGCCTGCGGGCGATGCTGGCGGGATGGCGACTTCGCAATCGCTCACGCAAATGTTGAACGCCTGGCGCAATGGCGATGTGCAGGCGTCGCAGCACTTTGCGCCGCAGATTTATGCCGAGTTGCGTGCATTGGCGGCGCGGCAGGTTCGCAAGGCCGGCGCGCGGTCGGAGACCTTGCAGCCGACGGCCTTGGTCAACGAGGCGTGGCTCAGGCTCGGCGAGGGCCACGGGCCGATTACGGATCGCGCGCATTTTTTTGCCCTGGCGGCGCTGACGATGCGCGGCATTCTGGTCGATCGCGCGCGCGCTTCGATCCGCGTCAAGCATGGCGGTGACCAGCAGCGCGCGGCGCTCGACGAGGTTGAGCAAGCGCTGCCTGCCGACGATGAGGAGCTGCTGCTGCTCGATAACGCGCTGCACCAGCTGGCGGTCGTCGATCAGCGTTCCGCGCAAGTCATCGAGCTGCACTATTTCGGCGGCCTCGAACGCGAGGCGATTGCCGATCTGTTGTCGCTGTCGGTGCGCAGCGTCGACCGCTCGCTTAAGCTCGGTCGCGCGTGGCTGGCGCGCGCACTGGCGTGAGCACACAAACCGGATCCGACCTGGCGCATTGGTTCGACGTGTTGTCGGCAATGGCGGCGTCCGAACGCGCCGACGCCGTGGCGCGCCTGGCGCAGGCGCAACCGACGTTGGCCGCGGAACTGGCTGCGCTGTTGCAGGCCGACGCTGCCCAGGGTGGGCGCGTCGATGCGGCCATCGGCAGAGCGCATGCGCAGCTCGACGAGGCGATGACGCGGCGGCGCAGCGGCGAGCGTGTTGGCGCGTGGCGCGTTCTCGAACCGATCGGCGCAGGCGGTATGGGCGAGGTCTATCGCGCCGAGCGCGTGGACGGCGGATATCAGGAGATCGCAGCGATCAAATTCTTGCGCGGCGCAACCGATCGCGACGCGCAGGCGCGCTTTGCGCTGGAACGGCAGACGCTGGCGGTGCTGCGTCACCGCAACATCGCCGCTTTGCTCGATGGCGGCACCGATACCCACGGCGAGCCGTATCTGGTCATGGCACTGATCGACGGCGCCGCAATCGACGTGTGGTGTGCCGAACATCGCTTGCCGTTGGAGGCGCGACTGAAGCTGTTTATGCAGGTCTGCGCAGGCGTCGATCACGCCCACCGGCATCTGATCGTGCACTGCGATCTCAAACCCGGCAACGTCCTGGTCGATCGCGAAGGGCAGGTATACGTCAGCGACTTCGGCATCGCGCGCTGGCTGTCGGCGCCGGATGTGGCCAGCCGCTCGGCCCTGACGCCGGGCTTTGCCAGCCCCGAACAACACCTGGGCGCCGCGATCGGCACCGCCAGCGATATCTACAGCCTTGGCAAGGTGCTCGAATGCCTGACCGACGGCCAACGCCGCAGCGCCGATCTGGCCGCCATCATTGGCTGCGCCACCGATGCGCAACCGGAACGGCGTTACGCATCGGCGCGCGCGCTCGCCAACGATGTGCGCTGCCTGATCGAGCGCAGGCCGTTGGCGGTGCGCGGCGGCGCCATCGGATATCGCTTCGGCAAGTGGGTGCAGCGCCAGCCGATGGTCGCGGCGGCTGCGGTGCTGACGGTCGTTGCGCTCGCGGCCTTCGGTTGGCAACTCAAACGCGAACGCGACCGCGCGCTGCGCGCCGAAACGGCTGCCGAAGAACGCGCGACGCTTGCGCAGCAGACCACGCGTTTTCTGGTCGATGTGTTTCGCGGCGCGGACCCGGCGCGCGCGCAAGGCCGCGACATCGGCGCGCGCGAGCTGCTCGATCAGGGCTACGCCACGCTGGCGAGCGCTGCGCTCAACAGCGACGCCGTGCGTGCGGAGTTGTACGGCAATTTCGGCGAGATTTATCAAACCATCGGCTTGCCACAGCCGGCATTGGAGAGCTTCAGCCGCGCGCTCGATCTGCTCCCCGATGGCACAGCGCGCGCCGCAATGCTGGAGCGGCGGTCCTTGCTGCTGCTCGGCAACAGTCAGTACGATCGCGCCCTTGCCGACGCGCAGGCTGCGCTGAGCGCGCGCATCGCAGCGGGCAATCCCGCTGACATCATTTGGGCGCGCATCGCCCTCAGCAAACCGCTGCAAGCGCTCAGTCGGTTCGATGCGGCCAGCATCGAGTTGCAAACGGCGCTCGCAGAGGCAGAAGCGCTGCCCGAGCGTCCGGATCTCCGGGGCGAAGTGTTGACGTATCTCGGCGTGTTGGCCACACGTACCGAAGCGCTCGACGATGCGCAGCGCTTTCTGCAGCAGTCCATCGACATCAAGCGCGCAGTGCATGGCGTGGCGCATCCGTTGACGCTGGACGCCATGCAGGCGCTGTGTAACGTGCTGCTGCGCATCGGCGCCCTGGACCGGTTGGACACACTGACGCAGGAATTGGTGGCCGGACGCCGCGAAGTCCACGGCGTCGACACCTCACCGCATCGGCAGGCGCAACTGATCCGCACAAGTTTCCTGCTGCACTCGGGCGCCTTGAGCGAGGCCGAATCATTGAGCCGCGAGAGCATCGCCGGGTTCGCGGCGGTGCATCCAGAGCCGGTGCTGGAAGACAGCATCGCCTATCAGAATCTGTCGCTGGTGCTGGAGGATCGTGGCGATTTTTCGGCGTCGATGGCGTGGCTGGCGCGTTGTCTTGCGGTGCGCGAGCGCATCCTGGGTTCCGGCCATGTCCAGACTCTGAGCGCCTTACACCAGCGGGCGCGTTTGCATCTGCGCCTGGGAGAGATGCAGGCCGCGCTGCGCGATGCGGAGGCCGCGTTCGCAGCCCGCAGCGAACGGCTCGGACCAGCGCACCTCGATACGCTGGAGAGCTCGATACTGCTGGGCATCCTCCGCAGCGTGGTGTCCCGGCAAGCCGTCGAACTCGATACCGCGTATGCGCAATGGCTGCCCGCACTCGAACGCACCCGCGGCCCGGCAGCGCCGCCCGTCGCGCGGGCCGTCGCGCTTCTGGCCGAATACGACCCCGACTCAGCGCGCGCGATGGCGGCGGCGCAGTCCCGGCTGCACTTGTTCGCAGGCTATCGATACCTCTCTGCCTGGCTATCGCTGCTGGTCGCAGAACGACAGCAGGCGGCGCCGTTAGCGAATGTGTCCGAAGCAAATCGCATCGCCCAATGGCGATTGCTGCACGAAAGCCAGCTTCCGACGTCACCGCGCCTGAAACGAATTGAGGCGATGCTGAGAACGCTGCGGCCAGATTCGACCCGTCAACAAGACTGACGGCGCGTCGCGCGCAGCACGACTTCGTTGCGCAGCGGTTCGACTCGCGATGCGCTCAAGACCGGCGCGGGTAACGAAGACGATTGCTTGCAGGCAACCGTTCGGCGGAAGCTGGTCGTCGATGGGATCGAAGCCTCGGAAGCGCATCGTTCTAGTGGAAATCTCTCTGCGCATGGCGAGCCTTCGACAACCGCAGGGCGCTCATCTGAGCGATCTCGTGCGCCATCGAACAGACCCGTAAAGGCCGACGTCCGAGTCTCAGGCCGGCCGCACCAGTCGATCGTGCGCTTCGTGCATCGCCTGTATCCCGCGATAACCCACCCATTGAAGGATTCGCTAGACTGCCGCCAAGAAAACCGCTTCGCACAATGCTCCGACCGCAAACAAGAACGGCAATGACGCCATCGCGCTGCTCAAAGCCGATCACGAGGCGGTGAGCAAGTTGTTCGCAGAGTACGAAAAATCCCGATCCGCGCCGGACAAAAAAGCCATCGTCGAGGAACGATGCGCCGCCCTCATTGTGCACGCGCAGATCGAGGAAGAAATCTTCTACCCGGCGGTGAAGGCTGCGCCGAAAGATAAACTGCTGGTACCCGAAGCCACGGTGGAACACGCCACGGTTAAGGACCTCATCGCGCAGATCGAGGGCGTCGAGCCGGACAGCGAGTTGTACGATGCCAAAGTCAAGGTGTTGTCGGAGTACGTGAAACACCATGTCAAGGAAGAGCAGAGCGAGATGTTCCCGAAGGCCAAGGGGTCCTCGCTCGACATGAAAGAGCTCGGCGCACGCATGGCCGCGCGCAAGGAAGAATTGATGGCGCAAACGGCCTGATGGAGCCTCGTGATCGGGGCTGGGCGCACGGCGAAGGAGTCAAATCGTCCAGTGCGCGAGCGCCTTTGCCAGATTGGTGATGCGCAATCGCCAGTACATGGAGCGAGCGGACTTCACCGGCCGCCAACTCAAGCCCGGCAAACGCGGCAAGATCGATAGCGATGCGGTCGCTCTAAACGCGTGGGAGTTCAAGGTGCATGAAGCGTAGCCCTTTCTCGATCTTCCAGTCAGTCCAGCCTCGATGCCGGTAGAACCCATAGGCTCGACGGCTTTGATCCACATCGGTTGTGAGCCACGCTCGGGTACAGCCGGATCGGGCCAGCCAGTCTTCGGCCTGTTGCATTAACTGGCCTCCGATTCCGCGGCCCTCGTACTCGGGAAGCAGTGCGATGACGAGCAACTCGGCTTCGGTTCGGTCTGCCATGCAGAAGCCAACAACCTCGGCCGGCGTTTCCCAGAGCCATCCGCTCGTTGAGCCCTCGAGCCACTTCTCGACACTCTCCGGGGTGATGCCCAATGCACGGAGCTCGTCAAGCGTAAGCGCGTTCTCGCGTGTACGCGGCCGAACGTGGAAGAGTGCCGGGATGTCGGCAGCGGTGATCGGGCGGACGCTCATGTGTCGGAGGTGGTGCGCGGTCTAACGTGGAAGTGGGGCAGCCGGAGCGCGTAGCGCGGAGGGAACCAACGCCTGCCGTAGCGGGTCAGGGTTGAACGAGGAGTCAGGCATCAGCAACGAGCAGCGTGAACTGACTCCGCTTGAGCAACCGTCTGAAGTCTCGATCGAAGGTGACCAGGTGCTCGCCGAGTTGCACTACGGCTGACGACAACCACGCATCTGGTACGTCATTGCCGCGCAAGCTCTTTTCAAGGCACAGTTGCCGAAGTCTCGACCACTCTGGCCCGAGTTGTGCCAGCTGTACGCCAGGCGAGGCAAGAACCGCATCGAGAAACGCGACCGCGTCTTCGACTGGCGTGGGGATCTGGAAGATCTTGGGACTGGTCACTAGCCGCAGAAAGCTCGCGAGAACCATGGGCATCAGTGTGAAGGCTGCGCCCGTGCCTGAGGCACCAAGTGACTCCTCAAGCCATTCGCGCGCAGCCTTATGATGTGGATGATCGGTGCGGGATGCTGCGACCAAAACGTTTACATCAGGCGTCATCGTCCAGGGCCTTGAGTAGAGCCTTGTTGCTTAGTGGGTTGACGCCCGCCACCAAGCCGCCCCGGCCCTTGAAGACAGGAAGGCGATCACGACCGGGCTTGGCAGAACCTGATCTAGCGCGCAGACGAAGTTGGAGCCCCTCCTCGATCAGGCGCGTAAGGGTCGTCCGTTGCTGAGCCGCCAGCGCCTTTGCGTTCGCAAGGAGCTGGTCGTTGAGATCAAGGGTGGTTTTCATGCTGGCATCATGCAGATTTCTGTATCGACGATGCAAGTGACAGTCACGCAAAGCGCAACCTCTGGCGCTGGGGAGGGCGCCTTGCTTTGATTCCTAAGCAAGTTCAAGGGAGTCGCCGATGGCGCGCTACAAGGTTGTGGACATGAGTCCGCGGTTCTTGCTTATGGTGCTGAATGATCAGCCGGTCCCTGGGAGCTTCGCGCGTGCGGTGAATCACCTCGTGGACGGACTCCATCTCTCCGATTTCGACGCGCACCACCGTAGGTCTTGTCGATTACGCGGCAAAAATCCTGAAGGACTGAAAGGGAAAGTGGATGTCCGCGCCCCGTCTCGGCTAAGCTTGACGCGACGCGGCCCAGATTGCGGCGCTGGATCTGATGGGTTGAGTCTCGAAGGCGCGGGTGCGTGGCGGTCGCTGCGGTAGTCGGTCGGGCGCCCGGGGTTTTGAGAACACCTGGAGTGGTGTTGGCTCCGTCTGGAGGGCAATTGAAGATGGCACAGATTACGTTCCGCAATAACACAAACGAGGTGGTCCGGCTGGCGATTTTTAAGGTGCCAGTGATCAACCCGACGCTCTCGACGATCGCTTGGAAGATCGCTGAGCCGCCGCCCGGTGGAACCCAGACAGTCGAGATTCCACCGGGTTTCACAGTGTTCGCGAAGTACTCGACCGATCCGACGAAACCGTCGCATCTGGATGCCGAGACGGCGCATGTCGCTTTTGCTGAAACGACGGCGCGATTTTCGGTGGATGCCTTGACCTCGCAAGATCACGCTACCAGTGCCGCCGTCATCAATCAGCACTTTGATGGTCTGGTGATGAACGAGGTTCGGATTACCAACAGCTACCCGCTCGGCGTATTGTTGGCCATCGCTCAGGACGGCGATCCGATCCTCGAGCCGCAAGTGGTTTGGCCCGGCGGACTATTTATGGAAGATGTGCGCGGCAGCCTCTACGTGGCCGTCGTGGCGGGGTTCGTCAGCAAAGGCCAACGCCTGGTGCAAGAGGAAGTCTCGCTAACACAGATGGAAGTGCTCGAAGGTGGCACAATCACAGTCTCCGGCTCGATGTGGACCGGCTATGCCTTGGTCGCAAGCTGACTGCCGTTGCAGCGGTCGCTACCCTGGTGCCGGGGGGCGCTCGTCGCGGCCTGTGTAGGAACCCCCGACGACCGACTGGCACTGCGCTGGTCGGCGCGCCGGCAAACGCACGAGGTTCTCATCGGCCGACGCGCGGGTCAGGCTTGGCCTCGCGAGCGATCGTCGCGAGCCTTGTTGTCGCGATTTCTTTGTCCGTTCTTGGTTGATTGTCGACTTGTGATTCGCTTCAACCCTCAATCGGGCAGCTGATTGAGAACTTCGCGCAGATAGTCAAGACTGGCCGGCGCAAAGACCTCGCCTTTGCCGCTCGGGTGCGGCAATACATTGGAGACAATCCCCACCAGACGATGGTCGGCGTCCACAACAGGCGAGCCACTCAGCCCACCGAGTTTATCTGCTGCGAAAGCATCGAGATCGACCATCAGATTGCGTCCGGAATAGCGGATGAAAGTGCCCTGCTCTACGCGTTGCGGGTTGCATACGTCGCGATTGGCATAGGTGCAGCCGACTGCATACAGTCGCTCGCCAGCCGCCACCGGATTCGGGCGCAGCTTGAGCGGCTGCAGCGGCGAGTGATTAGACCGCACTTCGAATACCAGCCAGTCGCGCTCAATCACACTGGGATCCAGGACTTCGGCGGGGTCGGCGTTCAGCAGCGGACCCAGTTCAATGTACTGTTCTGGTTGGCCATTCGGATGGATGCGCCAACTCGCAAGATGATCCTTCAGGTCCACCGTTTTCATCGAATCGGTCTTGGCAATCAACAGTGCGTGCTTGACGGTCACGGCGAGTACCCGCCTTTCGTGCTCGATCAAAAACGCGTTGCCTGCGAAATCGTTGTCGAAGCGGCTTTCCTTAAACTTGACATCGTTGATGCCCGACATCGGCGGCAGTTTCCCTTCAGGTGCGCCAAAGCTGAGACTGGGCAGCAAGGTCAGCAGGCTCACAAACAGCGTTCTTCGCATGGCGTTCACTCATCAGGTTTTGGGCCTGCACCGACACGCCGGTTTGGACGAAGTTCCCCAGCGCGGCCAAGTGCCGAGGTGACATTGCAGCGGCGCGAACTCAGCCGTATGCGCCAACCGACTTAGAGTGATGTTTTTGCACCGGCATCTCTCGTAACTTGTTCCGAAGTTCGATCAAAAATTCCTGGATAACCCCAAAACTGATTTCCACTTTCAAGAAGGTCAAAGGCACCTTTAAGTATTGGCATTCTATGGAGGCTCGCTCGGCTCATGGGTCCACGAACTCGACGGTGTACGATGCCGGAGAGGCGACGAAACTCCTTCCAATCTACAGCGTCGACATCAGCATCTGAATAAAAGGAACGCTGTCTTACTCCAGCCTCATTCCAGTGAGTGAAAGTGCTGCGCTCCAGCGCCTTCGGACCGTCACTCTGAAATCGTCCCATAAGCAGTTGGAACGCCGCAACACCACATAGCTCAAATCGCGAAGTACCAAGACCTGGGTTGAGTCTGAACTCCCTGACAAAAGGCTGGCTTGTTACGGAGCACCACCACCCTCGCACGAAGACTGCGCCGTGATTGTCTTCAAGGTGCCCGGAACTCAGTATCTCTCTACCATTTTTAAAATCGCGAATGGGCTTATCAACTGCAGAGTACGCTTCGTACAGGCGCATTTCAGCGAGGCTGAACATTAAATCTATGACATCGGCCATATCTTCCGCGGTTGCATAAAATTCCAGTTGCGCCACAATCCCCCCTTAAATGCCTAACGCCGGAATAAGCTGCGCCGGCGGCGCGGCACGATGTGAACAAAGAGCCACGTCACCGGCGGCAGTCGCCCCCGCGGTAAAACCCAGCAACGTGGAATGACGCTCGTGGACCTGCTTACAGGAACAACGACAACGGCGTGAAGAAAATCAACTACTTGGTGGTTGTTTCTTAGGGGGCGGACCTGGCATTAAGCTGCTGAAATATGCTCAACCGGTCAGTAATTTGCCAATGCCCGGTCAAAAGCAAACCGTCGAAATGGTAGATGGTAGCACCGGACATAGTGAACTTCCTGCCACTCGGAGAAAATCCTGCAATTTCGCCAAGATGTGTGCCGGACCAGTTCCAAGTAACAGCTACTTTTCCCCCATCGTCCATCAAATCCACAACATCAAATTTCTGATCCGGAAATGGAGCACGGGGCGTTCACGCCGCCGCGCGATTGATCGCGGCGACCACATCAGGGCAACGTGACTTGGGTCAGACCGCGCCGCCCTTAGCAAAACGGAGCCCGCGACGAGCCCCGTTTGCGCTTCCGGTAAAGCCTTCCCAGCCCTCAGTGCTCCTGCTGCTGGAGCCAAGCTTGGATCGCGCTCATTTGCGGCGTCGGCATCGACGGGAATGGAGACAGCGACCGATTGGCCACTGCCCATGCATAATCCGTCAGGAGGAAAGGCGCAAATGTCGCTGGCGACGTAAATTGTGGAAAGTACACCGGATCAGTGTAGCGCTGGATCGGCGAGGTGTAGTAAGGCGGGTAGATCGCACCGGGGCCGGTGGTGAATGCCAGCCACGACGGCAGTTCGTTTTGTTGCGGCGGGCCAGGCTGGACCTGCGCCACGCTGTGGCAGCTCATGCAGTTCGACGAGAGTCCCGCCGGGATCCCCGACGATGTTTCCAGATATGGATTGAAGCAAATCGTGCGATTGGCCGAGTTCGCGGGAGTTGTCTCCGAAAATCCCGTGCACATGGCGTAGTTGTTCCAAGGCGATGGTAGCGAGTCCGGCTGATCCGCCTTTGAGCCCGGATAACGGTTCGGCGTCTCGCCTGGTTGCCAGTAGTAGGTCTGCCACGTCCATTGCGGAGTTTCTTTAGTGGTGACGTGCATGCCGAAGAGCACCGCGTAATCGCCGGGTAGGGCAGTAGTGCCGAGCGGATTGCTGCCCGTTTCGTTCGTTGCGCTATTGAACTCTTTTGCTTCGTTCGCGGTCATTTGAAAGCTGTAAAGCTCTGAAAGCAGGCCCCAGCTATACGTCTGGCAGCCGTAAGTCAGCGTTCCTTTCGGGAAAGTGCCGGGGTTCGGCACCCCGGCTGGTACTTCACGCTTGTTGCCCTGGATCACCACACAAGTTTTCCACGTATTGGGGATCGGCGCGTAGAAGGCCGTCGAGTTCGCGGGACCTTGCCATACCGGCAGCACGGTGAAACCCTCTTTCTTGACCACCCCCATCACCGGTTTGGTCGAGATCGCGCCTGCGGGAAAACCGCGGGGGTTCCGCGCTTGGGGCCCGGCAGGAATCTCTGGATTGACGGTAATCCCATTGGGCGGCGATTCGCTGAGAGCTATATTCACAGCGTAAAACGCGTAGGCCAGAGCCATCAAGTCGTTCGCATTTCTCAGACAATAGGTCTGGCTCGGAAACGGGGGCAACTTCGCGGGCACGGTTGGACCTCCCACGGGCGTATTGACATAGGTGGCATAGTCACCGTTGAATTTATTGAACGAGAAGACACGCAATCCGGAAGCGCTCCGGTTCGTGGATGTTGCGGTTGTTGCATCCGCCCCCACTCGCTGCCGGCGCCCGTGCGAGAACTGATTCGGGTCTATAAAGGCACGTAAGGTCGTCCGGGGACGCGCGGCCATTTCCACAAGCGTTTCGGAACTGCATCCTGGATTGAGATTGGTGGGGAACAATTCGTTCGCACCCCACCACGTCTCCCAAATCGGCAGGTTGATATGGCCACTGAATGTGGGGTACATCACGCCGCTGGGCGAAGTCATCGCCTGCCACAAGGCCCAAGCGCGTTGACGGATCGCGACTTGGTTGTCTTCGGCGATCCACCGTTCAATTGTGCTCTGCGGCAGCGGAAACTGGAAGTCCGGCGGAAACCCGTGCGGCGAAACGGGGGGCTGCGCCTGCGCGGGCGCGGCTGCGAAAGCGGCGGCGGAGAAGACTGCGGCGGCGGAGAATTGAGCGATTTTCAGGACGCGCACTCCGATGAGGTAAAAAACAGAGTTCCCGGATTCTGCTGGGGAATCGGTGTACTGCGGCTCGGCGTGGCCTTTTTGCAAAGTGATGTTCACAAGTTACTCCTTGAATAGTTTGGACTACTCTGGCGTCTAACACGATGTTGAGAAACGCACTTCCTGTGCGTTTCTCAAGTCGCGAGTCCGGCGCATGTCCGGACTCGCTCTGCATTGATCAAACACTTACGTGCTTGATCAATGTGCGAACCATCCATGGTTCGCGCTAGCAGGCTGTTTCTCAACAGCCTGCTAAAGAACCCTTTTTTGGAGTGGTTTCTTGTCTCCACGTAGATCTGGAACGCCGTATTGAAAAGAATCAGTAGGGTTTTCCAGGGATGCAATTCTGATCTCTGTGGTCTTTTGTCCGGTTTCTTTTTAGCTCCAGTCTGGTTCCATTTCACGCCTAAAATCACTCCCTGAGTAGGATTTTTGAGTCTGGGAGTGACAGGTCCGTCAGCCACATGCAACGCCGTGGATTTGGAAATAAATGCACCGGCACTTAGCAATGATGACGATGTCCGGCGGATTTAAGGGTACTTCTGGCTTGGTTGCACAACGCTGCGGAGTTACTGGCCTTGTTCGAAGCCTCGGTTGATTTGGCTACTGACATTGACGCCTATCAAGCGGTCGACCGCGACGCAGAAGCATCGGCCAAATTCGCGCACGATTCGAAACCGGACTTGACGATGTCGGTACGGTGAGAAGCTGGGCGGGGCGCTTTGGAGTGGGCGAAGTCGGGGACGCGCGGTCGTCGTCTTGGAAATGGTCGGGCGCTCAGAGGTGTCGATGAGATGTATATCCGAAGCCATGTGGTCGGCAGGAACCCAGACCGATTGCAGTTACCCTTTGCGCTCTGGAGCCGTCGGGCCGAATCGGGAGGTCACGACGGGTCGAGATGCCCATCCGTACGGTCGGCGAGTGTCTCCGCCGATGGGTATGACGCCGCGCGTCCGTGAGCGAAGGCCGGCGGACGTCGCCGCGCGAAGGAAGATCCGCTAACGCCGGCGACCCCAGAACGTTTGGTTCGTCCAGCGCGTTTCTTGAGCATAGACCGCGCTAAGACGCGCCCGGTACGTGGCCGCGATGCGCTCCAGCCGCGCGCGATAGCCGGGAATGGCGCGCGCGTCGCCAGACAGCGCGGCGTCGATCGACATCGCAGCGTCCAAACCGCTGTACAGCGCTTGAAACACGCCCTGGGATGCCAGCGGATCGAACCCCAGCGCCGCATCGCCCACCGCGAGCCAACCCTCGCCGATGCTGGGCGTCAACGTGGTTCCGTGCGCTGCGCAGAAGCTCGGCGCGCCCGGATCGGGGACGAATTCGACGTCCTCTAGCAGGCTTGCCAGCGGAGCGATTGATCGCGCTCGCCGAAGGAACGCGGCCGCGTCGGCGACCGCCGGAGCGGCATCGAGATCGGAATCCGTGTGGAACGCAAGAATGCGCCGGTCGCCGGGCGAGGAAGCGGAATACCACCAGCCCTCGGCTTCGGCCGCGACGAACCGTAAGCCCCGCCTGGCGGCGAGGTTGTCCTTTCCCAACAGCCAGCGGCACACGAGCCGATCGTCGTGAAGGCGGCGCGCGCCCAGTTGCCGAGCCAGGGCCGCGTTCCGGCCGCTTGCGTCGACCAGTATGCGCGCGCGGATCTCGATTACACGATCCGGGTGGTGGGCTTGCAACAACCATCCGGCGGATTCGCGTACGACGCGCTCCAATCTTGCCGGCCGCAAGATGGCTGCCCCCCGTGCGCGCGCGACGTCGCGCAGCCAGTCGTCGAACAGCGCACGATCAATCTGCCAGCCCGGCCCGTCCGGATCGCGCAGCCCGTCGGCGTCGATCGGCCGCGGCCCGCCCCAGTGCGTCGTACCGCCGTGACAAGGCATATGTTCCTGGGCCACAAACGTGCGCCACAACCCCATGTCGTCGAGCAGACGGCGCGCGGCGGGTGCCAGCGATTCGCCGAATCGCCGCGCCGGACCGGCAGCGCGGTCAATCACCACGACCCGGCGGAGCGCCGCCAGGTTGAGTGCCAGGCACGCGCCGGCGGGACCGGCGCCGACGATCGCGACGTCCACTTCCGTTGGAGCCGATTGGGCCATCGGCGGGTCAGAACTTCTGTCGACGGCGCCTTCCCAACGCGTTTATCTCGGGGCCCGGGTTGTCCACGCTGCCGATCAGCGTGTGCCGATCTTCCACTTGCATGGTTGCGGGGAACGCCTTCTTGCCGGCGGCATCGGTCGGGCCGGGCAGGGTTTCGAGCACACCCATGTGATCGAAATGCTTGATCATCCTGTCGATCTGTTTGATTTGGCCGACGGCGACGACGGTGTCGGTATCGCCCAAAGGCGCGTCCCAATCCGCGCGCTGCGCAAAGGCGGCAAGCCGTGTGGGCATGTCCTTGTCGGCGTCCACGACAATGGCGTAGTTCTCCTTCGTCAAAACCTGATTTGGCACTCGGGCAGGCCAGAAGGTTGGCAGATAGGGATCGTAGCTGGGAATGTAGCCCGAACGGCAGCTCGCCGTATCCGCTTGCCAGGGTACGGCCATCCAGCGCGAGATTCCCCCAGGAATTTGCGCAAGCATTGGTCCGACAGTGTCGGTGGAGATCATCATCGAGCTCGGAGTCAGCAACGGGCCCGGACTTGGTTCGACCGACCCCTCTGGCGCCTGGGCGAAGGTGAAGGGTGCCGAGTACATCGTCTGGCTGCGTACCGGCCAGGTCATCTCGCAGCCTGGATGGAACGCGTCGGCAAGGCAATGGTCGAGCGCCGCGCGCGTCAGCACGGCGCCTTGCTCACGTAGCGGGACCTCGTCGATGTCGGCGTATTCGGGAACTTTGCCCCAATCGTCGACGAACATGCCGTTCACCCACTGCGACAAGATTTTGAACTGAGTGGCCGTCAGCTGCGTGTAGATATAGGTCGAGTTCGGCATGGGGAGGTTCATCGCGTCCCCGAAGATCCATGGCCATGGCGCTGGCGATGTGGAGTCCTTGGCGGAATTGCGGAACGAGTTCATCAACACGCGTCGGCGCTCCTTATTGCCGGGCGAACCGTCGCGCAAGCGGTCAATCCACGCTTGGCTGGTGAAGTCGTTGCCCGAGTTCCAACCGAATCCCGCAGCGAAGCCCGCGTTGGCCCACTGTAAGCGCGAGAGCCGCTCAAAGATCGGATAGATATCGTTGGTGAACGACGGCATCGTCGGCGCGGGCAAGGTGCTATTCCGGATCGCGAGGTCCCGCATCAGATCCCACATCGTGCGAACCGACTTGAGCTGGGGCCCGTAATTAGGCGGCGCCACCACCACCCAAGCACCGGTCACGGGCAGGGATACGCCGTCGAGTTCCACCGTCGCGGTGACCGGGCCATCGGACGTGTCGTCGTGCCAACCGTCGTTGTTGGCGAAGGTTCCGATCGGGCTGCCGTTTCCGGAGGCCGAGACGCCGTAGCCGCCGCGGACCAGAAGGCGGCCGTCGTCTTCGCACCACATGGCGCCGAGATTGACCCGCTCGCCTTGGTTCATGAACCGTCCAGCGAGAAATTCCTTGCGCTGCGGCCCGCTGCCGTACCGCACGGTCTGAAGGCCAGCGTCGAGCACCAGCGAATCCCGTTCGGTAACGTTCGCGTTGCGCAAAGCGCTGGGGTCGGCTGTGGCGACCGCGTCCGGCGGAAGGTCGAGGGCGATTTGGAACTGATACCAAGCGGCTTTCCGGTTGGCGACGTGCACAGACCAGGCGATCTTCGCCTTGCTGCCCGTGGCGGAGAGTTCGCGCACGATCGTGCCATTGATGTTGACGCCGTAAAGTCGAAAGCGGGCCACTTGCGGCAGCAACCGGCCTTGTTCGTCACGATAGGGGCTGCGGCCGCGGTTGGCCGTCTTCGGTGGCGGATTCACCACTTCAGGACCGATGATATAGCCGTCCGGCGCATTACCGATCCGCGCGATTCCGATCGACGGATACACGACGGCGCGGACGATGCAATCGTCTTCGTCGTGTGACGCCGCAGCGGTCCGAGGGCATTTGGGTTGGTCCTGCGGCTGGCCGTTGGCTTGGTGGCGCAAGCGCGCGCTGTTTGCGTAAACGACTTTGCGTGCTTCGGCGATGCTTCCCCGTGGCGTCTGCGCGACCGGAGTTCGCCAGATGTTGAACGCCAACAGATCCCCGTACGCCGACTGGCCTTGCGCGGTCACGTCCTGGCGCGACACCTCGAGCGTCGCCACGGGCACATAAGGGTACTTCTCGGTCGACCATTCCTCGTCCGCTTGTTCCAGCGGCGGATGGTCCTTGCGCGGAACCGCCTGTACCATGAACAAGAATCGATAGGGTGCGGCCGCCAGGCGGCGCGCCAGATCGGCGCCGAGATAGTCCGGGTTGTTGGTGCCGATATTCACTGTCGGCGCGTCGGTCGGCAGGGGGGCGGGGACCAGCGAATAGCGGGCGTAGTGGTCCGGCCCGAAGTCGAACGGAAGCACCGCCCAATAGCGTTGCGTCAAAAGGCTCCCGGTGATCGTGTTGGCCATGCCATCGAAGACTTGTTTGGCCCGCGGATGCGCGTCGAAATACGCGGCCAGGGAGCCGTTGACGGCGGCGTAGTTGATCGCGACCGCTTCTTCGGCATTGGGACTGAAGAACACGGGATAGTTCTGCATGATGAAGTCGGCGATGCCGTCGGACTCGCCGAGCGCGTTGGGACCGTCCACGCCCCACAGTTTGATGGCGATCCCCAAGGCGGTTGCTGGTGTGTCGCCGGAGAAGCGCATCCACGCTTTGAGCTCCTTGTGGGCGAACACGCCGATCTTCATCCACCCCGGAATGCCTGGGAGTGTCTTCAGCGTGCCGTAGGCGGCACCGTGTTGCTTCGCGAAAGCGCCTCGCGGCGCAGGGGGCGGTCCGTTTGCGATTGTCTGGGCCTGCCCGCTCGTCACAAAGAGTTCGTTCAATCGCTCGGTTGCTTGCGATTTCTTCGCGAAGCAGGGCGGCGGCGTTATGGCCGCGTTCGTTTCGGTTTTCTTGGCCATGGCGTGATCTCTCAAAAGCGCAACATCAGGGTTTTAGGTTGCCGATTCGTCTAATAAATCAGGGAGGTAGACAGGAGGCGTTCAAACGAGCGCGCGTCTTCCCCTGATCGGGCCAGAGGCAGAGCACCAGGCGCGCCTTTTGCCAAGGTTTCTTTTGAAGTTCTCATTGTCATGGTTGACTCGAGCTTGCGTGGTTCCAGAACGGTATCAAGTTAGCCCGCATATTTCATGAGGGAACGCGGAAGATCGCGAAGGGCTTTGCGCCGGAATCGAGGCGCGAGGAGGAGGAATGGTTGTTCCATTGGGACGACGAGCAACGAAGAGTCCGGCGCAAAGAACGAGCGAGGGCCGTGTTAGCGAGGAAATGGCAGCGAACACTCTGTCAGTACGACCAATTCGATGATTTCCACGCTGTAACAACGAAATCAAGCCATTTCATCGCGACCTCATGAAATATGCGGGTTAGTGCCGTTGTTCGAAGTCGCGGTTGATATGGCTTCAACATTCACGCCAAACATGCGGTCGACCGCAACAGAGAAGCACCGGGCGAATTCACGTGCGATCCGAAACCGGACCTGACGACCTATCTCCGCGCGCTTGATGGTCGTGAGCGACAACTGGATGTTGCGGCGCCAGCAGTCGTCGGCGAGTTCTTGTTGGCTGAGGAGTCGTTCCTGGCGCAAACATGGAGAAGAGATCAAGAAGAGATCAGGAGAAAGAGATCAGGACATCCAGTCGGAGAAGAGATCAGGACATCCAGCAGCGCCAGGACGAATCTGGCAGAACATTGGAGGGGCAGTTCCTGTACTCAGTAAGGCTTAGCGAGCCGCCGAGGCACTTCAAAAACTGGGTGTCTCTTTCCGTTCATGGCAAGATCGTCGGTGCCGTCCATCTTTACGCGTTCGACGACGGCGTCTGGCAGCACACCCAGACGCTGCATATGGCATCGCCCCGCCACTTGGCTGGTTTCGGCGCCTGGGTCGACATCGATGGCGACACGCTGGCCGTGGGCGAAGCGAACGAACTCATGGTTGGCGGCTGGGGCGACAATCGCGCCGTGCATGTATTCGAGCGCAAACAGGATCGCTGGCAAGCGGCGCACGTCATCGTCCGTCCGGCGAACGTCGCCGCGACGCCCGAGCAGCGCGATAAGGCACAGCGGGAAGGCATGTCGCGCCACGCGGGGTTCCCATTTCGATCTGGCCGGCGATTGGCTGGTGGTCTCTGCCATGGGTGCCAATGCTGCTGGCGTATCGCCGCGAGCGAGGACGCTGGCGTATGGTGCAACGGATCGACGATCCAGGCACCGATTCCGCCTTTGCGCGCACCGTTGCGATGTCGGGAACCACGCTCGTTGTCGCGGCGCTTCGCGGGAACGGACGCATCGCGGATACCGGCGTGGCCCATGTCTACCGCGAGCAGAACGCTCGTTGGTCGCTCGCGCGATCGACGATGGCACCATTTTGGTCGGTGCGCACCAGCGGCTGATGAGCGCCGGACTGGCCTACGCGTACCAGCAAAGCGGAACGCAATGGACCTTGGATGCGATACTCAATCCACCAGATGCCTGGCGCCGACGGATGAGCGCCTATGCCGTCGACATCGATGCCGGAACCGCAGTTCTGAATCCGGGCAACGAGCTGCTCGCCGGCGGCCCACTGCAATCCCCTGGCCCCGGCGGCGTGTATGTCGCAGATATCGCCATGGTGCGGCACGAGAGGCAGGGAAGCTAGTGTGGCCTACCCAATACGCTCGTGCGTCGCAACGAGCTTACCTGCGGCACCACGGCAGCCAGCTCGGTTCAATTTCTTCTATCGATGAGCGTCGGAGTCTTGGCGGTTGTCGGGTCGATCTGCAACTCGGATTTGTCGACGACGCGAACCTCAATCGCGGTTGAGTTGGGCTTGTGCAACAAGGCGACGGTGAGAGCCGCTTGGATGCGTTTGCGCGCCTGGTCATCGATAGGATCGTCGGGCGCGGCAACGATCAGCATCGTCAGTCGGTCGCGGCCGTTGTCGCCGTTGCGCAATTGAAGCTGCACGGATTCGCTGCGCGCGGCGAGGGCGATGAGCGGGTCGAGATCGAACGTGAGCTCGTCAAACTGGAACGAGCGTGTATCGCGACCGCGCAGTTCCAACCACTGGGCGCCATCGCGTTCGATCAGGCGCCCTACGTCGCCCAAGCGATAGCGAAACACCGGAAAACGATGGCGATACCCGTTGCTGACCGCGATGGAGCCGAAGCCTTCGGCGTCGGGCGTTAGAATTTCGACGACGACACCGGGCAGCATGGCGAATATGCCCGGCCGCGTGCTGGCGTCGCTCCATGCCCAGATGCCGGTTTCGGCGCCGCCGTACAGCGACCAAATGCGGCGCACGCCAAGGCGTTCGCTCAATAGCGCGCGGGTGGATGGGCGCAGTATTTCGCCAGCGTAAAGCATCTGCGGGATGTCCAGGCACTCATTCTCGCGGATCAAGAAGTGCGCAAACTCGCCCAGTTTCGACGGCGTGCCCAGAATATGGCTGGGGCGGAAGCGATGCGCCATCGCGAGCAACTCCTCGTAGCGCGCATGCGCACTCATCGCCAGCGTGGTGGCGTCGCAACGTTCCAGCAGGTCGTCCATGATCGCCGCGCTCCGATACAGATCGGCGTAGCCGAATGCATTCAGCGCAACATCGCCTGGCGCAAACACGCCCACAGCGCGCAGCTCCCGCGCTAAGGCATCGCGTTGCGCGTGATTTTCGGCGATGTCGACGGGGAAGATCAGCGGGGCATGCGTGCTGCCACCGGAGCGCACCAGGTACACACCGTGCACCTCGCGCCTGGGCTGGAAATCGCGTAGCGCAGCAAGCAGTGTGGCCTTCTCGAGCGGAGCAGCGCATCGATGGTCGTCGTGATCGCGGTAGAGTCCCTGGTAGAACGGATGAGCGCGTGCCCGAGCGAAACAATCGCGAAGCAACGCTTCGCGGTCGTCGACGGACTGCACTTGGGTCGGGCTGCTCACGGCGACTCGCACCAGGACTGCGGCGCTGCTATGCCGATCCGCGCCAGCAGCGTACCGTGATGCCGCACAAATGCAGCTCGCTGCGCGTCATCGCCGAGCACGACCATCGCATGCTCCAGCCAGCGTGCGGCGAGCGTCCGCACTAAGCGCCGATCGTTCCCGTTGCTGCTATCGAGAAAGCGCATAACGCTAGGCGGCGGTGCGAGTGTGCGCCAATCGCGGCAAGGCTGGTGCGACAGACTGCCGGGCAGCAACCTGAAGCGAATCAGGGGCGTTGCAAACACACCTACGCGCGCGGTGCGGTTCGCGATGGCATTACCGTCGGCAATGATGTGTTTGAGGACGCGGTACCAAAAATCGACACCCTCGTTAAGCCGCGCATCGGTGTCGTAACGCTCGGTCGCCAGCCAACGCCGACGCACTACAACATTGCTGGCGCGCCCCAGGAAGAAGTCTGGACCGCTCACAGTGTGCAACGGCGTTGCCAGCAGCCACAGATCCTCATCCAGATCGATTAGCTCACCATCGAGACATTCGCGCTGAGGGAAATACTCGCCTTGCGGGTCGCTCTCGAAGCCGATTGCAGCGATGTCTAACGCGTGGCTGCGCATGCCATCGCCGATCCGCCGCAGCGCATCGGGACGATAGCCGTCGTCGGCGTCGAGAAAGCTGATCAGATCGCCGGTTGCGGCTGCCAGGCCAACATTGCGCGCATGGCCCGGGCCGCAGTTTTGTTCCAGCTCAAGAATCTCGATCCGCGTGCTCGCCAATGCCCGCGCATGTTCGGTCAGGCTGGCGCGCAAACGCGCCAGACTGTCGTCGGTACTCGCATCGTCGACCACGATTAACTCGTACGGGGATACGTCCTGTGCCGCGAGCGATGCGATGGTCTGGCCAATGTAATCCGCCTTATTGAACAGCGGCACCACGATCGAGTGAGTCATGCCCGCTGCATCGCGGCGAACAAACGCCCACGACCTTGATGCACGTTGATGATCGCCTCGTTCGAGCCGCGGAATACGCCGGCGCCGTAGCTGATTGCGTCACGACACAGCGCCATGCCGATCAAGTGCATAGGGTCGCCGGTCTTGGGGTCGCGGTATTCGCGCTGAGCAATGTAGTCCTGAAACATGTAGTCCGACCATTGGTTGTTGACCAGTTCATGCCATGCCGCCTCGCCGCACGACGAGCGAACCACGGCATCGACACCGCGCCCGCCACTGTTGCGCTTGGCGATCAAATTCCCCGGCCGCGCCAGCAGCGCTTTGCGCGCCTGCGCATCGTTCGCCACCCACGACGGAATCAGCCACGGACGCAGCGTCGAAGCGTCGTCGGCGTCGACGCAATCACTCAGGATCGACTCGTCCCACAGTACCGCCAGTGTGCGCTTGTCGTGCACCAGAATGAGCGTGCGCACATCATTGAAGTACTCGCTCTGCACGACCAGGTGTTCCAGCACCGGAGGCGCCAACGCCAGCAGTTCGGTGCGATCCATTTCCAGGATGCAACGATCGATAGCGCGTTCGCCACCGGCGTCAGCCACGACGATTCTTCCGTTGCGCAACAGCAGCGATTCGGGTGCCGCCTGCAGAAAACGAACGCCGCGTTGGCGCAAATCGTCCCGTAGTTGGAAGATCTCGCTGCCGGGTTCGCGGCCGTGCACCAATACCACCGTCGAGCCCGGTGGATGCAGGGCGCGCAGCGTGCTCCAGAATGCCGATAGCTGCGCCTGCAGGCGAAACGCTGCGTACGCCGGTGCAGGCGCGAAAACGCGCTGCGAGACCTCGCTCAGCATCCAGCCGTTTAGCGGATAGCGAGCGCCGACTTCGCAGATGCGCGGTTGGCCGCCGCGATCGAAGACCAGATCCGGTCGATAGAAGCCGACGCGATACGGACGGCCATCGGCCACCCTCAATACTCCTTCCAGGGCTGGCGGGAGCGCGTAAATGGCGCGAATGCGGCTGTCGTGAAAATAGCGTGCGACGATCGCCTGCAGGGCGCGATGCAGGGCCGAGCAGACGCGCTGCAATTGCGCGAGATAGGCATCGGTGACGATCACCGGCGTATTGGAGAAATGCGCGTTTCCGCTGGGTAACCAGGTAACGAGCGTATCGCCGAACATCGCGTCGGCGTCGACGTCGAAACAACCCTCAGCGATGACCGGAGGATCGACAACCAATGACGTAAACACAGTGCCCTCAAGCCGCGCTGAGTGCGCGCTCGCCGAGCGCATTCCCGGCGTGTATGTCGGGGAACAAAGCGTTCAATACCCCTGCCTTCTTCGCCAAGTATTCGGCCACAATGTCGCCCAGATCGTAATCCTCGACGCGTACCGCCAATGCATCGGCATAGTGGCCGACGGCGTCACGCGCGTGGAAAAAGTGGTTCTTCTCGGTCGGTCCGCAGTGCACACTGATCCAGCCCAGAATATGAGCGGCTTTGCGCGACGCGATACCGTAGTCCTCTTCGAGCCAGCGCTTAAACAACGGCAGGATGAACTCGACCTCTCCGTGGGTGTAGATCTCGTGCACCAGCGTGGTCAGCAGCGCCACCATCGGATCGGCGTCGCGCAACGAGCGTTCGTCTTTCCATGCCTTGAACGCTTTCGCGCTCGGGTGCAGGTAGCGGTGAGAAAGCCAGTCATCATCGCCGACGATGCCTGTCGCCATCGTGTAGAACAACTGCGAATGCAGGATGCGCTGCGTCACCGCCAAGTCTTCATCGATGATGCGATGCAGGCTGGTCAACGCTCGAAACAGCGCTGCGCGATCGCCGATCGGCTTCTGTTGATGCGCCAGCAAAGTCAGTCGATTGCTAATGCCGGCAACCGTCATCGCGCTGTTATTGGTTTGGCTCCAGCTCTGAAAGAATTGGCGCAGTACATCCGGTGCGTGCCGGCGTGAGGTAAGGCGGCGAAATCCGAGCTCGATCAAATCGAAGCAATCGGAATGCCCGGAGAACGCCGGTAACAGCTGCGAGCGAAGATGCGACAACGGCATCTGTTCCAGCACCGGTACAATAATGCTTCGTAGCGTATTCATGACGAAATTCCGTTTCGGAGATTTTGAGTATTGACCTAATGCAGCATGGCAATTCATGCCAAGCAACGTGGTGAGATTTGCAGAGCCGGCCTGCACGAGCACTGGAAACCGACACTTCTTTGTTAACACCCCGCACAACCATAATCCTCGGTTGCCGTGACAACAGCTGGATGCATAAGGATCGCCTTCAGTCCGCGACGAGGTTGAGTATGTCAACAAACGTGAGCCAATGGGCCCGGGGAAATCTCGCAAATTCTCACAAGCGAGCATTCGGCCGAAACTTTCTGGCGAAGATGGCGCCTGTCGGCGTTGGGCTTGCGCCGGAATTTGCCTGTCGCAGACGGCTAATGCGCGCCATTTCTTGACGTCAGCAGTCTGCGCGTCAACAACGACAAAAGTTGGGTGTCCGCGTCTTG
Source organism: Lysobacterales bacterium (assembly GCA_022844135.1). Classification (GTDB taxonomy): domain Bacteria; phylum Pseudomonadota; class Gammaproteobacteria; order Xanthomonadales; family SZUA-5; genus JALHMH01. Next base: position 65,429 of record JALHMG010000024.1, read on the forward strand.
TTCGCGTCCGTCTTGTGCGCTTTTGGCAATTCCTGCAAAGCAACGCGGCGAAATTCACCGACCTGCCGGCACCAGCAGCGTCGACAGCTCGGTGTATGCGGATCGCCTTTGGTGCCATTGCAGTGCGCAATGGGCTAGCTGCATTTGCAATACCATTGACCGATTTGGGCACCAATGTAGGTGGGATAGTTGCTTTCACCGGCGCTGTTGCCTGGCGGTGGAGGCTGTTGCGGAAAGAGCTGCCCCTGGTCATTGACGAATACCAACTGCTTGTCTGGCAGATTCTGGTAAATGACCAAAAAAGAAGAGCCGCCATAATGGAACATTCCCATTTCCTGTCCCTTTTGAACCTTGGCGCCTTTTGTCATGGACGCATCAAACTGCACGGTTGACACTTCGCTCATACCTAACGGAATACAGCAAACATAACCGAAGTCCTCAGTCTGGAACACGATAATCCCTCGCGCGTTGACCTCAGCGAGATAGGGCGTGGATGCGGTCGTCGCGCCGCCGTAATCCGGGAGCACACATTTGCTAAAGAAGCACCCAGGGATAACAATTGGGTCGAACAGCACGTTGCCATTAACCGGCACCCACCAACGATGGAAATTGTAAGGATTCAAATAGGTTTGAAAGACATAGCCGCCTTCAAACATCTCTGACAGTTTATGCTTCTTGAGGACCCTGTCTTGCTTAAGTTCTGGCGAGCTAAAAATGTCGTCAAGTGAATAGGGCATACCCTTGAGCCAAAAAACGTCCTTGCGCTTCACCTGTGGCTGCCAGCTAAAAAGTGAGCCATCATTCGGGCTGATCACGACCTGGTTCGTTTCCTGGCCAGCGATGGGCCGTTGTTTGGCGGGATTCTTAAGTTTTCTGGTGAAGAACGAATCCCACGATGACCAATAAGGCAGAGAATTGGAATCTTTCTCCCAGGCTGGGAAGTTATATTGCTTCTTGGCCGTCGGCGACAACCATTGCTTGCCTTCTATGCTAAAGCCCGCAGCCGACCTCTCAGATCGCAAAAAGGCCGCCCATTGGTCTAGGATTGGTTTCATTTGCTCATTGAACTTCGGCAGGCGAAGCAACGCACTGCCGCTTAACGTCGCGTCGATCGCCAAAATGATGGCGGAAAAAGGCAGGCCAACCAAGTCATCATCGATGAATTGAGGAGCCTCGTGCAATAGGGCATTGAAAGCCTTTAGCAGAGCGTCCAAATCGCGTATCTGTGGAATCGGCGCCTCTTTGGTTGACTGATTGGCAGCCAAAATGTTCGCATTTTGCCGAAATGCGCTCTCCGACAAATAGGTAAGTACTTCATCTGCTTCGATGGCATTCTTGAGCGCTTGGATGGTATTTGGATAGTGCGTGGCTTCCTTTTCCAAGATCATCCGTATGAAACGCTGAAAAGAATCTTTGCTGGGATGGGGAAGCCAGCCGCTCTGAACGTTGTGTGGAATGAGTTGGTGTGTCATGGTTTTTTGTCTGGATGAGTAATAGGATTTAGCAACGCTTCAAAGTGACGAAAGATCAGTTTCGTCCTCTACCGGTTTGTGGAGAAACAGCCTGCTGGCGCGAACCGGGATGGTTCGCGCACGGATCAAGCATGTAAGTGCTTGATCCATAGAGAGCTAGCATTCTTCCAGGGTTCGCGCAGCGAAGAAGATAGGTAACATGTCATCACGACTTGGGCCAGGGCAGTTCACTTCGCTTGCCTCTACCTATAACGACGACGCCCGAGGTGCCTTCATGTTGTTGGACTTCAACGCTTTCTTCATAAGGAATAGACCCAATGGCGAGGCCGTCTTTGCCGAGGACGTCTATTGCCTGAAAACCCTCGGATCTGCCCTCGGGTTTGAGAGTGACTTTCGCGTTCAGGGAGAGAGTCCGACCTGACACAGTGACCTTGAAAAGTGGCGGATAGATCTCGCTATCCAGTTTTTTTATGATGGCGGTAGCGAATGGGTACAAATCTAATTTGAGATCGGTGCTCATGACATGACTTTCCCTAATAATTGGAGTGATCGGCACAACTGCTTTTGGCTTCGCCGATGCTGAGACCGGCAACTCGCAGTATCACGGACGAATTGAGCTGGCGTGGTTCCAGTTCGGTGTCAAGTTAGCGCCGTTATTCGCTTTGATTAATTTGCCGATTTGGGTTTAGGCGAAGCAAGCGTTCGATCCCAACACAGAAACACCGAGCAAATTCACGTGCAATTCGAAACCGAACCAGACGACCGAGTTCCGCGCGCTTGATGGTGGTCAGCGACAACTGGATGTTGCGGCGCCAGCAGTCGTCGGCGAGTTCTTGTTGGCTGAGGAGTCGTTCCTGGCGCAAACGGCGGATGAGGTCGCGGTTGAGTTGTACTCGACCTTTCGGTGCTTGAATGTCTTGATCATCGGAGGGTTGTTCGCCGCCTGATGGAGACGCGTCTGCTGCTCCGCCTGGTTGTGAGTCTTGTGCTGCGGTGGGCACTATTGCATTCGGGATCGGTAGCAGTTCCATGATTGATTCCCCTGGTTTGGAAAGTCGCCAGCCACCTATGACTGGTGGCGATTGCAGCAACTCATTTGGTCCGTCGAGGCTGGAACCGCTTGAGTGCCGGAGACCGAGGTTCTGAGAAGCGCTGATGAGCTTCCTTCCGGAATCCTGCCGGTTGCTAAAACGTTGATTTCCAATGGCTTTGCGCGATCGAAAACGAGAACGCCCACCAACTTGGTGGGCGTTCACGGTGCTGCCGACTGACCGACTAGCCTCGGCGCTTGGCCTGCGCCGTCACGGGTTGACGGGCACAATCTTGTGGATAACCGGTTTGCCGTTCAGCGGCTGATAAATGTAGACCTTGGCTGCATTCTCGTTAGTAAACCTGGTGGCGTACTGCACCTCGCAGAGGAAGCAGTAGTTGGTGCCGTTCACTGACTGGCTCGCGAATGCGAGGGCTGTGTACTTGGCTCCATTCCAATGCGAGAGCGCCGACTCGAACGCCTCTTTGGCGTCCGGCGTTACAGTGAAGTTAAAATTCGACCACCCGCCCGCCAATTGCTCTGACATGACATTTTCCTCGATAGTTGAGTTTGATAGATGCCGACAAGAATTCGGAAGGCTCGTGGGAATTCCGATCAGCGTGAGAATGATTAGTGTTTTTCGATAGTCGAATGGAACCTATCTAGCTTCGATTTAGATTCTGATCGACATGGAATTCGGGATGATGAATTCCATGCCACGCCTATTGCGTTCACTCCAAGTTCGACAGTCACGGCTCCTACATGGCCTGAACGCATCGAGCCTCATATTCAAGAGTTCGAAGCCCAAAAACAAACGCCACCGAATTGGTGGCGTTTTTGCTTCTCTATTATTTTGCGTTTGCCGTTAGTATAGAGCCGAAAGGCGGCGACTCATCTGGCAGTGCCCCCGAAATGATCGTTATTAGTCATGCTGGACCCAGAAATTCGAGATCTAAAATAATCGGGTCAAGCACGGCGGCGTTTCGCTCGCGCGACGTGTCCATTAAAAACCAGGATCCGGATCGTTCGAAGCCTGCGGGTCGAAGAAGTAATATTTAGATCCGACCTGAACGAAGATGCCAAATATTACTAGCTGATTGTGCTTGAGATTGGTTTGAAGTGTCACTCTCTGCACAGGATTTTTGGGAGTTGGGTGCGGGGTAGAAACAACTCCTAGAAGGTCAGTTCCAGTTGCTGCAAATCCAACTATGCCAGCATTAGAGTCGTTGGAAACCAGTATAATCTCGATCAACTCGATTGAAGCGGTCAAGTAGGGCCCAGGAGGATTAAAAGAGGCAGTTACACTATCTCCATTAACGGAAACGAAGAGTTGGATTGGTGGAATAGCGTAGCTGGCAGTTCCTGCATTTACGATCACGATTTACTCCTTGCTGTCGTTCGTTTGCAACTACATCTTAAGCTAACAAGCAGCTAGAATTAATCTCGAATTGGGCTCTCTTTGGGCCCAGTATAGTTTATTTGGTAACGTCGTCGTAGTGTGCCCAGCCGTCCGCTGAAATGTTCAAAAACGGGTGGCGGTACCCAATGGTCCTCAACCAAGCGTACCGCATCTCCGCAATGGACGCAGAGCCGATCAGTTCATGTGCGCTGACCCATAGGGCTACGGTTTCTGGGTTGTTGGAAAGAGGCGCGGTGTTCTCCAGCAGCTCGATGACACGCTTGGCGTCGTTCGCCGCGAGGGCTGTTCTCCCAATTTGCCGAGACTGCCGACCGCGCTCGATCAAGGCCTTTCCAAGCGCCAGGATTTCGTTCGACCTTCTCGTTGACTCGGTCGCTATGCGCTCCAATTCGGCGACGGCGCGGTTGGCGATCTCGACATCGAACGGTTCGGACGACCGGGCGATCTGCAGCAGATTCACGGCCGCGAGGCGGCGTAAAGCCAGTGAGGAATCCGCAGCAGCGCGATTTCGTTGAATCAGGTCTTGCGCCGCCAGCGCGTGCGCTCGCTGGTTGCGGCGATCGTGCGTTGCAGACGCAATGTCGCTGGCTTGAACAAATGCATTCGCCAGATCCCGTGCCCACACAAGATTGCTCGGCTCTTGATGGGTCAGCTTCGTCAGCCGCTCGATGCACTGGGTGATTTCCTCTTGCGCGTGCTCAAACTCACCGCGAGCGAGCGCCAGCTTCGCGCTGCTTAGCTGTAGTGTAGACAATCGGCGCTGCCACACCAGCGCGTCGGGCTGGGCGATAACCAGTTGACGCAACATCTCGATCTGCTCGGCATAGCCAGCCGCAGCCTCCGCCAGACGCCCCTCCGATTCATCGCCGCTACTGATCCACGACAAGGTATCGATCAGGTCGAAACGCAGCGCCGCATCGTCTGGCCGTCGGGCGAGCACGTCGGCTTTGATTTGCGCGGAGCGCGTGAAGAATGGCAAGGCATCGCTGATGCGTCCTTGATCGCGGACGATTCCGCCCAAATTGTTCAGTGCGTAGGAGAGTTCGATCTGCCAGTCGTCGTTACCCGGGTCGATGGCGACCAGACGCTCACTGGCCTCAAGATATCGGTCCCAATGCGGACGGGCTTGCGCTAACTGAAACTGTCGAAAGTAGTAGTAGCCGAGCCAGTATTCGGCCGTTCCCTGCTCCAGGATCGCTGCCGTGGCGTCCGGCGTTTGTGCCCGCGCGCGCGCTGCCGCCTCACTCGCTCGCTCGAACGCGGAGCGCGCATCGGCCAATTTCGCTTCGGCGAGCAGGACTTCGCCCACGGTGCGCAATGCGCGCGATCGATTGAGCAAGTCGTCGGTTTGCATCTGAGCTTCGGGTTGCCTTTCCAGCTCCGCCAGAGCCTTTTCGCTGATGCTGCCGAGGAGATTTAGGTTGCCGAGCGGACGCAGCTTCTCGGCCAGTTCGACCAGCATGAAATCCGACAACTGCATGGCAGATTCGCGTCGCGCCTCGGCTTCTCTGCTCGCAGTTGCGGCAATGATGGCGGAGGCGGCGGAGACAACCGCGAAAATCGCCAGGCTGACCACTGCCGCCGCCCGCATGCGGCGTCTGCGCGTGCTGGATCGAACCGATGCTTGGAGAAACGCGATGTCTTCCGGTCGAAGATCCTCGGGCGTCAGGCGAGCGACTTCTTGCGCATCCTCCAGTGGGCGACCCGGGTTGAGCAGCAGGTCGGCGCTGCGACCGTCCTCCACCCAGCGTGCGGCAGCGCGCCGAAACCTGGCCTTGGACTGCAGCCGCCGACGATTGTCCTCGATCCAATCCCGGGCCCGTGGCCACTGGCGCAACAGCGCCTCGTGCGCGACCCGAAATCCAGGCTCATGGCCGCCCATTTCAGCGACGAACAACCGTGCGCGAACGAAGGCTTCCGCTAGTGCTCTCTCGCCAGCGTTCAGCGCCGACCATTCAACCCGTCGGGCACTAATGCTCTCGCTGTCGGGATGCATCACGATGAGTTGCGCGAGGACACCGGGTAATCTGTCTGCGGCATCCTTGCCGAGCGTCGCGTGCACCTTGTCGGCTTGATGCGCTAGTGCGCCTTCGAGGCCGCCGATCGTCCGAAAAGCGTCAAAGCCCAGCACACCATCCGCGCTGCGCCGTTCGTACAACGCTTGCAAGGTGTGTTGCAGCATCGGCAAGGCATCGGCGTGCGCCTGGCTGGCATCCCGAAGCACATCATCCAGGCGTTCTGCTGTTTGCGTGTCTTCTTCGAAGCTCAGGCCCGCCAGTGCCGCCGGCGAGCGGATGATCTGTGCGATCTCGCCGCTTCTCGGCGCGAGCACGTCGAAATGACCGTCGCCTTGTTTACGCTCGGCGATCTCCGGGTAGCCTTCGACCAAGGCAAGGTAGTAGTCGCCACGGACAGTCATGGCCACCATCACGCGAGGCGAGTCGCACAGCGCCTGCAGCGCGCGCGAGAACGCATCCCTTGCGCCGACATCCGGAGGTCCGTCGGCCACTAGCGATTCGGCGTGGTCGATCAGCAGAAACAGGTGCGCATACGGCTTTGCGTTGAGTTCGCGCGATGCACTGCGAGCAAACGCCTCACCGATCGCAGCGCCGATCGACGCCGGGTCTAAGCGAAAATGCTCGGCCAGGCCCTCCGCTTTTGCGAAGACTGGCCTGCGGTCGAGCTGCCAGTGGGAAAGAGCGGCAGCCAGATGCGCCAGCGCATCGCCGCTGCGAACGCCAGCGAGATCGCAGCGCGCGACCGATAACGCCTGCAAACCATCGAATCCGCTGTCCTGGCAGAGCAACGGCAGTACACCTGCGTTCAGCAGCGAGGTCTTGCCGCAGCCGCTGGCGCCCACAATCAAGACCAGTCGCCGTTGCGCGTCGATTTGCGCGCGAATCGCGCCCAGCAATGCCGCCGTCGCGCGACTGCGACCAAAGTAAACGCCGGCATGCTCGGCGTCGAACGGGTTGAGCCCCACATACGGACTGGCGCCCGCCCAAGCGACAGACTGTATTGGCGCTCGTTGGTAGTCGTCCGGGTAATAGACCCTGGCGATCAGGCGATAGCCGCGTTTGCGAATGGTCTCGATGTAGCGGGGCGAACGCAGATCGTCGGCCAGGACCTTTCGCAAATGCGCAATCGCTTTGTGAACCGGATTGTCGCCGTAGAAGGTGCCTCGCCACACTTCCACCAATAGCTGCTCGGCGCTGACCACCTCTCCAGCATGCTCGGCGAGCGCCACCAGTACTTCCATGACCCGCGGCTCAAGCGCGGTTTCCTGGCCGTCGAGAGACACAACGAGCCGATGCGGCTCGACAAGCACCGCACCGATACGAAATCGGAATCTCGAAGCAAGCGCCAAGACTCGTTGAGTACGCTGCATAGATTCGGATCGATTGCGGACCGTTGCCGAACTGCAAACTGCGACAGAGTTTGGCAGATTTCGTTGACGGTTTGTCGCCAAGCTTTGACGATCGGCACCAACAGCACGGTCACGGCTTTTGCTGTTCTAAATCCTGATCTTTGCGTCAGCGGTGTGTTCTCCCAGGTCGGCGGCTTGCCGGCCAGTCAAATTGCACGATGGCAAGTTCAATCGGCTGGGCGCTTTTCCACCGCTGGCGGCATCGCCGCCAGCAACCTCGCTCGATGGACCGGAAGCGGCGGGCGCGAGTCAGTCTTTTTCCAGCGCCTCCCTGGCCATCGGCACTGTCAGCGCGGTGCTGCTGTTTTCAAAACCATTGGCGAACATGCCCTCGGGCACAATCGGGTCCTGATCGGTGGCGCTGTCGTTACCGGTGTTCAGTGCGGTGGTGCCCGCTGGTGTACTGACGGTTGCGGTGTTGGTGACAAAGGCACCGACTGCACCGTTCACTTCGGCCAGCAGATCGAAGCGCAAAAACTGATTGACGCCCAGATCGACCAGAACATTGAGATTGCCGGTGCCCGCACTGGGGCTTGGGCAGGTCGCAGTCGATTGCGCCGGTACGCACATCCACATGCCATTGATGAGCGTGGCTGGCAGGTTATCGATGACGTTCGCTCCCGTCACCGCGTTGGGGCCAGCATTCGCGACCACGATCGCGTAAAGCGTTTGTTGGCCGTTGACCAAGGCATTGCGGTTATTGGTCTTGGCGATTTGCAAATCCGCACTCGGCGTGATGGTCGCCGACGCTTCCGAGCGCGAAAAAAGGACGCTTCACAATGACCGACTTGATCAATCTCGCCAATGGTCTGCAGTTGACCGCCGGAGCGATTGGGCCAACTTGCCTGTTGCCTGGTGCGCGACAGGTATCGATCCGGTGAACTATGGCTCATCGAGCACCGCCGCAACCTGCGTCTTCAACGCCGGCAATAGCTCCTGCGCAAACCAGGGATTCCGGACGAGCCAGCGATGGTTTCTGGGGCTCGGATGAGGCAGCGGAATCACGCCGGGCCAATGCTCGCGCCATGACGCCACCACGTCGGTGACAGAGGCGCCGGCGTTCGGCATGTGCTGAGCTTGCGCATACTGGCCGATGACCAGCGTCAGCTTAAGTTGGCTCAGATGCTGCAGCAATTCGGCGCGCCAAGCCGGTGCGCACTCCGGCCGTGGCGGCAAATCGCCGGCAGGGCCGGTGCCCGGGAAACAGAATCCCATCGGCAGAATGGCGATCTTTCGCGCATCGTAGAAGGTCTCGGTTGTGATCCCCAGCCACGATCGCAGCCTATCGCCGCTCGCGTCCTGAAATGGGACGCCGCTTTCGTGAACTCTGCGCCCAGGGGCCTGACCTGCGATGAGGATCTTGGCTGAGCCGTGGCACTGGAGCACCGGCCGAGGGCCGAGCGGGAGATTCGCGGCGCAACGCACGCAGCCACGAACCGCTTCGAGCAAGCTTTCAAGCGAACGCACTTCTGCCACCAAATGCCAGGTACGATCTCGGAATCTCGCAGCCGCCGGCTACGCTTCGCTGGTCGCTGACAGCAGTGACGTTAGCGCTCAATTGCCACCAACCGGATATCCACTTCGCGATCGACATATTTCCATTCCTCCGATGCGCGAAGCTCGGCGAGCAGTTCATCGAAAGCCGGCTCATGTGGCGGCGCGTATTCGAACCAGGTCAGGAAATCGAAGGCCTCCGGCATACCCAGATCTCGGCAATGGTGCAGCCGTCGGGCGATCGGCGGCAAGTACTTCATGCCGATCCGGATGTGGTGCGACTGCTCTTCGAAAACGGCGCGCCGCTCGTCCTGCGTCATCGCCCACCACGCGGCGTTCTTCCGAATCGGTATCAGCGCGGCGAAGGTCGCTTCGGGTCGGCCCAGGCCCTGCTGCGCGACCACCAGCGCCTGCTTCTCTGCGCGTACAACATAGCGATCGTTGCTGGCAATTCCGTGCAGCGACCATCCCTCGCCGGGGTTCGTCTCCAGCCCGTTCGCGACGCTGACATAATCCACCACGGCCAGCGGCGGCCCGATGTAAGCCACCTGCGAGCGCACTTTCCAGGCGCCGACAGCTCCACCAACAAAGCTCGAAAGGCGATTGAACATCCTTGATCGTCTCGCTGCGCGCTATGGCCTTCGCACTAGACCGTGCGGAGCCGCGAGCCATTTCGCCTGGCGCGATCGAGTCTTGTCGGCTACGGTGCCTGGCCGTGTTCGGATCGAACGTCCGTAGCGATCGCTTCGGTGGCACTTCCCGAGACGGTCAAGAAAGCTTGGCAATTCGCGCGTGATCACGCCGGTAGGCGAGAGGTGGGTCGAATGGTAGCGGGCTCGGTTTCGCTGATCTTGCCCAGACACCTGCGGGACACCCGAAGACACCTGCGAGAAGACACCTGCGGGACACCCGACAGACACCTGCGGGACACCCAGCATTCGTCAGAAAACTCTGACATAACTTTCAGCGTTCGCCTTACAGACAAGCTCAGCGGTCATCGCGATGATCGCCGAATGACCCAAGCCCGCCACTTCACCTTTGCCGAGGGCCAGCAAGGCCTTTATCACTGCATTGCACGTTGCGTGCGACGCGCCTGGCTTTGCGGCGTCGATCCGGTCACCAAGGTCGACTACGAACACCGCAAGCCGATGATCGCGGCGCGTATTGTGCAGTTGGCAGGGATCTTTGCGGTCGATGTCTATAGCTACGCCGTGATGAGCAACCACTTGCACGTGGTGCTGGCGATTGAACCTGCCGCCGCGCGTGATTGGTCTCATGAGGAAGTTGCCCGGCGCTGGGTGCAGTTGTTCCCGGCGCGCGAGCCGGAGCAGATCGCGGCCAAGATCAGCGCGCTGTGCGCCGACAAAGAAGCGCTCGAACGCCGTCGCGAACGGCTCTCCAGCTTGTCCTGGTTTATGCGCTGTCTCGACGAGTACGTCGCGCGCAAAGCGAATGCGGAAGATGAGGTGAAAGGGCGCTTCTGGGAAGGGCGGTTCAAGTGCCAGCTCCTGGACGACGAAGCCGCACTCGCCGCCGCGATGACCTACGTCGATCTCAATCCCGTGCGAGCAGGGATCGCCGACAGCATCGAGAGTAGCGATCACACCAGCGTGCAGGTGCGCGCCGAGGAACTGCGCAAAGATCCCGACAAAGCGGATGAACCAATCCAACCCATTGCTGGCGTCCGGCTCGGATTGGATATGTTGAAAGACGAATCCTTTGCCAGATTGGCGATGAGCAATCGCCAGTACATTGAACTGGTCGACTACACTGGTCGCCAACTCAGGCCCGGCAAACGCGGCAAGATCGATGAGCGCGAGCCGTCGGCACTCAGCAAACTAGGCCTCGATGGCAACTACTGGACCGCACACGTCAAAGGCGTCGGCTCTGGTTATTGGCGCTTCGTTGCGAGCGTGGAGGCTCTCGAAGCCAAAGCCGCTGAATGGAAGCGGCTTTGGCTCAAGGGCATCGGTTATGCCAGGAGCCTCGTGACCGGCTGAGAAACGCACATGGGACTTTTGGCGCCGCTGGCGTCTGGAGGCGTTGGCTGCGCGCCGAATTCAGAATGTCGCGAACGCCTGATTGGCGCTGATTTTCGGCGCCACCTGCGGCCTGCGCCTCGATAGCGACGAAAGTTGGATGTCCTGGTTCGCCCGCCACCTGCGGCCTGCGCCTCGATAGCGACGAAAGTTGGATGTCCTGGTTCGCCCGACAGTTGACGTAGGCGGAACCCGCGCGCCGTGGACAAATGACAATACCGCCATCCACCCGCGCGGATTCCGCCGCACGGACCGCGGCACCCTCGTTCGTCGAGACGTAAAGGTGAAACGCCTTCGCCATCCGGCCCCGACACAACATCGTCCATCGTCACGTGCGCGGGGCAGTGGAATCCGCACGATGAAGCGTGTGCGGGTTCCACCCTACACGGGAATCCGCCTTACGCGGGTTCGCCGCTGCGATGACCTACGTCGATCTCAATCCCGTGCGCGCCGGGATCGCCGACAGCATCGAGAGTAGCGATCACACCAGCGTGCAGGTGCGCGCCGAGGAACTGCGCATAGATCCCGGCAAAGCGGATGAACCAATCCAACCCATTGCTGGCGTTAGGCTTGGATTAGATATGTTGAAAGACAAAGCCTTCGCCAGATTGGCGATGAGCAATCGCCAGTACATAGAATTAGTCGATTTCACTGGACGCCAACTCAGGCCCAGCAAACGCGGCAAGATCGATGAGCGCGAGCCGACGGCACTCAGCAAACTGGGGCTCGATGCCAACTACTGGACCGCACACGTCAAAGGCGTCGGCTCTGGTTATTGGCGCTTCGTTGCCAGCGTGGAAGCACTCGAAGCCAAAGCGGCTGAGTGGAAGCGACAGTGGCTCAAGGGCATCGGATATGCCCGGCGTCTTGTGACCGGCTGAGAAACGCACATGGGACTTTTGGCGCCGCTGGCGTCTGGAGGCGTTGGCTGCGCGCCGAATTCTGAATGTCGCGAATGCCTGATTGGCGCTGATTTTCGGCGCCACCTGCGGCCTGCGCCTTGACATCGACGAACGTTGGATGTCCTCGTTTGCCTGCCAAAACTTCACCTGACGTTTGAGTTTAGCGAAGGCTGCAGGCCGAAGCACATCGGCCGGAGCGAAGGGTTAACCGTCCGCAGGCGTGTGCGATCAGATGGCGAGAACCGCACTTGCAACCTGTCCGGCTTCAAGAAGCCGTTGCCCTGCACTATCGACTGTCTCGTGTGAGTGAACCACGTCAAGCAGAAATTTCGGGCCAATAGTAAGTGTCTGAGTGTCGATCATCAACTCGTACCCCCACGGGAATTGGCCGCCCGGTATGGCAACCACGGAGTGCACGCGCGCGCGATCTCTCTGCATGCCAGCGAACGCGTCAACGCGAACCGCATGAGTGATGCTCACATCACCTTCCATTAGTGCCCATCGCAAGGGCAGCGACATGTTCCAGAGAATTGGAGGGGAAACGTCGGGCCAGTTTCTTCTTAGCGGCGCAAGACTGTTTCCAATGACGACTCGGTCGCCAGCAAGTGCTGGTACCCATTTACGAATCGCATCTAGAGCATCGACCGATTCACCGGTGAGGGCGGCAGATAAGAGTTGATGTGGCGAGGGCGTCACGATGATGGGCTCATGCAGAAGGGCAGCGGCGACGATTTGCTCGACAGTGGAGTAGTCGAAGCGTGACTGCTCCGTAAGTTCGACCGTCTGCCTCTCTTTGTCCTCGCCAAAAATCATTCCACGTCCTGTGTGCAGAAAACTTCCAATGCTCTCTAGTCGCGATAGCTGTCGCCCACGACGGCCCTGCCGCTCGAATTGGGCATCTTTGATTTTCGAGAGCTTGCACTCCAGCAAGGCCGGTGCGTTCGAATCCACACAGACAACCAAGTCACCATTCTTCAGCACATTTGTTACGTCGGAAATGAGCACGGGCACATCTTGTTCAGTGATTGCCTCGGCACACTCGAGAGTCAATGCGAACCCGCGTCCCTGGTCGGTCAGCTGCGGGGGATTGCCTGTACTTCGCGCGAGCTGTCGAATTGCGTATGTCGAAAGTTCATTGAATGCGAGAGCGTCACCATAGATGCGAACTGCCTGGAGATGCTTGGTTCTGACCGGTGATCGCTCGACGAGCTGTTCGGCCTCCGTCTCAACTATTTCGGCGACGAGCAGTCGCTGAAAATCCAGAAGCTGACGCGCACTTGATTTCGTCGTGAAGCGATCAAAAAGTCTGCGGCGGGCAAGACGCAATTCGTCCGCGCTTCGCAAAGAGTGCATGGGAATCAACAGGGACAGCAAACGCCGCAATAACGCGCGCCGACAGTATTGCCCGGTTTGAGCGAGAGCATGTTCCGGCGTCGCGTTGATTTCATAGTTAGGCCCCACCGACGTATTCTTGGCTTGGCTCCGGCCATTTTCCCGGCACGAAGTATCGACGCTTCACTTGTTCATAGATATGACGGGCGGATATCTGCGCATACCATATCATCAGAACGCGATTCTCATATGCCCCGGCAACCTCCGGCTTGTTTACTAGGTATCCCGACGGATGCACAATCTTGGTCATGAATTTAAAGAAAGCCGCGTGATCGACCTTCAGGCCAACTTGGCTGGCGAGGTGCACAGCTCGTGCAGCGCCTTCCTTCCGCCTTCCGTGGCGCGTAATAATCCTTTCATATTCGATCTTAGCTTTCTCGATCTCTACCCTCATTTGTTTGTTTTCGGGGGATTCCGGCAAAGCCAACCGAGCGTCACAGAGTTCAACAAAGTCTCGAATGGTCTCAAACTGCCATGAGTCAACATTCTCACTAGAAAGATACATATGTTCCTGCCTCAACCTCAGTTCGTAGATGCTACGCGCAGCTAGAGCAAGAACCGATATGTGCCCATCTATATTTTTGACCATAACATGAACGTATCCGCGGCAAGCACATAATAAATTCACTGTCATCTGGGAAGTTGCATCCCTCGCGGTGTTAGCAACAATCCATCGCTCAGCCGCCTCGAATGCTGCAGCTATCAATCTGAGATGAGCAACAACCTTGCTCTCATCAGCACACCAACCCAAATTCGGATCAAATTTCACCTAGACTCCCCTTGGGGCCTAACGCATGGGGACAACACTCTTCGGGACACCCAGCAGCCGTCAGAAAATTCTGACATAACCCAACACTTCGGGACAGAACACTTCGGGAAGAACACTTCGGGACACCCAGTAGCCGTCAGAAAATTCTGACTTAACTTTCAGCGTTCGCCTTACAGAAAAGCTCAGCGGTCATTGCGATGATCGCCGCATGACCCAAGCCCGCCACCTCACCTTTGCCGAGGGCCAGCAATGCCTCGATGCCAACTACTGGACCGCGCACGTCAAAGGCGTCGGCTCAGGTTATTGGCGATTCGTTGCGAGCGTGGAAGCACTCGAAGCCAAAGCGGCCGACTGGAAGCGGCAGTGGCTCAAGGGCATCGGTTATCCCAGGAGCCTCGTGACCGGCTGAGAAACGCACGTGGGGATCTTTGGCGCCGCTGGCGTCTGGAGGCGTTGGCTGCGCGCCGAATTCGGAATGTCACGAACGCCTCATCGGCGCTGATTCTCGGCGCCACCTAGCGGCCGATGGGACCGTCTTGGAATCTGATTCCGATCATCTGCATCTGATCCTGATTGGCGCTGATTTTCGGCGCCACCTGCGGCCTGCGCCTCGATAGCGACGAAAGTTGGATGTCCTGGTTCGCCCGCTTCTGGTTCGCCCGCTCAAGTCAGTTTCCGCACCGGTCCTCCCGCTGATGCCCTGCTGCACACCCATGCGGCCTGCGCTGACCGCGGCTTTGGCCATCTCCTTACGCTGAGATGGCTTCACCACTTTTTTGCGAGCGCGTCCTTCAACAGCTCGGCACTCAGCTGCGCGTCGGCATACATCTTCTTCAGCCGCCGATTTTCGTCCTCCAGCTCGCGCATCCGCGACTTCTGGCGCAGGCGGTTTCCGGGGAGGATTACCCAACAACACCGAGATCGCGCCATCCGCAACCTCATGCATCGCGCCCAACAACTGGGAATGACGCTGGTTGACATGCCTGCAGGAACAGCGACGACGGCGTGAAGAAAATCAACTACTTGGCGGTTGTTTCTTGAGAGCTCTTGCACAATGAACATTGCTCTGCTTCTGCAAGTCAAAATTATTCTTCCCATACCGTGAGATTAGCCGTCCGCCATAGACTCCCATCCCAAGAAAGTACGTCTTCCAGGTCCTTGCACATTGGATGTTGCCGCATGCGCGGCTTGCCCTTTGGCGTAAGCCAGCGACTCAGGACTGTTACTGGCTTAGGAGGACGAACCTTCTTCCTATCATTCAATACAGGTTGCCAAAAATAGACGATGATTGATTCAGCCATTTCCAAGAAGTGACGAGTCGCGTTCTTGGGATAGCTAACTTCACCAAGCCAGATTCGTAAATCACGATTTATCTCTGGCAATTTGTGGTGCTGCGCAAACCGAGAGGCAAAACTACCCTCGGTGATACCGCAATATTGGATCTGTTTGATATGCTTGTACCTTCGCTTTCCCGAAAGTAGATACACCCCATTTCGCCACTCAGGGTTTTTCTCAATCTCTTCAAAAGTGAAGGGGCCTCGCCAATCAATAATTACCGTAGTGTGGTCACTCATTGTCCAGTTCCTCAAGGAAATTTCGCCGTACAGTAGAATTCCGGCTACGTCTAACGCCATGTTAAGCCGCCGCCGAGCGACAGCGGTGGTAAGTGCGAACTGGTGGGAGGGCGGTCGGCTTGAACATTTAGATAGGCGTTTTCACGGGAGCTGTGCTTCTGCGGCTACCTTTATTCGATACAGCACGCGGATATATTGAGGAGCTCCTAGTAAGAGAACCGAAACCTTCTCGAAAGTGTTTGGTGTTACGGGCGAAATTCCAAAATGAATCGTGTTTCTGCTATCACGCACGGTGTCGCTCCATTCAGCGACGATTCGAAGCTCATCTGGCTTTATTCCCGTACTGCTTCCCAAATCGTGGAACGTCTGTTGATCTTGGTAGTAAAATGAAACGGCCTCAATCTTTTTCTTGACTCCGGCCATCGGGCTGTCAAGTGTTCGTTTGTGGTTGTCAAAACCTCTAGCGGCGCGCTTTTCTGCCAGCTGAACTAGCACAGCTCCCAATTCAAGCCACGCGCCTTCCGAGGCTTTTCCGAGCATTGCCATTGCCGCGGAATAACATGGTGAATGCTGATAGCACACGCTTCATATTCATCGAGGGTTCCTCCTTCGAGTGGCTAGAAATTTGGTAATGGAGTATGGACGGCTAACGCCATGTTAAGCCGCGCCGACCGCCAAGCCAGAGCAAGCGAAGGGACATTTCCGGCGTCGGCGTGAACATATAGTTGAACCAAGCCGCTACGCGGCAGGAACAGCCATCGTAGCTGAAATTTCCCGGCCATCGGCGCACCTTTTCTCGCGCACGCAATCTCGCGTGCGCACTGAGGGAGAAGGGCGATGGAAGCATCGGAGCGGGTCCGTTTCGAGGCGTTGTATGGGCAACATCTTAGGGCTTTGAAGCTGCAAGGCAAAGCGCCTCAGACCGTCGATGGTTATTCCCGCGCGGTGCGGCGCGTGGCGGCGTTTTTCGACCGCTGTCCAGATCGATTGTCGGCCGAGGACTTCAAGAACTACTTCGCGTGGCTCATCGACACGCGCTCCTGGAGCCTCGTGAAAATCGAGCGCTGCGGTTTGCAGTTTTTCTACCGTTACGTGCTGCAGCGCGAGTGGCCATGGGTCGAGATGGTCAAGGCGCCGGTGGTGAAGTCGCTGCCCGATGTGCTCACTCTCGATGAGATCGCGCGCATCGTGCGGGCCACGCGCGAGCGGCGCTATCAGACGTTCTGGTGGACCACCTACAGCATGGGGTTGCGCCTCTCTGAGGCGCTTAACTTGCGCCTGCAGGCGTAAAGCGACAAGTAGCTTGACACGGGGGGCTATTGCATTGCGCCCCTTCGGGGCTTGTTCTTGCGCACCGGAAACAACGACGCTTCCCTTTCGGTCATGAGATCTATCGCCGCGTCTTCCGCGAGCGCGATCTGATCGCGCATGATCCAGCGACGGGCACCGTGACCTTTCGCTACATCGATGCCAGCACCAAACGCCCCGCTTATCGCCAGCTCCCCATCGCCGACTTCCTCTGGCGCGTGCTGCAGCACGTCCTGCCCACCGGCTTGCGGCGCGTGCGCGACTACGGGTTCTTGCACGGCAAGGCCAAGGCTCGGCCCAGGCTCGTGCAACTGATCCTGCGCGTGCTCCTCCATCAGCGCGAACAAAAACCGCGTCCGCCGATGTGCTGCCCGAGATGCAAAACGCCCATGCGCCTGATCGGCCAAATCCTGCGCCGGCCAGATGGATAAACCGCTGATGGCGGATCGGGCATCGGCACTCAAGCCACTGATTCGCGGCCCGGCAATGCGTTCCTGCGACATCGAACACCGCGCCGGCCACTCAATCCTGCCCAGGAGATCGCGTACCCCTTCATCGATTCATCCGCATTCCTAGCGCGTCGCTCCGCGCAGAGCACGGTCAAACTCGGCCTGCAACTATTGACCTGCTCACAGCCAACCGCCACCGCGCCAGCCAACAGCCAAAGCGCGAAATTCTTTTCCCTATAAGGATTGCTCTGCAAGACCGGGCTTGTTCAACCCGGGAAAAGATCGCGGCTTCGCGCGATCTATCCTTACTTGTTAGCCGCCAGCACGACGTTTCTATCGGTCATGGGCCGCTTGTGTGGAATCGAGCAGCGCGGAGTTCAAGTAGGCTCCCGATCGGAAAAGCCGCTTTCACAAAAGCCATGCTCGGCTGCTCCGCAAACACAATTGCGTTCTGATGCGTCTTGTCCGCAATGTTATCGAGGAACTCAACGCCCGCAACTTTGAGCATCGGCGGGTCGCGGTGAGTGTCCACGTACATCCCAGGGCGAATGACGCCATCGCGTATGTGCCCTGTAACGAACGCGCCCCGACCGGTGAGTTCATAGTGGCTCGTAACCTCAAAATGGCCGATCTGTGCGTCGACGTTCATCTGGTGGCTAACGAGGATGTAGAAAAACTGGACTCGATCTTGCTTCGTTTACTCAGCGAGATCAAGGGAGTAGGCGATGGCGCGCTACAAGGTTGTCGACATGAGTCGCGGTTCTTGCCGGTTTGCTCGACGATCAACTGGTCCCAGGAACCTTCGCGCACGCCGTGCATCATCTGGTCGATGGATTGAATCTTTCAGACTTCGATGCGCACTTCCGCAATGGCGCCAATGGCGCGGCGACTGTACCGACCCAGCTTCAACGATTCGATGGACATCAAAACGCGTGACTCGGCGGAGGCCATAGACGAGGGGTTAGGCCGCACCGCGCGACTCCAGCGCCTTGGCCTTTGACAGCAAACGGTCGTAGGTGATGACCTGCGGTGAGCCCCATTCACCCCGCTTCTGATCCTCCAGGCGGCGCGCTTCGCGCTCTGCATCCGACATTCCTACGGAGCGTCCGATCACGGCGTGGCAGCGGAGGTGGATGACGGTTCGTAGATCAAGCAGTTCAGGTCGGGCGCGCTGGTGAACGCTGGCGTTCGAGCACTTCGCTGCCGCGTCTTCAGGCTCCAGCTTGGCCAGAACTTGTCGGAAGGCGTACTCATTCTCCCTCCGCCAGTTCTCCCGCTGCGCCAACTGACGCTCGACTAGCCTCAAGTCACAGGCGCTGAGATCACTGAAGAGTGTCATGTGTGGCCTATAACGTGCAGTTGAGCGGCCGCGCGCCGCCGTGTCATGCGCGCCGCGAGCCCACAATGGCGCATCCGCGCTCGCGGCGCGCACGTGCTGCCGTATGACGGTCCACTCCAACTGTTGGTTAGCCGGCTGGCATATGGCCAGTAACTGCGGTGGTCGATTCTGGTGAGGATCTATAGTCATCGAGGAGCTTCCAGAAGAGATCCCATGCTTCACGGTCAGAGGGGGTAGCGTGCCTGATCGCTCGGATAGGGCCCTGAGACATGCTCCACCCAAACCTTTTGGCTAGGTAGTCGGGGAAGGCCCGGTACGCTGCAGCCCCGTCGTCCTCGATTTGATGACTACGAAGCGCAATCAAGTAGCCCTGGATCAACATATCGAGTCGGTCGAGTTGCGTGGCGTAGTCTGCGTCAGAACCGCCGACGTACATTCCGGGACGCTGCTGGATCGCGGCTAGCACCCCGAAAAGCGACGGGTTTGGCGCGGGTTCTTTCATCCGGCTAACGCTTGCGCTCAGCCGACCCAAAACACGCAGCGTTTTTGGGGTCAGCTGGAGCGCATAGTTGAACCAAGCCGCCACGCGGCAGGAACAGCCATCGTAGCTGAAACTTCCCGGCCATCGGAGCACCTTTTCTCGCGCACGCAATCTCGCGTGCGCACGGAGGGAGAAGGACGATGGAAGCATCGGAGCAGGTCCGTTTCGAGGCGCTGTATGGGCAACATCTTAGGGCTTTGAAGCTGCAAGGCAAAGCGCCTCAGACCGTCGATGGTTATGCCCGAGCGGTGCGGCGCGTGGCGGCGTTTTTCGACC
>JALHMG010000025.1 GCA_022844135.1 Lysobacterales bacterium
GTGAGGCGGGATTTTGCGCCGCATGCGGCGCGCCGCCGAACGCCAGCGCATGGATGCGCTGGCCGGAGGAGCGAAGCAGGAAGCGCAGCCGTGTTAGCGAGGAAATGGCAGCGAACACTTTGTCAGTACGACCAACTCGATGATTTCCGGGCTGTAACAACGAAACTAAGCCATTTCATCGCGACCTCATGAAATATGCGGGTTAGGCTTGCAGCGCACGCCTCCCACAGAAGCGATACCGCGCGCATCAGAGTTTTCTGACAAACGCCGTTGGTTCAATTCAACTGCTCCAGAGCGAACTGACCGGCGTGGCCCACATCCGTTCGCCCATGGGCAGGGTCTGCGTGCCGTCGTACAGGACTATCCCCGCAATAAAGCTCTGGCCGACGGCTTTTGCCAGTTTGCGTAAACCCGCAAAGTCGTTGCCGCCGACACTCGCCGCCGCTTTAACTTCAACGCCGACGACATCGAGGGCGGCATTTTCGATAACGAAATCCACTTCAGACTGATCTTTGTCTCGATAACTCGACAAACGAAAGCGCTCATCGGACCACGTCGAGAGCTTGAGCAACTCGCCGTACACGAAGCTCTCCAGCAATGGCCCGAAGCTGTGACGATCGCGCTCGATCTGCGGGCGGCGAATGCCGCGCAGTTCGGCCAGCAAGGCAGCATCCGGGAACTGTAATTTCGGCGATTTAACCAGACGCGACAGCGCATTACGCGAATACGGCTGAACCCGATGCACCAGGTGCAGCAACTCCAGCGCTGCGACATATTTGCTGGTGGTTTTGTCGTCCAGGCCAATGGCGCCGCCCAGTTGCGTCATGTTGCTCAGTTGGCCGGCGGTTTGTGCGAGACATTCCAAAAGGCGCGGCAGTACATGGCGTTTTTCGATATGCGCAACATCGCTCACATCGCGGGCGAGCAACGCATCGATGTACGACCGGAGCCACGCGTTTCGACGCCCTTCGCTGCGCTTGACGCACTCCGGATAACCGCCAGCCAATACCCGCTGGACCAACGCCGCTCCGGTTTCGCTGCCGGTCAGTTCCGCCGGGGTGGCGTCGAATACCTGGGATAGCCATCGCCCCGGTGCGGCAGCGATTTCTGCCCCAGACAACGGGAACATTTGGAAGCGCTCCATGCGCCCCGCTAATGACTCGGCAATGGTCGGCAACTGCATCAGATTGGCCGACCCGGTGAGCAAGAATCGCCCCGGCATGCGGTTCTCGTCGATAGACTGCTTGATCGCGATCAACAACTGTGGCGCGCGCTGGACCTCGTCGATGGTGACGATGTTCAGATTGCGAACGAATCCTGTCGGATCCGCGCGCGCCGACGCCAGTGTCGTGGCGTCATCGAGCGTCAGATAGCGACGATTGGCAAAACGCCGGCAAAAAGTGGTTTTCCCGGACTGTCGCGGGCCATCGATCAACACCGCTGGCGTGTCGGCCAAGGCTTCATCGACTCGCGGCTTCAGGTATCGGGCAATCCAGTGAGTTGCTCCAGGAACGCTTGGCGTACTCGGGTCCACGACTTGGCCAATCCGGATTGTTAGTTCGTCCGATCCGGATCATACGCTCGTCCAACTCGGATCCATCGCTCGTTCAACTCGGAAAGCCGTCACGGCTGATTCGGAAGTTCTTGCGCCCGATTGGCAACCCGGCACTCAATCGCATACCGCATTACCTTCGAGTTGGCGAATCCGTTCGCTTGAATTGGACCTGCTCTTGCGCCAAGGTCTCATCGCTCGTCGGCAGCGGACCAAGCTGCGGGAAGGATTGCAAAGATGCGTCAGATGGCGCCTCGATGGTCGTGCTGAGCATGACTTGATGCGTCCCGACGATTCCCAGAAGCGCACCGGCGGCCATCGCGAGGGCGAGTCGAAGGCGCGGATTGGGTTTGGGCAGACGTTGCGACGTCGCAACGACTGCGGCTTTGGGGCTTGGGATCGCGATCTGAGGTTCGCGATTGGCTATCGGCGCTTCGCCTTCTGCTGATGGTGTTGTATGCGCGATTGGCGACTCAGTGGCGTGCGCAAATGGTGCAACAGCCGGCTCCGACACACGCTCCGAATTGACCATGCCGGGCTCCAGCGCTCTGAAGGCTGGCATTTCCGATCCGCTCAGTTCGACGACCTCAGCGGCCCAGTGGTAGCCCACGCCCATCACCGTGCGGATCATGCATTGGCAGTTGCCATCGTCGCCCAGCGCCTGACGCGCGGCGCGGATGACTTGGGCCATTTGATGGTCCGAGACGTTGTCGCGGCCCCAGACCTTGCGAATCAGCTCGTCGCGCTTGATGACGCGCTCGCGGTGCTCGATGAGGTACGTCAGACATGCATAGACCCGCCGCGGCACCGTGAGCTGAGCGCCTTTGTGCATCAGCATTATGAGCATCGGGTCGAAAACGTAGTCACCAAATGCGTAGCGCATGACTTGCTCCCTCGCTTGACGACCTCAGGCTAACAAGCGCGATGACGCCGGGCGATTGCAAAAGGCGCTTGTTCCGGCGTAGCCGGTCGCATTCCAGGAAATTCCAGCGACGTTCCAGCGCCGATCGTGTGCCGATCGCTGGTTAATGTCGCGTGCTTAGCAAAACGCCAGTTCGGCGCGGCCCTAGCCGGTCCGCTTTCGAACCGCCGGTAACGCTGAGCGATTTCCCTTTGGCCCGGTTTGGGCCGTCTTCGCGTAGTCGCTATGCACTGGACTATCGAAGGGCGGCACCGTGATTCGCTTACTGATCCTGTTGAGCCTTGCGCTGTCGCTGCCGCTGCAGGCGGCAAACCGCTGCGCGGCGACGAATGCGGAACTGGAGGCGGCCATTACCGCTGGCGGCGATGCGGCGGACGACGATATTCGCGTTGTCGCCGGCACCTACCAGTTGCAGGATCGGCGCTCAGAGGTGCGCGGCGCGTTCCGGTTGAGCGGCGGTTGGAATGCCGACTGCACCTTGCGCGCCGCGGGCGCCGTCTCGACGCTCAATGGCCCCGGCGGCACCGCAGACTTCAAAATCGATGGCAATTTCGGCGGCATGCGCCTGGAGCGGCTGAACTTCAGCAACTGGGATGAGATCGCCAGTAGAGAACGCGTTCAGGGTGCAGGCCCGGGAGGCGTTATTGGCCTGTCGCGCGTACGCATTTCTAACGTGCGGCGCGTGACGATTGTTCCGATCACCAACGATGTGGTGGTCGAAAACTCGATCTTCGATGGGCATACCGATCGCGGCCTGTTTATCTTGAGCTCAAGTCAGGGCGATGTCCCCGATGTGACCGTTCAATTCAACAGCTTTGTCCGCCCCGGCCCCGGCGTCAACGATGGCCTGGTGATCAACGCCGTCAACAGCCCTTTCGGCGCGGTGCGCGTGTACAACAATCTGATCAACGGCCATCCGCGCGATCTATGGATCGTCGCCCAAGCGATGCAGGTCAATAACAACCACTACAACACCATTGAGTTCGATATCGGCGGCGCATTGGCGCCGGGCTCTGGCGACAACCTCACCGGCGACCCGCTGTTCAGTTCGACGGCGCCGTTTCGACCGACCGAGCCTGGATCGCCGCTGATCAACGCCGGCCGGCTGCTCGGCCCATCCAACCCAACCAGCGACTACACCGGCGCTGTTCGAACGGTGGGCACGCGCCCCGATATTGGCGCAGTGGAAAGCACCGTCGAGAACGGCACGACCATCAGTGTGACCAATACTGCGGACAGCGGTTTGGGGAGCCTGCGCTCGGCGATCCTGGCGGCGAATGGCTCCACGGGATTGAAGACCATTCGCTTCGACTTGCCGGGCGGCTGCCCGCGCGTGATCAGCCCGATCACAGCGTTGCCAGCGCTCACGGAGCCCGTATTCATCAATGGGTACACGCAGAACGGCGCGGTCGAGAATCAGCAAGATCAGTTTTTCGATGGCACGCTGTGCGTGGCCCTGGCGGGCGGCAACAACATTGCCGCCGGCCTGCACCTGGTCACGCAAAGCAACGAGTTCTTCCGCGTTCGCGGCTTGATGTTCTACGGCTTCACCAGCGAAGGGCTGCGCGTCACCGGCTCCGGGCGTGCCAACATCGAGGGCAACCTCTTTGGGACGGGCGCCAATCTTCCGAGCCAGGTGTTCGCCGATACCGCGATCCGAATTCAGAGTGCGCCTGGGAGCGTTGTTGGCGGCGCCAGTGCTGCAAACATGAATGTGATCGGCCGCGCGCAGCAGTTCGGTGTGCGCCTGGAGACTGCACTTGGCGCGCGCCTCGTGGTTGGCAATTTGATCGGCGTCGATCGCGACGGACTGAGTGCATTGCCCAATCAGGTGGGCGTGTTCGTGGAGGGCGCGAGTGGCGATGCCATCGAGGGCAATGCGATTACCGACAGTCTCGCCCAGGGCGTGCTGTTCTCATCGGCGACGCCGCCGGCGAATGTCATTGTGCGCGACAACCTCATCGGTGCGCGACCGCTCAACCCCAGCCTTGGCGGCAACGCCACCAACGCGGTGCGCGTTTTCGGCAACGGCCATCGCATCAGCCGCAACCTGATCTACAACAACGGCACCGATGGCATGGCCTTGATCACGCCTGGGCGGCGCGTCGAGATCACGCAGAATCGGTTCCGCAACAACGCGCAACTGGCCATCGATCTGTCGCCGGATGGCCCCAATCCCATCGATCTTGATGTTGGTCAGATGGGCGCCAACGACCAGCAAAACAAACCCCTGTTGACGTCCGCCGGTGGCACGCGCGTTTCAGGCACGGTGCGTGGCAACTTGAGCAGCGCCAATGGGACGTATGCCGTCGATTTTTACTTGAGCGATCAGTGCGCCAGCCCCTCAGGTGGCGAAGCGCAGCAGGTGCTGGCGCGGCTATCGCCGTTGGTGCTGAGTTGCGCGACGGTGGGAAGCAATTGCGTATTGCCGTTCCAGGTCAACGTCACGGATGTGCTCTTGGACGATGTAGTGCTGGGAGGTTTTGTCACCGCGATCGCCACCGACGAAGAAGGCAATTCGAGCGAACTGTCCGATTGCGAGCCTTGGGTGTTGAACAACAGCATTTTTGCATCTGGATTCGAGTGAGTTGGCACGGTCATGCGAGCGCGGCACAAGCATCACACGCAGACACGAAGCCACGAAGGACCAACGATCTGCCGACACCTCTGAGGACTTACCGCCCCTCGTGCGTTGAGTCCTCGTGCCTTCGTGTGAACAAACGCGGTGTGGTCAGCGCTTGCGCCGCGTCACATCGCGCATCGCGCGGCTCATTTCGGCGGCGTAGGCTTTGCGCGCCTGACGGGCGAGCACGGTTTCGCCCGCGCGCGCGACTTCCGCAGAGAGCTTCTGGTAACTCTGGAATCGTGCGTTATCGAGTTCGCCAGCGTCGAGCGCTTTGCGCACGGCGCAATCCGGTTCGCGCTCGTGCTGGCAGTCGCGGAACCGACACGCAGCGGCGAGTGCCGCTATGTCGTCGAAACTGTCGGCGACGTCTTCATCGCCAGTGAGTTTGATCTCGCGCAAACCTGGGGTGTCGATCAAACACGCGCCGCCGGGCAATGGCAGCAAGGCGCGCGACACCGTGGTGTGGCGGCCTCGGCCATCGGCTTCACGTACCGACCCTGTCGCTTGCGATGCAGCGCCGAGCAAGGTGTTAGTCAGCGTCGATTTGCCGGCACCCGAAGAACCCACCAACACAGCGGTCTCGCCAGGCAACAGTTGTGCGGCGAGTGCGGCGCAACTGTCGGCCGATTTGGCGTTCACCAGATGCAGCGTCACGCCGGGCGCGATAGCGGCGACTTCGTCGCGCAATGCGGCGGCGGCGAGTTCTTTATCGGCCTTGGTGAGCACCAGCGTCGGACGCACGCCGCTGCCGCTGACCAGTGTCAGATAGCGCTCAATGCGACGCACGTTGAAATCGCGATCGAGGCCGGTGACGATCAGTACATGGTCGATGTTGGCGGCCAGCGCCTGCCGGGCTTGGGTTTCCCCAGCAGCGCCGCGCACCAGCGTCGAAAAGCGCGGCAGGATGCGCTCGATGATGAGCTCGCAGCCGCGCTCCGCGACCAGGCACCAATCGCCGACGCACGGCCGCTCGCTGGCGTCGCCGACATGATGACGAAGCTTGGGCAACGCTTTCGCGGCGCGCGTGTTTTTGCCGTCGTGCACCACATAGCCGGAGCGGTGTTGCTCGACGATGCGCATGAGCGCGCCTTGCGCATCGCTGGGCAGCGGTGTGCGCTGGGCAACGTAACCGATTCGCGCCAGCTCGTTCATCGCTGGCGCTGCGGCATCCGGCGCGCAATCTGGCGCGACAGCGAGAAGCGCCCGCTGACGTCGGCATAGAACTTGAGCGCTATCAACAAGTACACCACGGCACTCTGACCCAATGCGATGAGCAGGTAACCGCCGAACACCAAGGCGACATGGAGGATGACGACGCGATCGTAGGCGGCGAACATATATGCCATGCGCGGCACATCGCTCGGGGCGCTGCGACGAAAACGCAGCACGTCGATGACACCGAACGCGACGATCAAGGCGATGGCGATACCGCCCCCGAGCGTAGCGAACTCGCTCGCCCAGCCATCGAACATCAGCGCGACAAACGTCAGATGGGCGGCGCAGAACATCCCGTAATGCAGCACGAAGATCGCAGGCGCGAAAAAGTGCAGGCAGCCGGCGGCGGCCTGCGCCTGCGCCTGCTTCTGCGACTCATCGGCGCCGCTCCGTTCGAGCGCACGGCGCAGATCGTCGCCGATCAGCGTGCCTTTGAGATTGAGCATCTTGGCGACATGAAATGCGCCGTTGAACAGGTTCTCCAACCAGAAGAACCCGAACACCGCTGCGGGCGGCCAATCGAAGACGATCAGGCCCACGAGCAGCACAGCGGCGCTAAGGCCAGCCTCCCACCATGTGCGTTGCTGCGGCGATAGCGCCGCCAGGCGCTCGGCCAGCTCCACGCGGGAGAGTTGCGGACTCAGCATTGCGAGCCCACCGTCCATCCGGCGTCGCTGTTCGTCGGCGATGCCAAGGTTTTGCCATCGCTGCGATAGCGGGGAACCAGAGACTTAGCTGCGGACGGCCGGTTCACCGCACAGCCGCCGGCTCGCGTCCGCGGCATTGACGAGCTGCCAGTCGCGGTTTTTGGATTCACGTCGGATCTTTCGTTTCGGCGCTCTTCAATCGCCGCTCGAACCACGCCACGATCGCATTGAACACATGCTTGCGCGTCGGCGTGCCGGCGAGACCATGTTTGCCTCCCGGATAGGTCATCAGGTCGAACGCGGTGCCGCGATTCTGCAAATCGGCCATCAGCATCGTCGAGTGGGTGAACAGCACATTGTCGTCGGCCATGCCGTGGATCAGAAACAGCGGCGAGCGCAGGCCCGCAGTGTGGGTCAGCACGCTGGCGGCCTGGTAGGCATCGGCATGCTGCGCCGGGTGGTCCATATAGCGCTCGGTATAGTGCGTGTCGTAAAGCTTCCAGTCGCTGACCGGCGCCACCGATACGCCCGCAGCGATCTCATCGGAGTGCTTGGCGAGCATCATCAGCGTCATGTAGCCGCCATAGCTCCAGCCGAAGACACCGATGCGTTTGGCATCGACGAAGTCCTGACCTGCGAGCCAGCGCACACCCACCATTTGATCGTCGACTTCGACACTGCCCATGCGGCGAAAGAGCGGCGACTCGAAGGCCACGCCGCGGCGCGCGCTACCGCGGTTGTCGAGCGAAAACACCACAAATCCGCGTTGTGCGAGCACCTGATCGAACAGGCCCCAGCGCTCGTCCCAGCGGCGTTGCACGTACTGCACATGCGGGCCACCGTAAACGCGCACGACCACCGGATACTTCTTGGACGGGTCGAAGTCGAGCGGTTTGATCAGCCGATAGTGCAAGGTCTGGCCATCCTCCGCTTCGAGCGTTCCGAACTCCGGCTGCCGGTGCGCTTGCTTGAACGGATGATACGGATGGCCTTCCTTCAACTCGTTGGCGAACAGCGTCGCCAGTGTTTTG
Organism: Lysobacterales bacterium; assembly: GCA_022844135.1. Classification (GTDB taxonomy): domain Bacteria; phylum Pseudomonadota; class Gammaproteobacteria; order Xanthomonadales; family SZUA-5; genus JALHMH01. The sequence goes on from JALHMG010000025.1 coordinate 7,994, forward strand.
CCTTCGGCATCGTACAGACGCACTTGCGGCGGCAGGTTCGGGGTGGAAAACGCCGCGACGAACACCCGCGCGTCGCGGCTGAAGGTGGCATCGTACCAACCATCGACCGCAGTCAGACGACGCACAGAGCCGGGATCGGCGGTATCGAGAGAGGTCACGAATACGTGCGCGTCTCGTACCTCGCCAGCGTTGGCCGAGAAGAACACGCGACGGCGCCTGGTATCGAGGGCGAGCACCTTGTCGACGACCCACGGGCCGCGGGTCAGCGGCCGGATCAACGCGCCATCCATGCTGCGCAGTTCCAGATGCGCATAGCCGTCGCGCTCGCTGGACCAAATGAAGCCTTTGCCATCCGGCAGAACGTTGAGATCGTCGTGCAGGTTGACCCAGGTGTCGCTGGTCTCGCTGAGCAGCACGCTGGTGCTGCCATCGCTGGCTTGCGCCTTCAACAAATCCAGGGTGCGCTGATCGCGACTCTGGCGTTGCACCAGCAGCGTGTCTTTGTCTGCCCAATCGACGCGCGCGAGGTAGAAATCGCTGTTCGTGCCAAGATCGACTTTGACCGGTTCATCGCCGGCCAAGGGAGCAACATACAACTCCACCAGCGCATTGGCTTTGCCGGCCGCCGGATAGCGTTGCTCAATGACTTCCGTGCGGTCGGCGTAAATCTCAAAGCGCCGCTCGACAGCGACGGGCGCCTCATCGACGCGCGCGTAGGCGATCGCCGAATCGTCCGGCGCCCACCAATAGCCTGTGAGTCGACTCATCTCTTCCTGGGCGACGAACTCGGCCATTCCAAAGCTCACGGTTGCAGTGGCTTCCGGGCTCACGCGCCGCGCATCGCCGCCGGCGACCGGCACCACGAACAACGCGCGATCGCGAACAAAGCTGACGTAGCCGCTTTTGGGCGAGAACTTCGGATCGGTCGCGAAGCCGTCGCTGGCGCGCGTCAACTCGCGCACAGCGGTGTCGGCGGGCGCCTTCAGGTCGTAGACGTATAGCGAGCCTGCCAGCGGGAACAGCAGCTTCTGGCCATCGTCGGAAAAGTGGTAATCGACGATGCCGCTGATGCCGGCGATGCGCAGCCGCTCGCGGCGCGCTTTTTCCTCATCGCTCAACACCTCTTCAACGCCGCCAGTGATGGTCTTGGCGTCGACCAGCAGCCGCGTCTGACCACTCGGGACATGGTACTCCCACAAATCGAGCGCGTTCTGATCGTCTTCTTTGGCGCGCAGGAAGGTTACGCGCTGCCCGTCGGGCGACACTTTGAGAGAACGCGGGGGCGTGCCGGACAAGGTGGGTTCCTCATACAAACGATCGATGGTCAGGGTGGGCACTTGGGCAGTAAGCAGCATCGGCGACAACAGCAATAGGGCGAGCAGAGTGCGCAGCACGGGATCGATCCCAGGCAATGGCAAGAGCCGCGATTCTATCGGTGTACACTGGCGCCGTCGTTGCCTGGAGATCAATCGATGCGAGTTTCGATCATGCTGTGCCTGCTTCTGCTCGCTGCCTGCAGTAGCGAGGCGCCACCGCCGGCCGAGCCCGCGCCGCGTACGCCAACCGTGTTCGACGATCAGTTGCAGGCGATGGAGAAGGCCAAGGCCGTGGAGGACATGGACAAGAAGCGCCTGGAGGAGATGGACAAGCAGGTGGATGGCGAGTAGTTGCCGGAGCCGGAGGATTCAAGATCAGAGGCTGCACACATTCGCCGTGTGACTTTCGTCTCCCGCACTTTGGCCCTCGCTGCAACCAGCTCGCCATTGGGCAATCAAATAGAGCCGCTAATCAGCGCGCCCGAAGCGAATCCTTGGCCTGCAACCACCAATACGTTGCCTGCGCGCCCAGGTAGCCGAACGGACGATGCGTCGATGGCAGCCCAAACGGTGCATAGCGCCGATAGCTGTCGTCGCCAGAAGCAATCGCTGCGGCGATCGCTTCTCCCGCGGCGGTAGTCGTGGCAACGCCGTGGCCGCCGAAGGCCTGCGCGAACCATAGGCCGGCTGCGAGCCGACCGATCTGCGGCATTTCGTGGCGCGCGTAGCTCATCAAGCCGCTCCACGCGAAGTCGACGCGGATCTCCGCGAGTTGCGGATAAACGCGCAGCAGATCGCGCTTGAGCAGTCGCGCCACGGCCCCAGGTGCGCGGTCGAGGACCGAGATGCGTCCGCCCCACAAGATGCGCGTGTCCGGCAGCGCGCGGTAATAGTCGAAGGCAAAGCGCGTGTCGTAAACGGCAGCAGGTGTGGCGATGCAGTCCTGTAAGCGCGCGCCTAACGGCTCGGTTGCGATGACGTAGGTGGCGATCGGCAACAGCGCCCGGGCAAGCTGCGGAACGAGCCGGCCGAGATAACCGCCGCCGCAGACGACGACGTGCTCGGCGTTGATGCTGTGTGCGCCGACGTGCACGCGCCAGGCGCTACCGTTCGCTGCGATCCCCGTTGCGCGCGCGCCCTCGGCCATGCGCACACCGAGCGTCGTCGCCGCGCGCGCCAGGCCTAGCGCCAGGTTCAGCGGATGGACGTGATAGGCATCGGGCTCGAACAGCGCCCCGCTGTAGCGCTCGGTGCGCAGTTGTGCGCGCAACTCATCGCGCGAGACGTTGGGCCATTGCACGCCATAACGCTCGGCCAGCAGGCGTTGGCGCGCCTGCAATACGCGCGGATCGTCGAACCAGTTGGCCCAGAGTACGCCGCCGTCGATGGGATCGCAGGCAATTGCGTATGTGTCGATGCGCTCGCGAATTGTCCGCATCGCGCGTCGCGTGGCCTCGTACAACCAGCGCGCATCGTCGCTGCCAACGCGTTCGAGCAGCGACGCTTCGCCGAGCGAGTAACCTGCGAACACAAAACCGCCGTTGCGCCCGGAGGCGCCATGGCCGATGGTCTGCGCCTCCAGCAGCAGCACACCCGTCTCTCCGCGCTCGGCGAGTCCCAGCGCGGTGGCGAGACCCGCGTAGCCCCCGCCAATGACCACTACGCGCGCGCGTTGCGGCAGCTCAGAGCCTGCGAACGATTCGCGGCGGGTACTGGCGTAGTAGGTAGTCATCAGCGGCGCGGTCGCTTCAGGTCGCGAACCTATTCCGCCCGCAGCATTTCCACCAACGGCGCCAATACGCGGCGTTGAATCTCGAACTGCCCGGCGAATCGCTCCAGCGCTTTAGCACGCATCGCGGGCGCGAACTCACGCAGATATCGCGTCAGGCAGTTGTGGCTTTCGAGCCGATAAGCGACAACCATTTGCTGGTGCTCGGCATCGTCCTGCTCGGGTTCGACCACGAACACCTCGGCGCTCAAGAATCCGGGCAAGGTCAACAGCTCGCGCACGTGGTCGCCGAGCCAGGCGCGATACGCTTCGGCGACGGCATTGCGAACGGTAATGTTGACTTCATAAACAAGCATCGGCGGAGCTTCCTCAAAGATTGGCCAGGCTCATGACCAGCGCGCCGAGCATAGTGAAGGTGACCAGAAACATGTAGGCGATGCCGACGATGCTAAACGCGAACAGCGCACCTAACCAAGTCTGTCGGTACACGCGTTTTTGCGTGAGGAACAGGTTGAGCGGAATCCAGGCGCAAGTCAGTCCCAGCATCCAGTAAGGTATCCACTCGTACGTCGGCCCGACTTTCTCGGCGAACATGTTCAATCCGATGATGGCCAGTATCGCCATGTAAATGAACGTGTGGCTATGGATCGCCACCATCAGATGTTCCATGTACAAACGCCGCTTGAAGATCAGCACGCCCTTCAGGAGCAGCGCAAACAGCGGCAAGAGCACAAAGAGCGACTGCGGCAACACGCGCAGGAACGTAGCGCCCAGTCGCTTGGGGTCTTCGCGTGCCAATTCCAGGTTGTGCTGCAAGAGACCAATGAAAAGATTGATGCGCACGTTCATGGCATCAGGCAACGCAGCTATCGAGACCGGGTTGTCGGTTGGATGCCAAGGTTGATCGTTGAAGGTGAACTTGATTGGCTTGCGCTCAGCAGGCTTTTTTGAACCATCGGAACCGGCTGCTTCGGGAGGCGATGGCGCCTCCTCCGGGCCCGTCTCCTGCGACGGGACAGGCTCGGCGGGCTGAACTGGCGCCGGCTCAGTCGAATCGTCGGGAGCCGCCGAAGGTGGGTTCAACTCGGTGTCGCCAACACGGGCCTTCACAGGTCCGAACTGGACCTCGCCATTCTCCGCAACATTCATCCCGATATCAGCCATGGAGCTGATGACCACAAACAGAATTGCGCTGGTGACCAGATAAATCCGCAGCGGTCGTACGAAGCTCATCCGCTTCCCGGCCAGATAGCCCTGCGTCAACCGCCCTGGTCGAAAAAACAAGTCGCGCAAGGTGCGCCAAAGCCGCGCGTCGACATCGAACAAATAGTCGAAGGCATCCGTGCCCAAAGACACCACGTCGCGGATCGGCGTCTTCTCCGGCTGCCCGCAGACGTGGCAGAACGGGCCTTGCAGCGGCGCATCGCAATTGGCGCAAAGCTTGCCCTGCCAGGCATTGGCTTTGCGCTCGCGACGGGAAAGCTTCGCCTCGCTCATAGGCTCAACAGACGTTGCTGGCGCATCCACGCGATGGTGTCGCCAAGCAGGCGATCGAGCGGCGTTGTTTGCAGGCCCAGTTCGGTTTGCGCTTTGCGGCAGTCGCAGCGCATGTGGTGGCACACAAAGGCCACCGATTCGGGCGTGAGGTCTGGCTCCTTACCCGTGATGCGCGACCATGCGTCGACCGCGCGCGCGTAGCCGCGCAGCGCCAGCGCCGGCACGGCGCGTTTTGGCGCCGGCTTGCCGAGCATCGCGCCGATACGCTGCACGAGGTCCAGGAACGTGGCCTCTTCGCCGCCGAGCAAGAAACTCTCGCCCGAACGCGCCTGCTCGGCGGCGGTAACTTGGGCCCTTGCCACTTGGCGGACATCGACGAATGCGCCGCTGCCGGGCGGCACGCCAGGCAATTTGCGTTGATCGACGAGCAGGATCAAGCGGCCCCAGCTCTGGGTATCGCCTGGGCCCAAGATGTGCGTTGGGTTGACGATCACCACGTCCAGTCCTTTGGCCAATCCCTCGCGCGCTTTGGCCTCACCCAGCGCCTTGGTGCGCGAGTAGTTGACCCAGGATTGCAGCCCCAGATGCGGCGAACGCTCGCTGATGTAGTCGTCGGTGAAACCATAAACTGCCACGCTGCTGGTGTGGATCAGGCGCTTGACCCTGGCGGCCAGCGCTGCAGCGACTACGTTCTCGGTACCGCCGACATTGATCGCCGTTTGCTCGGCGAACTTCGGTTTCCACGAGGCGGTACTCGCGGCCACATGGAACACCCAGTCGACGCCCTGCATCGCATGTTCCAGCGAGCTGCGATCGAGCACATCGCCACGGACTGTCTCGATGTCGTATTCGCCAATCGCCGCGAGCGTCGACGGTGAGCGATACAGCGCGCGCACCTGATGGCCGCGTTCGAGCAACTCGTTAACGAGGTGCCCGCCGAGAAATCCAGTGGCGCCAGTGACGAGTGCGAGGGCCATGGGTGTCTCCGGTTGGGTTTTTGTTGAAAAGTGAATGGTGAATAGTCAATCGTCAATGGAAAAGCAATCGACCGCAGCAACGAGCTTTCCCATTGACCATTCACTATTGACCATTGACCAGTCCCGCATCGCGCCACGGCGCATTCGATCGTCAGCGAAGAACTGTCCCATTGACCATTTACGATTCACCGTTGACTATCGAACACCGCCCGCCTCCCGGAGCCCGCGCCTGACCCTCACCACCACTCACGACCTTCGCGAGACGCTCAAACTAGCGGTGCCGCTGATCATCGCGCAGCTGTCATCGATGGGCATGAACGTCGTCGACAGCCTGATCGCCGGACGTCTAGGCGCTGCGCCGCTGGGCGGCGTTGCGGTGGGCGCAGCTGTGTACAGCTTTGCGCTCTTGCTGTGCATCGGTACGTTAGGTGCGGTCACGCCGACGGTGGCGCAGCTCTATGGCGCACGGCGTTTCGATGAGATCGCGCCACGGGTGCGACAGGCGTGGTGGATCGCCCTAGGGTTGGGCTTGATCGTCATGGCGATCTGCTGGTCGGGGAGCCTCGTGCTGAAGGCGATCGGCGTCGATTCCAAACTTTATCCGCACGCGCGCGATTTTCTGTTCGGCGTGGGCTTCGGCGGTCCGGCGTTAGCAGGCTTTTTTGCGCTGCGCGGCTATTGCGACGGGATGGGCCGCACCAAGCCTGGCATGGTCGCGGCGTTCTCCGGCTTGCTGGCGCTGATCCCGCTTGCCAGCGCCTTCGCCTTTGGCTGGGGGCCGCTGCCACGCATGGGCACCTTCGGCCTGGGGCTGGCGACGGCACTGTCGTTGTGGCTGCAGGTGATCGGGCTGGCACTGTATGTCGCGCACGCCGAGTACTTCAATCGTCATGGCAGTGTGTTCGCCATCGATCGGCCGCAGCGCGAGCCTATCGCGGCGCTGCTGAAGCTCGGGCTGCCGATGGCGTTTGCGTGGCAGATGGAAGGCGGATTGTTCATCGTCGTCGCGCTGCTGATGGGCCGCATCGGCGGCGATTGGGCGGCGGCGCACCAGATCGCAATCAATGTCGCCTCGCTCGCGTTCATGATTCCGCTGGGCCTCGCGCAGGCGGTCACGGTGCGTGTAGGGCATGCGCGCGGCGCCGAAGATCGCGCTGGCGTGCGGCGCGCTGCGGTATCTGGGCTGACGCTCGCGTTCGGCACACAGCTCGTGTCGGCCACCGTGATGTTCGTGTTCGCCGCGCAAATCACGCTGCTATATGCGCCGGAGGCGCCAGAGCTGATCCCGCTGGTTGTGCAACTGATGTTTCTCGCCGGGATCTTCCAGATGTCCGACGGCATCCAGGTGGTCGCTGCGGGTGCCCTGCGCGGCCTCAAAGACACCACCGTGCCGATGTTCGTCACCGCCTTCGCGTACTGGGGCGTGGGCTTTCCGCTGGCGTGGTATCTGGGCTTCGCCACTGGCCTTGGCGGCCCCGGGTTGTGGATCGGTTTTATCGCGGGATTGACCGTGGCGGCAGTGCTCTTGAACTGGCGGTTTGCGGTGTTGTCCGCGCGGTGGGTGATGCCGAAGAAGATGTAGCTACGACTTGCGCGAAGAACTGCGCTCCGCGTCACATCGTGTCCGTGCCTAAATCATCTCTCTTCCTTTGATTAACTAAGAACACGTCCGTCGTTGACGTTTCGGCACAACAGCTCCGCAATGTATTGCGCACGGCGAATCGGTCATGTATGGTTCTTGCTGTGAATATCCACGCTGAAGAAAGTGTTTCATGAAATACTCTTTATTCTTCACTTTGCTTTTGCTATGCGGGACTTTGAGCGCCGCCGATGTTTATTCTGATGCGCGTGCCAGGTGATCGGCGAGGTCGTGTCGGATACGTCCGAACAGGCATCGGTTCGGAACGCGGATATCAAATGCAAGATATCGGTTTGTCCGGAGCCCCCTCGCTACTCAGGGCATTTCTCGATCAATGGTAAAACCGCTGAGTACGTTGCAGGGAATGGGCTAATCCACTGGAAAGGAACGAACTCGGCGGGCTCGTTTCGAACGATCGACGCCAAGGCTCTCATTGCTGCGGCTGAGCAAGGCGAGAATAAGAACGCTGGTGCAATTGTGGGTGCTATTGGACTTGCCATCCTCGGAAGCCAACTCGCATGTTCGGCAACCGAAGGGGCAACTGCGTTCTATTGTCGCACACTCTGCAATGAATGCCGGGTCCGCTCCGTTGAAAGTACGTGTTTCATGGGCTACAGGAGCACGCGGTGCGACTGCGACTGTCGCAACGCTCCCCTCATTCCGCGCCCAGTTTTCGGTCCGTTCCCTTGGGGACCGAATGGCGCAGCTCCGTTTCTGCCTACTACAACAAGATTGACGGGGCCATGGCAAGCAACCCCAGGTGGCGGCGGCAACGGTTGGATTGGTTACTGAAATGACGTTGGACGTTAGGGCGTTTCTGCAACTCGCTGCACTTTATGGCCGATATGTGTTGGAGTTCAGCGCCCTTGCGTTCATCGCGATACTTTTCCTATGCGCATTAAACCATCGAGAGCTGCTGATCTTGGAAGAATCGGTGGTGCTGGATGGCTGCGCCCGGTCAGAAACTGCTGAACAGCTACGCGGCGTTAGTGATGAGTTTTCGGTACGAGAGAGTGACGGTAAGTGCACTGTTTATTTGAAAGGGCCGGTTCCTTTTGGAGCGCAGTCCCTTTGGCTCCGAGCGCTGAAAGAACGCCCCGTTTCAATCCAAGTTCTGTCGGTTCGCGCTGAGACAAGGCTCAACCCAACGATCATCGGCAAAATTCCGTTGGCTCTTTCGATCGCAATGGGACTCTTGGCGGTCATCGGCCGACGCCGAGTCCACGCAGTAATCAGCGGTCTTAGGACAATTCCGAAGGTCTCGGTCGTTGCATGGTCGGCTTTGCTGCTCGGAGGTTTGATCCTTTCGCAATTGGCGCTGGCGCATCTTTGGCCGGCTTGGCGCTTGTTCTTGAACGAAACGCAACAGACCTCGTTGAGCGTGGTCGTCATCGTGCTCGTAATCCCCATTTGTGAAGAGCTGTGGTTCAGAGGCACGATGTTTCGCGCGATGTTGGAGCAAAACGCCGCGGCGTTCGGAGCCTTTGCCTCGGCAGCCATGTTCGCCAGTCTGCATGGCGTGGATCCGGCAAATCCGTGGTCGTTGATTCGACTCTTGTTCCTCTTTCTTCTTGGCCTGCTGCTCGCTTGGTCCTATTGGAGGACACGATCTCTGCTGCTACCGATAGCGATTCACAGCACAAACAATGCCATTGCGATCTTGAGCTAGCTGAAAGCACTGCCTCGTCGGTTTGTGGCTAGGTGCTTCGCATTCTTGAGTTCCGACAATACCGTCGACACCAACGCGCTACCGACCCGATCGGCATCTTGCGTCGCATCGACACGCCGCGCGAACGGCAGGTCGAGCATCGCCAGGAAACTGGCGCGGCAGCGTTCTAGAGTATCGGTGGCCTCAAAGGCATTCGGCCGCTCGCCGCGCGCGGCGATGCGCTTGAGGCCTTCTTCCACGGGTAGATCGAAGATCACCAGCAGATCAGGCCTGGGTGCGAAGGCTTCGTTGTCGCGACGAATAACGTCTGAATCCAAGCCGGCTGCGCCCTGGTAGGCCATGCTGGAGAAGTAATAGCGATCGAGCACGACCACCGCGCCGCGCTCCAGCGCGGGGCGAATCAGGGTGTCGACGTGTTCGCGCCGATCGAGCAGCAGCAGGCGGTGTTCCTCTGCGGCCGTGAGTCGCCCGCTCGCCGCGCTGTCGCGCAACTGTTTGCCGTGCTGGCCGTAGGTCGGCTCGCGACTGACAACGACTTCATGGCCCAACGCGCGCAGAACGTCTGCGAGCGCGCGGATTTGCGTCGATTTGCCAGCGCCGTCGATACCTTCGACGGCGATGAGGAAGCCGGTGCTGGTGGGCGTGCTGGCCAGTCGCGTGGTCGCCGTCATGGTATGCGGACCCATGGTCCGCATCTGTGGGTTGAAGTGCTGGGAATGCGGACTATGGGTCCGCGTGCCAGAAGCGCGCTACTGGCTCTCCAACGGATACACCTTCACCTCCACGCGCCGGTTCTTGGCGTGGTTGTCGGCATCGCTGACATCGGCCGGTCGCGCCCAGCCCATGCCTTGGGCAGAGAACTGGTTCGGGTCCATCGACGGGAACTTGCGCAGCAGTTCCTGCTTGACCGCATTGGCGCGATTGGCCGACAGCTCGCGCACCGCCGAGTCCGGCACCTGGCCGCGCATCGAGCCGTCGGTGTGTCCCTCGATCACGATGCGCGCCGCGCCGTAAGAGCCGGCGAGCTTGGCGATCTCTTCGAGCACAAAATCGACGTTCGGGTCATAAAGCTCTTCGACGCTTTTGCCGTTCTTGTCCTTGACCACTTTCTTGAATAAATCCCAGGAGTTCGGGAAGAAGTGCACGACCACGGTCTTGGTCAGGATTTCCGGGCTCTCGCTCTGGATGGCGCTGGCGCTCATCGGCGCGAAGTTGATGCCGTAATTGCTGGTCTGGTTGGCGTATTTGGGCTCGTTCTGCAGCTTCTGCAGGATCGAGAAATCGACGATTTGATCGAAGCCGACGCGCGAAGTCACCGCGCCGATCTTGCGGTACATCACGTAGGCCGTATTGAAGGTCCGCTCGAAGTTCGTCGGGTTGTTGCGGTTCAAGAAAAACTCGCGGTTGTCGGCGAAATTCGTCGAGTACGCGTCTGGCAACATCGCCAGCGCGTCAGCCGGCGGCAAGGAAAAACCTTCGGCGAGCATCGTCGCCACCTGTTGCTTGGCTTCCTGCGCCTCCAGCGCCGCCATGGCATCGAAGATGCCGCGCACCAGACCTTCCATGATGTCGCGGTTGTCTTTGGCGAAGTCGGCGCGCGCGAACCATACATCCGCGATCAGCTTGTTCGCGGTGGCTGTCGACACCAGCAGTTTGTTGCCTTTGACGTCCGAGAGGTTGTAGATGTCCGGCGCCCACGACACCACGCCAGCGATTTTCTTGTCGGCGTTGAACGCGGCAGCGGCTTCGAACGCCGTGTTAGTGAAGCGGAAATCCACTTCCGCCGGTTCCACGCCCGAGTTGATCAAAGTGTTCAGCGCGAAAAAGTGCGAGGGCGAGTTTTGCGCCAGCACCACGGTTTTGCCGCGCAGATCCGAGGCCGTCTTGATCGCGTCGCGCACCACAATGCCGTCGCCGCCATTCGACCAGTCGATCTGTTGGAACACGCGCGGCATCACGCGCGAGTCTTTTTGCAGCGATTCCAGCAACAGCGGCAGCATGTCAACCGTGGCCCAGCCGATATGCACATCGCCCGCTGCGTACGCATCGCGCATCGCCACCGGATCGTCGATCAGCACCAGTTCCACCTTGAACGGCTGGCCGCCCGGCGCCGTCCAGGTTTTGTTCGCCTTGAAGCCGCCGTTGGCGTAAACGATTGGCGCCCAGCCGGCCCAGACATTGATCGCAAAGCGCACCGTGCGCTCTTGCATCGGCGTGTAGTTCGAAACGCCCTTGACGTCCGGGAGTTTTTGGCTCGGGACGTAGGCGTATTCCTTGACCGTGGTAATGCCGGCGCTATCGGGCGCCTCGGCGCCGCCGTCCGCCGGTGTTGCCGGTTCAGAGTCGCCCTGATCGGCCGGCTGACTGACCGCCAGCGCATCGCCGCTATCGCCCGACGGCGCTTTGAGCCGATACATGGCGTAGCCGATCAGCCCTAAGATGACAAGCAGGACGACGAAGTAAAAGCCTGGTTTGGGTTGTCCGTTCATTCGCTCTGGCTTCCGTTTCTCAAAGGGGTTTTCAGATCACCGCGTCGACGAGCGCCATATCTTTCTTCAATAGCTCGTTGACAAAATCGTTCACCGCTACACCCTTGGCTTGTGCACGTGCATTCACCCACTGCTGCACTTCGGTTTCCAAGTAGACCGGCAGGATGACCTCGGCGTTCGGACGATAGAATTTTCCGCGCTCGGCGCCGCTGAAATCGTATTGTTCTCGCATGTCGTTGCTCACTTCAATTCAGGTATTGGTCGCGTTCTTGGGAGGTCGGTCGACGCGCCGAAATGATTCTCACCAAGTACTCATTCGGGTCGATTTCAACTACTGTATGCACCACCACGAGCAGTTGCTGATCGCTGGATAGTCCAATAGTGACCCACCTGTCCTCAGACCCGCCATGGTCGTCATCGTAGCGAGTTGCAGCGAATGGGTCCAGGAACACAGTTGAGGCGCTTTCGAAAGCGACGCCGTGTTTGCGCTCATTGCTGAGCGCCTTAACGACATCCCAATCGTATCGAAGCTTCGGCCCGGTCAAGCGAAACGAGCCCTACTGCGCCGGCCCCAATTCCTTCTGCGCCGGCGCCGGCTGCGCGGTCTCGGGCGTGACCATGCCCAAGCTCATCTCCATTCTCTTCAGCGCGTCATCGGCCATCTGCGATTCCATGGCTTCTTCGGCCTTGATATCGGCGATGCCGCGCTCGGACAAGTCCGCCGCTACGCGCACCGCGCCGCGATTCTTGTCGATGCGGTCTTGCACCACTTGCTCTAACTGACCGAAGTCGGTGGTGACGTTGAAATTGAAGCTTTCGGAGAGCTTGGCGACCTCGGCCTCGGCCTCGCTCATCTTGATCTCGGCGTCGTAGCGCTGAATCTTCTGGCGCACCTCGCCGAGCTTCTTGGTGGCGTGCTGGATCTTTTTCAGATTGTTGTTGTAGCTCTCCTCGTGCATCGCCAACTGCTCGTTGTTGGCTTCGAGATCCTTCTTCGCTTTTTCCATTTCCAGCGCGAACTTCGCGGCCGTGGCGCGATCGCCCGCTTTCAGGTACGCCTTGGCCTGCGCTTCGAGTTGCGCAACGTGGCGCTGGCCTTCCTTTACCTGGCGCGACACGCGCTCGACCAGCGCCCGGTACTGCTCCAGGCCCACACGTCCCTGTTTCAGCTCTTCGACCGACTTATCGTACTCGTATTGCATTTGCGCAATCGGGTCGGCTTCCCAGAAAAAATTCGCCAGTTTGTTGAGCTGCGCGCGAAACGACGACCACAGTTTTTGAAAGATCATGGGCGATTCCCAGTGAAAGCCGCGATGGTAAGCAACTATCGGGGCGCGCGCGGCCAGGTGCAAGGGTGACGTTCGGGAGGCAGCCGTGATCGGCGCGGCAGCGGGCTGCGAATCCAGGAAAAGAGCAGGCAGCGGGGGACGCAGAAGATGATTCGCCTCGACGGTTCTTCAAGCGACACGTTCGTATGCCGGGGGCTTTGTTTCGATGGATTCCGTGAAGGCCAAGGCAACGCCCCACCACTTTGCAGTCGCAACAATCGCCGCCCGCGCCTATCGCATGACGTTCGCGCTTGCTTGTTAACCGCATGGTCGAGCTAGAATCAAATTCCGATGTCAAGCAGGGCGGAAATCATGGCCAAAGTACTGATCGTCGACGATTCGCCGTCGCAGCTTCTGGTGCTCAAGCGCATCGTCGAAGGTTTGGGCCATTCTGTGGTCACTGCAGAGGATGGCAATCAAGGGGTTGCGATGGCCAAGCAACATCTGCCGGATCTGATCCTGATGGACGTGGTGATGCCGAACTTGAACGGCTTTCAGGCCACGCGCACCATTGCGCGCGAGAAAACCACCAGCCACATCCCGGTGATTCTGGTGACAACCAAGGATCAGGAGACTGACCGGGTGTGGGGTTTGCGCCAGGGCGCCAAGGGTTACATCACCAAGCCGGTGAACGAGAGCCAGCTGATCAAGGCGATCCAGGAATTCATGCCTGCGGGGCGATAGCCCGGCGATCGTCGGCTGTTTTTTGCTGACGGGCTGCCCGTCATCGCGATGTAGCGCTGGCATTGCTATCGTCTGCGGCCTTCTGATCGTTTACTCGGGCCCATGTTCGCGCTGCAATCCGCCACTTTCGACACCAAAGCCGATTTTTACGAAGATCTCGTCCAGCAGGCCACGCACTTGCTGGCGGGCGAGCCTGATCGCATCGCCAATGCGGCGAATTTCTCCTCGCTCATCTACCACGCTCTAAGCGAGGTCAATTGGGCAGGCTTTTACTTCTTCGATGGCAAAGAGCTGGTGGTGGGGCCGTTCCAGGGCAAGCCCGCGTGCGTGCGCATTGCGCTTGAGCGTGGCGTGTGCGGCGCGGCGGCGCGCACGCGGCAAACCCAGCGGGTCGCCGATGTGCATGCTTTCCCTGGACACATCGCCTGCGACGCCGCGTCGCGCTCGGAGATCGTGATACCGTTGCTGCTGGGCGAGGAGCTGTTGGGCGTGCTCGACATCGACAGTCCCATCCCCAACCGATTCGATGCCGACGACGAAGCCGGCCTGACGCGTCTGGCCGCCGTTTTCGTCGACGCCTGCCGAGGAGCTGCCAATGGCCGCCAGTGAGAAAATCCGCAATGTCGGTCCGAAGAGTGCGGCATGGCTGCGCCAGGTGGGCATCCGCACCGAGGCCGATTTGCGCGCGATTGGGGCGGTAGCGGCTTATCGCAAAGTCAAAGTCGCCGGATTCAAGCCGACGTTGAACCTGCTGTACTCGATGGCCGGTGCGGAAGACGACTGCCATTGGACGCAACTGGCCGAAGAGCGCAAAGCGGCCCTGCTCGCCGCTGCCGAGGCGATCGATCAGGAAATGGCGGCGCGCAAAACCGCCAGACGCCTCGGGCAAACCAACGTTGGCCAATCGATCGTCGATAAGGCGCTGAATTTTGCCGAGCCGGTCGACACCAGCGCGCCGGCGGGCGGCGGCGGGGACGAGGATTAGGGCTTCTTGCGTCACGAAGACCCGAAGAAAATTGGCCAGGTTGCTTTGCGCTGAGTTATCGACGTTCGCTGTTGCGGCGCGGACTCGGCTTCGCTATTCAGCTGTTTTGGCCCGCGTTATTCGCCCATGCTAGGCATCGACCTTGGCACCACCAACTCACTGGCAGCGATTTTTGTCGACGGCCAGACACAGCTGATTCCTAACGCGCTTGGGCATGTCATGACCCCGTCGGCGGTGAGCGTCGAGCCTGCCGGCACGGTGCTCGTAGGCCTCGCCGCGCGCGAGCGGCATGCCACCGCCCCGCAAGACACTGCGCTGGCGTTCAAGCGCTTCATGGGCACCGACCACATCGTCAAATTGCGCGGCCAGAAGTTTCGCGCCGAAGAGTTGTCGGCGCTGGTGCTGCGTTCGCTCAAGGCCGATGCCGAGGCGCACCTCGGGCACGCCATCGACGAGGCGGTGATCACGGTGCCGGCTTATTTCAATCAATTGCAGCGTAAGGCCACGCAGACGGCGGCCACATTGGCCGGATTGAGGGTCGCGCGGCTGCTCAATGAGCCGACGGCCGCTGGTCTTGCCTATGGTCTGCAAGAGCGCGCCGATCACACCACCTTCCTGGTGTTCGATCTGGGCGGCGGTACCTTCGATGTGTCGGTGCTCGAATACTTCGACGGCGTGGTGCAGGTGCGAGCCAGCGCTGGCGATACGCGGCTGGGCGGCGAGGATTGGGTGCGGGCGCTGCTCGATGGCGCCATGGCCGCGCTGAACTTGAGCGCATCGCAAAGGGAACAGCTGCGCGGCAATGGCCTGGCGCTGCGCGCGGCGGAGCAAGCGAAGCGCGACCTGAGCGAGCGCGCGCAGACCACGCTGCAGCTGCCCGGCTTTGCGGCGCAGCCGCTCAGCCGGGACGCCTTCGAGAGCGCATCGAGCGAGCTGATGCTGCGTTTGCGCCGGCCCATCGAACGCGCGCTTGGCGATGCGCGGCTGAACTCTGGTGAGCTCGGTGAGGTGGTACTCGTGGGCGGCGCAACGCGCATGCCGATGATTCGCCATGCGGTGGCGCGCCTGTTCGGCAAGTTGCCGCTGCGCACCATCAATCCCGATGAGACCATCGCCCGCGGCGCGGCGATCCAGGCGGCGCTCCTGGCCCGCGATGCCGCGCTAGAGGAGGTGGTGCTGACCGATGTGATGCCCTATTCGCTGGGCCTGGGCATCGTCGACGATCGTTTCTCGCCCATTATCGAACGTAACATGCCGGTGCCGGTATCGCGCATCGGGCGCTATCACACGGTTCGCGACTACCAGACCAAGCTCGATCTGGACATTTGCCAGGGCGAATCGCCGATCGCGAGCGAGAACCTGCAGTTGCAGCGGGTCAGCGTCAACGTGCCGCCATTGCCCAAAGGCGAGGCGATGGTCGATGTGCGTTTCTCCTACGATGCCAATGGTTTGCTGGTGGTGGACATCGCCGATGTGCACACTGGGGAAATCACTAACGTTGTTATCCAGCAGCGCGAGCACGAACTCGTCGGCGAGGCACTGGCAGAGGCGCTGAAGGCGCTCGATCGCATCAAGATCCATCCGCGCGAGCACCAGCAAAACGCCGTGCTGCTGGAACGCTGCAAGCGCCTGTATGAAGATCGTCTCGGTGCCGAGCGCATGCAAATCCAGGAGGCGCTGGTCGCCTTTCAAAACGCGCTCGATGGTCAGGACCCAGAAGTGATCGCACGCGTCCGCGGACAAGTGCAGAGCTTTCTCGATGAGATCGACCGAGGCTTCGTGTTGTGAGCGATTGGCCGTGGGTTGTCCTCGGCATTGAGCCAGCGTCAGACGCGCTGGCGATCAAACGCGCTTACGCGAAGAAGCTCAAAGTCACCCGGCCCGACGATGATCCCGACGGCTATCAGCACTTGCGCCACGCGTATGAAGTGGCGCTCGATTGGGCGCAACGAGTGGCAGCCGAGCAGGCGCTGGCAGCACACACTGAGCCAATGGGAGAGACCGTCGGCGACGTGCCGGCAACGAGCACCGAGCGTGTGGCAGCCATGGCGCCGATCGAGGCGGCGGAGACCGCCGCCGACGCATCACCGATCGCAGCGCCCAGCGACACTGACGGCAGCGAACAACCGCGCTCAGCGCCGGACGCTCGCGCTGCCACAACGCAGGCGCCAGTCCACGCGGATACGGACGAATTGCCCCACCTGGTCGCGCGGATTCGGCGCACGCTTTCGGATGTGGATATCACTGCGCCGAGCGACTTGCCGGCGTGGTGGAAACGCCTCGGACGCGACTTTGCGCTGGTGCCACTCGCGCATCGGAATGTGCTGTCCAGGCAAATGGCACAGTTCGTTGCAGAGCGACCGGGTTTTCCGGACTGGTTGGTTGAACGGATTGCCGATCTCTTCGAATGGGAGTCCGACTTTCGTCGAGGCAGCGAGATTCAGGACACGTTGGGCACCCGACTTGCCGCGATGCGGCGAGCCCGCGGCGAGTTGGTCGAGCGCCAATGGCGCCTGCTGTCGGTGTTCGACGCGCTGGCGCGGCCTGGCTCGCGGGTCGTCGGCGCGGGACTCATGGCGATGTTTGCACCCCGGTTGATCGAGCATTACGACGAGTTGCGTGCTTCTGGGGCGCTTGGCCGATTACGCGATGGTTTGCGCTTCGAATTTGAAGGACTGGCACGCCAGCAGTGGTTCCTCCGATTGCTGCTCTTCAAGGTGATCGTGCTGCTGCCGTTTGTTTGGACAGGAATAACGAGTGATGTTTGGAACTGGCCGCCGGTACTGGCTTGGCTGGGAGTTGTGGCTTCGGGGCAAATCTACCTGTGCTTCGATGCGGTGTATCGGCAATGGAAACCCTTGCATGGGGCCCGCAACCTGCGCGTGTCGATGGCCGCAGGCCTGGGGCTCGGTGCGCTGTGGCTTGGGACGGTCGGCTCAGCGCCCGTGCAAGCCCATGCGTGTGCATTTGCGGCACTGTTCCTGGCGCACAACGCCGGCCGCTGGCGTTCCATCCATGTGGCCTTTTGGCTCGCTCCGAGTATCGCGTTCTGGAGTCTTGGGCTGCCCGCACCCAGTTGGCTGACCGGCGCCATGGCGTTGAGTGTTTTGTTGAGCTTGACGTTGCTCGATCGGATGCCTGAGCGGGTGTTAGCGGCGTTTCGTGTCAACCTCAGCGAGGTGCCTTACGGCTGGGCCGGCTGGATTGCGCTGGTGTTTTTGTTGCGTGCCGCAGGTCCGGCATTGACGATCGCAACGGCACTGGTCATGCCCCTCGTAGTTTCGGTGCACGCACGCAGTTTCGGCCGCTGGTTCGCGCTCAACAACGTCGCTACGGCGACGGCGCTGACGGTGATGTTGGCCACGCCCGAAACGGTTCTTGCTGCGTGGCTCGCCGCACTGGTTGTGATGTGTCTGGCCACCGTGCTTTGGGCGCGCCTGCTAGAGCGTCGTGCTGTCAAGATCATCCAACGTAACGGATTCACCGCGCACTGGCCACCGCGCGCATACGATTCATAGCTCCGCCAGCCCGCTTTGGGCATGCTTCACAGCGTCTCTCAAAGGAGGACTGTTCAATGCCTATCGAACCTCGTTATTTGCTGCTCGCGCTGCTGCTGGCGCTGCCCTTCGCCGTAACTGCTGGCGTAAAAGAGGAGAAGCGCGCGCAAGCGGCGGTCGCGGTGCTCCGCGAGGTGCAATCGGTGCCGGATATCGAGATTCCGGAATCGTTGCTGTCCAAGGCTTATGCGATCGCGGTGATTCCCGATGTCGTCAAGGTCGGTCTCGTGGTCGGCGGGCGTCGCGGCAAAGGCTTGATCTCGGTGCGCCAGATGGACGGGACCTGGTCGAACCCGGCGTATATCTCGATCACCGGCGGCAGTTTTGGTTTCCAGGCCGGCGTGCAATCGGCGGACATCATTCTTGTGTTCCGTACGCAGCGTGGCGTCGATAACCTCGTCTCCGGCAAGTTCACACTCGGCGCCGATGCGTCCGTGGCGGCAGGGCCCGTGGGTCGCCAGGCTTCGGCGGCAACCGACATCGAGCTGAAAGCGGAGATTCTGGCTTACGCGCGCACCCGCGGATTGTTCGCCGGCATCGCGCTCGATGGCTCGGCGCTGGCGATCGATTACGATGCGATCGAACGCGTCTATGGTCGCGGCACCAGCCCACGCGCACTGTTCGAGGGTCGCGTCAAAGGCGCACCAACGTTTATCGTCGACTTCCGGGACCAGTTGGAAGAGCAGACGTCGCGCTGAAGCCTGGGAGCGCCGGCGTCCTCGCCGGCTCGTGCGCCGACGAGGACGTCGGCGCTCCCGGCTCGCCCGTGCGCTATTGGAACAAGAACCAGGAACTAAGAACCAAGAACCATGCATCACCTCATAGACGATCTCCAATGGCGCGGGCTGCTCGCCGACTGCACCGATATCAAAGCCTTGCGCGAGCGCATGGAGCAGGGGCCGATTACGCTTTACTGCGGCTTCGATCCGACCGGCGATTCGCTGCACGTGGGCCATCTGATGGGGCAGTTGATGCTGCGCCGCTTCCAGCGCGCGGGCCACACGCCGATCGCGCTTGCGGGCGGCGCGACGGGCATGATTGGCGATCCGTCAGGCAAATCGGCCGAGCGCAATCTGTTGTCGCGCGAGCAATTGCAGCACAACGTCGCTTGCATCAAGGCACAGCTGGCGCGGCTGCTCGATTTCGAGGCGCCGTTCAATCCTGCGCAACTGGTCGACAACTACGACTGGACGGCGCCGATCACGGTGCTCGAGTTCCTGCGCGATGTCGGCAAACATTTTTCGCTGACGGCGATGTTGGCGAAGGATTCGGTGCGCTCGCGGATGGAGGCCGAGAGCGGCATCAGCTACACCGAATTCAGCTACCAGCTTCTTCAGAGCTACGACTTCTATCACCTGCGCGCCGCACATCACTGCGAGCTGCAGATCGGCGGGTCGGATCAGTGGGGCAATATCACGGCGGGAGTGGATTTCACGCGCCGCAAACTCGGCGCCACGGTGTACGGCTGGACCTTCCCGCTGATCACCAAGGCCGATGGCAGCAAGTTCGGCAAGACCGAATCGGGCGCCGTGTGGCTGGATCCTGCCAAGACCAGCCCGTATCGGTTCTATCAGTTCTTTTTGAACACCGAAGACGCCAAGATCGGCGAGTACCTGCGCAAATTCACCTTTTTACCGCGCGAAGAAATCGAAGCGCTCGAAGCGCAGCAGTTGGCCAATCCAGGCGCACGCGAGGCGCAGCGCGCGTTGGCGCGCGAGGTAACGACGCTGGTGCACGGCGCCGCGGCCGTGGAGGCCGCGCAGCGCGCCAGTTCGATCTTGTTCGGCGCAGAACTGGGCGATGTCGATGCCGCGACGTTCCTCGACGTGGTCGGCGAAGTGCCCACCTATTCGCTCGCACGCAGCGCGCTCGATGCCGGCGCTTCGTTGATCGATCTGCTGATCGAGGCCAAACTCGCACCATCCAAATCTCAGGCGCGCAAAGACATCGAGAGCGGCGGCGTGTACCTCAACAACCAACGCGCCGACGCGACACGCGCGGTCAGCACGAGCGACCTGCTGTTCGCACGCTATCTGTTGCTGCGCAAAGGCAAAAAGAGCTACGCGGTGCTCGACGTGCTGTAAGGCCGCCCTTGGCGGATACTGCCAAGTCACTACTGGTCGCCAGGCTGAAATCTCGTGAGCTACAAAGCACCCGAAAACCTGATCGAAGTGCTCCAGCGAATCAATTTCGAGGAGGCGCTCGATCCAGACGACCCACGGTATGTCGACACCGAAAAGGCGCGAGGTAGTCAGCAGGTTTTTGCGAGTCTGGCAAAGACGCTTGGCTGGGATCCCAGGACCAACGCTACCTTCCCGCCAGCCTCCAAACACGTACTGTTTTTTGGCCATGTGGGCAGTGGCAAGACCACAGAGTTGCGCCGCTACGGCAAAGCACTGAACGACTCGAACCGTTTCCTGGTGATCCAAGTCGACTTGCTTACGTTACTCGACCGCAACAACTTGAGCTACAGCGAAGTGCTACTGGCAATGGCAGATCGCCTCGTTTTCGAGATCAAGCGGCAATCCATTGAATTGGACAGAGATGCAATCAAACCTATCGTCGACTGGTTTGCTGCGTCGACGCGGCTTACAGAGAGCTACCGCGAGAGCGAAGGTGCGGTGCAGGTGGGCAGTGAAGCCAGCTTCGGCATCCCGTTCGTAGCAAAGCTCCTGGGTATCGTGACCGCTGGCGTTAAGGTCGGTTCTACAATAAAAGACGAATGGCGTAGTGAGGCTAGAAAACGATTCACAGCACTTGCGGCTGCATTCAACGGTCTGGTTCGGCAAACTGAACAGAAGATTCGCAACTCAGATGTGACCCGTCGGGTACTCTTTGTTGCCGACGGCACGGACAAACTTAGCGGTGAAGATACGACGCGCTTCTTTGTTGAAGACGTGGAGCAGCTTCTGGCAATCGAGGCACTCGCGATCTACACGGCGCCGCTGCAATTGAAATTCAGTGGACGACTTACCGGGAAACTTGATGCGTCGCTCATGCTTCCCATGAT
This sequence comes from Lysobacterales bacterium, assembly GCA_022844135.1. Lineage (GTDB taxonomy): Bacteria > Pseudomonadota > Gammaproteobacteria > Xanthomonadales > SZUA-5 > JALHMH01. Next base: position 28,874 of record JALHMG010000025.1, read on the forward strand.
AAAGCTGCGGGAGCGTGACGACAGCCCGTGTCTTGAAGGCCGTAAAGCGCTGCGAGAAATGGTCTTGAAGCGTGCTTCAGCAAAGCTGTTCGCAAATCCCACTCAGGTCGAAATTGATCAGTTGGTCGATCTGAGCGGCGGACACCCGCGTGAGCTACTCAGGTTGTTGAAGCAATGCTGCTTGATTGCCGAAGATGTCATCAACGGGACGATCGTAGGACTCGCCGCCGACAAGCTGGCCAGCGAGTATCGATACTGGTTGAAGGAAGCCGACTATGAACGCTTGGTTGCAATCGACAGCGCGAAGACCGCACTCGGTAACGAAGATATTGATCAAGAGCTTATCCATCGGTTGGCGCTGATGCAGTACAACGAAGGCTCTTGGCGCGCAAGCCATCCGGTGATTCGCCGTCTCGACGGCTATGTTGCCGCGAGGGAGCGAAGCGCGAATCGAATCGATGGTTGAACGCAAACGTGGATGAAATTGCCAACCGGGCAATTGCCACACTTCCGACCGAATGGCATGCCGAGTTCCGCCGACTTGCCCGTGCGTTGGTTCATGGAAATGACTCGCAGCGATTGCTGATCGACGCTAGGGATCAGCGATATCGAGACGACTTGGCTGCGGCTTTGAGTCGAGTTTGTTTGGACGCTGGTCTTCGCGAAGCGCACCTGTCCATCGATTCGTCAGTGCCGGATGTCGCCGACTTGGAAGCCAAGATGCTTGAAGTTGCGGATCGGGCGGATGTTGTCCATCTGGATTTCGCGCCAGGTTGGCTGACTGCAAGTCGATGGCAAGCACTCAACATTCGTCGCGAACGGCTTTCGGAAGCGCGCGCTCGCTGGTTGCATTGGCTTAGCGCGGATGAGTTGGAGATGGCCGCGAGACATGCGCAAGATTGGTGGGCTTGGCGTGATGGCGTATTCGCGTTCGTCGCGCCGACAGAAGTCGATTTGGGCATTCCAGCAGCGTTCGATTTTAGCGAACGTGCGCCGTCGCTTTCTTCGGCTTCAACGCCGATAGAACGAATCGTCCGGATCGATGAGTTGGCGGCTTGGCTGTCTGCGAATGCATCTGCTGACAAGCGGCTGCAGGCGAACGTCGTTGACGAGCTGATACTCTTACTTTTTGCCGACTATCGCTTCGCCGAAGCTGTTCCCTACCTGAAGCGTGCGGTCACCCTTTATAGATCGCTCGGAGAGCGCGACAGGGCGGCGATGTGCAAGGTTGCTTACGGCGATGTCCTGCGAACGCTCGGTGAGACAGATCGCGCGTTACGGATCTACGAGACTCAGGCGCGGCGCTTGTCGGAACTAAAGGCGACGATACTGTGGGCACAGACTCGTTTCCGGGTTGTTTCTATCTGGCTGCAGAAGCGGCGACTGGGAAAAGCTCGCGACGAACTAGCGAACCGCTTGCTGCCACTCGCGGAGAGACTTGGCGACACCGGAATGATGGCCGTAGGACTCGGCCTACTGGCCGATCTAGAGCGATTTTCCGGGCGAACCCGCGAAGCCCTTGAGATCGAGCAGCGAGTCTTATCCATAGCTTTGGCGTCGGGTCGGCAAAGGATGGCGGGAATTGCGTTGGCAAAAATCGGACACATGTTGGCGACAGAAGGTCGCTTCGATGAGGCTCGCGCGCAGTTCAACAGAGCGTTGACTACTTTCCAGGGCGAAGGCTCAACGGCGGACATCGCGGCTGTCCTCGGTAGATTGGCAGCGGTCGATGCGGCGAATGGAAATTTCGATTCAGCGCTTTCAATTCATCGGGAGCAGGTGCTGCCTCTTCTCCAGAAAGATTACGACCTAACCAGATTGATCATGACGCACAGGACGATCGGGCGCCTGCTACAAAACCAACATAAGCCCAGTGACGCACTGACTGAATTCCATTTCGCAGGTGAGTTGGCGCGGCGCGCTGGCAACAAAACGTTGATGGAGGCGGTTGAACAGGATATCGCCGGGCTCCGATCTCAATCACAACCCGAGATCGTCGCGTGAAACCAAGGGCTCCGCTTTTCTTTGCGCTAAACGCCTTCGCCGATCTGCCGATCGAGCGCTGGTATGCGATCAGCCAGGCGCGCACGGCGGTGTTTATCGTCGAGCAGAATTGTCCGTATCAGGATCTCGATGGCAAAGATGCGAAGTGCCTGCATCTGGCTGGCTGGGACGGCGAGACGCTCGCTGCGTACTTGCGCATCGTGCCACCGGGCGTGTCGTACGAGGAAGCCTCATTGGGCCGCGTGCTGACCACTAGCGCGTATCGGCGCGGCGGCTTCGGGCGCCAACTCCTGGCCGAAGGCATCGCTCGCTGCACGGCGTTGCACGCCGGTCCAATCCGCATCGGTGCGCAGCGTTATCTGGAAGCGTTCTACGCGAGTTTCGGTTTTCGCACGGTGTCTCAGCCTTACGACGAGGACGGCATCGAGCATGTGCTGATGCTGCGCTGAGGCCGCGCTGCAGGGCATTTCGCTTGTACCGCGCCGCTCACGCCAAAGTTGGCATACTGCCGCTCAACCTCGAATGCGGAGTAGCCCCATGTCCCACGACGTTCGCGCACTGAACCTCGTACCTATCGTCGTCGAACAAAGCGCTCGCGGCGAGCGCGCGTACGATATCTATTCGCGCCTGCTCAAAGAGCGCGTGATCTTTTGCGTCGGCCCCATCGACGATTACATGGCCAATGTCATCGTCGCGCAGTTGTTGTTCCTGGAGTCGGAAAACCCCGACAAGGACATCAACCTGTACATCAACAGCCCGGGCGGCCACGTCACGGCGGGTATGGCGATCTACGACACCATGCAGTTCATCAAACCGGCCGTCAGCACCATGTGCATCGGCCAGGCGGCGAGCATGGGCGCGGTGTTGCTCGCGGCCGGCGCTGCCGGCAAGCGCTATTGCCTGCCGAATTCGCGTGTGATGATCCACCAGCCGCTCGGCGGCTTTTCCGGCCAGGCCTCGGATATCGACATACACGCGCGCGAAATCCTGCTGATCCGCGAGCGCCTGAACCGAATCCTTGCGCACCACACCGGCCAGCCGATTGAAACCATCGCCAACGACACTGATCGCGATAAGTTCCTCAGTGCCGAAGATGCCAAGGCTTATGGACTGATCGATGCGGTCATGGATCGACGCGCAGAGCAATCGGTCAAGCCCGTGTAAATGGGAGCGCGCCCCGCGCTTGCGATGCCGGCGAGCGTGGGGTGTGCTGTTGCTGTGTGTATGGGCCGCGTTTCGCGTCGAGGTGCGTGCGCTCAGTGTGTTGTCGTTGTTTCTGGCGTTGTACGCCATTCACGGCATGCCCTCGGAACTGCGCGTGATTGCGATCGCCAACACCGTTGGGTTGCCGTTTTTGGCCATCGTGCTTTGGCAAGCCTGCGGTGCTCGGACTGCGTAGCCTTGTTTGCCGTCGTCGTTCCACACGTCGAAGTGCGGCATAGCGGAATTTTCGTTTTCTCCCATGGCCGTGGGATGCCAGCGCTTGCGCTCAGTACTACTGTGCTGCCATCCCACCACAGGAGTCCGCCATGCGCATGCGCAGTTCGTTCCCTGGTCTTTTGCTGCTCCTCGGTTCCGCATCGGCCTTCGCGGCATTGAACCAACCGCCGCTGCTGGTTCCCGGCGGCGTGATCGAGGGCGATAGCGGCTCGCGCTCCTTGTCGTTTGGCATTCGCTGGATGGCGCTGCCCGGTGCGCCCGGTCCGTACCAGGTGCAATGGCGCACGGTCGATGGCGCGGCACTTGCCGGTAGCGACTATGTGGCGGCCAGTGGAACCGTCTCTTTGTCGCCGCAGCAGTCGTTCGCGCCGCTGTCTGTGATGGTGCTCGGCGACAGCGAAATCGAACCGAACGAAGACATCCGTCTGGAGTACGACGTCATCGGGTCAGCTTTCAGCGGCAGCGGCTCGCTATGGATCAGCGACGATGACGGCGCACAGCCGCCGCCGCCACCGCCCATCGTGCTCATTCAGGCGCTCGATGTTGGTGCCGTCGAGCCGTCGAGCGGCGAAACCAACGTTGGCGTGATGCTGTTGCGCCTGGGGCCGACCGCAGCCGCGGTCGATGTCGACTTTGCCGTCGACCCGATCAGCACGGCAACGCATGGCAGCGACTGGACCGGCGCTACGGTCGGGCGACTGAGCTTTGCGCCTGGGCAAACGGTGCGGCGCATCGATTTGGCGGTTCGGGCCGACAGCGAGATCGAAGGCGTCGAGACTATTCGCTTCTCGTTGAGCGCCGGGCCGGGCGTGGTGCTGCCACGCCAGCATGCGGTTGTCAGCCTGCGCGACGCAGGCGCCGCTACTGGCGCGGCCGGCGTCATCGCCTGCCGTCGCGCAGTGATGGAGCACGACGGCCCGGCGCGCTTTGTGGTTCGCCGGCACGGCGATAGCAGCATGGCACTCAGTGTGAACTACGCCACTGCCGATGGCAGCGCCCGCGCGGGTGCGGACTACACGGCGAGCGCCGGAACTCTGTCCTGGGCTGCGGGCGATGCCACGCCGCGGGTGATCGACGTCGCCTTGGCCACCGATAGTCAGGTCGAACCGCCCGAGTCATTCGCGATGGTGCTCTCCAATCCGCAACCGGCATCGCCTTTGGGCCCCGCCAGTGCAGCGGTGGTCATTCTCGACGCCCACGATCAGATTCTGGTCGACGACTTCGCACCGGGTTGCGACGATTGATGCCAGGACGCTGCGGCGAATCGCAAGCCGATTCGCCGCAGCGTGTGCCCTCACGCCCCGCGCGTCGGAACGCTGGGCGGCGTCACTTTGGGTTCGATATCGCGCACAACTTTGGCCAGATACTCTTCCGCATCGTGGCGCTCGGCGAGCCAGGCGTTCACCAATCGCCCGTAGCGCGCGATCATCGCCATGTTGAAGAAATGCATACCGCCGAGCACCAGCACCGAGAGGCCGACGGCTGAGCCGACAGCAGGCACCAGCGCATCGTCGATCAGAGCGGGGCTTTTCAGTCGCAAACAGATAAAACCGATATTGACGAGATAAAAGCCGATCACCAACAGGCGATTGGTCGACCGCGCCAATTCCTCGTCCTGGCCAAAACAACGCACCAAAAACGTTTCGCCACTCGACGACAATACGCGCGCCACCCAGATGGTCATTCCAATCGAGATGATCAGATACAGGGCATAGGCCAATTCGAACATGAGGTATCTCCGCAAGAGCACCGGACATCCCGGTGTCGCCAGCCTGTTCGAGCGGCCCAGTGCAGGGCGTCCAGATCGATCATTTCGGACCAGATCTTGTCTGGCGCCTGTTAAATCAGATGGTTATGCGTCTCCAGGATGATCATTGCGGAACTGACTGGGCACTGTCCCAGTCAGTTCTTTGAACGCCGCGTAGAAATTCGAGTTGGAGTTGAACCCCACGGCCATGCCAACGCTCAGCACCGAGGCACGGCGTTCGGCAAGCAACATGCGTTTGGCAGCCTCGATCCGGTAATGGCGCAACAAACGCGAGAAACTGAGATCGAGGTGAGTGTTGATCAACTCTGAGGTCTGGTGCGGCGTGAGATCGATCATCTCCGAAAGCGCTGCGAGATTCAGATTCTCGTTGCGGTAAACATGCTGATCCTCGAACAGCGATTTGATTTTCTCCATCGCCGCCAGGCGATCGACGTTGCTCAGAGTCGATACCGCATACGAGGTGCGAACAGCCTCTTCGGTCTTGCGGGTCAGATCGGGGAAGTGCAACAACAGCAACAGCACCAGCGCGAAGCCGAGCGCCAGCAAGACCGCATAAACGGAGAAGAACAGCGACCAACCGAGCCACGGATACGCTAAGCCCAGCAGCGCAATGACCGCGCCCGTCGCTGCGAATAACGCCAGCACCTTGCGCTCGAGCGCGAACCAGCGGCGCACCGCGCCAAGCCGCGATACCAACAGGCCCAGATGCACCGCGCCAGCTGTGCCATAGCCCATTGCCAACACCACCGCCCAGGTGGGGGGAACCCACCACAGCACGATGAACGCAATCGGCGGCACGAACCACTCCCAGCGCCGCCATAGCTGCGGCGGTCGCAAAATGCCCAGGAATAGCCAGTAAAAACCGCTCGATTGCGCCCACAGCGAAACGATGTATCCACGCGGCGGTTCATTCAATGCTTGCCAGTGCCAGCACTGCGTTGTGATCAAAGCCGCGAGCATGACGTGACCGGCGATGCGCGATTGCCACGGCATCGCCATGTCCCGATACGTGGTGGCGAACGCCATCGTCAACAACATCGCAGCGCCAACAGAAAAACCCACGGCTGCGGCGACTAAATCGGCCATCGCCATCGCTCAACGAATCTCTCGGATCAGCCGAAAGCCACGATCGACGGCGGCGCTGTCGTCGTCTTCGCTGGTTGCGCCGCGATCGAGGTTCGCATCGCGCCAGCCGCTGCCGGCGACGTACCGGCCAACGCACACGCGCCCGGTTTTATCGCGCTCTTTGCCCTGCAGGAGTCGGCCGAAATTGGCGATGGTACGGCGCACGGCACCGATTTCCTTGAACTCGCAAGTGCTGGTCCATTCGCGCACATTGCCCGCCAGATCCTGCGGCATGCCCTCGTTCGCGGCGAAAGAGCCGGCGGCGGCTGTGGCGCGATAGCGGTCGTTGCAGGCGGCGTTCTCGCCCTGCAGGTTGGCGCACGTCGAGTTTCGCGCAGCGGCATCGATCGCGCGCCATTCGGCGAGACTCGGCAAGCGATACGTGCGCCCGCTCTGGCGTGTCATCCAGGCCGCATAGGCAAGCGCATCGTTATAGCTGACGCATACCAGCGGCTCGTTGGCTTGCTGCGCGAAACCCGGATCGCGCCAATCGTAAGTTTTGCCGCCGTCTCGGCAGCGCGCGGGCGTGTGTTGGGTGGCGGCGACGAAACGCGCGAAGTCCTGGCGTCGGATTTCGAACCGGGTGACGGCAAAGGGTTGCGCAAAGCCGCTGATGCGGCCGCCGGGAATCAGCATCAACGGCGGCCCATCGCCATCGGCAAAGGGCTCGCCGGAAGCCGGAAAGCGTGCGACGAGATCGCGCAACTGTGCGAAGGCTTCACTGGGCGCCGGCACGGCCTTGGCCAGGTCCAGAGCAACTCCAGCGAGCTTGCGATCGCGCGCGTCGCGCGCGGCCTGCAGCGGCGGCGTCAGACGCGTTTCGAGTGCCGCGACCAGATCGCGAACCGGCGGCGTCTGTTCGGCTTTGGCGGCCGCAACGAAAGCGGCCAGATGCGGCAAACGCTGCGCCAGCGTGGCGTCATCGGCGGCGGCGAGATTGGGCGCAACCCGGGCCAGTAACTGATCGCGTTGATCGAGCGCGCTGGCGGCGACCGGCTCGAACGCGAATGCGGCGGCCAGCAAGGCGTCGGCGTCGTTCGGATCGCCGTTGAACCAGCGCCCGGCAGCAATCGCTTCGGCGATCGCGTCCGGCGTCTGCGCCTGCGCAACATCGGCAGCCGTTGTGGCGTCTGGCGTTCGTATAAACCACCAAGCGATCGCTACAACCGCCAGCAGCGCCACAGCGACTAGCAGCCACCATTTCGGCAGCGCTGCCCGGATGCGCCTGGGGCGCGCGGAATGCTCACTGCCGACAGACGCGAGCGCGTGCGCCATCGCGTCGGCGTCGACGAAACGATCCTCCGGACGTTTGGCCAGCGCGGTGTCGATAAAGCCCTGCCAATGCTTGAGAGAGGGCGGCAACCGCGGCACTGGATCCTGCTGATGCTTGAGTGCTACCGCGAGGAACTCGTCGCCATCGAACGGTGGTGCGCCAGTGAGCAGCTCGAAAGCCACACAGCCGACGCTGTAAAGATCGCTGCGGCCATCGACCGTGTCGCCACGCGCCTGTTCCGGGCTCATCGTTTGCGACGAACCCACGGTGCGTCCGAAACTGGTCAGTCGGCGCCGGCTTTCCTGCTTGAGCGCCACGCCGAAGTCCGCCAGCAGGGGCGTGTTGCGCGCATCGAACAGCACGTTCTCCGGTTTCACATCGCGATGTACTACGCCGGCGCGATGCGCGTGGCCCAGTGCGGCCAGCAGCGCTGCCAAGACGCGCTTGATCTCCAGCTCGCCCATCGGTTTGGGGCGATCCGCCAGATCGCCATGCGCGAGCAGCGGCATCACGTAACAAGGCTCGCCCGCCGCCGTGCGCATGACCTCGAAAATCTGCACGATGTTGGGGTGATCCAGCGCCGCGATCAACTTGGCTTCTTGCTCAAAACGCTGCGCCAGTTCCTCCGCGTCGCGGCCGATGCCGCGCAAGACTTTGATGGCGACGAGACGATCCAACGTCAACTGCCGCGCGCGATACACCGTGGCCATGCCGCCCGAACCGAGCTGCGCCTCCACCGTATATCCCGAGATTTGCGGGAACTCCTCGTTCATGCGCGGCAGTATGCATTGGGAAGTTTGCCCTGCGTGCACCGGAACGCTCCATTCCATGTAAACCAGTCATGGCGCACATCGGCGCGTCATCGCGACCGATTGCCCGCGTGTCGGCAGCAACCGTCAGCGCGCCCGGTAGACACCGTTAGCGACATTGGTCAGGATCGCCGCTCTGACGGTTTTCGACGGCGCGCAATGCCACTACGGATGAAATTGCTGCTGATAGCGCTCGTGGCGGCGGTGTTCCCGCTGGCTGGCTGGCGCTTCGTGGTGCAGATGGAAACCACCTTGCGCCAGAGCCTGGAACGCTCGCTGCTCGCCAGCGCGCGCACACTGGCCAGTGCCATGCCGGCGATCGATCCGGCGCTGCATCAAGCGCTGGCGAGCCCGAGCCTGCATGCGCGGCCGATGCAAGTGGATGTTGCCGTCGATGGTTTCGACGATGACTGGGGAACCTGGCATACGGCGCCAGAGACGCTGAGCACCGCGCGCGACGGTTTGCCCGCACGGCTGATGGTGGGACTCGGTCCAAGCGCGGTCAACGTCTGGATTGCCGTCGATGACCTCAGTCCCGTGTATGCCGCTGCAGACGGCAGCCTGAGCGAGGGGGCCGATCGCATCGTCATTCGAGTCAGCGATCGATTCGGTCAGCGCCAGTGGCTGCTGCCGCGCAACGCTGGCGGCGATTTGAGCGCCGAACCGATGGCCGGCAGCGATGGCCGCCAGCCGAGTTTCCCGTTGCCTGCGGCAATGCGCAGCAGCGCCGAGGGCTACACCGTCGAGCTGCGTTTGCCGCTGGCCGATCCAGCGATGCAGTTGGCGATCGATGTCGTCGATATGCCCCAGCGCGGTGCCGATTTGCCGCGCGCACTGGCCAGTACCGGTCCGAGCGGCAGCTACCGCTCGTTGACGCGGCTATGGCAGGAAACACCGCTGATTCGCAGCCTCGTGCCGGCGGGTACGCGCCTTCGCGTACTCGATGCGTCGGCCTATGCGCTGGCGCGCTCTGGCAGCTTGCGCCCCGGCAGCGACAGCCCGGACGACGACGAGTTGAGCGTGCTGCGCTGGCTGCGCGCGGTGGTTTATCGGCGCTTGATGGCGCCGCCGCTAGCCAGCTCCAGCGGCTACGGATTCAACGAGTTGCAGTTGAAAGTGCCGCAAATCGATGCGGCGCTCACCGGCACGCCGAGCACGCAATGGCGGCCCGCCGCCAGCGAAGCCAGCGTGATTCTCTCGGCTGCGGCTCCGATCCTGCTCGATGGCGATGTGGTTGGCGCGGTGTTGCTGGAGCAAACTTCCGACGCGCTTTTGCTCTGGACCAATCGCGCGCTCGGGAGCCTGCTGCTCGGCGGCCTGCTGACGATGATCGTCGCCGCCGCGATTCTGTTCGGCTATGCCGGCTATCTGTCGTTCCGGATTCGCAAATTACGCAACGCTACCGAGGCTGCCTTGAGCGCCGAAGGTCGCCTGCTCGGCAACTTCCCGCGGTCCAGTGCCGTCGATGAGATTGGCGATTTGTCGCGTAGCTTTGCCAAACTGCTCGAACAGGTGGGTGCGTATACCGATTACTTGCGCACGCTCGGCAGCAAGCTCTCGCACGAGTTGGCGACGCCGCTCGCCGTGGTCAAGTCCTCGCTCGAGAACCTGGAGCAAGAGCAGCTTCCGGAGTCAGCGCGGGTGTACGCCGAACGTGCGCGATCGGGCGCCGAACGTCTCGGCGTGCTGCTGCGCAATCTGAGTCAGGCGTCGCGGATCGAAAGTGCGATCGCCTCCGCGGAAGCCGAGGATTTCGATCTGCGCCAGGCGTTGATCGGCGCCGCCGCCGGCTATCGCGACCTCGTCAGCGATCGGCGTCTGGATCTGGACGTGCCCGACTCGCCGGTGCGCCTGCACGGCGCGCCCGAACTGATCCACCAGGCGCTCGACAAGCTGGTCGATAACGCGCTCGGGTTCACGCCGCCCGGCGGCTGGATCAAGCTCGGCCTGTACGTGACGCCAAACGCCATCGAACTGGCGGTGTCCAACAACGGCCCGCCGCTGCCCTCGCGCATGCAGGACAAACTTTTCGATTCGCTGATCTCAGTGCGCGACGGCCGCGTGTCCACCTCGCCGCACCTGGGCCTGGGCCTGTACATCGTGCGCCTCGTCGCTGAACTGCACCAGGGCGAGGCGGTGGCCAGCAACATCGCCGACGGCGTCGAGTTTCGGATGCGCATGCGCGGGATGGCGCGGTGATCGCTCGTGCAAAAGTTTCCTGCGGAAACTTTGGCCCGGTTTTCAAGCAGGCTTGGCCCTCGCAGCGAAAACGTGGTTCTCGCTGCGCGACTCGCTTGCCGCTCTAACCCAACGGCGTTTCGAGGTTCTTGATTACCGCCAACAACCAACAACCAACAACCAACAACCAACAACCAACAACCAACAACCAACAACCAACAACCAACAACCAACAACCAACAACCAACAACCAACAACCAATCGGCATACCCGCCAAGCGCCGCGGCATTTCCCATGATGGCGCCGGCCGATCACGATGGTCGCGTCGTGATTGTAGGTCGCTGGTTATGCGCTATTACCCTGTTGGACTCGATCTCGTCGATCAGCCAGTGTTGCTGGTGGGCGCAGGTAACGTTGCGGCGCGCAAGCTGTTGCGCTTGATTAGCGCCAAAGCGAAAGTGACCATCGTCGCACCCGCGATCGGCGACGCCGTACGTGAGCTGGCGACGCGCGCGGCGCTTGCGGTTTATGAGCGCGCGTTCGTTCCGAGCGATGTCGACGGCGTGCGTTTGATCGTCGCTGCCACGGGCCAGCGCGACGTCAACCGCGAGATCGCGCTGGCGGCACGGCAGCGCTCGATTCCGGTCAACGTGGTCGACGATCCTGGCTTGTCGAGCGCGGTGTTGCCGGCCGTCATCGAACGCGGACTTCTGCAGATTGCCATCGCCACCAGCGGCGTGGCGCCGGCGCTTGCCAGCTGGCTACGTGCACGCATCGAAGCCTGGCTCGATCCGGCGCTCGACAAATTGCTCGCCCTGCTCGACCGCCGCCGCGATGCGATTCGAAATACACAGCCCGACCCCCGCGCACGCCGCGCCGTGTATCACGCGGCGGCCGGCGGCGACGTTATGGCCGCTCTTCGCCGTGGCGATGAGCACGCTGCGCACGATGCGCTCGACGCCTTGCTCGCAGGCTCCGCGCGACGCGGTCGCGTGACCTTGGTTGGGGCTGGCCCAGGCGATCCAGATCTGCTGACGCTCGCCGCCCTGCGTTCGCTCGGCGATGCCGATGTGGTGTTCCACGATCGCCTTGTCGGCGAAGGCGTGCTGAAACTCGCGCGAGCCGATGCCGAGATTGTCGATGTCGGCAAACGCTGCGGGCAGCCCAGCGCCAGCCAGCCAAAAATCATCGAGCAGTTGATCGCCGCCGCTCGCGCCGGCCATCAGGTGGTGCGGCTGAAAGGCGGCGATGCGCTGACCTTCGCGCGCGGTGGCGAAGAGTTGCTTGCACTGCGCGCGGCCGGTATCGACGTCGAGGTGATTCCCGGCATCAGTGCTGCCTTCGCCTGCGCCGCCGCGGCCGGCATCCCGCTCACGCATCGGCGCCTGGCGCGCAGCGTGCGCTTCGTGACTGCGCACAGCGAGACCGGATTGACGCCGTTCGAGTTATTGCAAATGCGCCGCGACGAAACCCTCGCCGTCTACATGGGCAGCCAGCGCGCCGCAGAGCTGGCCGCAGCGTTCTCGCGCGCCGGTGTATCCGCCGCAACGCCGATCGCGCTCATCGAGAATGCGAGCCTGCCCGGCCAGCGCGTACACCGAGGCACGCTGGCGCAACTGGTGACGCTGTGCGAACAGTCGAGCCGCGCACCGGCGCTGCTGCTCGTCGGCGCAGTATGCGCGCTGTCGGGCGAGGCGCTGCAGCCGCAATCGGCGACGCCCGATAAGCTGGCACTGAGCGCTTAGTTCCTTGATCGCCGTGCGTACTTCGACCAGGGCAATTGGGCTTCAATTCAAGCGTTTAACCACTCGAATAGTTCGCGAAACGGCGATTCGTTTTTGCCAGGACCGTCCAGGAAAAAGCTGGACACATCGGGCTGCAGAGCGTTCTGACGCCAGTCGCTCATACGCTGCAGAACTTCGACCTTATCGATTTGCCCCGACTGCGCCCTCGCCAGCGTATCGGCAGCCGACGTCTTGAGTTGTTTCATTTGCGAGCGCCGACGCGCGGCTACATCGTCGCGTCCGAGTTTCACCACCTGTAGCGTCGACAATGCGCGACGATCGAGCGCGCCCGTCGCGACGTCGAAACGGGCGGTCAGCAGTCCAACATCGTCGATGTAAAAGAAATCCCAAACGGGTTCGTCGACGGGGTTGATGAGTTGCTCGGCGCCATCGGGAAACTGGTCTTTCTTGTAGGTCGAGTTGCAAATCGAGCACGCCCAAAGGTAGTTCTCCCAGGCCATAGACAACTGTGGGAACGTCGACTTCGGCCGGTAGTGTTCGACATGGGAGGACTCGTTGCTGCTGCACCACATACAGTTGCCGCCAGAGCCAGCCATCGCGCGCAGCGCGTCGACGACAACCTTGAACCACTGAGCGCTTCTCGCGTTCTCGAACTGACGTTTGGCTTCAGCTTTAGCGTCGGCGCTCTCCGATATCTCAAGCGTCTTGTCCGCCAGCATCTGAGCAGTGCGCGCTGGCAGGGCAGGTCTGGGGCCGCAAGGTCGCACCGTTTCAGCCTTGCGCTTTCGAGTCTTCGAAATCGAACTGGTGGCCGATCATCGACTTCAGCTCTGCGTAATCGGTGGCTTCCACCTCGCTCAAGGCGACGGCGCGGCGCTTCGCATCCAAAAACTGGTAGCGCTCGATGCGCTCAACCGCCGGAATCGAGCGTGTGGTTCCGAGTCCGAACGCAGCGCCAAGCAAAGTCGATTCGGCTTTGCCCATGCGTATCTGCTCGACTTCCTCGCGGCTCAGTTTGCGCGGCACATTGGGCACTTCATCGGGCATCGGCAAAACGAACAGACCGTCGATGTCCGCGTTCTGCGCAATCAGCGGGCTATGCGTTGTGACGATGAACTGCAATCTCGGAAAGTGCTTGGTCAGCCAGACGGGAAGCTCGCGTTGCCAGGTGGGATGCAGGTGCGCTTCGATCTCGTCGATCAGCACAACGCCGGGGCGTGTCACAATCGGGGTGTCGGAGTTTGGGTCGAAGAGCTCGGGTCCGTAACAGTCTTTCAAGTGGCGCAATATATCGAGCACGAGCGCGAGTACGCTGCGGCAGCCATCACTGACGTCGCGCAACGGCAAACGCAAACCTTCGCGCTTGACAAAAACTTGGTCGGATGTGATGTCATCCATCTCAAAACCGGCGGGTAACAGCCCGTGACTGAGAAGGGATTTGACTTGACCCAGAAACGCACTGGCGCGTGACCTGGGCCCCTGCTCAAACACTTCGAACTGGCGCTTGCGCAGCCATTCCTCTGCTTCAGACAACGACGCATCTTCACGAAACAACGTGACGTGGCGACGAAGTGCACCGGGTCCGACAGCGTCCCGCGCGGCATCAGACGAGCTTCCGCTCAAGCGCCTCCATGGGCCATAGCCACAACAAAACCAACCAAGGGCGTTAGGGTTCCACGGTCCTCCACGCACGCGAGGTTTCACTCTCTGCAACCAGTCGGGAGGCTGCGAAATCCAAGGCGAGAAAGAATCCAATTCAGCGAAAACAGGTAGTGATTCGTCAGCTTGACGAAGCCATTGGATACCCATCGAAAAAAACGAAGCCGCTCTTGGAATCTTGAAGAAGAAATCCTCGTCAACGTCGACGGAAACTTCGACTCCTACTCGGCCAAGTAGCTCCCCGTTGCGGATCCAGCCTGTCGGATTGCGGAGCGCAACGGCCCCCTGCACTGGGCCCATTAGAGCCAAGGCGATCAGCTTCAGAACCGTCGACTTACCCGACGCGTTTCCGCCAACAAGAACGGTCCAGCCTGCCAGACCGTTCTTGTCGTCCTGCCGAAAATCGAACTCGGCCTCCCTGAAGCCCTTGATGTTCTCGATTCGCAGGCGCCGAACGTACACGGCCTATCTCACAGCGCCGCAATCAACCGATCGGCAAACTCCGAGCACTTGACCTCGGTGGCGCCTTCCATCAAGCGCGCGAAGTCGTAGGTGACTTCTTTGTTGCCGATGGCCGCGTCCATGGCTTTGATGATTGCGTCGGCGGCTTCGGTCCAGCCCATGTAGCGCAGCATCATTTCGCCGGAAAGCACCACCGAGCCCGGGTTGACCTTGTCCAGATTGGCGTACTTGGGCGCGGTGCCGTGAGTGGCTTCGAACACGGCGTGGCCGGTCATGTAATTGATGTTGCCGCCGGGCGCAATGCCGATGCCGCCGACCTGCGCGGCGAGCGCGTCGGACAAATAGTCGCCGTTCAAATTCAGCGTCGCGATCACATCGAACTCATCCGGGCGCGTCAGCACCTGCTGCAGCGTGATGTCGGCAATCGCGTCTTTTATGATGATGCGACCGGCGGCAACGGCGGCCTTCTGTTCGGCGTTCGCGGCGGCCTCGCCGCTCGCCGCTTTGGTGCGCTCCCACTGATCCCAGGTGTACACCTTGTCGCCGAACTCGCGCTCGGCCAGCGCGTAGCCCCAGTTGCGGAACGCGCCTTCGGTGAACTTCATGATGTTGCCCTTGTGCACCAGCGTCACGCTCTTGCGGCCGTTGGCGATGGCGTACTGAATCGACGAGCGGATCAGACGCTCGGAGCCATCTTTAGAGACCGGCTTGATGCCGATACCCGAACTGTCCGGGAAGCGAATCTTGCCGAACTCTTTCGGGAAGTGCTCTTTGAGCAGCCCGAGGAATTTCTTGTTGGCTTCGCTGCCTTGTTCGAACTCGATGCCGGCGTAAATGTCTTCGCAGTTTTCGCGGAAGATCACCATATCGACCTTGCCGGGATTCTTCACCGGACTCGGCACGCCGACGAACCAGCGCACCGGGCGCAAGCACACGTACAGATCGAGCATCTGCCGCAGCGCGACATTGAGCGAGCGAATGCCGCCGCCGATGGGCGTGGTCAGCGGCCCTTTGATGGAGACGAGGTAATCGCGGCACGCCTGGACGGTGGCATCCGGCAGCCAGGTGCCGAACTCATCGTTCGACTTCTGACCCGCGTACACTTCCATCCAGTGAATCTTGCGCGCGCCGCCATAACATTTGGCCACGGCCGCGTCGAACACCCGAACGCTGGCGCGCCAGATATCGGGGCCCGTGCCATCGCCTTCGATGAACGGGATGATGGGATTGTTCGGTACGGTGAGCTTGCCGGCATCGTCGATCGTAATCTTCGCGCCGCCTTCAGGAACCACCGGTGCACCTACGCTCATCGCTCGTCTCCTTGGCCTTAGTCTGAGGCGCAAGACTATAGCGCGACGCGGCGTACTGCTTTTGCTCCTGCAGTTCACCAATCCATGCTCCGCCGCTTTGGCTTCTAAGGTACGCGGACCCATGGTCCGCAGCTTTGGCTTCTAAGGTACGCGGACCCATGCTCCGCAGCTTTGGCATCCAAGGTACGCGAACCCATGGTCCGCAGCTTTGGCTTCTAAGGTACGCGGACCCATGGTCCGCAGCTTTGGCTTCTAAGGTACGCGGACCCATGGTCCGCAGCTTTGGCTTCTAAGGTACGCGGACCCATGGTCCGCAGCTTTGGCATCCAAGGTACGCGAACCCATGGTCCGCAGCTTTGGCTTCTAAGGTACGCGGACCCATGGTCCGCAGCTTTGGCTCACTAACACAACTATCCTCGCACACATGATCGTCGCCGACGACAACGCCGAAACGACGGCAGCGGACGAAGGGTCCGCACGTCAAGAGTATCCACACCGCGGCTGGCATTCGCGCGGCTACCATCCACATTTCGACTCGCCCGAAAAGCTCCAGAGCATCACCTTTCGACTGCATGACAGCGTGCCCTTGGCGCTCATTGAACGCTGGCGCGACGAGATCGTCGAACTCGATCCCGCCAGATCCCGGCAGGATCAGCTGATGGCGCAGATCGCCGACTACGAAGATGCGGGCATCGGCGATTGTTGGCTAAAGGACCCAAGGATCGGCGCTATCGTCGAACGTGTGTTGCTGCACTTTGATGGTCAGCAATATCGTTTGCTCGAATGGTGCGTGATGCCCAATCACGTCCATGTGCTCGTCGAAGTGCTGCTCGGGTATCGCTTAGCCGCGATCGTCCAGGGCTGGAAATCGCACTCGGCCCGGCGCGCGAACCGCGTCTTGAACCGCACTGGCGCTTTCTGGATGCAGGATTACTTCGATCGCTACGTGCGCAACGAGGCACACCTAACGCTGGTGCGCGAATACATTCGCATGAATCCAGTGAAGGCGAAACTCTGTGAACGACCAGAGCAATGGCGCTGGAGCAGCGCCAGTAAAGCCGAAAGCAGACCGGCCTAATCGCGGCGCTTTGGGGGCGGACCCACGGTTCGCAGCTTCCGCGTACCTTAGAAGCCAAAGCTGCGGACCGTGGGTCCGCGTACCTTAGGAGCAAAAGCTGCGGACCGTGGGTCCGCGTACCTTAGGAGCAAAAGCTGCGGACCGTGGGTCCGCGTACCTTAGGAGCAAAAGCTGCGGACCATGGGTTCGCGTACCTTAGAAGCCAAAGCTGCGGACCGTGGGTCCGCGTACCAGGATGCGCAAAGCAAAAGCTGCGGACCATGGGTTCGCGTACCTTAGAAGCCAAAGCTGCGGACCGTGGGTCCGCGTACCAGGATGCGCAAAGCAAAAGCTGCGGACCGTGGGTCCGCGTACCTTAGAAGCCAAAGCTGCGGACCGTGGGTCCGCGTACCTTAGAAGCAAAAGCTGCAGACCGTGGGTCCGCGTACCTTAGAAGCCAAAGCTGCGGACCATGGGTCCGCGTACCCAAAAGCCATAAGCTGCGGCGGCGCTATTCCGTCAGCATCTTCGGCGCCGCCATCTCTGGGCTGGACAGCCCGGTGATCGCGTTCAAATCGCGGATCGCGAGTTCGGCGTGGGTCATGCTCTCGGCGACCGAGTCGACTTGCGTGCTGATGAAGTCCGGGTTCTGGTTGTTCACGCTCATCTCGCTCAAGGCAAGTATTTTCGATTCGATTCGCTCCAGCTCCAGGCCGACGAATTCGCTATTGGATTCGGCGCTCTTGAGATTATCGAGACGCATCGTGGTGGTGGCGATGGCATCCGTGAGCGAGCGCTTGATGCGCTCGTCCGTGCTATCGGCCATGGCTGCTCGGCGCGCTTCCAGATCCTTGAGCTGCTTCTCCAGGCCGCCGCGATCGGTGTGCTCCAGGAACTTCCACAGGCTCTGCTGCGCGTACAGCAGGCGCAGGAATACCCACAGCAACTTGTCGAGCCCACCGCCGCGCAAGTCGTCGGCCTCTGGCGTCTCGGCCTGTCCGGCCGCGGCACCGCGCGCTATGCGCCGCAGATTCAGGCAGCGCTGCCGCAGTTTCATGAACCGCTCGCGTGGACCCGGCGCCAGCTCGGCCAGGATCCTGGTCAGCAGGCTTTGAGAATCTTCCGCGCGCTCGGTCCACTCGGGGTCGACGCCAATCAGTTTCCGATCCACGTAGCTGCGGAATTTCGGGATCGAGATCAATCCGCCCAGGTAGGCCAACTCGGCGGCAATAACCAGCGGTACCAGCGCGCCGGGATTCGGCGAAAGCATCGCAAACACGGTGCCGGCGCCCAGCGCGAGCAGATTCCAGCGCCAGCGAAATGCTTCGCGCAGGTAATCCCCAAGGCCTGGCAGTTTTTTGCTTGATGGTGTGGGAGGTATCGGTCGCATGCGCGGAAGTATGCCTCGTGCCGCGATGCTTGTTCGATCTTGCGATTTGCAGACCGGCACGAACGCGTCCACCGTGGACCGGTCAGCTCGCGGCGCGCCCGGCGCATATGCGAACTCGCGCAGGTCGGGCTAGCCAGGGCCAGCCCGCTTCTTGCCTGTCGCGCTTCAAGCTCTGCGGGCCGGGTTTCCCCGGCAGCAACTCAGTTCAAGATCGTTGCGATCGCCTCTTGCGCCCGTGGATGGTCGCTTTGGCCGAGCCAGAACAGCGCACGTTTGCGCGTCTCAAGGTCCTGGGATGCGCTCTTGAGTACGCGGAGCAGAGCATCCGTGCCGCGGTCCCCGGGCAGTTGCGATAACGCGAATATCAGTTCCTCCGGGTCGTCGTTGGCGCCGTCGAGTGCGCGCAGCAATACCGCTTCGGCGCTTGGGCGCGCCAGTTGGCCGATCCAGAACCATGCTTGCTGTCGCTCCTCGCCGCGACTGCGGACTGCTCGCGCCTCCAGTTCAGCGGCGGCCACATCGTTGCCGTGGGCTACGAGCGCTGGATACAGCCTCTCGTGGTCGATGTCGGCGGTGGCGATGAATCGCGCACTGGCATCGGTGTCGCGCAACCCAAGGTCGACAACGGCTTGACGGCTCTTGACCGGGCAGGCGTCGGCGTAGACGCGCACATCGCGCAGCACGCCGCCCTCCAGACGCACATACACTCGCGCCGCGCCGTCCGTCCCGAAATCGGTGAAGCTCAGCGAGCGTCGATCGAGATCGCATTGTCGGCCTTTGCCGCGCCAATCCTCGCCTTCGATGCAGCACCAGGTGCGCGTGCCCGATGGCAGATCGATCTGCCAGCTCGACCAGCCGTCCCCAGGTTCGATGCGACCGCTGGCGAGCGCATTCAGCGAGACGAACAGCACCGCGCCGATGATAAAACTGAGGTCGGCAATGCTCATGGCGCATTCCCCAGAGCCGCGTCGATGGCCTCGATGGCGGCATCGCCGCCGAGCATCGTCAGTGTGCGCAGAATCTGCTTTTTCTCGGCCGGCGATTTAGCGCTGCGGTACAGGGACATCAGGCCTTTCTCATCGCCCGCGATCATCAAACCCTGCAGTGCGGCCTCCTTGATCTCCGCATCGCTGCTGGATTGATAGATCGAACTGAGGGCCGCGGACGCGCCGGTGCCGGCAATGCCGATGTTACGCACGGCTTCGAGCTGGATGTTGCGATCCTTTGCGGTTCGCGCCAGATTCTCCAGGCTCTTGACATCGCCCGATATCGCAAACGCCTGCACCAGCGCCTCAGAGTGCTTGCCTGCGTCGCCCAGCTTGCGAAGCTCATCGACGGCGCCCATCGCGCCGAGCGTGCGCACGATGGCGGCCAGATCTTCCCCCTTCGAGTTCTGCGCCAGCGACAGCAACGCGTCTTTGCGACCGGCGATCAGGTAAGCGCCCAAAATTTCCTCGCGCAGCGCCGGTTCGCTGGCGTACATCGATTGCAGCGCAGCCAGCGCCTCGGGACGACCGCCGATGCCGATCATGCGCACCGCTTCGCCACGCAGCGGCAAGGAGCCGCGCTTGGCGACATCCAGCAGTATCGATTGCGCCTCAGTGCCGTCGAACTGACTCAGCACGAATAGCGCACGCGCCTTGACCAGATCGGATTTCTGTCCGCCAAGCACGCGCTTCAAAAGCGGCAGCGCGCGCTCTGGCGGCGCCGCCATCAATCCCTCCAGCGCAGCGATCGCCAGCGCCTCCTCCTCGCTCGGCGCACGCGCCGACAGTTCACCCGCCCCAAGCGGATCCAGTGGCATCAATGCCCCGTGCTGCCCGGCAGCTCTCTGCTCCAGTTGCGCCTGGGCGCGCTTCTGGTCGGCGCGTGCTCGCGCGTCATCCGCCTTGGCGCGCGCCTCATCCAGTTCGGCCTTGGCGCGCGCCTGGGCCGCCTGGACTTGAGTTTGCTCCGACAATTGCCGTCCGTCAGGCCCTAGTTGCGCCAGCGCCGGCCCCGACAATGCAAGCAGCACGGCCATCGTTAAGGATTTCATTTCCACTCTCCGTATGCGCGCCTTCATAGGCGCTGTACTGCATTCGACGGCGCGGCGCGCAGTTTGGTTTGCATCGTGCGCGCTTCGAAATCGAGTTGCGCGCGCACGCCGGCATCGGTGTCGGCATCGAGGCTCGCCAATTGCAGGAGCACCGGCTCGAAGGCGCGCAACACACGCGCCAGCTGCACGTCGCCCGCGCGCTCGGCGGCCAGCGCGTGCAATCGGTTATCGGCGATGATGGCCTCGATGCGCGCGGTACGGTCCTCGGCCCCCGGCAGTGCAGCCAGCGCACGGCGCGTCGCCGCCAGATGCAGCAACGCGCCAGCGTTGTCGGGACCGGCGGCCACGATCGGGATCGGCGCCGTCTGGTCGGGCGCAATCCAGCGTCCGACACCGATGCCGAGCAGCAACAGCGCAGCGGCCGCCAGCGCGATCGGCGCAAAGCGCCGCGTCGGTCGCGCACGCTTCATCGCAACGGCGCCATGCAAAGCTGCGCGCCAACGCTGCATGCTCGCCGCGGGAGCCGGCACCGGCACCGCGCGCAACGCGTCCAGATCGGCGCGCAGCGCCGCATCGCGCGCACGCAACGCGGAATCGCCCTCCAGCGCGCGGCGAATGGCATCCGGCGCCGGGTGCTCGCCTAGTCGATAAAGCAGCAACTCGTCGTCATCGATCATGATTCACCTCGCCAATCGGCCAGCGCGCCGCGCAGTTTGCGCACGCCGCGGAACAGCCCTTGTTTGACGCTATCCACGCTGCATCCCAGATGGTCGGCGATCTCGGCAAGCGACCACTCCTCGTGGTGTTTGAGCACGAACATCGTGCGCTCCAGCGCGGTCAAGCGCGTCAGCGCCGCGTCGAGGTCGCGTTTGAGATCGCCTGCCCGATGTGCGCCGTCGTGCGCCGCGTCGAAGCTCTCATCCAATGTCTCGCCGCGCTCGCGGCGCATCAGATCGATCGCAGTATTGATCGCGATCCGGTGCACCCAGGTATCGACCTCCGCCTCGCCGCGGAAGCTCGCTCTCTGGCGCCACGCTTTGAGCAGCGCTTCCTGGACCGCCTCTTCGGCGAGCGCCGCCCGACCGGTGATGCGCAGGCACGCGCCATACCAGCGCGCGCTACGCTGCGCGATCAGCGCATCGAAGCTATGAACAGGGTCGGGGCGGAAGAAGTGCAGCATGCGAAGCTTGGACGCTGCAGCCCGAGAAAAAGTTAGCGAACGCGTCTGAGTTTTTTCGACCAGCCGCCGGGCCGTTGCGCGTGCAGCCCGGCTGAACACATTCAATCGTCGTAGCCTTGCTCGGCGGCGATGCGCCGACGCTGCTGACTCACCCAATACCCGAGCCACCACTGAACGATATTCAACAGGAAAAAGACCAGTCCTGGCGCGGCTGCAAGAACCGGCGAAACGCCTGCCGGCAGCAACAGGCACACCAGTAACGACAGGCACGAGACCAACACGACTGCCGTCCAGCCCCAAAGCGATGCGCTGGTGATGACGCGCTCGATCGGAGTGAGCGCCAGGATGTCGGCCTGGCGCGCGGCATGCCGCGTCAATAACATCAAGATCGTGCCCATGCCGGCCATGGCCACCGCGAAGCTGCCGAAGTACCAGCGCACATCGCTCAAGCTGATCAGCCTCACCTCCGACGGAAAGAAGCCGCCGCTGATCAAGGCAAAAAAGCCGCTGAAAATCATCCGCAGCGGATAAACGAAGATCAGCACCAGGAACACCAGCAACACGCTCAGATTGCTGCTGTAGGCATCGTCTATACCGTAGCGTCGGCTCCACTCGTCGTGCCCGCGCCAGAACACCATGATCAAGGCGAAGCTGGCGGCAAAGGCCGGAATCAGCTTCAGCGCCTCTTTGAGCTCAGCGATGGTTTCCGGCACGTCCCCAACGCTGATGACCAGCATCGACACCGCAAAGGCAAATGCGGCGTCGACAAAGGTCTCCAGTCGCGTGACCCGATCGCCACGCTCGCGAAAACCATCCTGTCGCAGCCTGGTGTCGCTCACAGCGTCGGCAGGCTCCCCAGAAAGTCCTTCTTGCCGAGCGGAACGCCATTGGCGCGCAAGATCGCGTATGCGGAGGTCAGGTGGAAGTAGAAGTTCGGCAGCCCGTAATGCACCAGATAATCGCTGCCCTTGAAGCGACGTTCGTTGGGCGTGCCCGGACGCAGCACGATCACCCGCTCCTCGCCGGCCTCGATGGCTGCCGGATCGATACTCTTGGCGAAGCCGATCGACACCTCGATCAACTGCTTCAACTCGGCGATCGATTGCTGGGTGTCGGGCTGGCTCAGGACATCGATGCCTGCGAGCCGCGCCGGCACGCCACGCGCAAAATCGCAGGCGATCTGCACTTGCCGCTGCAGCGGGAACATGTCGACGATCAGACGTTGGCCCAGGAGTTGGTCGGCCTCGTAACCGATCGCAGTCGCATGGGTCGCGGCTTTATCGAGCATCGCGCTCAAGTTGTTCAAGGCGTGCGCGATCGGCGGCACTGTGGCGGTGTAGAGGTTCATGGCTGTGTTCCTTGTCGGTGATATTTCGGTTGCTGGCGGTTGGTCGTTGGTCGCGCCGCTGTTGTTGCCAACAACCGCGAACCAACAACCTACAATCGCTTCACACGGCTTTGCCCTCGCGCACAAAGCTCGCCCCGCAGATGCGCACCGGCATCAGTTTGCCGCGGATGTCGACTTGCGCCTCGCCGCTGGCGCCTGCAGGCACGCGCGCCAAGGCGATCGCTTTGCTCAAGGTGGGCGAGAAGGTTCCGGACAGGATTTCGCCGATACCTTTGTCGGTGTGCACGACCTGGCCATGCCGAAGCACTCCCTTTTCGTCCATGATCAGGCCCACCATGACGCGCTCGACGCCGCGCGCCTTCTGCGCTTCCAGTGCACCGCGCCCGATGAAATCGCGATCGGGCGGATCGAGCGCAACGGTCCAGGCAAGATTGGCCTCAAACGGCGTTACGTTTTCGTCCATGTCCTGTCCATACAGATTCAGGCCGGCCTCCAGGCGCAGCGTGTCGCGGGCGCCAAGGCCACAGGGTTTCACGCCGGCGGCATGCAGGCGCGCCCAGAAATCGGCGGCAGCGGTTGCTGGCAGCACGATCTCGAAGCCGTCCTCGCCGGTGTAACCGGTGCGCGCGACGAACAGGTCGCCGGCCTGCAGCGCCGCAAATCGACCCAGCGCGAGAGCGGCCGCATTCTGCTCGCCGAGCAAGCTCGCCACCGTCGAGCGCGCGTTCGGGCCTTGCACGGCAATCATCGCCAGGTCTTCGCGCTCTTTCACGTCGATACCGAAGGCGCCGGCCTGGGCGCGAATCCATGCGAGGTCTTTCTCGCGTGTGGCGGCGTTGACCACGAGACGGAAGAAATCCTCGCGCATGAAGTACACGATCAAGTCGTCGATCACGCCGCCGCGTTCGTTCAACATGCAGGTGTAGAGCGCCTTGCCGGCGGTCTTGAGCTTGTCGACGTTGTTGGCGACGAGTGTTTTCAAGAACGCCCGGCAACGCTCGCCGGTGAGATCGACCACGGTCATATGCGAGACATCGAACATGCCCTGATCGCGCCGCACCTGATGGTGCTCTTCGATCTGCGAGCCATAGTGCAGCGGCATTTCCCAGCCGCCGAAATCCACCAGCTTGGCGTTGTGCGCGCGGTGCGCGGCATTCAGCGGCGTTTGCTTCAGCGACATGGGCAGCGGCTCCGGCAAGAACAGGCAGCGGATCATAGACGTTCGGCACGGTGCGCTTGACGTTTGCGTCGGTAACATCCGCGATATGGACATCGCACTTTACGTACTTGCCGCGTTGCTCGTTCTGATCGGGCTGGCCGGCACCATTCTTCCCGCACTGCCTGGCTTGCCGGTGGTTTTCGCTGGACTGCTGCTCGCGGCTTGGGTCGATGACTTCGTGCGCATCGGCTGGTTTACGTTGCTGATTCTCGGGCTGCTGACAGCGCTGGCGCTGGTCGTGGACTTTGTGGCCACGCTGCTCGGCACCAAAAAGGTCGGCGCCAGCAAGCTTGCGGTGGCCGGCGCAGCCGTCGGCACACTGCTGGGTCTGTTTTTCGGATTCATCGGCCTGCTCGTCGGCCCCTTCGTGGGCGCGTTGGCGGGCGAACTGATCGCCGGCAAACAGTTGCAGCAGGCGGCCAAAGCTGGCGTAGGCGCGTGGCTGGGTTTTTTGATCGGTTCGGTGGCGAAGATCGGCTTAGCCTTCACAATGCTT
This sequence comes from Lysobacterales bacterium, assembly GCA_022844135.1. Classification (GTDB taxonomy): domain Bacteria; phylum Pseudomonadota; class Gammaproteobacteria; order Xanthomonadales; family SZUA-5; genus JALHMH01. Next base: position 53,375 of record JALHMG010000025.1, read on the forward strand.
GGGGTATTCGCGCTGAGCTGGTGGATTTGACGCGGCTTAACGCCGAATTTCGTAATCTCCTTTCAATGACGGGCCGGAGAGATTCGATGAAGCTCCTTTGGATTGCGGCGCTCGGCGCCGCGCAGAGCGTGGCAGCAGCCGACGCGACCATCGCCGTCGACACGCAGCCACTGGCAACGCGTGTCGACAAAACCCATCGTGTCGCCAGCATCCAGCGCCCTGAAGCCGTGCATGCGGTGCGCGCTACGCTGGGGAGCGATGGTCGCATCAGCTACAACTGCGCAGCGGCGACCGGAGCGGATTTGCGCTTCACCAAACCCAGCGTACAAAGGGAGCGGTGAGATGCGTGTTCTGATCGCTGGCTTTTTGCTGCTGATGGCCGCCAACGCTGCGGCGCAAACCGCTGGCCTGACGCTTGGGCAGCGTACGACGTTCGCGTTGCCGGCGAACGCCTACACGACCGGGCTGCATGTCGATATCCCGCCGGGCACAACCAAGATCAAGGTCGAGCTGGACAACGATTCGGGCGATGAGGACCTCGATTTGTTCTTGCGCTTCGGCTCGCGCTTTACGCCGCTGAACGCTTACGGCCAGCCGATGTCGCTCGATGAGCTCAGCGAGCAGGCGCACTATTACGCGATCAGCGGCGGCGACGAAGAGGCGATCACGGTTGGCCGCAGCAACAAGCAGCCGGCTCGGGGTGGCCGCTGGTATCTGGCGGTCGTCAGTTTTGCGCCGCGGCAGATCAATGCGCGCATCAAGGTCGAAGCAACCACCGAGGCGCCCAAACCCGTCGAATTCCAGGTGCGTTTCGATTTGCCGGCGAGCGACTGCGATATCGCGCCGTGGAACGACCCAACACCGGTGACGCCGGTGGGCGGCAATCCTGGCACCACGCGCGGCGAGCAACGGCGCAACGCGATGATCGAATCGCTGCGCCAGCTGGCAGCGGGATTCGACAGCGAAACGCCGATCATCGTTCGCGGCTGCTGGGATAACTTGAATGCCGAGGCCACGGGCGCGACGTTGGCGGCGGCATCGCCGGATAACTTCCTGCTCGACGACAACACGCTGGTGTTCAGCAGCGGCGGCTCGCTACCCGCCGCCCCGTACTTGCCCTCGAAGTACGCGTTCTACTCCAGCGCCCCGGCCTCGCGCCTGGGCGGCACGCGCGCCTGCGCCCTGCAGGGCGGCAGTTGCGCCTCGGTCACCGACATGACCATCACCTACAACAAGCGCATCGGCGAGCCAGGTGTGCTGGGCGGTGCGCAGTACTACCTGGGCTATAACGCGGTGCCTCCCGGCAGCGTCGACTTCGTCGGTGTGTCGGTGCACGAGCTGGGTCACGGGCTGGGGTTCATCAGCCTGGTACGACTCACCGCGAACAACAACGGACCGGTCGGCTCGTTGCCGTTCGATCGCGACGACATCTTTGCCCGGCAAATGGTCGACAACCGGGTGTTTCCGAATCCGCAGTTCACGCGCCTGACCAACGCGCAGCGCGCGGATGTGATGGTCGGCATCACCGGCTTGTCGTGGATCGACGATCGCGCCGCAAACTCGCCACAGAACACACCTTCTGGTTATCCAGGCGTGCTGATGTTCACTCCCAACCCCATTCGCCCAGGTTCGTCGGTGTCGCATCTGAGCGAGTTTTACATCGGCCAGTTGATGACGCCCTCGCTGGGCCTGGCACGCGGCAATCGCCAACTGGGCCTGGGTGTGCCGATGCTGTATGCGGCAGGTTGGGATCCGGCGCCGACATCGCCGCCGACGTACGCAGCTCCGTATTCGGGCCTGTGGTACGACCGCGATCGCGATGGGCATGGATTCGACTTCCAACGCGTGCGTACCGATGCCAACGGCTACGACGTATACACGCTCGCGTTTTACACCTACGACGCGCAAGGCCGTCCCGAATGGTATCTGGCCCTGGGTTCGCTGATCGATGGCGTGTTCCAGGCCGGGCTCACGGCGGGTGGGCAATCGCTGTTGCGCTATCGCTATGTGGCGCCAGGTTCGCCCTCGCAGGTGGTTGCCGATCAGTCCGGGACGGTGCGCCTGGACTTCAATCAAGCTGCCGACTCGCCGGCCTGTCGCGATGGCACTAGTCGCGCTGGCGTCGGCACCTTGGGGTCGCTCCGCTTCACGCTTGGCGGGCAAACGGCGGCGTGGTGTATCGAGGAATTGGTTCCGCGCTCGCAGCGTCCCGGCAGCGATCTGACCGGCACCTGGTATGCCGGCGAGGCAGACGCGGGCTGGGGTGCGAGTGTGGCCACGGTGGCGCGCGCCGGGGGCGGTCGCTTCCTGTTCAAAGCCCTGTACTTCCCGGACGCGACCAACGCCGGGCGCTGGGCTTACGGTTCGGCCGACAACTACACGCCTGGGCAGACCATTCCAGTGTTCGAGCGCCGCGGTTACTGCCGCTCCTGCCCGGTGTCTCTGACCGACACGCAAATCGGCACGATGACGGTGAATCTGACCCAACCCATCCAAGGCCCATCGCCTGCCAACCGCGTGAGCTTCGACGTCACCTACACTGGCCCCGAAGGTGGTCGCTTCACGCGCAGCAACTCGCCCTACGAGCTGCTGACGGCGCCGAACCAGTGATGCGCTGCAAGAGCGAACGGATAGCGAGCTATTCCCGCTCAAAAACATAGGGGCGTGTGGGCGGGACGCGGAACGCATAAGCGCCGGTTTCCAGGCGCCCCGATTCTTGGTAGTGCAAGGCGTTGCCGCTGCGTTCGATGCGGGCGTCGATGCCCATTTTGCGGCCCGATTGGGCGGTCAGCGTGCACTCGCTTGCTGTGATCTCGCCGCGCCACCCGGTGTCGGTGGGCATGAAGCGCAAGGCGCAGGCGGGGCCGTAGCCGCGGAGCTGGGTCGTGTTCAGGGTTTCGAACGCCGAGGGATCGTTGCTCCTGCCGGCGTACGGCGCGCCGTCGACGAAGGCGTAGAAGTCCATGCGCAGCTCGCCATCGCGCTGGTGAAAGCTCCAGATACGTTGACGGGTGATGTCGCCGCCAGCGTTGGCTTTGCGCCATTCCAGATACAGCACGGTGTCGCCGAGAGCCGGCGCGACGACCCTCGCAAAACGGGCGTGTTGCAGATCGAGCCAGTCGCCGTCTACCGAGGGCGGTACTTTGAGGGTGGGGCTCGCCGCACTGTATTGCCTGGCGTTGCTCCAAATGCCGCCGAGATCGTGCGCGATGCGCTCAGCGGTCACCAACGCCGAGTCATCTGCCGGTGCCAACGCAGTTGACGACGGCTTTGGCGCAACGCTGACGCAGGCGGCGAGGATGGCGGTGAGCAGGGCGAGAATCGTGGTGCGCATTGAACTGCTGGCCTCCGGCGGCGGGGATATGTGACGTATTCGTTCGTGACCAGCGCCTGTCGAGGACGATGCTCGCCGGCTCACCAGCTCGCCAGACAGCTAACGCGCCGAGGCAAAAATCTGCTCGACGGCTGCGCGGTCGCGGTTGAAGTAGTGTTCCTCTGGCGCGGTGAACAGCAGCAGCGAGAGCGTGTCGTCGGCGCTTTCGGCCAGCAACAGCGCGCGATAGCGCAGGCCGCTGGGACGGGCCAGCGTGAGTTCGGCCCGCAATGCAGGTTTGCCGCCGAGGGTGGCCGGCTCCGTGCTGACGGTCTCGACGTTGTCCCAGCCGGCGGCTCTAAGGCCTTCGACGAGCAACTCCAGCGTGGCCACGCGCGAGAGCCCCTTGGCGAAGCGTACGCCCTCGACACCGACGCGGCGTTCGGTGCCGAAGAGCGGCCGGCCGGGTTCGAGATCCGCGATGATCCGCAGCGTGTTGAGTGGCGAGCCATCGCGCGTCCAGACGCGCTCGCCTTTGCTGCCGAAGCTGGTCCAGGTCAGCGGCGAGTCGAGCGCAATGCCATCGACGCTTTGCGGGCCGGTCTTTACCAGTTGTGTCGCACAGCCGCTGAGCAGCAAGGCAAGTGCGCATAGCGCGGCGCGGGTTCGGGTTTGGCGGATCATGTTGAGCGGCTCCGTGCGAATTCCGGACGCGGTACGCCGTGTATACATCAGCGCGCCTTCACCATCACGCGCTGCCCTCCAGCAATTGATCGGCAGCGAGCACCCGCGCGATATCGATCGGTCGGCGCCAGACGCCGGCACCGGGTGCCAGATCCAGCCCGCGGACGAACAGGTAAATGCTGTCGCCCAGATAGCGCTGTGGCGTGTAGTCGTCGAGCCGATAGCCCAAGTAGCGGTGCAGGGCCACGCCGTAGATCAGTGCTTGCAGATCGTATTGATGCGCCTGCATGGCGCGATCCAGCGATGTGCCCTGGTAGTCGTCCAAGGTCAGCCCCAACGCATTGCTCTTGTAGTCGATCAGGTGATAGCGACCTTGCCAACGCGCGACCACATCGATGAAGCCCACCATCGCGCCCTTGAGCGACTCGTCTGCGCCGCGGCGACCGACCAGTGCGAACAAGTCCTGGGCGCGACCTGCGCGCACACGAAACTGAAAACCGAGTTCGGCGCGCTGCTCGGCGCTGGGCAGATCGCGCAGGCGCCAACCGCCGCCCAGATCGGCGTCGAGCGTCCGGGTGAGCAGTTGGGCGACTTGTGCCGCGGCGCCGCGCGGCTGGCCTTCTTCCTCCAGCGCATCGCCGATGTCGCCAATGCGATCGAGCGGCGTGCGATCTTCTAGCAGCCGATGCAGCGCATTGCCAAATCGTGGACCGCGCAGGCGGTCGATCTCAAGCAACGCTGGATGGGCATCGGCGATCGCCTCCACAGCATTGGTCTGAAGTTCTGCGGACTCATCGCCAGCGCGCGGTGCTGCGTCGAGGTGCCGCGTGAGTGCGCTGAAGCTGAGCTGCGCGATGCGCGCCGGCAGTGCTGGCAATGCGCGAGCTGGTATGGGGCTTATCGCCGCGCTCGCTGGCGCATGCCAGCGCGCCGGGCCGGCGCGATCGACAACGGTACTGTCCTCAACCCCGTCGGCTTCGATGGCCGCTGCATCGACCAGCGCCGCCAGCTCGCCGCGGCGCTTATCGCCGGCGATTGCGTCGGTGTAGATATACAACCGATGCGCAGCGCGGGTGAGCGCCACGTACAAACGCCGGCCGTTTTCCTGTTCGTCTTCGCGCAAGTGCTGTTCCTTGCGCTCGTCGTGTTTCGGGCTGCCCAAGTCGTAAATGCGCACGCCATTTTCGGCGACACGCAGCATCGCCGGGGCCTTGTCGCGCGGTGGGCGCCAGGCCATCGGTACAAACACGCAAGGAAACTCAAGCCCTTTGGCCTTGTGCACGGTGAGCAGCTGCACACGTTGCCCGTCGCTGGCAATGCGCAGCAGGCGCTCGCGCCCGGACTCGCTATCGAGCCCGTCGTGGGCTTCGGCGCGCTGCGACTGCCACCATTCGAATTGCTCCGGCACCGTCCCAGCTGCGGCCGCGCTCAATTCCAGCAAGTGCCGAACGTCGGTCGCGATGCGCTCGCCAATGTCGAGCTGGCGCCACTGCGATCCCACGTCGCGCTGCAGAGCGGCGAGCACGGCAGCGATGCCGCCGGAATCGAAAGCGCGGCGCCAGTCGACCAGGCGCTGCGACCAGCGCCCTTGTAGCGCCGGATCGCCATCCAGGCGGTGGATGGCCAGCGCATCCAGGCCCAGCAATGGCGTAGCGAGCGCCGCGCGCCGCGCGCTGTCGCGCCCGAGATGCATGAGCGCATGTAACAGCAGCTGCACGTCGGATGCAGTACGACTGGCGAATACGCTTTCGTTGCTGCTGGCCGCCACCGGCACCCCGCGGTATTCCAGCAGCGCACGCAGGTCCTTGACTTGATCGTTGGTGGACAAAAGCACCGCGATGTCGCCGGGACTCAGGGCGCGCTCCGCGATGCGCGGCGCGGCGTTCAGCAGCTCGACGATGTCGTTGGCGCATGCAGTCAGCGCGGCCTCGTCGCGCGCCTGGAGCGGCGCACCTTCGCTGCGGAAGCGCCGAATCCTGAGCGGCTCCTGGCGGTCGTTCAAGCCCGGCGGGCGCGCCGGTTCTCCCGGCAGCAGCGGCACATAGTCGATGCCAGCGCCGAAGAACGGGTCGCAATCCGCGTTCGCATATAGGGCATTCAATGCTTGCAACAATCGGGGGTCGCTGCGGAAGTTGTATGCGAGCCGGTATTGCCGTTCCTGAGGAATGCTTGCTTTCGCGGCCAGATAGGTCAGCAAGTCGCCGCCGCGGAAACGGTAGATCGCTTGTTTGGGATCGCCAATCAACAGCAGCGTGCGCGATCCGAACAGGCGCTCGAAAATGCGCCACTGGCGCGGATCGGTGTCCTGAAATTCGTCGATCAATGCAGCGCTGTAGTGCTGCTGGAGCCGCCTCGCCAAGGCCTCGCCGGTGGGCGCCTCCAGCGCCCGCAACACACCATCGATGAGCGCATCGAACGTGTGCGTGTCGCTGGCGTCGAGTCGCCGTTCGACGTCCAGCTTCACGGCATCCAGCGCCTCGCGCGCCAGCGCTGCGCTGACCACGCTTGCGGGTTGCGCGTGCGCATAAGCGAAGCGCTGCAAATCGGCAAACCACGCCACCGAGGCCAATGCACCTGGCGCGGCTTCCTGCTGGCGCAGATTGGCCAGCGTGAAGTTTTTCGCGGCCTGTTGGCACCACTTTTGATCGGGCATTTCGCCTTGCTCGAGCGCAGCGCAAAGCTCGCGCAGGCGCGCGCTCACCTGGCGCCTGCCGGCGGCGATTCGGCGCGTGTCGCCCGCAACCGCCCGCATCACGGCAATCGCCTTGGATGTGCGCAATTTCTCCGGCAACTCGAAATCGCTGAAGGTGGGCGCCTCGACGCGCGCATCGCCCGCCGCCAGCAGCTCGCGCACGTTGCGCTTGAGTCTGCCGAGGTCGGCGTGGACCAGGCGCGGATCGGGATCGGGCAGGACGCGGCGACGCCAGAAATCTTCCACACACTCATCCACCAGCGCGCTTCCAGAGACGGCCTGGCCGAGCGTCAGGCCGCGCGCTGTGTCCTCCGGAAAATCGCGCAGCACGCGTCGACAAAAACTGTGGATCGTGCCGATCGGCGCGCGCTCGATCTGGCTCAATGCCAACTGCAGCCGCATGCGCGTGCGCGCCGGATCGAGCGTGGCCAGATAGGCGTCGAGCGCCGCATCGCCGCTGTTTCCATCGAGCGCAGCCAGCGCTTGCTTGAGTCGCGCGGCGATGCGCTCGGTCAGTTCGCTGGCGGCCAGTTCCGTGAACGTCGATACCAGAACCGAGTTTGTCGGCGCGTCGCGCTCGCAGATCAGGCGCAGGTACAAAAGCGCAATCGTGTACGTTTTGCCGGTGCCGGCGCTGGCTTCGATCAAGGCCGGTGCGTCGAGGGCGATGGTGCGCCAATCGAAGGCGTTCATGGCCCTTTCCCCTCGATCACCGCCAGCGCACGCAGCGCAAAGCGCTCGAAGCGTTCGGCAGCGGGCGTGCCGGGTGCGAGGAGCTCAGGAGAAATCAGTCTGGCAGCGTACGGATCGAACTTCAGCTCCGACTCGAACGTCGATTGCGCGCCACGCCAGCCTTTGGTGGCGAAGGCGTAGCTGGTCTTCGGCAAGAAATGAGCGGCGAGCGCGTCCGGCGTGCCGGCGTGCGCCAGCAGCCACCAGAGGCGCCGCTCGCGCGCCGGCCTGGTGCGCGGCAAAAGCTCAAGCTGCGGATGCGAAACCAGATCGTTCTGCGGCCGTTCGTAGAACAACACCGGCGCCGCCTTGCCGCGCAATTCGGCATGCAGCTTCCACTCGATCAGCAGCGGCAGCCAATGCCCGAAGTGCGCCGCTCGTGTGGCGAACGCCAGGAAGAACTCGCGGCCTTGATTCTCGTGCAGATATCGCATACGCCCGCGCACGCGCGCTCCGCGCAAGCCAAGATCGATGTCGAGCGGAATCCGTGCAACCCGGCCGCGCAGCAACGGCTCGGTGCGCAGCTGCCGTAAATCCTGGTCGACACGCTCGCGGCGCTTGGCGAGCAGACGCTCGCCCGCCGGGCCTGGCGGCAGGTGGCCGTCGCGCCACTGCGGCGGGACGACGCTGACATCGCCGCCGCTCGCCAGCGCCATACCGATCCACTCGCCTGCAGCGAAGCGTTCGGCCTGGGGCAGAGTGTCGAGCGGATCGTCGTCGCCCTCCTCGTCGCTGTCGAGGGCGCGCAAATCGATGCGCAGCTCGGTTTGCAGGTAATGTCGGGCGGGCCGACGATAGAACTCGCGCAAGGCGGCAAGATCGAAGTCGCCAGAGGTCTCCGTCATGGTCGGTACGGTGCCGATCGAGAATCGCCGCCGCGCTGCCGACGCATCCAGCGCGGCGAAAGTGGGATAACGCGGATCGCTGCCATAGCGCCCATCCACCGCCGAGGCGTGCTCGACGCGCCACTCGCCGCTGGTGGGAAGAAAATCGAGCAGCGCTTGCAGCGGTTGCGCCGGGTTTCGCATGCTGCCGCTGCCGGCGTCGATGCCGAGGTAACTCAGATGCAGCATCTGGCGCGCGCTCATCAGCGCTTCGAGCATCAGGTATTTGTCGTCTAGCGTCGGCAAACGATCGCCGATGCGCGGTCGCGCTTCGATCAAATCCAGCGCTGCGGAACGTACGCGCGGAAACTCGCCGTCGTTGAGACCGAGGATCGCAACCACGCGATACGGCACCGAACGCTGCGGCACCAGCCCGCAGAAACGCACGCCGCCGTTGAACCAGGGTGGATCGCTGGCGTGCTCGTCCAGCGCGCTTTGCAGTGCGCTGCGGACTGCCGCGAAGGCCACCGGTCCAGTGTGCGCGGCATCGCGCGCTTCACGCTCCAGGTCGGCGATGCAACGGGCGACCACTGCTTGCGCCGACTGCTCGTCGGTGTCGAAAGAATCGATGGCAAGTACGCTTTCGCAGATTGCCTCCAGTGCGCGCGCCCACTCGCGCAAAGGGCGCGCGTGTTTGGCGTAGGCGCGCCAGTCGGCCAGAAGTTTAAGCAACTCCGTGAGTGCGCCCAGTTCCGAAGCCCCCGGCCCTTCGATCGGCGCTGCAGGCCGTACGCCCTCGATCAGCGCGTCGACATCGCCGAGCGCCCAGCCGGCGAACATGCGCTCGATGCCGAACGCCCAGGTGTTCTGCGTCTCCGTGCCAGCGCCCAATTCGTCGCGCATGGTGGCGTCCAGCGCGAAGTGCACGCCAGCGCGATCGATCCAGTGTTCGAGCGCTGCAGTGTCGCGCAGGCTGAATCGTCTCGCGCACGGCGGCAGCCGCAAGAAATCCAGCACCTCCGAACGTGCGAAGCGCCGCAGCGGCCAGTCGAGCAGCGCAGCGAAGGCGGTGAGGTACGGCTGCTCGGCGGGCGGTGCGTCGGCGATGTGATACGGCAGCGCAGCCAGTCCCGACGGACCAAGCAGCGCCCGCAGCAGCGGGGCGTATTCGTGCATCGACGGCGCCATCACCACGATGTCCGCCGGGTTGAGCGTGGGGTCGCGCGCCAGCGCATCGAGCAGCGCGTCGCGCAGCGCCTCAAGCTCGCGCAGGCGGGTCGCGCAGACGTGCACGCGCAAACTGGCATCGCCGATATCGCAGCTCCCGGCGAGAGGCGTGAGCGTGCGCACCGAGTTTTGCACGCGGGCGAGCAGGGTGCTGGAAGCATCGAGCTCGCGCGCATCGCGCGCGTCGTCGATTGCGCCCATCTCGTTCAACGCCAACGCAAAGTGCTGGCCGAGCCGACCCCACGCGCTCAAGAGGGGATGGCCGGTCTGCCAATAGTCCACGCCGTCCAACTCGCTCGCCAGTGGCGCGCGCCCGGTCGGCAGCAACGGCCATAGCTCGCGGCACGGATCGCAAAAGTAAATCGCAACATCGGCGTTCCTGGCGTAGGCCGAGACGATCGCCAGCACGTCCGGCGGCAAGTGCGACAGGCCGAAAAACTCCACCGCTTCTGTGGGCCCGCTATCGAGCGCGCGCAGCAACGCGTGCGTCTGATCGAGGCGATGGCCATCGCCCAGGCCCATCCGCAGTTCGCGCCACAGCGCGCCTTGCCAGGACAACAGATCGCCATCCTGGCCGCGCTGCCAGCGCTCGATGACGTCGCCGCGATAGATCAGATACTGCGTGTACAGCGCCGCGAGGCGATCGGCCAGCGCGAAGCGTTTGCGCGCATCGCCGCCGGCCAGGAACGCTGCGAGCGCCGCTGGCGGCTCGCGCTGCAACACTGCATCGATGCGCCAACGCAGCGCCGCGCGGCGATACCCAGGGCCGCCGCCCGCGATCTGGCGGCTGCGCGCCACACGCTCCACCCATTCGCCCGGCAGCAGTACATCGATGTTCGCCGCGATCGCCGGTAATCCCGGCAAGGGATGATTCGCCAGCCACGCCAGCAACCAGCGCCGCATACCCGGGTGACCAACCACCACCGTCTGTGGCGCCAACGCATTCGCCGGCCGCGAGCGATACAGGCGGGCGCTCAGGCGTTCGGCCAGATGTTCCAAGCGGCTGGAGCGGTAAATGTGGAGCATGAAAGTCGATTGTGCAGCGGCAATGGCGTATCGGACTGAAGGCCAGTCTCACCCACTGCGACGATGCCCGATCAGCGCGGTTTTTGCAGGCGCATTCGCAGTTTATCGAACGGCATCGCGTTCATGTCCGGCGCGCGCCGATGCCGATGCGCTGGTCGCACCCGTTCGCGTGGTCGACGCACGCTCAAAGATCGCGGCCAGCGCCAAATGGGTGGTTCGAAACCCTTGCACAGGCCAAGGCGACACAACAGCGCCAGTCTGCCGCCCGGCGCCAGCGGGTGCGGCAGCGCTTTACAGCGCCCCTCGTCGGCGCCATTCTGGCAGCGATGAGCGCACCACCGGCATTGCGAGTGGGTTTGGTCGAGGACGATTCGATCCTGCGCGCCGCTGTGCGTTCCACCATCGAGCGGCGGCTGGGTTGGGAATTGGCGCTCTCTGCTGACAGCTGTGCCGCGGCGGCCGCGATACCGCCCTTGGATGCGTTGCTGCTGGACATCGGCCTGCCGGATGGCAGCGGGCTGGATTTGATCCGGCCATTCAACGCCACCGGCTGCAAGGTGATCGTGTTCACGGTGATGGGCGATGAGGCGACCGTGCTGCGCGCCATCGAGCTGGGAGCCGCCGGATACTTGCTCAAGCAGGCCGATCCGGAGGAAATGCTGGCGGCAATCGATGAGGTGATGGCCGGTGGCGCGCCGCTCACGCCATCGGTGGCGGCGCATGTGCTGGCGCGATTGCGATCGGCGAACAAAAACTCGCCGCGTTCGGCTGCCGAGGCCCGTCTGGCTTCGCTCACGGCACGCGAGCAGGAGGTGCTGCTCGCGCTGGCGCGCGGTTACACCTATGGCGAAACCGCCGAGTTGCTGGAGATTTCGGCGCATACCGTGGGCGATCACGTCAAACGTATTTACAGCAAACTCGCCGTACGTTCGCGCGCCGAAGCGGTGTTCGAAGTGGTTCAAGCCGGCTGGCTGTCGCGCGGTTCGGCCTGATCGCGGCGCGGCGCCCGCCAGGGCGCACAGAGTTCGACGTGGAATCCGTTGTCCCGCGCCTGCGTTCGAAGCTGACCATGCAAGCTTTGGGCGCGATTCTGCATGGTCTTTAACCCCCGTCCGGCGCCGGGCGCCGCGCCGATCGGCTGGCCGTTATCCAGCACACTGAGCATCAGGCTATCGCTCGGTTCGTCGCGGTGCACGGCCAGCCGGATCTCGCTGGCATTCGAGTGCTGGATGACATTGCTGATCGCCTCCTGCACGATCCGGCAGATTTGCAGCACCTCGCGCGGACTGAAACCATCGCCCTCGGGGGGCAGTTCGTTGCGCCAGCGCAGCTGAATGCCGGCGGCCTTCAGGCGTGGTTCGATGCGGCGCCGGAAATTGGCCAACGCGGTGCTCAGCGAGGAGCCGATTGCGTCCAGCGAGTCGATGATGAAGCGCAACTCATCGAGCACCGAGTTGAGCGCCTCATTCATCGCTGCAGGCGACATCGGCTCGCGGCGGTTGGCGTGGATCAGGCTCACCAATTGACCGCCGACGCCGTCGTGAATATCGCTCATCAGGCGACTGCGCTCGTCGACCAGCGTTTCGCGGCGGATCAACTCCGCCTCGCGCGCATGTTGTTCGGCCAGTTCGGCCTCGCGTGCCCTGAGCTTGTCTTTCAGCAGCGCGTTGATCTCGTTGACCGACGCGAATAAGCGCACGTTGCGCGCCAGAAAGGCGGCGACGAAGGCGATCAGGATCACCGGCAGGCTGCTCTTGAGATAGGCCTTGACCGAATTGGCCCACCATTCGAAGACGAATTCGATCACCATCAGACTGATCAGCAGCAGATACAGCGCAAGCTCCAGGTGGCGTTGCTCACGGTGGCGAAGCGCATGCCAGAGAAAGCGCACGACAACCAGAGCGCCGAAGCCCAGGCCGATCGCATCGACGAGCGACGAGGCACGCTCATAAGCTGCCAGCCCGGGATCTCGGAACCACATCGCAATTGCGATCAATGCCAGGCCGATGATTGCCATCGAAGTGCCGGCCAGACCTTTGATCGGCCGTTGTGTCCATTGGTCAGCGACGTTGAGCCACGCGATAGGAATGATCGCGGTGGTGGCGAAATACACATACAAGCGCTGCCAGCCGGAGAACGGCGGCTCCTCCCAGGCATACCAGGCGTTGCGCACTGTCCAGACGCTGATCAGCAACACCACCCACAGCGCAAAGCCGCGCGAGCTCGATTTCCACGCTACCACGAGCGCCAGCAACGCAATCAGAGCGCCGATGGTCGTCGCGTGCTGCTGGTAAGTGTTGAGAAACCAGTTACGATGGCGCAGCGGCTCCTCAAGCGCCTGGAACTCGCCCAGGATCGGCGGGAAAAAGCCGAAGTAGGGGCTGGCATCGCGGACCACGATCATGACCATCTCGTTCTCGCCAGGCGTGAACAGCGCCGCAGGCAGGAACATCACGCGCTTTTGATTGCCGTAGTAGGAGATGTCCGGCAAACGCATCCGGCCTTGTCCGGCAGCGATCACGCCATTGACCAGTACGCGGAGGTTGTCGGCATTGAAGTTGGCTACCAGCGCCATGCCGCCGGGTGGCACCGCTGTCAGGTCCAAACGCATACGCAATGCCCGATAACCCGGTGCGCAGCAGCTCTCATGCGGCAAGCCCACCGCCTCGAAGCGAGCTGTTGCCAACGCCTCAATGTCCGGCGATTCCAGTACCGCCACCTCAGTATCACGGACGGGGATCAGCTCCGGCCGTACCTGCGCGGCATACAGCCAAGGGTGCACAATCAGCCAATAGAAGAGTTGCACCGCCGCGACAGAAACCAGCAACAGTGCCCAGCGACGCGCGGGGCTATCTGCGGGCTGCAGCTCGACGGTCGCTGTGTTCACGCAAAACTCCAGGGCGAGGCCGGCGACGACCGCCGGCCTTGGTTATGGCTCCAATTTTGCCGTCATCGGGCGCGCGATCACAGGCTCGCTGAGCGCCCGTCCGCGAACCGACGGGCGGGCGAAGATCGACCCACAGCCAACGGGATCGATCCGGTGACCCGCGCACCCGCGATTCGCGGCGACACCGGCCTATTCGAAGCCGTTGCGAAAGATCTCGTCGACCGTATTGGCGCAAACGACATCGACATTGGTCACATTACTCGACCCCAATGTACCGCTGCCGTTGGTTACGCTGCAGGTTTGCCCGCTGGGTTGGGTCAGCACCGTTACGTTGTAGCTCGCGCCGCTCGCTTGTTGCGTGTTGAAGGTGAAGGCGGCATTGCTGTTGCGGTTAAGGTCTTCGCCGGTGATCGTGTTGCGCAATACCACGCTAAGCCCCGTTCCCAGTCCGGATACCGTTCCTCCAACGCTGAACAGCGTCGCTGGCGGACGGCGGAAATCGGTGACATCGCTGTGGCCGCGAATGCGCTTCCACGGCGTGACCCTGGAAGCCAGCGCTGGCGCCGCGATGCCCGGCGCCGTGATCGACCACGGTGCGTATTGCAGCCGCGCGCGCCAGCGAAAGCCGCGCTCTGCCGCGCTGACCGGCGCATTGATCAAGCCGCTTGCCAAGGCGCCCTGCGCGGCAATGGTGGTGTCGACCCATGCGCTGGAGGTGGCGCTGCTGCAGCGCGCATCGCCGAAAGCGACGCCCACCGGGCACGCCTGCAGTTCCAGGCGCGCCCGTTCGCGGCCATTCCAGGCGAATGCATCCATCGCCACGGTCACGCCGCTGACCACGCGCGCATTGATATCGGCGAGCTGGCTGGTGCCGTCCTTGAACTGCTGCGGGGCATAGCCGCGACCGCCGTTGTTCGCTGCTTGCTGATAGTTCATCAGATACACGTGCAGCCCGCCGGTATCGACCACCGACGCGTCGAACTGAGGGGCGCCGATGACCAGATCTGTGTAGCCATCGCCGTTGACATCGGTGGTGGCGATCGACGTGCCAAAGGCAGGGCTGGTTTGGGGGACGCTGAAGAACCAGTCCGCGTTGACGTTGAAGTTGCCAGGACCGCCAAGGTAGACCATGACGGACCCACCCTGGCCGCTGGTGCTGACGGCGACATCCGAGTATCCGTCTCCGGTCAGGTCAGCGCCGGTGGCCCAAACGCCCAGGCCGGGCGCCGTGGTTTCCGTCAGCACCACGTGTGCGGTCGCGCTGGGCGTGGCGCCGCCAAGGAACAGGTGAATTTCACCGCTAAACGAGGGCGGCGGCGCCGACGTGACGGTAAAGTCGGGATAACCGTCGCCATTGACATCGCCCACCACGCCGATCTGCGAACCGAGCCGGTGCGAGGCGGCATTGCCGAGGATGACGAGATCGCCCGCGCCATCCGGTGTGGCAGACCCGAAGTAGACGATCATGCGCCCGGCGTTGTTGCCGTTCCCATCGTGCTCGGGTTCGCCCAGGGCCCAGTCGGAATAGCCATCGCCATTGATGTCGCCGAGCCCGGCTACCGCCGCGCCCAGCTGGTTACCGTTGTTGCTGGCGCTGATGGTCAGATCGGCGTTGCCATCCAGGGTACTGCCGCCCAGGTAGAGGAAGGCGCGGCCGGCACTCGGGGTGCCCGGCACATCGTGGAACGGCGCACCGGCCACGAAATCGCCGAAGCCATCTCCGTTGATATCGCCGGCATAGGCGACTTGCCAGCCGAAGCGCGCGTTGGCGCTGTTCGACTCGATGTCCAGATCCGAGGTGGTATCGAAGATGCCGGCACCGCCCAGGTACACCGAAACCCGGCCTTCGGCGGTCTGGCCATTGCCGAGGATGGGAGCGCCGACGATCAGATCGCCGAAGCCATCGCCGTTGAGATCGCCAATGGCCACACTGTAGCCCGTCTGAGCGTTAGCGATGGCGCCGTCGATGTGGGCATCGGCGGTGGTGTCGAAACCACCGGCCGTACCGAAGTAGAGGCTCACGCGACCCGCGCTGGCCAGCGCTGTGGTCGGGTCGTACATCGGTGCACCGCTGGCGAGATCGGCGAATCCGTCGCCGTTGACATCGCCGCTGGCCACCGAGCGGCCGAGTTGCGCGCCGGACTGCGTGGATGCGGCGACCGCATCGGCGGCTGCCATCGCCGGCCGCGGCGCCTGCCTGCCGCGGTACAGCGCAAAACCACCGCGCGCGGCATCGCGCGCCGGCATCCCGGCAACAACGTCTGCGTAGCCATCGCGATCGCCATCGACGCTGGCGAGCGCCTGTCCGAAGCGTTCGCTGAAGCCACCGCTGCGCGCAAAGTCCAGCAACGGTGTGGTCGCAAGTCCATTGCGGCTGCCCAGGTGGACCAAAATGCGTCCGGTGTCGGTATCCGCCAGCGGCGCGCCGATCACCAGATCGCGGAAGCCGTCGCCATTGATATCTGCGCCGGCGACCGCGGTGCCGTGCCCGTTTGCGGTGGTCAAGGACGTGGCCAACGTGGCATCCGCGGTGCCGTCCAGCGTGGCGCCGCCGTGGTAGATGAAGACCGCGCCCTCGGTGCTGGCGTTGTTGAATAGCGGCGCACCGACGGCCAGGTCGCTGTAGCCATCGCCGTTGATATCGCCGAGCCCTGCCAACGCCAGGCCGATCTGTGCCTCCGCCTGGTTGCTCTGGATGATCAGGTCCGAGGCGGTGTTGAAGCTGGTCCCGGCGCCACCGAGGTACACATACACCGCACCCTCGTTGGTCTGTCCGCTGGCGAAAAATGGCGTGCCGGTGACCAGATCCGCATAACCATCGCCGTTGACGTCGTGCGCGGCGGCGACTGCTGAGCCGAAGCGTAACGATGTTACGCCCGACTGGATCGCGCCATCGGAAACCGTGTTAATGCTCGCGCCGCCGAAGTACACATCGACTCGCCCGGCATCGATGGCGGTACCATCGAACAACGGCGAGCCAATCGCGATGTCGGCGTAACCATCGCCGTTAACATCGCCCAGCCCAGCCACCGACGTGCCGGCACCTGCGCCCGTCTGCGCCCGACCGAACACGCCATCTGGCGTCGCGTCGAGCGTTGTGCTGCCAAGAAACAACAAGGCGGCGCCGGCATCGTTGCCCGCGCCATCGTCGCCAGGAATGCCGACGAGGAAATCATCGAACCCATCGCCGTTGAAATCGCCGACGCCGGCGATAGCCGTGCCAGCCCGTGCGTCGGCCGAGTTCGATTCGTATTGCAGATCCGGGGTAACGTCGATGCCGCTCGCCCCACCGAGGTAAACAAACACCGCGCCTTCGTTGCCCTGCCCATTCGCAAACCGCGGCGCCGCCACCACCAGATCGCGAAACCCATCGCCATTCAAATCGCCACCATCGGCCACTGTCTGCCCAAGATCGCTGTTGGCGAGATTGCCGAGTACCGTCGTATTCGCGGTCGCATCGTAGATATCCGCCAGCGCCGGCATAGAAATCGCCAGCACCGCAAGCCAGCGCAAGCGCGCAAAAGTCGACATGACATCGTCCAGATCGAGAGGGGCCACCAGTGTTGGCGACACCCGCCCCCGGCCGCTATCCCGAGGATATGGGGATGAGAGCGGGCGCTTGCGGCGCACTGCGCCGCGCCCGCTCGAATGCCCGGCGGCTACGCCGACGGGCCGGGACAAGCTCGGTTTGCTCGCGCGCCACTGGCGCGCAACCGAGCGAATTCCCGGCGGCTACGCCGACGGGCCGGGACGAGGGCGCTTGCGGCGCACTGCGCCGCGCCCGCTCGAATGCCGCTTGTGCCTTGATCCGCCACGGTACTCAAACCCACCAAGCCAACACCGGCACCCACACCACGCCCAGCAAAATCCCATATCCCACCAGCGCCGCCGCGAGATCGGGATCGAGTTTGGCGCTGGTTGCCAACGCACCGGCGGTGACCATCGGCGGCATGGCGGCTTGCAGGATGGCGGTTTCGAACATCAGCGGCGGGGCGTCGGCGGACCACATCAGCATGCCCGCCAGCAGCGGTGCGAGACCGAGCTTGATCGCCAGGCCCGTGGCTGCCGGTGCGAGCAATCGTCGCGCGGGTACGAGCTTGAGCTGCATGCCGACCGACAGCATCGCCACGGGCACCAGCAGCGCGGCAAGCCCGCTGGCGACGGTGCGCAGGATCTCCGGTGTCGTTAGCGGCAACAGGCCAATCCATAGCGCGTGCACGGCCGGAAAACGGACGATGCCGATCACCAGTTCCTTGGCGCGCGTCCAGAACGAGCGTTTTTCGCCCGCGCCGGCGTAGACGCGCGTGACCCACAGACCCAGCGTGGGCAGTAGCAAGAAGGTGCCGAGCTGATCGTAGATCACCGCCGCGGGCAAAGCATCGTTGCCGAGCAGTGCGCGCACCAGCGGGTAGCCGAGGAACGCGGTATTGCCGAGCGCACTGCACAACATCAGGCATGCGATCGTCGCGCGCGACCAGCCCATCGCGCGGCCGATGAGCCAACTGACCAGCGCGGCAATAATGCCGAGCAGCCATGGCAGCAAGATCACCAGCCACACGTCGCTGCGCCACTCGATACGCTGCGCCGACAGCCACACCAGGGGCGGCAGCAATACATAGATCACCAACCACTGCAGTCGCAGCGGCAGCGATTCGGGAAGCGGCGCGCGGCGCAGCAACCAGCCGAGCGCCATCATCAGCAGGATGAGCGCAACTGGCGACATTGCACTCACGGAAAACTATGCAGTGCTTGACGGTTGCTGCCGTAAGCTGCGACGCGTCGATGGATTCCCAGGAGAGCATGTGCCATGCCACGAATACTACAAACAGCCGGCGCGCTGCTGATACTCGGCAGCGCACTGGTTCTCGCCGGATGCGCAAGCACGCCCAGCGCCGCACCGCGCCTGGCCACGTTGGAGCGCGAACGCCTGCTCGGCACCTGGCACATCATCGCCAATGTGCCGTACTTCGCCGAGAAGGGCAAAGTCGCCACGCGCGTCGAGTATGTCGAACGCGCCGATGGCCGGCTCGACGATCTCTTTTACTTCCGCGAATCGATGGATGCGCCGGAAGAGCGCTGGGAAGGCGTTGCGTGGGCGCTCGACGACACGGGAACACGCTATCGCGCGCGCTTCATCTGGCCGTTCAGCACCGAATTCTGGGTGATCCACATGAACGACGACGGCCAGATCGCACTGATCGCCACGCCAGACGCGAAGCTGGCGTGGGTCTACGCACGAACGCCGAAGATCGACGAGGCGCGCTACTCGGCCGCGGTCGAGAAGCTCGCGGATTATGGTGTCGATACGTCGACGCTGGTGCGGATTCCGCAGCCCTAAGCGTTGCTTTTTGGTACGCGGACCCATGTGGTCCGCACGCTCTTGCTGTTGCTTTGGGTACGCGGACCCATGGTCCGCACGCTCTTGCCGTTGCTTTGGGTACGCGGACCCATGGTCCGCAGGCTCTTGCTGTTGCTTTGGGTACGCGGACCCATGGTCCGCACGCTCTTGCCGTTGCTGTTGCTGTTGCTGTTGCGGACAAAGCAGAGCACGAGCATGCGGACCCACGGTTCGCACGCTGTTGCTGTTGACGACAAAAGCAAAGCAACAGCATGCGGACCATGGGTCCGCATACCCAAAAGCGAGCGACCCTCGCGCAGCACAGCGTCTCGACCGAACGGCCAACTGCCTATCGCAAGCCTGTGCAGGTAGCATCGTCGCATCGCCAAACTAGAGACGACCGCCGATGCGCTTTTTCGCCGCCGCTGCGCTGCTGTTTTCGCTGACCGCCCACGCCGATCCCAAGGCGGAAGTCTTCGCCGCCTGGGACGCGATGATCGAGGCCAAGTCCTATCGCGCCGCGATGGAAATCAAGGCCGGCGGCCAGACCTACCAGCAGAACCTCGACATCATCATCCCCGACCATTTCCGCATGAGCGGTGGCCCAGCGGGCGAAAGCATCGTGACGCCGGCCGGCGCGTGGATGAAACCGCCCGGTGGTCAATGGATGGCAGCGCCGGACAGCATGCGCGCGATGACCAGGCAGTTCATGGGCGACGATTTCATCGCGCAGGCCAAGGCGGGCGTGACCAAAGTTGAGGCCAAGGGCGAGCAGGATCTGAATGGCGTGGCGACCAAAGTTTACGAGGTGCACCAGTCCATGAAGGTAATGGGCGTCGAGTCGAGCAGCGTGACCGATCTCTATGTCGCCGTCGATAGCGGTCGCCCGGTGCGCCAGGTCATCAAAGCCACCGCCATGGGGCAGACCTCGACGACTACGCAGGACATCACTTACGTGCCGGATTTGAAGATCGAGGCGCCGATGTAACCGGGCAGATCTTCGGCCTCACCCACTTTGTCGCTGAACGGTCTGCACCACATCGCTTCTGCGTATCCGTCGCATCACATCGTTCAAATGCTCGCGGTGGCGCACTTCGATCGTGAACAGCAGGGAGGCGCTGATGCTGTCGCGCTCCAGGTACTCGACGTTCTCGATGTTCGAGTTGGTCTCGGCAATGGCGGCGGCGACGGTGGCGAGGACGCCGGGCCGGTTCGCGACTTCGATTTTGAGCTGCGTGCGGAAATCGCCCTGTACTTCGGGTTCCCAATCGACGCGCACGATGCGATCGGGTTGCTTGCGCATCTCGACTACATTCGGGCAGGTCGTCTGGTGCACCACCAGACCCTTGCCGGCGCTGAGAAAGCCAATGATCGGATCGCCGGGAATCGGGTGGCAGCAATGCGCGAAGGTCATCACGCCACGCTCGGTGCCGGATATGCGCACCGCATCGCGCGGCGCTGCAGCGCTTTGGCCTTCGTTGGCCCATAGCTGGCGGGCCACCAGCGCGGGCATGCGTGCACCGAGCGCAATATCGCTCAGCAATTCTTCCAGGCGCCGCAGCCGGTTTTCGTCGAGGTAGCGACGCAGCGCGTCTTCAGGCAGTGCGTCGAGCCCGCCGCCGATATCGGCGAGGGCGCGGCCGAGCATGCGGTGACCGAGCGCGATGGCGTCCTCGTGCTGCAGTTGTTTCAGGTAATGCCGGATCGCCGTGCGCGCTTTGCTGGAAACGACGAACTCCAACCACTGCGGCTGCGGCGCGGCGCTGGGGGCGGTGACAATTTCCACCGTCTGGCCACTCACAAGGCGCGTGCGTAGCGGTTTCAATTGCCGATCGACGCGCGCAGCGACCGCGTGATCGCCAACATTGGTGTGCACTGCGTAGGCGAAATCGATCGCGCAGGCGTTTCGCGGCAGCGCAAGGATGCGTCCCTTGGGCGTAAAAAGGTATACCTCGTCGGGAAACAGATCGACCTTGACCGCTTCCAGAAACTCGATGGAGCTGCCCGCCTGACGCTGGCTGTCGAGCAGCCCCTGCAGCCATTCGCGAGCGCGCATCTGCGCGTTGTTCGCTGGCGTGGATTCGGTCTTGTAAATCCAGTGCGCAGCGACGCCGCGCTCGGCGACGACGTCCATATCGTCGGTGCGGATCTGCACCTCAATCGGCGCGCCGGCTGGGCCAAACAGCACCGTGTGCAAGGACTGATAGCCGTTGGCTTTCGGGATCGCGATGTAGTCTTTGAATCGATTGTCGAGCGGCTTGTACATCGCGTGCGCCGTGCCGAGCGCCTGATAGCATTGCGAGACCTTGCTGACGATGATGCGTACGCCGTAGACATCCATCACTTCGGCAAAGGTCTTTCGGTCGCCGAGCATCTTGCGATAAATGCTGTACGGCGATTTGACGCGGCCCACCACGCGCGCGTGCAAACCATCTTCTTTGAGGCGCGCGCTGAGCGCCGCTTCGATCTTGCTCATGATCTCGCGGCGATTGCCGATCATGGACTTGATGCGCGCGGCGATCACGGCGTGGCGATGCGGATACAGCGCCTTGAACGACAGCTCCTGCAGCTCGCTCTTGAGCTTGTTCATCCCCAGGCGCTGCGCGATAGGCGCATACACTTCCAGCGTCTCGCGCGCGATGCGGCGCTGCGAGGCGCCGGACTGCGCCTCCAGGGTGCGCATATTGTGCAGCCGGTCGGCGAGTTTGATCAGCATGACGCGCAAATCGCGCGCCATCGCCAGCAACATCTTGCGAAAACTCTCCGCGGTGGCCGCCTCGCGCGAGGCGAACTGCACTTTGTCGAGTTTGGTAACGCCATCGACCAGATCGGCCACGTTATCGCCGAAATCGCCGCGCAGCGAGTCTTTGGTGACGCCTTCGCAGTCTTCGATGGTGTCGTGCAGAATGCCGGCTTGCAGCGTCTCGGCATCGAGATGCATCTCGGCGAGGATGCGCGCCACCGCCACCGGATGGGTGATATACGGCTCGCCGCTCTTGCGGGTCTGGCCGCGGTGCGCGCGTTCGCCGACGACGAAGGCGCGCTCCACCTGGCGTACCTGCTCGGGCGTCATGTAGCTCTCGAGCATTTGCCGCAAGTCGAGCATGTAGTGCGGCAGCAGGTCCGCTGCCGCGCTCTGCGGCGCGGTGTCAGCCGTAGCAAGTGCGGACGCGGCGTTCATGCGAACGAGCTTACAGCATTAGACTAGAGATCGTCGTCGCCTTTGCCGAGTCCATCGTCGAGTTCTGCAGCCGCCCACTCCATCGCCTGGCGTTCGGCAGCCTCGCGCTCGCGCTTCTCGACTTCGGCCAACAGCTCCGGCGTGATCTGCCCAGTGGCGATCTCGCGCAGCGCAATCACGGTGGGCTTGTCGTTTTCTTCCGGCACCAAGGTCTCTGCGCCGCGGGCGACCTGACGGGCGCGCTTGCTGGCCATCAACACCAGGTTGAAGCGGTTGTCGACCACTTCCAAACAATCTTCAACGGTAATACGCGCCACAAGCGCTCCTTGCCAATGGGCTAGAGAAAGTCGGGGAACCGGTGATTGTAAGCGCGAATGCCTCGATGGGGGAAGCGCGAGTCATGGCGCGGAGGCTGGTTGTGGGCTGAACCGACAGAACGCGTGACGCGTCAGGAGCGTTCGGCGCGACCGATCGGTACCAACGCCCACAATTTGGAGAGGTTGAAGCTCGGCACCAGACGGCGAATGGAACGTTCAGCCGGGTTCGGTGCGGGCGGCTCGACCGGCACCGATCCGCGCGGCAGATCGCGAACGGTAAAGCCTTCTTTTGCAAAGCGTGCCGCCTCCAACGCAAAACGATCCCAACGCAGGAAGTGCAGCTCGGGGATAAAGACCCAATCCATGCTCGGTATGTCGCGACCCAGCGGGTCCCAATAACGCGAGCCTTCCAGCGCCGTGGCTTGCAGGCGCACGCGGCCGCGCAGACGAAACGCCATGCCGTCGAAGCAGAAAACCAGGAACGCATGACCCTTGATCAACACGCAAGGTTTGCCATACAACTGCCCGACCGACGCCTCGTGCGCGCGGCTTAGATACTCGCAAATGGTGTCGAAACGGGTACGCGCATTCGCCATTGGTGAGCCTCCCCCCGAAGGCAAGCATTGTTCGCAATCATGCGCGCGACACGCGCATCAGGGAAGCAAAGCGATGTTTGCTGGCAATTGCGCGGACCTGGTTGGCAGTTTTGTCGAGCTTTGGCTCTGTTCCGGCCTGAAGCAATCCTTGGCAAGTGCCAAAAGACGGCTACAATTGGCTTAGCCGAATTGCAGTTCGGTCATCTGGCTGTCTTGAGCCAGATCATTATGACCATTTTGAGGACACCTCCATGAAGCTCGTCAAGTTTGCGGCGCTGACCGCGTCGCTCGCCCTGTTGGCCGCCTGCGGCGATCAGGGCACCAGCAACAATGAACCGCCCGCCGCAGCTCCGCAGGAACAAGCCGCTCCGGCGACCCCGGCCGCTGATGCCGCCGCCGCCGTGACCGACGCCGCTGCTGCCGCAACCGACGCCGCCACGGACGCTGCCGCTGCTGCGACCGACGCTGCTGCCGCCGCGACCGATGCCGCCGCTGCCGCTACGGACGCGGTCGCGACCGCTGCTACCGATGCCGCAACTGCCGCCACCGACGCCGCTACCGCAGCTGCGACGGATGCTGCTGCCGCTGCTTCGGCTGCCGCTGGCGATGCCGCCCAGGGCGTGGCCGACGCTGCGCAAGGCGCTGCTGACGCTGCCAAAGACAAAGCGGAAGAGCTGAAGAAAGACGGCCAATAATAAAGCCGGATCGCGCGACGCTCGGATTCGCCGGGCGTCGCGTTTTTTTTGCAAGACTGTCAGCCGGCGCGCAATCGACGCAGCAGCGCCAACGTTCCAGCATCGAGACTGGCAGGCAGCGGCGATCGGACATCCGTCAGAAGGGGCAATAACTCGCCGCAGAGTTCCTTGCCCAACTCCACGCCCCACTGATCGAATGAGTTGATGCCAAGTAGCCGCCCCACGAGATAAACCTGATGCTCGTAGAGCGCAATCAGGCTGCCCAGAGCGCTGGGTGTCAGTCTGTCCATTAATAGCGTGGTGCTCGGCCGGTTGCCTGCGAAAACGCGCTGGCGAGCGCGGGCGATGGCCATCTCGCCAGTTTCCGATTCCTGCGCCAACGCCTCCTCGAAGCTGCGCCCGCGCAACAGCGCTGCGCTTTGTGCAGCCATATTCGCGAGCAATGCCGGGTGATGATCGGCGAAGCGATGATCGGCGTTGCGCGCGGCGACGAATGTGACCGGGACAATGTCCGTGCCTTGGTGCAGCGACTGGAAGAACGCGTGCTGCACGCTGGTGCCAACGCCGCCCCAGATAACCGGCGCGGCCGGCACGACCAACTCGCTGCCATCGACCGTGATCGATTTGCCGTTCGACTCCATGACCAGTTGTTGCAAATATTCCGGCAAGCGCGCCAGGCGTTCGTCGTAAGCGACAACCGCCTGCGCCGGGTAGCCGTAGCCGATTCGATGAAGCAGCTCGACCACCGCCATCAGGAATGGTGCGTTCTTGCTCCAGGGCGCCGATTGCACGTGCCGATCGACCAAAGCCGCGCCCGCGAGCAGCGACTCGAAACGATCCGCGCCGAGTGCAAACACCAGCGGAAATCCGATCGCGCTCCACAATGAGTAACGCCCGCCGATGGCTTCGTCGAATGCCAGAATGCGATCGTCGGCAATGCCGAAGGCCCGCGCCGCGTCCGGCTTGGCGGTCAGCGCCACCATGCGCTGGGCAATCTGTTCCCCCGGCAAACCGTGTTCCGCGAGCCAGCGCTGCGCACTGATGGCGTTCATGCGCGTCTCTTGGGTGCCGAAACTTTTTGAGGCGAGCACGAATGCGCAGCGGGTTGGGTCAAGTCCGGCGACCGCCGCTTCGAGCGCCGCGCCATCGACATTCGCAACAAATCGTAAGTGCCGACCCGCGATGCGCTGCGAACGCAGCGCCTCATAGGCGAGCTTAGGCCCCAGATCCGATCCGCCAATGCCCAGGTTAATCAGCGTCTCGATGCCGCTCTGCGCGAGGCGGTCGGACAGCGCCGCCATTTCGTTGCGGACGCTACGCATCGCGGCGTGTTGCGCCTGTAAATGCGGCGGCGCCTCGACGGCGCGCAGCAGCGGATGCAGCGCCGCACGGTTCTCGGAGCGATTGACGATGCGCCCTGCGAACAGGTCGTCCAGCGCATCGCGCAACCGTTGCCCGTCCGCGCGCAACGACAGCGTGTCCAGCAATTCTAGCGTCAGCGGCTGTTTGCTGAGATCGAGCCACAACTCGCCAAGTTCGATCCCCAGCGTCGAGGCGCGCACATGGTCGCCAGCGACCAGCGCGCGCAGGTCGCCGTGCGCAGCTGCATGCGCCCGCAGTGCCTCTAACATCAGGCCATCTCGGCCATCTGTTTGGGGATGCTGCGATTGGTGTGCGTCATCCGGTTTTGCTTGTCGACGTACACCAGCATCGGCTTGAAGCGCGGCAACTCCGATTCCGGCAGTCCGGCATACGCGGCGATGATAATCAGATCGCCAGGGCTGGCGCGATGCGCCGCGGCGCCGTTGATCGAAATGATGCCGGTGCTTTCCTCAGCGCGAATCGCATACGTCACGAAGCGCTCGCCATTGGTCACGTTGTAAATGTGGATCTGTTCGTACTCATGGATGCCCGAGGCGTCGAGCAATAACCCATCGATCGCGCAGGAACCCTCGTAGTGCAATTCGGCATGGGTAACGGTGGCGCGATGAATTTTGGCCTTGAGCATATTCAGTTGCATGAGTTTCCTCCAAGCACGCAGCTTTCGTAAGTTCGCAAGAAGCCTTGCCAATCATCCTGGAAACTTCAGCCAGGCGGGACCGAGAGCGCGGTGGCGGCACCGGGCAGGGCGCAACGAGAAGGGAATAGCCGTTCTATTCCGACGAGTTGCTGCCAGCCAAATGGCGCTAGCACCGTGCAATCTGCCCTGCCGACCTGAGGACTCAGGATAGGGCAGGCAAAAAAAACCCTCGATCACTAGACCGAGGGTCTTCTAATTGGAGTGACGATTACCTCAACGCGCCCTGCGTACCCTGACTGCGTGTTGCATGCCCGTCAGAGTGGTTGCAAAAGTACCACAGCGTGTTGCGTGAAATCCACTACTTTCTGCTTTTCGTTCAGATTTCTACAATTTCTGGCCGGGATCCGAGCAGGACCCATTCAGACCTTCTTTCCCTTGGCAGCGTCTTTCAGCGCGGCCGCCTTGTCGGTCTTCTCCCAGGAAAACGCGGTCGCTGTGCCGTTGGCAGTCTTGATCTCAAAGGGTTTGCGACCGAAGTGGCCGTAAGCAGCCGTCGATTGATACATCGGGTGGATCAGATCGAGCATCTTGACGATGCCGTACGGGCGCAAATCGAAATGCGCGCGGATCAGCTTCTCGATTTCCGCATCGCTGATTTTGCCAGTACCGAAGGTGGTCACGGAGATGCTGGTCGGCTGGGCAACGCCGATCGCATACGACACCTGGATTTCGCACTTGCTCGCGAGGCCAGCGGCGACGATGTTCTTCGCCACATAGCGGCAGGCATAGGCTGCCGAGCGATCTACTTTCGACGGGTCTTTGCCCGAGAACGCGCCGCCGCCGTGACGCGCCATACCGCCGTAAGTGTCGACGATGATCTTGCGCCCGGTGAGGCCGCAGTCGCCCACCGGTCCGCCGATCACGAATTTGCCGGTCGGATTGATGTGAAACTTGGTGTTCTTGCTGATCCATTTGGCGGGCAGCACCGGCTTGATGATGTGTTCCATCACCGCTTCTTTGAGATCTTTGTGCTTGATGTCCGGATCATGCTGAGTCGACAACACCACCGCATCGATCCCGGCAACTGCGCCATCCTCATAGCGCAACGTCACCTGGCTCTTGGCATCGGGACGCAGCCACTTGAGTTCCGAGTTCTTTTTCTTGCGCACCTTGCTCTGCTGTTCGACCAGGCGGTGGCTGTAGTAAATCGGCGCCGGCATCAGCTCCGGGGTTTCGTCGCACGCGTAGCCGAACATCAGGCCCTGATCGCCTGCCCCTTGCTCTTCCGGGCTCTTCCGATCGACGCCCTGTGCGATATCCGGCGATTGTTTGCCGATCAAGTTCAAGATTCCGCAGGTAGCGCCATCGAAACCTACGTCAGAGCTGTTGTAGCCCACGTCCAGGATCACCTTGCGCGCGAGCGCTTCCAGATCGACCCACGCGCTGGTGGTGATTTCTCCGGCGACGATCGCCACGCCGGTCTTGACCAGGGTTTCGCATGCAACGCGTGCGCCCTTATCCTGCGCCAGGATGGCGTCCAGCACCGCATCCGAAATCTGGTCGGCGAGTTTGTCCGGATGACCCTCGGAAACCGATTCGGACGTAAACAGATAAGCGCTCATCAGCAATCCTCTTGGCATGGCATAGGGGCGGAAAGGGCGCGGATCATACCTGCGCTTTGTGGCACGTGCAGGCTTTGGACGTCTGGACGTCTGGAGTTGTTCAGGGGAACGGGGAGCGGGGCACGGGGCACAGGGCGCGGGGGGCGGCGGGGCAGGGGGCGTGAGGCATGGGATGCTGCATGCGGGAACTGATCAGCTTGGCCAGCACATTGTGGTGTCGGGCAACGCCGCGACCAGGTCTTCCAACGCTACCCGTGCCCCGTGCCGTGCCCCACGCCCCGTGCCCCACGCCCCGTGCCCCACGCCCCACGCCCCGTGCCCCACGCCCCGTGCCCCACGCCCCACGCCCCACGCCCCACGCCCCACGCCCCACGCCCCGTGCCCCACGCCCCACGCCCCACGCCCCACG
>JALHMG010000026.1 GCA_022844135.1 Lysobacterales bacterium
CGTAACGCAGTGATAGAAGGCTTGCTGGCCTTCGGCGACAGTGAGGCGGCGGGCTTGGGTCATGCGGCGATCATTGCAATCACCGATACGCGTGTCTGTCAGGCGAACGCTGAAAGTGGTGTCGGAATTTTCTGACAGCGAACGTGATTCGGCTCGATTGGGTGGTTCGCCGCGTGGCTGCGATTCCCTGGCGCATTCCTGGCTGTCCGCGATTCTCTGGCTGTCCGCGATTCTGACGACTTTCAGCCACAATGCGACGTTTCTGGAGAATGAATTCAGCGTGCAACCAACACGCCCAGACGCACGCGGCGCCAAAAATCCCGTGTGATGGCTCTCACCCGGTCACCAGACTCCGGGCATAGCCGATGCCTTTGAGCCACTGCCGCTTCCACTCGGCGGTTTTGGCCTCCAGCGCCTCCACGCTGGCGACCAATCGCCAATACCCGGAGCCGATGCCTTTGACGTGGCCGATCCATTGTTCGGGTTCGAGGCCAAGCTTGCGCAGCGCCGTTGGCTCGCGCTCGTCGATCTTGCCGCATTTGCCGGGCTTGATCTGTCGGCTGGTGAAATCCACCAACTCGATGTACTGGCGATTGCTCATCGCCAGTCGCGCGAAGTTGCCGATCGCGCTCTGGCACGGCCAGTTCAAAGACCCGACCCTCGCCGACGCCATCCTCGACCGCCTCGTACACAACGCCGAGCGTATCGAAATGAGCGGCGAATCCATGCGCAAAAAAAGCGCTCCCAAGAACCCACTAACGTAGGACAACCCCACCGCCAAACCCTAGACTTCAGTAGACCTTTTCGACCGCCCGCCAGCACTGGACTCCTATGCGCCGGAACGGTGGACTCCCATGCACCGGAACGGTGGACTCCCATGGCCCGGAATGGTGGACTCACTTGGCCGGAATATCCATCCCGCTTTGCCCGCACGTTCCGAGCTGCTGCCTTGGCAGGACGATGCATGGCAGGCGCGATTACTGGCTCGCCGACGAGAAAGAGTGTCTGGCGCGCAGGGAACGGCCGGAATGAGCGCGACGCTGCGAGCGGACGCCCGGTGCCACAGGGCGAGATGCTCGGCCTCGTGGCCCTTCGGCCCACCCAGCGAACGGTCCAGTTTGGAGGTTGCTTTCGGAGGCCGCATGTCCAGCATGAATAAGCGCTCCAATGCGCTCATCCGCTCCTCCGCCGCCGAGTACCTGACTTTCGTCGCGGCCAGCGGCACAAGCGGTGTCGCGGCGATTTACGCAGACGAGAACGTCGGGCTGAGCCAGAAGATGATGGCGCAGCTTTACGACGTCGACGTGCGAACGATCAACTGCCACTCGCAGACCATCTTTTCCGACAGCGAGTTGCACCAGGCCTCAGTTATCCGAAATTGTCGGATAACTGCCGCCGACGGTAAGAACTACGACCGCTCGACAATATCCGCTGAGCCAGTTGACACGGAACAACAGCTCGACCGGAGCGCGATATGACCGACCAGACCCCGCAAGAAGGCGAGCTGATCCTCTACCGCACCGCCAATAACGCCGTGCGCGTCGAGGTGCTCTACGAGTCCGAGACTTTCTGGCTCGACCAGCGTCGCATGGCCGAGCTGTTCGGAGTGGAGGTGCCCACGGTCAGCTACCACCTGAAGGAGATCTACGCCGCGCGGGAGCTGGTGCCGGAGGCAACTCTTCGAAAAATTCTAAGAGTTCAACGCGAGGGCGCACGCGAGGTCAGGCGCGAGATCGAGTTCTACAACCTCGACGCGATCATCTCGGTCGGCTACCGCGTCAACAGCGCGCAGGCCACCCAGTTCCGCATCTGGGCCACCCAGACGCTGCGCGAATTCATCGTCAAGGGCTTCGTGCTCGATGACGAGCGGCTCAAGCTGAACAAGCGCTTCGGCAAGGATTACTTCGACGAGCTGCTCGAGCGGATCCGGGAGATCCGCGCCAGCGAGCGGCGGTTCTACCTGAAGATTACCGACATCTACGAGCAGTGCAGCATCGACTACGACAAGCAGGCCGAGACGACGCAGACGTTCTTCAAGACCGTGCAGAACAAGCTGCACTGGGCGGTCACGGGCAAGACCGCTGCGGAGCTTATCGCCGAGCGCGCGGACGCCGAGAAGCCCTCGATGGGACTCACCACGTGGAAGAACGCGCCCGAGGGGAAGATCCTCAAGAGCGACGTCAGCGTGGCCAAGAACTACCTGATCGAGCGCGAGATCAAGGAGCTCGAGCGGATCGTGTCGATGTATCTCGACTACGCCGAGAACCAGGCCGCGCGGCAGATCCCGATGAAGATGGCGGACTGGGCCCTAAAGCTCGACGCGTTCCTGCAGTTCAATGAGTACGAGGTGCTCGCGAACGCGGGAAAGGTGTCTGCGGAGATCGGGAAGCGCTTGGCCGAGGTGCAGTACGACAAGTTCCGCGTGCGTCAGGACCGTGAGTTCGAGAGTGACTTCGAGGCTGAGGTGAAGCGCATCGGGGCTCAAGTAGCGCAAGGCGCGGTAGCCCCGATCAATGGCTCGAAGCGGCCCCGCGAGAAGAAGGAGGAGCCGTGACCAGCGCTCCCCGACACTCCGAAGCCGCGTTCGAGACGGTTATCGAGCACCACCTCCTCGGGCACGGCTTTGTGGCCGTCGCGCGCGATGGCTTTGACCGCGAGCGCGCCATCTTCCCGTCCGTGGTGATCGACTTCATCACGGACACGCAGCCCAAAGAATGGGCAAAGCTCGAAGCCTTGCACGGGCCGAAGACGGGCGATCAGATCCTCACGGACTTGTGCAAGTGGATGGACGCGAATGGTTCGCTGGCGACGCTGCGCCATGGTTTTAAGTGCTACGGGCGTACGCTCTTCGTCGCTTACTTCAAAGCCGCGCACGAGCTGAATCCAGAGCTTGAGGAGCGTTACGCCAAGAACCGCCTCGGCCTGACTCGGCAACTGCGCTTCTCGACGCGCTCTTCGATGTCGCTCGATGTCACGCTCAGCGTGAACGGCATTCCTGTTGCGACGCTGGAGCTGAAAAACGCGATGACCGGGCAGACGGTCAAAGAGGCTAAGCGGCAGTACCAACAGGACCGCGACCCGCGCGAGCTTCTCTTCGAGTTCAAGAAGCGGACCCTTGTGCATTTCGCCGTCGATACGGACGCAGTGTTCATGACGACGCGTCTCGCGGGCAGCGCTACGCATTTTTTGCCGTTCAATAAAGGCGACGGCGGTGGCGCGGGCAACCCCGTTGACCCACAAGGCCGCAGCTACCGAACGGCCTATCTCTGGGAGGAAGTGCTCGCCCGCGACAGCCTGCTCGACCTGCTGGCGCGTTTCCTTCATTTGCAGATCGACGAGAAGCGCGATGATCAGGGCCGCAAGGTAAAGACCGAGCAGATGGTCTTCCCTCGCTACCATCAGCTTCAGGCGGTGCGCTTTCTCGTCGAGTCTGCGCGCAACGAAGGTCCAGGGCACAACTACCTTGTTGAGCACTCGGCCGGCAGCGGCAAGAGCAATACCATCGCCTGGCTCGCGCACCGGCTCGCTTCCTTACACAACGACGACAACCGGCGCGTTTTCGAAAGCGTCATCGTGGTCACTGATCGCGTGGTGCTTGACCAACAGTTGCAGGACAACATCTATCAGTTCGAGCACAAGCGCGGCGTGGTGCAGAAGATCGACGAGAGCTCGCGCCAGCTCGCCGAGGCGCTCGACAGCGCCGTGCCGATCATCATCACGACGCTGCAGAAATTTCCCTTTGTCTCGCGCCAGTTGCTAAAGATGGCGGAGGAGCGTGGAGCGGGCTCCGGGACGCTGCAAACGCGTTGTTGTGCGGTGATCATCGATGAGGCGCACAGCTCGCAAAGCGGTGAAACCGCGACGGAGTTAAAGGGAGTGCTCGGCGGCGAAGCGCTGCGGAAAGAAGCGCAGAAGCTCGCTGCAGAGGAAGACCGCGACGATCTCGAAGAACTCTACCGCAGCATGGCCAAGCGCGGCCGGCAAACGAACTTGAGTTTTTTTGCTTTTACCGCCACGCCCAAACACAAGACGCTGGCGGTTTTCGGTCGCAACAACGCACCCGCACACCGCTACACCATGCGTCAGGCCATCGAGGAAGGTTTCATTCTCGATGTGCTCAGGAATTACACGACCTACGCCCGGTACTGCAAACTGCTGAAGGCGTGCGACGACGATCCCAATGTCGAGCGAAAAAACGCAGCACGCGCACTCGCGCGCTTTCTCAAACTGCATCCACACAACATCGCCCAAAAAACCGAAGTGATGGTGGAGCACTTCTATGCGGTCACTCGACACAAGATCGGTGGACGGGCGAAAGCGATGGTGGTCACCGGCTCACGGCTCGAAGCCGTTCGCTACAAGCAGTCGTTTGATACGTACATCAAAGAAAAGGGCTACCCCATCAAGTCGCTGGTTGCATTCTCAGGCTCCGTGCCAGACGACAAACTGCCTGACGTGGCGTACACCGAAGAAGCCATGAACGGCATGCGCGAAAAGGAGCTGCCTGAGAAGTTTGGCTCCTCCGAGTATCAAGTGTTACTGGTTGCCGAGAAGTACCAAACCGGTTTCGACCAACCGTTGTTGCACACGATGTTTGTCGACAAGCGACTCGCCGGGATTCAAGCGGTTCAGACGCTGTCCCGCCTTAATCGCACCAATGTGCTCAAGGAAGACACCTTCGTTCTCGACTTTGTCAACGACCGCACGGAGATACGCGAAGCGTTCGCGACCTACTACGAGGGTGCGGAAATGGGCGAAGAGGTGGATCCTGCGCGAATGTACGCCATCAAAGGCGAGTTGGACAGCGCAGGCATTTATCTGGCGGAAGAGGTGGAGCGCTTCTGCGCCGTGTATTTCAAGTCCAAAGAGCGGCAGAGCGCTTTGGATCATCAAGCGATGAATGCAGCACTCGATCCGGCGGTTTCAAGATTCAAGGTGCGCCGCGAGGACGATGAAGATGAGGTTGAGCTGTGGCGCGGAAAGGCGATTGCCCTTCTGAACCTGTATGCATTCCTCAGCCAGGTGATCCCGTATCAAGATTCCGATCTTGAACGCTTGTATGTGTTCCTCAGGCATCTATCGGCAAAACTGCCCAAGCGCGCGAGCGGACCGGCGTATCACTTCGACGACGAGGTGCGGCTTGAGTATTACCGCCTGCAGAAGATCAGCGAGGGTTCGATTGAGCTTGGCAAACAGTACGCCCAGCGCCTTGATGGTCCCACCGAAGTCGGCAGCGGCGTGGCGGTCCAGGAAAAAGTCCAGTTGTCGAAACTGATCGATATGTTGAACGCAAAGTTCGGGACAGAATTCAGACAGCCAGACCAGCTGTTCTTCGATCAACTGGTGGAAGCATCGGTGCTCGATCACGGTATGCAAGTCGCGGCACAAGTGAACACGCAGCAGCGGTTTGAACTTGTGTTCAAGAATTTGCTGGAAAAACTGTTCGTCGAGCGTATGGATCAGAACGAAGACATCTTCGTGCGCTACATGAACGATCTGGGTTTCCAGAAGGCCGTCACCGCCTGGGCGGCAAGGGAGACTTACAACCGATTGCGTTCGGGCACAACTGACGCGCGATGACCCCTTTCTCCCTCCGCATTTTCGTTGCCGATGGCGATCCCGAGGGCCTGCGCCTCGTGGAGCGCTCCAATTGGATCGGTAAGGCCATTGTCTTTCCACGTACGCTGTTTCCGACGATCCGGCAGCGGGCGGAGCTCGGGCAAACGGGTGTGTATTTGCTGCTCGGTCCGCGCGAGGATGGTGAGGGCGATCAGTTGTACATCGGCGAGGGCGATCCGATCGGGGCGCGGTTGCGGAGCCACTTCGCGCAGAAGGATTTCTGGACGCAGGCGATCTGTTTTGTCGCATCGCACGGCCAATTGAACAAAGCGCACGTGCAGTTCCTGGAGGCGTCGTTGATTCGCTTGGCGAAAGAGGTGAAGCGCGTGCCGCTGGATAACGCCCATCAGCCCACCGATCCGAGCCTGTCGGAGGCGGATCTGGCCGACATGTCGGTGTTTCTGAGCAATATGCTGAGTATGTTGCCGGTTCTGGGTGTCAACGCCTTCGAGCGCGCGGCTTCGAAATCGGCGGAACGTTCGGCGCCGATGCTGATGGTCAAGGGCAAGGGCGTATCGGCCAAGGGATTCGAAAGCACCCAGGGATTTGTTGTGAAAAGCGGCTCAGAGGCGGTGACCGACTGCGTGCCGTCGATGGAACTACACGTGCGTGGCATGTACGAGCTACGCCAGGAACTGATCCGCAACGGCGTGCTGGCAAAGAAAGACGATCGCTACGTGTACTCGCAGGACTACGTGTTTAGCTCGCCATCCACCGCAGCCGCTGTGATTTTGGGCCGCAGCGCCAATGGTCGCATCGAGTGGAAGGACGCCGCGGGCCGAACACTGAAGGAACTGCAGACACTGGCGGCCGACACGTAATCAGAAACTAGCCAGGTCGAACTGTTTTGCAGGGGCGGGAACTTGGCAAGAACCGACAAGGCACGCTGAGCACCAGCCACAGCTATCCCCTCGGGGCGCTGCGCCAAGTCAGCATCGACGCGCGCGGCGTTATCACGCACATCGATTATCAAGCCTGTGAGGCGCCATCGATGAGCTGGCCGCGGCGCATGAATACCACTAGGAAGTGAAATTCCTCTACTCGGAAGGTGTAGCGAACCACCGGAGTACTGAGTCATGGGCCGAAGTCGGCAGCTACTAGCCCGGATATTTCACGAGGTCGCGATGAAATGGCTTAGTTTCGTTGTTACAGCCCGGAAATCATCGAGTTTGTCGTACTGACAAAGTGTTCGCTGCCATTTCCTCGCTAACACGGCCCTCGCTTGTTCTTTGCGCCGGACTCTTCGTTGCTCGTCGTCGCAATGGAACAACCATTCCTTCTCCTCCCGCCTCGATTCCGGCGCAAAGCCCTTCGCGATCTTCCGCGTTCCCTCATGAAATATCCGGGCTAGAGCGACGACACCCGCAGCGGCCTGCCGTTCAACGCCCGCCCAGTACGTCGACAGCCAACTCGTCGCTGAGCGCCTTAACGCTAGCGAAATCCGCAATCGCATCAGCGACAGCGCGGCACGCCGAGCGACACGAAGAAGTTCAACGACACTCTGAAATGGGATGGCTGGAATCATTTTGCAAGAACTCGCGAACGCAGTGCTGCCGATTGAAGAGTTTTATCGGCTGGTTGTTTGGGCCGCGGAACAGAACCGCTCCTGAGGAGATCGGTTGAGGTCTTGGCCACGCCTGGGCGTCGCTGAACCCAAGAGATGAAAACCTGGCTGTGAATTTGACTCTTCAACTGTCACCAAGGTGACGTTCGTCACTACACCCGATCAGACAATTCCCTGAGTCTTTACCCACATCGATGCAACGCAACTCGTGCGAGCATCCGAGCTTTCTTTCCTGGGTTTGGAAGCGATGAGTCAGAGCGATCTTCTGGGTCAGTTGAAAATCGCGCGTGAAGAGCGCGACACGCGCGAAGGCGGCGCGGGCAAGTGGATCGTTGCTGCGATCGTGGCG
The DNA here is from genome assembly GCA_022844135.1 of Lysobacterales bacterium. Lineage (GTDB taxonomy): Bacteria > Pseudomonadota > Gammaproteobacteria > Xanthomonadales > SZUA-5 > JALHMH01. The sequence continues at coordinate 7,533 of JALHMG010000026.1, forward strand.
ATTGCTATCGGCGGCGCAGTCTGGTGGTTCACGCGCGGCGCCGCGCCGATCGTGGTGCAAACGGCGAGCGCCTCTGCCGCCGCGCAATCGGGTTCATCGGGTTCGGTGCTGGACGCCTCCGGTTACGTGGTCGCGCGCCGCCAGGCGACGGTGTCGGCAAAGATCACCGGCAAAGTGCGCGAGGTGCTGATCGAGGAAGGGATGCGCGTCGAAGCCGGGCAGATTCTCGCCACACTCGACGACACTCAGCAGCAGGGCGATGTAGCGCTCGGCCAGGCGCAATTGGCGAGCGCGCAATCGCAGTTGGCGGAAACAGAGGCCAATCTCAAACTGGCGCGCGCCGATCTGGTGCGGCAACAAGAGCTGGTCAAGCGCAAGTTGGTCAGCGCCTCGGTGCTGGATGCGGCCCAGGCGCAAGTTGCCGCGTTGATGGCACGGCTGAACAGCCAACGACGTGCTGTCGACGTATCGCAGCGCGGGCTGGCGCTGAGCCAGGTGTCGCTCGACGACACCGTGATTCGCGCGCCTTTCGCGGGCATCGTGATCGCCAAAGCCGCGCAACCGGGGGAGATGATCTCGCCGATTTCCGCAGGCGGCGGCTTCACGCGTACTGGCATCGGCACGATCGTCGATATGGATTCGCTGGAGGTGGAGGTGGATGTCAACGAGGCATTCATCGGCCGCGTGCAAAGTGATATGCCGGTCGAGGCGACGCTCAATGCGTATCCCGATTGGCGCATCCAGGGTCGCGTGATCGCTGTGATCCCCGCCGCCGATCGCACCAAAGCCACGGTCCGCGTGCGTGTGTCTCTGACCGAAAAGGACGCGCGCATCGTGCCCGACATGGGTGTGCGCGTGCGCTTCCTGGAGCCGCAAGCAGAGGCCGCAACGCCACGGCCGCAGCTCACCGGCGTGCTGGTTCCAAAGGCTGCGGTTGTGGAGATCGAGGGGCAAACCTTGGTGTTCGTGGTCGACGCGGGTAAGGCCAGACGAACTACAGTGACCGCCGGCGCAACGATCGCCGATTTCAGGAATATCACCGCAGGATTGAGTCCCGGCGCCAGCGTAATCGTCTCGCCACCCGAAGGGTTGGCGGATGGCGATGCGGTGGCGGGGGAGTGAGGCGGTTCTTGGTCACGACAACGTCGAAACCCCAAGAGCCAAGATCCAACAACCAAGAACCGAGTCCAAAGCCATGACCGACACCCTGATCAGCGTCAAGAATGTGGTCAAGCACTACACCCGCGGCAAACAGCGGGTCGAGGTGTTGCACAACCTCTCGCTCGATATCCCGAAGGGCGACTTTGTCGCGCTGATGGGACCCTCGGGCTCGGGCAAGACCACGCTGCTCAATCTCATCGGCGGTCTCGATCAGCCCACCAGCGGCGAAATCACCATCGGCGGCAAGCGCATCGATGGCATGAACTCCGGGCAACTGGCGAACTGGCGCGCCAGCAACGTCGGCTTCGTATTCCAGTTCTACAACCTGCTGCCGGTGCTGACGGCCGAGCGCAACGTCGAGCTGCCCCTGCTGCTGACCAAAATGGGTGGCAGCGAGCGCTTGAAGCGCGCCAATGTGGCTTTGGAAATTGTCGGCCTCAAGGACCGCGCGCGACACAAACCCAAAGAGCTGTCGGGCGGCCAGGAGCAGCGTGTGGCGATCGCGCGCGCGCTCGTCAGCGATCCGGAACTGCTGGTGTGCGATGAGCCCACCGGCGATCTCGATCGTAAGACCGCTGACGAAATCCTGACGCTATTGCAGCGGCTGAATCGCGAATACGGCAAAACCATCGTCATGGTTACGCACGATCCCAAAGCCGCCGAGTACGCCAAGCGCACCGTGCACCTGGACAAAGGCACTTTGCAGGCACAGGCAGCTTAAGGAGTACATCGATGAAGTACTTCAATTTGATCTGGTCGAGTTTGTGGCGCAAGAAGACGCGCGCCTGGCTGACGCTGTTGTCGTTGATCTGTGCGTTCCTGCTGTTCGGCTTGCTGCAGGCCCTGAGTGTGTTCTTCACCGCCGGCGCCGATTTCGTTGGCGCCTCGCGCCTGGTCGTACAATCGCGCGTATCGTTCACGGAATCGCTGCCGATACGCATGCTGCCTGAGATCGAAGCCATGCCCGGCGTCAAGGCTGTGAGCCACGACCAGTGGTTCGGCGGCGTGTGGGGAGAAAACGAGCAGTTGTTCGTATTTGCTAACGATCCGGAGCGACTGCGCATCACTTATCCAGAGTGGAAGATGAGCGATGCGGAGTGGGCCGCCTTCAAGAACACGCGCACGGGCGTGATTGCTGGGCGCAAGGCCGCCGAGGCGCGCGGCTGGAAGGTCGGCCAGAAACTGCCGATCAAGTCGAACATCTTCCCGAAGAAAGACGGCTCGATGGCTTGGGAGTTCGATCTTGTCGGCATTTTCGACGGCATCGATGAGTCCTGGCAGGCGCAAACGCTGGGCCTGTATATCAATCGCGAGTATTTCGCCGAAGCCAACCAGTTCGGCAGCGGCTTCGCCGGCGTGTTCAACGTCGTTCTCGACGATCCGCAGCAGGCCAATGCAGTCGCGCAGGCGATCGATGCGAAGTTTTTGAACTCGCCGAACGAAACCAAAACGCAGAGCGAGAAAGACTTCAACAAGGGCTTTTTCGCCCAGATCGGCGATATCGGTTTGATCGTGTCGCTGATTCTGGTGGCGGTGTTCTTCACCATCCTGATCTTGACCGGAAACACCATGGCGCAGGCGGTGCGCGAGCGCATCCCGGAGCTGGCGGTATTGAAAACGCTGGGATTCAGCAACGGCACCGTTACCGCGCTGGTATTGATTGAGGCACTGGTGCTATGCGCGATCGGGGCGATCGTTGGAATGCTGCTCGCCAGTTTTGCGATCACGGGTCTTGCCGAGAACGTTCCGCAGTTCTTCGGATCGGTCCGCACCAACGCAACTGTGTGGTTCCAGGCCTTCCTGGCGATGATCGGCCTGGCGCTGGCAGTGGGATTGCCGCCCGCGCTCAAGGCGGGTCGCGTCAAGATCGTCGATGCGTTGGCGGGACGATGATGGAAATGCCAGTCACAGCTAATGCAGGTTCCGACATCCGGCTCCGAGGCACATCTTCATGATCAAGCAAATCTTCGAAATCGTGCTGCTCAATGTGCGCAGCATTCCAGACCGCCTCGGCGCCTCCCTGGTGATCGTGGTTGGCATCGCTGGCGTAGTGGGAGTGTTCACGGCGCTATTTGCGATGGCGCGCGGAATCGATTCGACGCTGATTGCGTCGGGCGATCCCAACAATGCGATGGTGATGCGCGGCGGCTCGCAGGCCGAACTGAACAGCTCGTTCTCGCGCGAAACGTATGAACTGGCCACGACGGCGCCCGGCGTGCGCTTGTCCGCCAGCGGGAAACCGCTGGTATCGGGAGAATTGATCGTCATTGCCGAATTGCCGAAGAAGGGCGAAAAGCTCGGCTCCAACGTCACGCTGCGCGGCATCGGCGAGTTCGGCCTGGAATTGCGCCCATCTCTGAAAATCGTCGAGGGCCGGAAGTTCACCCCAGGTTTACAGGAATTGCTGGTCGGCAAAGGCGCCTCGGTACAGTTCGAGGGCCTGACCGTCGGCAACACGATTCGCTTGCGCGGAGCGGACTGGACGGTGGTCGGCATCTTCGAGAGCGGCGATGCTTTCGAGAGCGAAATCTTCACCGACGCGGCGACGGCGCAAACCGCCTGGGGACGACCAAACTTCTTCAACGTGGCGCTGGCTGGGCTCACCGATCCCGGCCAGATCGATGCCTTCCGCGCCGCGCTCACTGCCGATCCGCGCCTGAACGTCGAGGTGCGCAATCAGCGCGAGTACTACACCGCGCAAACCGGGCAAACCAGCCGCGGCGTAAAGGTGCTGGGCACGGCAGTGGCGATCATCATGGCACTCGGCGCGATCTTCGCAGCGCTCAACACGATGTACGCGAGCGTGTCGGCGCGCACTCGGGAAATTGCGACACTGCGCGCGATCGGCTTCTCCGGATTTCCGGTGGTCGCCAGCGTGATGGTCGAGGCGATGCTGCTGGCACTGATCGGCGGCGTGATCGGCGCGATCCTGGCGTATGTGTTCTTCAACGGCATGACCGTGTCCACGCTCGGCGGAGGCTTCACGCAACTCGTTTTCAACTTCCGTGTGACGCCCGAACTGGTGGCCTTCGGCATGTTGCTGGCCATGTTGATCGGCTTCATCGGCGGCTTGATGCCGGCGATTCGCGCGGCGCGGATGCAGGTCACCACGGCGTTGCGGGCGGCATAGCTGCAGCCCTGGTTTCTCGGGCCGGCTTGGGCTTTGCGTGCGCCGCGATCAGACCCGCCGCTTGATCGCCCGTATGCCCATGCCCAAAATCGGCACGTGTTCGAACAACCCTTGCGTTGAGTCCCAGTAATCCTGGTGCAGGGCCACCAGGCCATCGCGACTGAAGCGCAAGTGACTGATGCCGATGGTCTCGGTGTCCTCGTTCGGTTTGAACCGCTTAAAGCGGATCACCATGCGCCAGCGAACGAAGTAGTCTCCGGCTTCGTTCGACAGCGTGTCGAGGATGTCCACGCGGCAGCTCTGAACCGCGCTCGCGCTATGCGCCAGATAGCCGCGCAAGGCGTCTCTACCGCGAATCGTCTTCAACGTGTCGTTGAACCAAACATCGGGCGCATAGGTCGCGTCGACCAGCTTCTCCACCTTGTTCGGCGAGAAATCGGAGAAGAATGCGGCGAAGCGAGTGAGCGCATCGGCCTCCGCGGCGGAGCCGCGGGGGAATGCCTGCGGCAAATCGCGCTTGGCTTGTTCGAGAATGCTCAGGTATTCCATGGGCGGTCACTGCATCGGAGCGTCGACATATTCTGCGCGTGCGCGGGTGTATTCGACGTTGCGGGCTGAGCAAATCCCAAGGGGTCAGTCAACGGAGAAGCCCGAGCGCTGGAAGAACCAGCCGCTGTCCAAACGCGATCGATCATTCATCGCTGACCGCTCCTCGGCGCTCTGCCATTGACTATTGACCGCTTGTTCCGTCGCTTTCCCATTCGGACATCCACAACCTTCATTCGAGCCACCCATGCGCCATCCCGGCATGTTCCTATCCAGAGAAATTCCGACTGCCGCCGGCTGGCTCGGCGGCGCTGGTGTTCTGCCGTTTCTCGGCGCTGCCATACTTGCCGTTGCGGCACCTGAACCTGTCTGGCGCGAGCTGGCACTGCGCGCGTTCGTGGCGTATTCGGCCGTGATCCTGTCGTTTCTCGGCGGCATCCGCTGGGGCGCCGCATTGAGCGACGCCGACCCAAAGCGCCTGGCGCTCAGCGTCGCGCCCAGCCTGCTTGCCTGCGGCTGTTTGCTGCTGCCGCCGGGCGATGCGATCAAGTTGTTTGCCCTTTTGTTTGCGGTCGTCGGCATTTTCGATGTCATGAAGCGTCCGGCGCCGGAATGGCCAGCCTGGTTCATGCGCTTGCGCGCGCGCCTGACCGGCGCAGTGGTCGCGATTCACATCGCACTCTGGGCCACGCTGTGAGTGCCATCGAATGGCTACCCCCGCAGCTCGCCGAGCGTGCCTGGACGGTCGCGAACCATGCCGTCGGCGATAGCGAGTTCGTGTTGTACTGGATGCACCATGCGGTGCGCGATCATGGTTGAGCCGCGGCGCATTGCGGTCATAGGAGCGGGATTGGCCGGCGTCAGCGCTGCGCTCGCGCTCGCCGATCAAGGTCATATACCAGTGCTGTTCGAGAAGTCGCGGGGACCGGGCGGACGCTGCGCGACCCGTCGCGGCCCCGAAGGCAGCTTCGATCACGGAGCCCAGTACTTCACAGCACGCGATCCGCGCTTTCGCCGTTGGGTTGAACATTGGCTGGATGCCGGGCTGGTTGCGCGTTACTCGCCGCGCATGGCGCATATCGATGAGCATGGGGTACATCCGGCCAGCACCGGCACTGATCGCTTTGTCGCCGTGCCGGGAATGAGCGCACTGGTCAAGGCGCTGGCGCACGGTCTGGACGTTCGCGCGCAAACCCGGGTCGCCGCGTTGCATTTCGACGGCGCCTGGCAGGTCAGCACAGAGTCGGGCGACGTACACCGGCCGTTCGATGCCGTCGCGCTCGCGTTGCCGTGCGCGCAAGCGGCTGCGCTGGACCACCATTTCGCTCCAGCACTGGCTGCCATGCAGATGTCGCCGTGTTGGGCGGCCATGCTGAGCTTTGCACAACCGCTGCCTACAGCGTTCGACGCTGCATTCGTCAATAGCGGACCATTGAGCTGGATCGCCCGTGACAGCGCCAAACCGGGGCGCTCGCCCGGCGAGCGGTGGGTGGTCCACGTTTCCCCGGCAACCTCGCAGCTTTGGCTGGAAGAGCTGCCGGCGACGGTGCAGGTGCGAATCCTGGACGCTTTTTTTGCAGCGCTGAATATGGCTCCCGTCGAACCTTCGGGCGTGGACGTGCACCGCTGGCGTTACGCGCTCGCTGTCGACCCGGTTCACGACGGTTGCTGGTTCGATGCCGGGCGTCGGCTGGCCGTCGGCGGCGACTGGTGCGCCGGTTCGCGCATTGAGGGTGCATTCCTGAGCGGTCAGGCTATTGCCGGGCGGTTGCTGCAGTCGTTTGCGACGGACGTTGCCGCTTGATCGGGTCAGCAGCGGGATCGAGGCGCGTCGGCCCGACGGCGGAATTGGCGCCGCGACGCAAGGATGCGCCATCTAACGCAACCTGCTAGCCTCTGCGGCCCTTTTCATCGAGGCCTTGCCTCGAATACTGACCGGAGAATCCCATGGGTCGTGGTGACAAACGCAGCCGCAAAGGCAAAATCGCACGCAGCAGTTACGGCAACAGCCGCTCGCATCACGAAAAGAAGTCCGCTGCGCCGGCAGCCAAGCCCGCAACCAAAAAGTAAGCGCTTCGCGCTGGTTCTTGAGCCAGCGCAGTACATTAGCGCGAATCGGCGGGTGCTGCGTTGGCGGGCACCGCGCAACGCTGGTGTCGCTATGAGAAGCGCAGCGTTTCGAAATCGACGTTGCCACCCGATAGCAGCACGCCTACGCGACGGCCTGCGAAATGGTGTTTGTACTTCAAGATCGCGGCCAGTACCGTCGCGCAACTGGGCTCGATGACGATCTTCAGTCGTTCCATCACTATGCGCAAGGCAGCAATGGTCTCAGCATCGTTGACCGTCAGGATGCGGACCGAGCAGCGCCGCAGGATGTCGAAGTTCAACTGACCGATATCGGCGCGCAGGCCGTCGCTGATCGTGTTGACGGCGGCGTTTTTTAGTGGCCTATCTGCTGCAAAACTGCGCGCTGCATCGTCCGCGCCCTCCGGTTCGGCGCCAATAATCTCTGCGCCAGGACACATTCCGCTCACGGCGACCGCATTGCCAGCGAGCAGGCCGCCGCCACTGATGGGCGCGATGAACACATCGATCCTGCCCACCTCGCGGATCAATTCGAGCGCCGCCGTGCCCTGCCCTGCCATGACCTGCTCGTTCTCGAAGGGATGAATGAAGGTCGCGCCGGTCTGGGCGACCACACGATTCAAGGCGTCGATGCGCGCAGTGTGATTGTCGGCGCAAAACACGATTTTCGCCCCGAGCCGACGCACCGAATCGACCTTCACGCGCACGGTGCTTTCCGGCATCACTACCGTCGCTGCAATCCCGCGCAAGGCGCCAGCGAGCGCCAGCGCCGCGGCATGATTGCCGCTCGAATGCGTCGCGACGCCGCGCGCTGCGTCACTTTCGCTGAGCGCAAACACCGCGTTGCAGGCGCCCCGGAACTTGAAAGCGCCGATGCGTTGGAAGTTCTCGCACTTGAAGTACAGCTCCGCGCCGCTATCGGCATTCAAACTCCGCGAAGTCAGCACCGGCGTCTTGTGCGCAAATGGCGCGATGCGCTCAGCGGCGCACCAGATGTCGTTGAGGGTAGGCATCGGCGTTGTCCGAGTCGGTTGGCGAATGGTCGAAGATCGACGAGGCTGCCGCCCCGCTTTCCCTTGGACTATTCACTATCGACCAACCGGGGGCAAAGCGCCGCAAAATGACCGGATTCAGGTCGCCAGCCGCACAAAGCCGTCATCGTTTCGCGATGCCGCGCTCACTTAGATCAAGGCCAGCTGCACGCCCCCGACACGCGGCGAACATGCACTGCTGCGGAGCATTCGCGGCACGGCGCACTCCCGCGCCTCACATGGAGATTCGCAAGTGAAAAAGTTCGTTCTGATCTGTGCTGCCGCCTTGGCATTCGCTCCGCTGGCCTTCGCTCACGACCACGAGAAGCCAACACAAAATGTCGTCGAGATCGCCGCAGGTAACCCGGACTTCTCGACCTTAGTCGCCGCTGTCAAAGCAGCAGGACTGGCCGAGACCTTGAGCGGCACCGGCCCTTTCACGGTGTTTGCGCCGACCAACGATGCCTTCGCCAAGCTGCCGGCCGGCACCGTGGAAAATCTGCTGAAGCCTGAGAACAAAGACCAGCTGGTCAAGATTCTGACCTACCACGTTGTCGCCGCGAAGGTCACCGCCGCCGACGTCGTCAAGCTCGACAACGCAACCACCGTCCAGGGTGGCGTGGCCGACGTTACCGTCAGCGGCGACAAGGTAATGATCGACAATGCCAACGTCGTCAAGACCGACATCATGGGCAGCAATGGCGTGATCCATGTGATCGACACGGTGATCATGCCGAAGTAAGCACCAGCCGACTGCGCGGCGGCCTGGGGGCCGCCGCGCATGGCCTGCGTCAGTCCATAAAGTATCCGCCGTTGACCGGCAGGTTCGCCCCCGTGATGAAACCGGCGTCGTCGGACGTCAGGAAATCCACCGCACGGGCGATCTCGGAAGGCTCTCCCAGGCGGCCCACCGGGATCTTGGCGATGATGTCATTGCGAATATTCTCGGCGATGTTCATCACCAACTGCGTGCGGCAATAGCCCGGTGAGACCGAATTGACAGTGACGCCTTTTCGCGCCACCTCTCGGGCCAATGCCATGGTGAACCCGTGCAACCCGGCCTTCGCAGCGGAGTAGTTGGTTTGTCCGAACTGACCGGTCTGTCCGTTGACCGAGCTGATATTGACGATGCGTCCGAAGCCTCGGTCGCACATGCTGTCGATGAAATGCCGCGTCACATTGAACGCGCTGTCGAGGTTGACGCGCATCACGTCCTGCCAGAAGCTCAGGTCCATTTTGCGCAACGTCGTGTCGCGCGTGATGCCAGCGGCGTTCACGACGATATCGACCGGCCCAAACGTGGCAGCTACCCCTTCGGCGAACGCTTTGCAGGCATCGAAATCGGAGACATCGATGGGACGGAACGCAATGCGATCGCCGTGCGTGGCGACTTCGCGTTGAAACGCCGCAATGCGCTCCTCGCGTGCGCCCAGGTCTGCCGCCACCACGCGCCGCCCGCTTGCCGCGAGCTGCAGACAAATTGCAGTTCCCAAGCCGCCAATCCCACCCGTCACCACCGCCAACCGCTCGCTCATCGCTCCCCCTGTTGCACCGCAGCAAAAGCTCGAAATGCTACTCAGCTTTTGGGCGTCGCACCATAGCCCGTTCGGACGTCGTCAGTAGAGGGGTGGGCTCCGATCGCGCAGCGAAACCCCGGTATGCGCTCACCGGTCTGCTCGAGAACCTGGCGCATAGCTTCGTGGGCGATTTCGGCACGAAGCCTCCAAGTTTCAGAGGAAGCTTCGTGCCGAGACGATCAGCGGCGCTTGTCGGGTGGCGGCGTAGGCGTGGGCGGCTTCGGCAGGCCGCTCTGGATCTGTCGCCACAGCTCCATATTGCGCTCGGTCAGGTCCGTCATCATCGCCCATGGCGACTGTCCCAGCAGCGTGTTGAGCTGGCTGCGGAACTGCTGCTGCTGATCAAGAAACACCTGCATGCTGCGCTCGAGATAACTGCCCATGAAGCCTTGCAACGAGTCGCCATAAAAGCGGATCAATTGCGATAGCAGTTGCGTGGTCAGCAGCGGCTGCCCTTGCTCCTCGCGCTCGGCGATGATCTGCAACAGCACCGAGCGCGTGAGGTCTTGCCCAGATTTTGCGTCATGGACCTCGAAGGTTTCGCCGTCCTGCACCAACTGGCGTACGTCTTCGAGCGTCACGTAGGATGAGATTTCGGTGTCGTAAAGACGCCGATTCGGGTACTTCTTGATGACGCGAACGCTGGCCATGGATGAGTATTACCAGCCCATGTAGTGGCCGCCGTTGATCGACAGGTTAGCCCCTGTGATCCACGCAGCCTCTTCGTTGACGAAAAAATTCACGGCGTAGGCAATTTCATCGGGCGAGCCCAAACGACCGGTCGGAATCTGCGCGACGATCTTGGCACGCACATCTTCGGGCACAGCCATCACCATATCGGTGCCGACATAACCTGGAGAAACGGTGTTGACCGTGATGCCGAATTTGGCGTTCTCTTGCGCCAGCGAAATGGTAAAGCCGTGCATGCCGGCCTTGGACGCTGCGTAGTTGGCTTGACCGTACTGGCCCTTCTGACCATTGATCGATGAGATCTGCACGATGCGCCCCCACATCCGAGCGCGCATGCCTTCGATGACATTGCGCGTCACGTTGTAGCACGACGTCAGGTTGGTGGCGATCACGTCCGACCACTGTTGCTCACTCATGCGATGGAAAGTGCCGTCGCGCGTGATGCCAGCGTTGTTGATCAGGATATCGATGCCGCCCAATTGTGCCTCGATCGCTTGAATCATCGCTTTGGTCGAGGCGAAATCGGCCACGTCGCCGGGCACGATCAAACAGTCGATCCCGTCCTTCTTCAGCTCTTCCGCCCAGGCGCGGGCCTTTTCTTCATTGCGATAGTTGGTTGCAACGCGATGTCCGGCCTTGGCCAGGCGTTTCACCATGGCTGTTCCAATGCCGCCGGTGCCGCCGGTGACGAGTGCGACGCGTGAAGTCATGACTTGATTACTCCTCCCAAAGGTGCTGGGGATTCTACACAGCGTGAAGGAGATTTCTGCGTTGCAGCAGAAACGGCCTCGATCGCTGGCATATCCGGCAGTGTCTGCGGGGACATGGACTGCCCAGGTTGGCTGTCGCCAGCGGCGTGCTCCAGCTCCCGAGGCTAACGCCAGAACACGATACGCCAGGGCTCACGCGGTGGTTCTTTGGGGTCTTGCGGTCGTTCGATTGCAAGTACATGGCGGCCGGGTTGCAGATCGCGCACATCGATCATCGCTTGATATCCCGGCAGGCCGTGGCGATCGGCAGACACATCAAAGAGGACGTCCAACGGTGTGCCGTTCAATGTCAAGCGATAAATGCGCGCCGCGCAGTCGAGAAAGGCGCTGGTATGCGCTGTTTCCTGAGCGAGCGCCTGCACCGGGTCCTGACTGGTGTCGGGTCGTTTCAAGCCCGGACAAACCCTGGCGAAGTCGTCACGATTCGTGGATTCGATATGCGGAATAAACAAATCGAGATATGGCTCGCTGACGACCGGCGCCGCAATGGTGGGCAGCGGACGCAGCGGCGCCAGTTCGCCGGCGCGACTGCGGTAGTACCCAGAAAGCAACTGGCGATCGCGCGCGTCGTCAGGCAGCAACGACTCGCCGGGCAACTGCATGCGACCTGTCAGGACCAAAATCTCGACGAATACCAATGCAATGAGCGTGTAGATGGCGCCCAACAGGACCGCATTGCCTCGCAGCGTGCCAAATCGACTCAGAATGGTCTGCAGCAGGTATCCCGAAATCCAGCCCGATGAAACGAATGAGTTACCCCGATAAACCCAAAGTATGGCCGTGGCGATTCGCCCATCGGGCGCCAGGCGCCCTCCCCAGCGGCGATCTAGCAAGCCCGCCAGGACAATAGGAACGATCAGGCACGCGACGATCGTAAACATGGCCCACGGTGGCGCCGATTCGCCCGTTAGCCAGTGGAACAACAGCTCAACGCCAAGGACCAGGCCCGACGTCATCAGCGTGACGGTGATCGACATGATCACAATCAGCATGCCGAACGCGAACACGAAACTGGCGTAGTTGTCTGTGCGTTCGATGGCTTCCAGCGGCGATGGAATGGTTTGCCGGATGTGGCTCAAGAACACCGGCGAGCGTTTCATCTTTTCGTAGTCGATGCCGCCCGGATACACCGAATACAGGCCGAGCATCGCAACCCAGATTGCGCGCAACGCAAGATGCAGGCTGAAGGTGCAGATCAATGCGTAGGCCACCACCTTGGCGTACAAATACAGAATCGACGAAGCCACGATGGCCGAACCGGCTGCCCGCGGCGTCCATTCAAAGAACAACTCATCGATTGCTGCTGGCGCCTGCATCGTTGCGAATACCAGCGCGCCCGATAGCAGCAGCTCCACTTCCCATGTGGGCGTGGTGTTCTTCGGAACGGTGACTGGCTCTTCGGTTGGCGTACTCATCGACTGACCGGCGCGGCGGAAAATCGGACGATACCCCGAGAACTGCTGTCCAGGAGAAGGCGACAGCTTGCGGCGACTACACGAATGCGGCGAGCATGGGCGACTGCGATTAGACGTCTACACGCCCCATGCTTCCTCTGAGTTTCGAATTCTTTCCGCCCAAGACCGATGAGCAGCGCGAAACGTTGCATCGCAGCGTGCAGCGTCTTCTCAGTCACTCCCCCGATTACGTCAGCGTCACGTTTGGCGCGGGCGGGTCGACGCTGAGCTACACCTACAGCACCGTGGCCGAACTCAAGACGGCGCACGGCCTCGATGTCGCACCCCACCTGTCGTGCATGGGCGGCACTGCTGCGGAAATCCGTGAGCTGCTGCAGCGCTATGTGGATTTGGGCGTGCGCCGTCTGGTGGCGCTGCGCGGCGACATGCCCTCGGGCATGGCGACGGCGGGTGAGTTCCGTTACGCGATCGATCTGGTGCGCTTCGTCCGCGCGGAGTTCGGCGCGCATTTCCATATCGAGGTGGCGTGTTATCCCGAGTGCCATCCGCAGGCGCGCGATGCGCGCGAGGATTTGCGCCATTTCGCAGCCAAGATGGCGGCCGGCGCAGATGGCGCGATCACGCAGTATTTTTTCAATGCCGATGCCTTCGCGCAATTCGTCCGCGAAGCGCGCCGCGAGGGCGTGACCGCGCCGATCGTCCCCGGCATCATGCCGATCTCCAATTTCAGCCAATTGAAGCGCTTCTCGGACATGTGCGGCGCCGAGATCCCGCGCTGGCTGGAGCGGCGCATGCAAAGCTATGGCGACGATAGCGAAAGCATCGCCGCGCTCGGCGCCGATGCGGTTGCGGCGCTGTGCCGGCGACTGATCGAAGTCGGCGCACCGGGCTTCCATTTTTACACCTTGAATCGCGCCAAAGCGACCCAGGCGGTCATCGAACGATTGTGAAGCCGAGCGTCTTCAACGCCAGGGGACTGACTCGCATCTATCGCACCGGCGAGGTGCAAATCCACGCCCTGCGTGGCGTCGATCTGGATCTGTACGCGGGCGAGTTTGTCGTGTTGCTGGGGCCATCGGGAAGCGGCAAGTCGACGCTGCTGAATATCCTGGGTGGTCTCGATGTTGCGACCAGCGGCACCGTGCGCTACATGGATCGTGAGCTGACGGCAGCCAGCGATGCGGAACTCACGCTGTTTCGCCGCCGGCACGTAGGTTTTGTATTCCAGTTCTACAACCTCATCCCGAGCCTGACGGCACGCGAGAACGTCGAAGTCGTGACCGAAATCGCCGAGCATCCGATGGCCGCGCTGGATGCGCTGGCACTCGTGGGGCTGGCAGATCGCGCCGACGCCTTTCCCTCGCAACTGTCGGGTGGCCAACAGCAGCGGGTTGCTATTGCGCGGGCGATCGCCAAGCAGCCGGATGTGCTCTTATGCGACGAACCTACCGGCGCACTCGACTCGCAAACCGGCGTACGCGTTCTGGAGGCGCTCACCGACGTCAACGAGCGCCTGGGCACGACCACCGTTGTGATCACGCACAACGCCAGCATTGCGCAAATGGCGCATCGCGTTATTCACTTGTCCGACGGCCAGATCGTGAGTATCGACCAGCGTCAGACGCGTCTTCGTGCACGCGACATCAGCTGGTGAGCCGGCTGCGATTGCCTATCGATTGGACCGGATCAGCGAGACGCCATCAGGGCCGCTTTTGCCGCTCAAACGATTGAGACTGTTATTGTCGAAACGAGCCACTTCGGCGCCGTTGAACAACAGTCGGCAAAGGCGCGGCGCTCCGTCGCGGCGTGCCAGATCGTTGCTGCACAACAGCTCTGCGCCACGCGCGACATCGGTCAACACCGCATCGCTGGCCGTCGAGCGCGATGCCGAATAGCTCAGTTCCAGAACGGTTGGACTGACTCGCGACGTAAACGTCGTGCTGGTGAACGTCCAGCTACCCTGCAATCCGCGGCCATCTGCGTCGTATGCGAAATTCAGACGACGCACGGATATCGGCATCAATTCCAGCGGCGCGAGAATGCCTTCGTCGAAAGCCTTCGAGAACCACAGGATGCCTTCGCTGTCGCTCAGGAATTCGATATCCAGCAAGCCTATAGGTTCGACGCCTTGCGGGCCTCTATAGGTACCCCAAAGCGGCTGGCCGCCGATGCTGCGCAGCAGGTCGCCTCGGTACACGGACCCCGAGAACGGTCCCGCGGACAGATACCAGGTTGCGCCGCCCGATAACGAATAGGCGTTAGTGGTCATCGCGATACTGCCGCCCTGGCGCTCGATCAAGAATCCGATACCGCTACCGCTGGTTTGGAACTCGCCAGCCGAATCCGCGCCCCAGAATCCTGACTCCGGATCGACCGAACGCGTTCCTTGCGACTGCACATCGATCAGCCGGAACGCGAGCAACTGCTGTGCGACGCCGACGTTGCGCAACCACAGCCGAACTCGATAATCGCGAGCTTGCGGAAAATTCGGCTCAATACCAGCCAGATCGAATACCCTGGCATAAGGAGTGAGCGCATCGCCGCAGACGCTGTCGGTCTGGCGCAGCGCCAGATCGATGTTGGGCCCATCGACAATCGGCGGCAAGAACTGGGGCCCGCACGTATTCGGCCACGTCCCTGAGACCCGAATCTGCAGCGCTTGCCCAGGTTGCGGCGCCGCGATCACCGACTCGATCTTGTGGTATGGCACCTGTGCCGCAAGTGCCATCGGAGCGGCTGCCAAAATCCACAATAGGCGATTCCACATAAGTCACCTCTAATTGGGCTGACCGGGTCTGCCCGGCTTAACCATGAATTGCCTTTAACCCGACGCTTGTTGCTGCGCTCAGCGCACCGCTAGTTTACGCTTCTCAAATCGATCCTGCGTAGCCTACAAATGAACAAAGCCATCACGATCATCCGCGGCGACGGCATCGGTCCTGAAATCAGCGACGCTACCGTGCGGGTGCTTCAGGCACTGAACGCGGGGATCGAGTTCGAAGAGGCGCAGGCCGGCCTGTCTTCCCATGAGGCAACCGGCGAGCTGCTACCCGCAGCAACCTTAACTTCGATCGGCAAAACGCGGGTAGCACTCAAAGGTCCGTTGACGACGCCCGTCGGCGAGGGATTCTCCTCGCTCAACGTCGAGTTGCGCCGACGCTTCGACTTGTACGCCAACGTTCGCCCGGCGCTCTCGTTTCCCAACACGCGCTCGCGCTACGCCGACATCAACCTGCTAACGGTCCGCGAGAACACCGAAGGTGCGTACCGCAGCGAAGGCCAAACGCTGTCGACCGACGGCGAACAAGCGCAATCGTTGATCCAGGTGACGCGCCGAGGCTCCGAGCGTATCGCGCGCTACGCTTTCGATCTGGCGCAAAAAACCGGCCGCAAGCGGGTCACTATCGTCCACAAGGCGAATATCTTGAAGACGACATCGGGCCTGTTCTTGAAAACGGCTCGCGCCGTTGCGGCAGATTACCCAGGCATCGATGTGCGCGAAATGATCGTCGACAACGCCTGCATGCAATTGGTCATGGACCCGCAGCAGTTCGATGTGATCGTTACCACCAACTTGTTTGGCGACATCTTGTCGGATTTGTGCGCGGGCCTGGTAGGCGGCCTTGGCTTGGCGCCCGGAGCCAACATCGGCACCGATGCGGCAATCTTCGAAGCCGTGCACGGCTCGGCACCGGATATCGCCGGCAAGGGCGTCGCCAATCCCAGCGCCTTGCTGTTGGCCGCCGCGATGATGCTCGACCATCTTGGAATGACCGAACAGGCCACGCGCGTACGATCGGCAATTCATGCCACTCTCGAGGCCAAAGACCGTCTGACCCGCGACCTCGGCGGACAGGCGTCGACCCGCGAGTTCACGGATGCACTGATTGCCCGATTGTGATTTGCGCTGGCAACTACCGGCGAAGGGTCGATTGCTCGAGCGATTGCGGCATCGGCACCAGCACCTCGCCCCGGCCGACAATCGCCGCGTGATCGATCGCGCGGCGGAACACCGCTATTGCGTTCGCAACCGCAACCGCAGTTTCGTCGCCCAGCGCCAATCGAGCGGCGATCAGCGACGCCAGACTGCAACCTGTGCCGTGCCCGCGAAACGCACGCCGCGGCGTTCGATACTCACGCACACCGGACTGGTCGCAGTAGACATCGGTCAGCGTGTCGCCGCTGCCATGACCTCCCTTGAGCAAAACTGCCTCGGCACCCAACGCCAGTAGCGACCTTGCTGCCGAGCGCAAGTCGATTTCGCGCTCGTCGATGCCGAGCAGTACCGCCGCCTCCGGCAGATTCGGCGTGAGAATCGTTGCTCTGGCGATCAGCGGGCGCAAGGCCAGTTCGGCCTCGGCGTCGAGCAAACGCGCACCCGAGCTGGCGATCATGACCGGATCGACGACCAGCTTCAGTTGCGGAGCAGCCGCCAGGAGGCGTGTCACCTCAGCGACCGTTGCTCCGTTACCGAGCATGCCGGTCTTGGCCACGCAGACATCGAAATCGCTGAGTACGGCGTCGAACTGCGCAGCGATCATCGACAGCGGCAACGCATGAACAGCGCTGACCGACGTTGTATTTTGCGCCGTAATGGCCGTCAACACCGACAGTCCGAACACACCTTGACTATGGAATGCTCTAAGATCGGCTTGAATTCCCGCGCCGCCACCCGAATCGGAACCGGCGATGGTGAGTGCATAGGTCGTCTTCATGTGGCAAAAATACAACGAAAATCAGGTGTTGTTGCGTACTTGACGCACTGTTGTTTTTTTGCGATTCTGACGTCGGCTAGAAGCAACACTCCTTCCCTTCTAGCGGGCTTCAGGGGCATGCAGGCGAGAGCACGTTTGCAAATCGTTATCGGGACGGTCGCAGCAATGCTGGCCGTCCCGTCTTTTTTGATCGCAGCCACGAGCGACCGCTCGAGCGTGCTGAGCGGTCGATGGGCTTCTGCGGCCACCGAAAAGCTGATTCCAAATTTTGAATGGGTGGATGTCTCGTCGCTAACGACGCCAGCTGTGCACCCGTTTATGTCGGATGCGAACTCTTGGTTTGTCGCCCCTTTGCTGTCCAGCAAGGAATGGGCCGGGTTCTTGCGCGTGTCGTCTCTGTCGTCGACCTCGGCACTTGCCGCGATCACTCAGCCGTCGCGCGATCCCGCGTTGATTTCCGATTCCGCTCTTGAACGCCGACTGCTCACTTCCGGATTGTTCGTGGAAAGCAAGCAGGGCGTCGCATTCGGTATCGATGCGGTGTTTGCCGAACAGCGCTTCGCAAGCGGCACATTGTCTCCATTGCCGGACAGTGGCAACCTGCTGCCAGCGGTTAGCCCGCTGCTCGAGCGCTCCACCGGCGTTGGCGTTGCGCTCGCAGTTGGGGGTCCGATCGACGAGCGGTTCGGCTGGACGCTGGGCTTGCGTTCGCCCGTCGATATGGATGAGTACAAGTCTTATCAGGGCCTGTATTCGGAGCCTGGCGATCTCGACATCCCTGCAACGGCGGCGCTCGGCTTCAGTGCACAGTTGGTGCCCTCGACATCGATTGTCCTCGGCGCCGAGCATGTGTTCTACAGCGATGTGAACAGCGTCAGCAGTTTTGCATTGCCCAATCGTTTTTTGGCATTGCTGGGCGATAGCAACAGTCCCACTTTCGCCTGGCAGGATCTGACCGTGTATTCGGCCGCTCTGCGTGGCCAGGTGGCTGCTTGGGATTGGTCGGTGCGCTACAGCACGAGCCTGCAGCCTAATCCCACCGCGCCATTGTTGCAGCGCGCCATCGAAGGCATCCAGAGCGACGCCAATTGGTCGCTTGGCGTGGGCCGAGTTTTGGGCGTCGGAGAGCTGCGCCTTTCTGCGAGCTTCGCGGGCGCCGAGTACGTGCTTGGATCGCCGTACTACCGCAATACCGATCCTGCCGAATCGACGCACTTCGAGTTCGAAGCGTTGTGGAACTGGCGATTCTAGCTCCGGGCTCACTTTCGCTCCGCGTGCGCTCGAAAAACTGCGGATGCGTGCGGCAACTCGACGCCTCAAGCGACTTCATCTAAACCCATGCTTGACGATTCCTGGGCGTTGATCGCGAAGTAACAATCGCTCTGCTAGCATTTCGCATGTCGCTGGATATGAGTTCCGGCAACTCTCTCATGCGTTGATTCTGCGGTGATTGCCGACGACGACGTGTGTCAGCTCATCCACCGAGGGGCGCTGCAAGTCACGTGCGTTGGCCGTGAATCACGCTCGGTGGAGATGCCTTCGCAATGAAGGGCGCCCGTCTTATTCGAGGACGCACCATGAATGCTGTAGTCAAAGAACTTCCCAAGCACGATTTCAAGGTCCGCGATCTATCGCTGGCCGACTGGGGCCGCAAAGAAATCCAGATGGCCGAACACGAAATGCCCGGCCTGATGGCGATTCGCAAAAAGTACGCACCCAGCAAGCCGCTCAAGGGCGTGCGCTTGACTGGCTCCTTGCATATGACCGTCGAAACGGCGGTGCTGATCGAAACCTTGGCCGATCTTGGCGCCTCGGTGCGGTGGGCATCCTGCAATATCTTTTCCACACAGGACTATGCCGCGGCAGCAATAGCGGTCACAGGTGTGCCGGTGTTCGCATGGAAAGGCGAGACGCTGGAAGAGTACTGGGACTGCACGCTGGATGCGGTTACGCATCCGGGTGGCCAGGGGCCGGAGCTGGTGGTGGACGACGGCGGCGACGTGACGTTGCTGATCCACAAAGGCTACGAGATGGAACAAGGTAGCGACTGGATCAACACGCCAAGCGAGAGCGAAGAGGAAGCGGTCATCAAGAAGCTGCTGAAGCGCACGCAAAAAGAGCGCCCGGGCTTCTGGCACAACGTAGTGAAGAGCTGGCGTGGCGTCTCGGAAGAGACCACTACGGGCGTGGCGCGCCTTTACCAGATGAAGGCGCTCGGCAAATTGCTGGTGCCGGCAATCAACGTCAACGACTCCGTGACCAAGAGCAAGTTCGACAATCTTTATGGCTGCCGCGAGTCGCTGGCGGACGGTATCAAGCGCGCCACCGATCGCATGATTGCTGGCAAGCTGGCGGTGATCTGCGGTTTCGGCGATGTCGGCAAAGGCTCGGCGCGCAGTTTGCGCGGCTTCGGCGCGCGCGTCGTGGTCACTGAAATCGATCCGATCTGCGCGCTGCAGGCGGCGATGGAGGGCTTCGAAGTCACGACTCTGGAAGACACGCTTGGACGCGCCGACGTGTACGTGACCGCGACGGGCAACAAGGACGTGATCACGCTGGAACACATGGCGGCAATGAAAGATCAGGCCATCGTTTGCAATATTGGTCACTTCGACAATGAGATTCAGGTCGACCGACTGAACAAAGCGCTCGGTGTCAAGCGCACCAACATCAAGCCGCAAGTCGACAAATACACCTTTGCCGATGGCCACGAGATCTACATGCTGGCCGAGGGCCGCCTGGTCAATCTGGGCTGCGCAACGGGTCATCCTTCGTTCGTGATGTCTAATTCGTTCTCGAACCAGGTTCTGGCGCAGATCGATCTTTGGGCAAACAAAGATCGCTACGCGTCCGAGGTTTATCAGCTGCCGAAGAAACTGGACGAGGAAGTTGCGCGCCTCCATCTCGAGAAGATTGGCGTGAAGCTGACGGAGCTTACCGAGCAGCAGGCGAGCTATATGGGCGTATCGCAGCACGGTCCGTTCAAGCCTGAGCACTATCGGTACTGAGCGCTTAAGGCGTTGAGTTGCGAACGAACATCGGGGCCTGTCGGCCCCGATGTTTTTCTGGCCCGACGCATCCGAATGCTGTCGCGCTACCGTAACCTTCGTATACTCGACACCCGCGCCAAGTGTTCCACCGAACCAAAGAGGATTGAAATCCCATGCGTACTCTGACGATTTGCTCCATCGCCGCTGGCATCTTAGTCTCGGCATCCGCCGTTGCTGAACCCATCATTGGCATTACTGGCTCGGTTGCCGGCACCAATGTCGTGCGATTCGACAGCAATAGCCCTGGCACCGTGACCACCGTCGGCCCACTCACCGGCATCGTTGCCGGCCATTCGGTTCGCGCGCTTGATCGTCGCCCGGCCAACAACACGATTTACGTGCTCAGCACAAACGCAACCACTGGCTTTCAGTTGTACACCCTGAACGAGTCGACCGGTGCGCTCACGCCCGTGGGCAGCGGCGGCACTGTCTCGTTCACCTGGCCGGCGCGCGTGTCGATGGACTTCAACCCGGCAGCCGACCGCATCCGCGTGGTGGGCGGCGGCGCGCAAAACTTGCGTTTGAATCCAGACACAGGTGCGCTGGTGCAGGAAGACACAGCGCTCGCCTACGTGGCTGGCGACCCCAATGCCGCAAGTAACCCGCCGTTTCCGGTTGGCGTTGCCTACGATTTCAACGACACCGACCCGAATACCGCAACCACGATGTACGTCTATGACTTCGACAACGATGCTTTGGGTCGTGTCGGATCGGTGGGCGGCTCGCCGGTCAGCCCCAATACCGGGCAAATCACGACGATCTTCACGCCGTCGGCTTTTGTCACTGGCGATGGTGGTGTGGGCTTCGACATCAGCAGCGGCGGTGCGGCCTACCTCAGCTATTCCGACATCGGCGGCGCGGTTGTTGCGCGCAAGGTCGACGGCGAGACTGAGGGCGTCCCACCGGAGCTGTTCTCGCGGATTAACCTGACAACCGGTGCGATCACCGTCATCGGCACGCTGCCGGTGGATTTGCTCGATTTCACCGTGGGCATCGAAGTGTTGCCGCCGGCCAATGTGCCGACAGCCAATCGGTTCGGTTTGGCTTTGCTTGGCCTGCTGCTCGGCGTCGGCGGCTTGATCGCAGTTCGTCGTTTCAGCTAATCCTGACGAGCTAAAAGGTAACGCATCGGGCCCGGCAATTGCCGGGCCCGATGCGTTTTATGGCGTCGCAAATCCGCTGTGCAGTCACCTCGACACTCACAGCCCAGCGAGAACCACGATTTCGCGCCGCTGGCGAGAACCTGCTTGATGACCGGGCAAGTGTTTGCGCCGGAAACTTCTGAACGACAGGGCTAACGCACCAGCGCCAGCGACAGCCATGGCACATAGGTGATCAACAAGACGCAGGCGAACAGCAGCAAGAAGAACGGCCAACTGGCGCGAATCACTTCGGTGACGGGCTGACGAAAGCGATAGGCGGAGATGAAGAGATTCATGCCTAGCGGCGCAAGGAACAAACCCACCTGCAGGTTGGCCAAGAACAAGATCCCAAAGTGCACCGGGTCGATGCCATATCCGGTTGCAATCGGCAGCACCAACGGTGTGAGTACGACGATGGCCGGATAGCCTTCAAGCAACATGCCGAACACAAGCAAAAAAGCGTTCAGCACCAGCATGAAAATCCACTTGCTTTGTACGTGCGCCTGCACCCACGCGAACAATTGGCTCGGTACATCCGCATCGATCAAGTAGTTGGTCAGCGCGAATGCGCAACCCAGGATGACCAGAATCGCGCCGACCAGCATCATTGCCTCGCGCATGATCGCCGGCAAGTTTGGCCAGGCGATCTCGCGGCGCACCACGACCGTGATCAGGAACACATACACCGCTGTCAGCGCCGCAGCCTCCGATGGGGCGATGCTTCCCGAATAAATCCCACCGAGAACCAGGATCGGCAGCGGAATCTCATAGCGCGCTTCCCACAATGCCGATTTGACTTCCGCCAAACCCGACCAGGCTTCGTTGCGCCTGGGCGCGTGTTTGAGCGCATAAAGCGACACCACCACCAGCATCAGCACGCCGGGCAAAATGCCCGCGTAGAACAAATCTTCCACGGAGACCGGCGGGGTGGTGTTCAGCTGTTGCGCGACGACGCCGTAAATGATCAGCGGCAGCGACGGCGCAAATAGCAAGCCCATACTGCCCGATGCGGTCACCAGGCCCAGCGCAAAACGAGGCGAATACCCTCCGGACACCAGCGCCGGGTACAACACCGCGCCCAGCGCCACAATGGTCACGCCGGAGGCGCCCGTCAGCGCCGTGAACAGGGCACTGGCAATTACCGCAACAATCGCCAAACCGCCAGGCATCCAGCCCACCAGCGCGCGCGTCAACCGCACCAAACGTTGCGGCGCACCGCTTTCGCTCAACAGGTAACCCGCCAGCGTGAACAACGGAATTGCCACCAGAACCGGCATCTCGCCCAGGCGGTTGATCTCCACCGCGACAATCGCCAGATCGTAGCCCTGCGCGAGAAATCCGAGCATCGCGACGATGGCGATGAGCGCGAAGAACGGCGTGCCGCAGAGCGCCAGCAACAAGATGCCTAGAGCGATCAGTGCAATCATGCGTGCAGTGTCGCCCGCGGAGCGAAAAGCGCGAGGACGCTGTGGAGCGCCATCAGCGCGAAGCACACAGGCAGCATCGCCGCCAGCCAATGCGATTGCACCAAACCGAAGCTGGTGCTTGGCGCCTCAGCTTCGAGCATGAAAAAACCATAGCTGGCGTAGGCGAGGAACGTGCACACAACGGCGGTCGTCAATGCCGCAAGGGCCCGCACAATCGACTGCCATGGCGATTTCATGCGCGCAACCAGGGCATCGATATGCAATTGCCGCTGCTCGCGGCTGGCCACCACGGCGCCAACAAGCGCAATCCACAACGTCAGTGCGCGCATCGCAGGATCGAGCCATACGGGCGCCATATCGAGCAAACGACCGACGATCTGCACCGCCGCGCCGAGCAGCAAAGCGCTGGCCAAGATCGTCAGTACGCCGTTCTCGAACCAGCGCAACGCGTGCAGAAGTACTTTCATCAATTGGCGACGCTATCCAGTGCGTCCAATACGACCGCCGAGACCACGCCGTCCTGGCGCAGGCGTGCGCGGGTTTTGACGCCGATCTCGCGCCAGGCCGCGGCTTCTTCGGCCGACGGAGCGACAATTTGCACGCCTTCTTTGGCGATCGTCATCCGCGTCTTGGCGTCGTCGTCGACATTGATTGATTCCAGCTTGCGGAAAGCGGCATCGATCTCATCGACGACAATGGCGCGATCAGCCTCGGAGAGCCTGGCCAATGCCTTGTTGTCGATTGCCAGCACGCCGATGGTGTAGGCCACGGGTAAATCGACCATGTACTTGACCTTGGTCGTCCACTGAAAGGCGACCGCACCCGTGGTGGTATTGCCCACGGTCTCGATCAGCCCGGTCTGAAGGCTGGTGTAGACATCCGCCAGCGCCAATTGCACCGGATTGACGCCGGCCACTTCCCACGCGATCCGGCCGATCGTGTCGCCTTCTGGCACCCATACCTTGGTGGCGCGAAGTTCGGCTTGCGTCGCGATCGGCTTGGTGCCCATCAGGTAAATGAAGCCGCCCCCGGTCAAGCCGGCGATGGTCATACCGTTCGCCTGGAAGCCATCTTTGATGATCGGATCGATCTTCTCGCGAGCGCGCTTGACGTCATCGAGCGTTTCGAACACGAACGGGATGCCATACGCTTGCACGTCCGGATTGACGCCCGACAGCTCGGTGGTCGTGAACGCGCCACCGTTCAACTGCCCGAGCTTGATCTTGCGCAGCACGGTATCGCCGCTGCCCATCACACCGCCGGGGAAAAACTTCAGCTCGACTCGATTCTCGGTCTTGGCGGCGATCGCCGTACCGGCGGCACGCATCTCGCGCATCCACGAGGAGCCTTCCGGCGCGAGCGTAGCAATCTTCAGCGGTGCCGCGCTGGCTGCACTCGCGAGCAGCGCGCAGGCAAAAATCATCAGTCTCATTCGAAGTAATCCTTGGAAGTATTCTTAAGCGCCTGCGCCTGACGCTGCGCCAGGACGTTGATCAGCGTCAGACCCGGCGCCTTTGCAGGGGCCGCCAGCGCCTCCTCCAGCAGCTTGTCGTGCAATGCCTGATCGAACACCAGGCGCGCGTAAAACCTGGCGTACAGCACCCGCACCATCTGGTTGTTGCCCTCGGATGTCGCGAGCGCCTGGTCGAAGTAGTCCTTGGCGATATCCGGTTTGCCGCCATAGGCGGGCGGGAGCAAAGAGTTGACCACGCCGAGCATCATCAGCGGCTGGCCTTCGGCGAATTGCGGATCGATCTCGATCACACGCTCCAGCAGCCGGCGCGCCTTGGGGATACCCGCGACGGCGTCCCAATCGTCCGCATTCGCCTGGATGTATCCGGCCCAGGCAGAACCGATGCAGTAAAGGTGCTCGGGATCGTCGTTCGCCTCGGCCAACGTGTCGACTTCCTCGAACTTGAGCGCGCGGGGATCGCACCAACTGGGGCCGACCTGACACGCTGCGCGCTGCGCATAGTCGAAAGCGCGTGCGGCCAGGCGCTTGATGCGCTCGGGCTCGGTGACGAATGAGCCGGCGTAAGCGCCATACAAATCGGCCGCCCGGCACAGCGCCGACGCCTTGGCATCTGGCGAAGCATTCATCGCGTCCATTGTCAGCAAAAACGCAGGTAAGCCTTGCGCGACGGTTTCCGGATCGTCGTGATCGAGCACCGCAGAGGACAGTTGCGTCGCAAAATTCTCTGTCGCGCGATCGACCAGGCTCGCGCAACCGGCAAGGGAGAACAGCAAAGCGAGCAGCAATCCGCGGAACATCGTCATGGACTTTAACGAATAAGCGATGTGCCGCGGATACTAAACAAGCGAAGCTTGCGATTTCGCGAACGACTCGCAGGCGTCCATGGTGTTCTGTAACAAGGTCGCAACAGTCATCGGTCCCACGCCGCCGGGCACCGGCGTAATCCACGACGCGCGCTCCTTGGCGAGCGCGAAATCCACATCGCCCACCAGCGAACCGTCGGACTGGCGATTGATGCCGACGTCGATGACCACCGCGCCCGGTTTGATCCAGTCGCCGCGAATCATGCGCGGCTTGCCAACCGCAACCACCAGCAAATCGGCGCGCGATACGTGAATCGGCAGGTCTTGCGTGAAGCGGTGCGCTGCTGTGACTGTCGCCCCGGCGAGCAGCAGCTCCAGCATCATCGGCCGTCCGACATGGTTGGACACGCCGATCACCAGCGCATCGCGGCCGCGCACTGGCTTATCGGTTTTCGCCAGCAGCGACATGATTCCTTTGGGTGTGCAGGGCCGTAAGCCGGGTTCGCGCAAGGCCAGTCGGCCGACATTCTCGGGATGGAAGCCATCGACATCTTTGTGCACGGCGATGCGGTGGATGACACGCTTTTGATCCATATGCGCCGGCAAGGGCAACTGCACCAATATGCCGTGGATGGTCGGATCGACATTCAAAGCATCGATCAACGCCAGCAGCTCGGCTTCGGGCGTGGTCGCCGGCAAATCGAAATCGCGAGTCACAAACCCTGCTCGCTCACAGGCAGCGCGCTTGTTGCGCACATACACGTGCGAGGCTGGATCCGCGCCAACCAGAACCACCGCCAGCCCCGGCGCGCACAATCCGTTGGCCAGCCGCGCACGTACGCGGCCGCGCAGTGTGTCGATCAACTCATCGGCAAGCCGTTTGCCGTCCAGCAATTGGGCGCTCATGCGGAGCAAACAAGAATCGTCGGCGGCCAAAGCGGCGCGAGGTCGCTAAGGCTACTTCATCTTTACCCGCGGGTCGCGCCACGGTGCGAGCAGTCTCGCGTTCGGCCCGGTCCGGCAGGTCTCTGAGCGTCGCAATGCGGCGCTAAGAATTCGCTGTACTTATTCGAAGCCGTTGGCAAACAGGCGCCGATCGTAGGTCACGCAGCGGCCGAACTCAGAGGTGTCGTTGGTTGCCAGCCTGGTGGCGGTCGCCAATATCCGGCGCGGCGAGTTGAAAAAATTCGCATCGCCACTTCTAGAGATCGGCACGTCAGTGAAAGTACCGATGCCATTGGTGCCGGTGCCAGGATCGCCGCCGGTGACGTTGACGATGGTCTGGCTGAGCGGGAATTCGCCCTGTCCAGTGTCGTTGAAGATCGGCAATGGACATTCGTCGTCGGCATAAAAATTGATGCGATAGGTGCCGTTGCGGGTTTGCAGCGAGCCGCTGACGAAGCCGCCGCCAGCGCCTCCGTAGGCCAGCGTCAATTGCGGCGTGTTCTGGTTCTGGTTGCCGGCGATAGCCGGCGGCGGCGCATAGTCGCTGTCGTTGCTGTTCAGTCCGGAGGCGCCAAGGTCGATGCCCAATCCGACGTTGTCGCTCATGCGGTTGGCGACGATGACGTTACCGGTCGCGCCGTCGCGAATGTAGATGCCATCGCCACCATTGAAGACGATGCGGTTGTTGTTGATCCCATTGCCCCTGGCGTTGCTGCCGAACACGAATACGCCGTGCGAACCGTTGCCGAGATCGCAATCGCCGAAGACGCACACTGAGCTGGTGCCGATCGTGTTTCCCGTGATGGTATTGAATTCGGCATTGTCGATTTCGATGCCGGCTTCGAGGTTGCCGGAAATCAGATTGCCGCGCACCAGGTTGGCGCCGCCATTGCGCAACTCGACGCCGATATTGTTGGGCACGGCCGCCGATCCCAGGCGATTGGTGCCGATGTAGTTGTTCTCGATGATCGCTTCGCGACCCAGCGCCTGCACACCCACGAGCGTGGCGTCCGCGAAGGTGTTGCGCTCGCCGGGCGTATCGCCGCCGATCGAAATATCGCGCGTCGCCGCGGCAATGCGGACGCCATAGCCGCTGGCGGCGGCGTTGTAACCGTTGATATTGCCGCCAACTTGCGAACCCAGCAGCGCGTGGTTGGCGCCGCCGTTAAAGTTGACGCCGCCTAAGGCGAAGTTCGAAAAGCCCAGCCCATCGATAGCCACACTGCGATCGCCAGGGATATCGCTCGGCACAATGATCCCGGCCAGGGCCGAGTTGGCGTTGTGCAACACAATGCAGATGTTGGCGTTGTTCGCGGCCGCGAGCGTGTTGCGACTGGCGCCCGGCTGCGTGTAACCATCGATGCGCACATTGGTGTCGATCTCAGGCAGCAGCGTTTGCAGTTGAATGACGCGTGGGCAGGCGCCGGCGATGTTGAAGTGGATGCGCGTCAGATCCGGCGTCTGATTCGCATCCAGGAGCGCCTGGCGCAGACTGCCGGCGCCGCTGTCCGCGGCAGTGGTCACGGTGATCGTCGCTGCGGTGCTGCCTACCGAGGACTCCAGCGCGCCACGATCGGGACGCGTCGAGAACTGCCGCGCGTCGCCCTTCAAGTCGACATCGCTTGCGGTGTTGGGAAGGATCGCTGCACTGTTGATGGATTGCGAGGAGCCACCGAGTTCGTAGTTCACCAGCGGCGTCACGAATTGCGGATCGCTGTTGAGCGTTCCGCTGGGGGATTGCGGCAGATCCGGCACCACGGAAATGCTGCCGTAGGTATTGCGATCGATGACTGCATCGATGGTGCCGACCTGGCGCAGGCGCACATCGGTGCCGGCGCTGCCCCAGACGATGGAGTTGAACAGGCGCATTCGGATATCGCCCGGACCGTCATCGAAGGTCTGGCCGATGCAAAGCCCGTGACCGACGCTGTCGGCGATCGTCACGTGCGTTAGCGACACCAGTTCCAGCAAGCTGTTCTGGGTGACGCCGGCCTCCAGCGCGCAGCCAGTGGAACTGCCGCGCGTGCGCGTGATCATCGAGTTGCTGATGACCCATTCGGCGCCGCGCTCCATCTTGACCGGACCGATGCGATGGAACCAGACGCGACGAAAGGTCAATCGGGCGTCCGGCGTGAACTCGCTTTCCACCTCAAACTCGAAGCCGCGATCGCTCTCGGTGATCGTCAGCGTGTCCAGCACGATGGGATCGCGCGTGACCATCCGAAAGCCGACGCCGCCCAGGCCAATACCAGGCCCCAGGAATACCGTTTGCGTGGCATCGAGTACGCGCGAGCCGCAACCCGGCGCATAGCCGCCCTTGATGGTGATCGCCTCGGCAATGTTCAGGCAGCGAAACTCGTTATCCAGCGCGCCGATGCACGACGCGTTCATCTCGTAAGTGCCCCGCACCACTCGGATTTCGACGTCCTCCTCTTGCGCCTGCTGATACGCCGCGTCGAACTCCTCGACGGTATCGACGCAAGCGGTAACGACTTGCGCCTGCACAGGCAGAGCGAGCAGCGCGGCGAGCGTGGCGGCAAGGCGCAACATGAGCCAACTCCAGACAGTCGATATCCAGATGAATGTCGGCGGGTACGAAAAACGAACAGCGCTGGCGCTATCGTCGCGCCGGTGCAAAAAAACCTCAGCGAGTGTGGCGAATGCGTGTCCTCGAACCCGCCTCTTTTCTAAAGCGCCTCGGCGCCATCGTCTACGACACGCTGATCTTGATGGGCGTGCTGATGATCGCTGGCTTTGTGGTGCTGCCCTTCACGGGCGGCAAGGCGGTGCCGGCCGGTGCCTGGTGGTTTCAGGCGTATCTGGTGCTGATCGTGTGGGCATACTTCGCGTTGTCGTGGTGGCGCGGGGCGCAAACGTTGGGCGCCAGAGCGTGGAAGCTGGAAGTCCGGACCGCAAGCGGCGCGCGTCCGTCGATCGGGCGCGCTACGTTTCGAGCACTGTTGTCGCTGTTGTCGCTCGCCTCGGTGGTCGGGCTGCTCTGGGCATTGTTCGACCGCGACAAGCAGTGCGCGCATGATCGCTTGAGCGGCACGCAGCTGCTTCAAGCCACATAAAGCACGATTGGCGGTTTCGACCGCCAAACCGGGTAAAGATCGCATCACTCATTAGGAAGCAGCGCCATGTATCGATGGCTCTTGGTCGTTCTGATCGCCTGTAGCACCACCGTCGACGCCGAAACCTATGTCGGCGAGATTGGTGGCGATCGCGTGCAGATGGACATCGAACTCGACGGCGACGCGGTCCGCGGTTCGATGCGCGATAGTCATCAGCAGTACGCCATCGAGGGCACGTTGGCGAACGATGAGTTGCAGGCCACTGCGACCGAAGCGACCACCGGCGTGGTGTTTCAGTTACGCGGCACGCGCCATAGCAATGCGCTGGACTTGCGCATTACGCTGGAGTTGCTGGGCGAGATCAGCGAGCAACCGCTCTATCTGACGCGCACCGACGGCAACTCAGTCTCGGATGCGCGTGCCGCCGCAGGCGCGGCGGCGGACCCAGGCGCACTGGCGGACGGCGAACGCGACCCGGCGCTGATCGGCCGTTGGATACACGAGTCGAACTACCAGAGCGGTTCGGGCGATAGTTTTTTCGCGGCTAACACGCGCCAGTCGATGTTGCTGTTGGCCGACGGACGCGTTCTCAATGGCGGCGCCGATGTCTCGGTCTCCGGCGACAACTACTTCGGACAAAGCGCTGGTGCGGGCGGCGGCGAGGCCGACATTCGCTGGACGACGCGCGACAACCATATCTACTTCAGCGGGACCGAGAACGGCGTGGCGCAGACCGTCGATGTGGGTCGTTATTACGTCGAGAACGGCCGGATGCTGATCACCGGCAATAACGGCACGAAATTGCTGTTGACCAAAGGCGAGTAATGGCTCGCGACTTAACCAAGCAACAATCCGAACCAGACGCGAAGCCAGCCACGACTTCGTGTCTTCGCGCGTACAAGCGGGTTTTGCATCTCCGCACTCGCCGCCGTCAAGCCGCCTGGGCCAACAGCAGCCGCAGCGGCTCGGGACGATGGTAGGCGTAGCCTTGCACCGCATCGACACCGAGCTCCCTCAAGCGCCGACCAGTCGCGGTGTCCTCGACCGCCTCGCCGACGGTGCGCTTGCCGAGCACGCGGGCGATCTCGACGATGGATCGGACGATCGCCAGCGAAAGCTCGTTTTCGCTTATGTCGCGCACAAAGCTGCCGTCGATCTTGAATACATCGACGTCGAGATCGCGAAGGTATGCAAACGAACAGAAGCCAGTACCGAAATCGTCGAGCGCGAAGCGCAGTCCCAGCTCCTTGAACTGGGCAATGAACTTGCGCGCGTGGGTCAGATCGCGCACCGCGCTGGTCTCGGTGATCTCCACGCATATTTGTTTTGGATCGACGCTGCTGCCGCGCAAGCGCTGGCGCAGGAACTGGGCGAAATCCTCATCGGCCAGCGTCGATGCCGACAGATTGATATTGAGGTGCACACCGCGCGCAGTCGGATCGGTTTCTAACCAGCGCAGCGCGCGATCGAACACATGTCGATCGATGCGACCGGCCATCGAAAAACGCTCGGCGGCTGGGATGAATCGCCCGGGCAACACGCGCTCGCCCTGCGGGCTATGCAAGCGCAGCAAAACCTCGAACGTAGCAGTCGTCTCATCGGAGAAATACAAAATGCGCTGGCCGTACAGTTCGAATCGGTCGTTTTCCAAAGCATCGTTCAGGCGCACTACCCAATCCATCGCGGCATTGCGCTCGATGAGCGCCGCGTCATCGGCGTGGTGCACCTGGACGCGATTACCGCCTTGCTCTTTGGCCACGTAACACGCGCTGTCGGCCTGCGCCAGCAGCATCTCGGCGCGGGCGGTGCGCGGCGGAAAAGGCACCAGGCCGATACTGGCGGTCACCGCGAACACACGATCGCCGTGCGCGAAGCGAAATCCCGCGATGCGCAAGCGCAACTCGCGTGCCTGCGCCTCGATCGCCGTCAGATCGCCGTCGCGCCAAAGCACACCGAACTCGTCGGCGCCGAAACGCGCCAGCACCACCTCGCTCGGCAGACTTGCGCGCATGACGCTGGCCAACTGGCGGATCGCCTCATCGCCGGCGGAATGACTGGCGGTATCGTTGATCAGCTTGAACTGGTCGATATCGACATAACCCAGCGCGCCGCCGCGGCCGATGTCGCCGCGGGATTGCAGCGCGATCGAGAGTTCGTCGTCGAACGCGCTGCGATTCGGCAGCCCGGTGAGTTTGTCGGTGCGGGCGCGCATCAGCATCTCATAGGCGCCGGAGCGGACCCGGAAGTTCGCGGTGGCAACCAATTGCGGCACGACCGCCATCGTCGACAGCAGCGCCAGCAGGATGAAAGTCTCAAGCAGCCCAGTCGGCGCGCTGAAGCCGCCGACCGAAAGACCGATCAACGTGACCACGGTGAGGGCGAATAGCGCTGTGGCACCGGCGGTGAAGATCGGCTCGAAACGCAGCGCGCTCCAGAGCAGCAGCGTGAGCGGGATGAAGCTCAGTCCCAGCGCATATGCCGGACTGGCCTCGCTGGCGCGAACGATGAGCACGCAGCCCAGAATGCACGCTGCCAACCACAACAGGCGCTCTGCGGCGCCCGGAAATGGCAACGGCGTATCGGTGAGCGCTCGGCGTTCGATCGAGCGCAGCGTCATGAGCAAGAACGGCGTCAGTACGATGATGCCGAACAGATCGCCGGCGGCCCACTTCGCTACCGACGTCCAGTACAACGCAGGCGCGACCAGCTGGTTGAAGTACATTCCCGTTACGCCGATCACCGAACCGATCGCCGCGATGATGAATCCGCCCAGCAGCAGCGTGAATCCGGTGCGCACGCGAAGCGTGATCGCCTCGTTCGAACTGGCTCGCAGAACCACAGCGGCGGCAACCACCGTGGCGATGGTATTGCTGGCCAGCGAGAAAGGAACGAACAGCGGCGGCGCTGGCGATACCACCAGATGAACCAACAGGATGCCGGTTGGTATCACTGGCCACCAGCGCAGACCGTGATGCAGTAACACGGCATAGGCCACGCCCGCCGAAGGCCAGATCAGGGTGACGTCGGTGGGCAATTCGAGAAACACCACCGCAAACTCCGCTCCCGCGACATAAAGCGCCACGTACACGGCGAAGCGAATCAGCGTTGGGCGGTCGGCTTGCATGCGCCCAAGTGTACGACAGAGGAGCGCTCTTCAGCGTCCATGCGACAGCGCGGCGATCGAACACGTAGCCTTCGGTGGGTCGTGGCGATCGGTCGGGGCGGCGCCGCGTCCCAGTGGTTTCGCAGGTCCGTCCGATCGCGTCATCATCGGCACCCATGAGAGGCGAATCGAACGCATGAGCCACGACGTTACGGCAGTGCTGGCTTCCGGTGGGCCGGAGACGACGCTCACGCCTGCGCGAATGGTCGGCCCGTGGCGCGTGTTGCGGCCGCTCGGGCAAGGCGGAATGGGCGCGGTATTCCTTGCCGAGCAGACGCAGCCGGTTCGCCGCCAGGTTGCCCTGAAGCTGTTGGCGATGGACCTGTGCGATAGCGATTTCGTCGCGCGCTTTCATCAAGAACGCCAATTGCTGGCGCGTCTGTCGCACCCGAACATCGCACAGATATTCGATGCCGGTACGAGCGACGACGGTCGCCCGTTTTACGTCATGGAGTACGTGCCCGGCGAGCCGCTGAATCGACACGTCGTCGCGAAGATGCCGACGCTACGCGCGCGCCTCGAGTTGCTTCTTCAGGCCTGCGCGGCGGTGCAATACGCGCACCAGCAAGGCGTGATCCATCGCGATCTCAAGCCCGGAAATCTGCTGGTCGGCGATTACGACGGCCAACCGCGACTGAAGGTCATCGATTTTGGCATCGCCAAGAATCTGGTCCAGGACCCGGACTCAACGCGCAACGCCGCGACGGTCGCCGGCCAGCCGATGGGTACGCTGGCCTATATGAGCCCCGAGCAGGCCGATGGCGATCCGCTGAAGA
This sequence comes from Lysobacterales bacterium, assembly GCA_022844135.1. GTDB lineage: Bacteria > Pseudomonadota > Gammaproteobacteria > Xanthomonadales > SZUA-5 > JALHMH01. The sequence goes on from JALHMG010000026.1 coordinate 40,510, forward strand.
TCGATACGCGCACCGACATCTATGCGCTCGGCGTAGTGCTGTACGAAATGCTCACGGGGCGCTTGCCGGTGCCGCATAGCGCGCTGCAGCACACCGGCGAGCGCCTCGGCGAAGTGCTGCGTGCGCAATCGATTGCGCCGCCCTCGAAGCTGGCGGGCGAGCACGCGCGCAAAGTGCGCGGCGAACTGGATTGGATCGTGCTGAAGGCACTCGAGTTCGATCGCGAGCGACGTTATGCGACGGTTGCAGAGCTCGCGGGCGATATCAAGTCGTGGTTGACCGGGAAGCCGGTCAGCGCCGGGCCGCCGGGTTCGTGGTATCGCTTGCGACGCTACCTGCAGCGCCATCGCGTCGCTATCGGCGTCGCTGCCATGCTGTTGCTCACCTTGCTCGGCGGCGTCGCGGCCACTGGATACATGGCCATCGAAGCTCGCCAACAGGCCGAGCAGGCGCAGGCCGAGCGCGACAAAGCGCAGCGCGCGCTGAATCGCGCCCGTGCCGTCGAGCGACACTTGACGCAACTGCTCGCCGCCACCGATCCGTTCAGCGACGAAGCGCGCGGCGAGGCGCCGCCCGAGACGGTTGGCGAACTGTTGCGGCGCGCCGCCGTTGGACTGGACAACAGCGACGAATTGCCGCTCGATGTGCGCGCACGTCTGGCGCTGGTGCTGGGTCGTACCCACCTGCGCCGAGCCGAACCCGAGCGCGCGCTGGATTTGCTGAAGAGCGCCGAGAGCCTGGCGCGCAGCGCGAACCTGATGCCGCTGGCAGACGATGCGCGCACGCACCTGGCAAGCGTGCTGCTCGACCTGGGCGCCTATCGCGATGCGCTCGATGCCGCGCGACCTACGCTCAGCCGGTTGCGCGAGCGGCGCGAACGCGGCGACGCGCTGCGCCTGAACGCCGCGAGGCAACTGGCGGCCGCCGAGGCCGCGCTGGGTCGCGACCGCGAAGCGATCGCAATACTCGATGCCGAACTGGCCGGCGTGCCCGGCGACAGCAGCGATATCGACAAAACGCGCGCCGATCTGGCCGCTTTACTCGCCGGCAGCGGCGAGCATCAACGCGCGCAGGTGCTGATCGAGAAAGCGCTGGCGGCGCAGCGCATGCGTGCTGGCGAGGAGGCCCTCGGCACCGTGCTGCTGGCCGCGCAGCGCGGCGAAATCCTGATCGCTGCCGGCGCCTACGCCGAGGCCGAAACGGCGCTGCGCGAGGTTTTGCCGGGGGCCGAGCGCTGGCTCGGCATCGATCACCCGAATGTGCTCAGGATTCGTCACGCTGGTGTGCGTGCGATTGCCGGGCAAGGCCGGCATGGCGAGGCGATCGATGGTTACCGCTCGTTGCTGGAACTGCTCGCTGGTGCGTCGACGGCGGCTCGCGTACGGCTATACGGCCTGCGTTTTTTCCAACCCACGGGACCGTCCATCGAAGAGGCAGCCGTGCGCAGCAATCTTGCAGTCGCACTGCGCCTGAGCGGCGATCTGGATGGCGCACAGGTTGAAGTCGAAAAGGTACTCGCGCTACGCAGCGCAACGCTCGGCGCCGACCATCCCGATACGCTGCAGGCGCTGCAATTCCTGGCGGTGCTCGCGCAGCAGCGCGGCGCATTGGATGTCGCGTTACCGATGTTGCGCGACCTGGCCGAACGCCAGCGCACAAGGTTGGGCGCCGATCACACCGAAGCGCTGCTGAGCGAGAACAACTATCTCGCTGTACTGCGCGATAGCGGCGAGGTCGCCAGCGCACTGCAAGGATTCGAGGCGCTTTACGCGCGAGCCAAGGCGCGCATGCCGCCCGAACACTGGCATCTGGCGGCGATCGCCGGCAACTACGGCCAGGCCTTGGCGATGGCGCAGCGCTATCGCGAAGCCGAACCCTTGATCGCGGCCAGCCTGAGCTCGCTGCGCAAGGCTTTCGACGACGCCAACGATCCGCGCATCAGAAGCGCCGAGAAACGCCGCACCGACTTGTATCGCGCCTGGGGCAAGCTGCCCCCCGACGGCGAATGAGCGCGCTCGGCGCCCTACTGCTCGGCGGCGCGCTGATCGGCATCCAAGCCGCACCGGCGCCCCGCGCCTCGGAGCCATCGGAACTCGACTGGACGGCGTTTCGCATCTTCGACAGTAACGCTGGCTTGCCGCAAAACACGGTACTGGCGATCGATCAAGACGCCGCCGGTTTCGTGTACGTCGGCACCGAACGCGGCCTGGCTCGATACGATGGCCGCGCATTCGAGAACGTGCCGCTGGGCGATATCGGCGCCCTGCCGGTGGGCGCGCTCGCGAGCGGCGAGGATGGTGCGCTGTGGATCGGCACCGATGGCGCCGGCGTCTGGCGCAGCCGGGGCGGAGCGCCCGAGGCGGTGACGAGTGCTGCGCCGCGCGTGCATCGGTTGCTCGCTGGCCCACAGGAAATGTGGGTCGCCAGCGACAGCGGATTGCTGCGCTGCCCGTATGTCCGCGGCGCCCCCGGCGGCGAGGCGCCAGCGGCTGCGCCCTGCGTGTTGCTGGAGGCAACGCGCGGCATCGGCATCCGCAGCGTGCTGGCCGCAGGCGAAGATGCGCTATGGATCGGCACCAATGGCGAAGGCCTCAGGCGCCTCGTGGATGTACGCAAAGCGGCGCGCCTCGACGATTTCCACCTCGACCGCGACGATGGTTTGCCCAACAGTATCGTCATCTCGCTCGGCGCCTGGCGCGACGATCTCTGGATCGGCGCCGGACGCGGATTTGCGCGGCTGCGCGGCGAGCAGCTGGATGTCTGGTCGGCCGCCAACGGCCTGGTGTCGTCGATGGCTTTCGGCTTTGCGGCCGACGAGCAACGGTTACTGGTCGCGCTGCGACCCGGCGGCCTTGCCAGCATCGATGCGGCGGATCGCTGGCGCACGCTGCGCGGCGCGCACGGTTTGCCGGAGGACAACATCCAGGTCCTTTTTCGCGAACGCATCGCCGGCCATTTGTGGATCGGCACCTATGGCGGCGGCATCGCGCGCGAGGAGCCCGGCCGCTTTGCGTTGTTCGATCAACGCCGCGGGCTGCCCGATCGCGCTGTCGTTGGCCTTGGTTTGCTCGACGATCGGCTCTGGGTCGGCACCGCCAACGGCGCCGTGGTCTGGCGCGACGGCGCCTTTGTTCCAATGCTGCCGCCCGAGCTTGGCGTGCGTCAGGTGCGCGCGGCGCTGCGCACGCCGGACGGCGACTTGTTCGTTGCCAGCGATCGCGGCCTGCTGCGCCTGCGCGACGACAACTTGCTGGATCAGTTCACGGTGGATAACTCGGCGCTGCCTGCAGTCTGGGCGAACGACTTGACGTACACCGACGAAGGCGCCGTGGTCTGGGTCGCCACCGGGCACGGACTGGCCCGCTGGACGCCGCACTCCGGGCTTAAGCGCGTGGTCGGCGATGTTGATGTGCCATTGGCCGATGCTGGCGTGAGCGCGTTCGCCAGCGATGGCCGGGAGCGCTTTGCCGTCGCCACCAGCGACGGCGTCTGGTTTCGGCGCGGCGACGATTTTGCCAAGGCTCCCGACCGCTGCATTGCGCAGCTGACGATCAACGACATGGCCTTCGATGGCGAGCGCGTGTTGATCGCAGCGCGCGAGGGCCTGATCAGCTGGACACCCGGCGCCGGCTGCAGCGCCGTGCCCGACACGCCGGCCGACAATGGTTGGAGCCATGTGCGCCCGCGCCAAGGTGGTCTGGTCGCCAGCGGCGTCGATGGCCTGTGGATCGTCGATGGGCGTGGCGCGCGCCGCTTTGGGCTTGAGGATGGACTGCCCGTCCGCGAACTGGCGCGCGGCAATACCCTGGCCGTCGATCGCGCCGGACGCATTTTTGCCGGCACCAATCTGGGCGTGGGCGCATTGCGCGACGTTGCCGAGGCCCCAACCTCGCCAGCGCCATTGCAGCTTTCCGCAACGCTCGCCGGCGGCGCCACGCTGGAGCCCGGTGCCACGCTGCCGCTGCAGTCGGCCAGCGTGCATTTTCGCTATCGCTTGTTGAGCTTAGATCGCGAGCATCGGCATCGCTATACGCATCAGTTGATCGGGATCGATACCGCGCCGCACCAGCGCAGCGAGGCGGAGGTCGACTATGTGCGATTGCCGCCTGGCGACTACCGTTTCGAGGTATCGGCGGTGGATGCCAACGGCGTGCGCTCCAAACCGCTATCGCTGGACTTTCAGGTTGCCGCACCCTGGTGGCAACGCTGGCCGGCGTTGGCCGGCGGCGGGCTGGCGCTGGTGTTGGGCGGCGCGCTGCTGGGACGCTGGCGCCTGCGCGCGCTGAAGCGGCGGGCGGCGCTGCTGCAAGCGCAAGTTGCAGAGCGCACCCAGGAGCTGGCCGACGCCAATCGGCGCCTCAGCGAAGCGGCGCTCACCGATCCGCTCACCGGGCTTCGCAACCGCCGCTACCTGGCGCAGATCGAGCACGACGAGTGCGAGCGCACACGGCGCCGCACGCGGGCGGGCGATGCGCACGCCGATCTGATCGTGGTGTTGCTCGATCTCGATCATTTCAAACAGATCAACGATAACTTCGGCCATCCCGCAGGGGATGCGGTACTGCAAGCGGCCGCAAAACGCCTCGCTGGCGTGGCGCGCGCTGGAGACGCGGTGCTGCGCTGGGGCGGCGAGGAATTCCTGATGCTGCTGCGCGACAGCGATCGCAGAGCCTTAACGGAGATCGCCCATCGCGTCCTGGCCGCGGTGCACGGCGATGTCGCGTTCGATGGTCAGCAAATCGGCGTACACGCCTCGGCAGGCATCGTGGCGTTTCCGTTGTATGGTCGTGCGGAGGCGAGTTTGAGCGATGCCATCGCGCGCGCCGATGAAGCGTTGTACGCTGCCAAACGCGCGGGACGCGATGGCGCGATGGTGGTACAAAACGACGAGACGATCTGGATCAAACGCCCATGGACCGACAACAGTTCATCGATTTAGCGACGTCGCAGGCGTGGTCGCCTGAGCAGATCGCGCGCGCCGCGCAGTTGCTGGACTTGCGGCCTGGCGTTGCGCATTGGTGGCGCTTCTCCATGTCGCTGCTGCGCGGTGTGGGCAGCGGTTCGCTGTGTGCCGGCATTGTCTGTTTCGTCGCCGCAAACTGGCAGGACTTCGGCATCTGGGGCCGATTTGCGCTGCTGCAACTGGCCTTCGTCGCTGCGGTTGCGCTGGCGTGGTGGCGACCACCGCCGGATATCTTCGGCGAAGTCGGATGTTTTCTGGCGGCATTCCTGATCGGCTGCCTGTTCGCGCTGTTCGGCCAGCACTACCAGACCGGCGCCGATGTCTATGAGCTGTTTCTCGCCTGGGCGTTCATCGGCCTGCCCTTCGCTGTGCCCTCGCGCAGCGGCGCCACGGCGGCGTTGCTGATCGTCGTCTTCAACATCGGCCTGGCGTTGTGGGCCAGCGTGTTCGGCCTGGATGTGTTGGTCGGCAGCGCAATCTGGGGCTTCGAATCGCGACAGCTCTCGCTCGCTGTCGCCGTATTCGCCAATCTCGCCATTCTGGCAGCGCTCTGGGCATCGGGCTTGCGCGCGCTGTGGTTGCTGGCGCTGCCGCTCATCGCCACGGCGGTGTACACGTCCATTGCCTGCGCCATGACCGCCTGGGGTGGCAGCGTGGCGGCGTGGGTCCTGTTCCTTTCCGGATTCGCAGCGCTGCTGGCAATTGCGCACTTGCTGTCCAATCGCCTTTCCAGCGTGCTGCCCGACACCATCGCCGCCGCGGCGTTGATCGTGGTATCGACCATCGTCTGGGTGCGCGTGCTGTTCGACGCGCCGGGCGACGACATCCTGGCGAGCTTGCTGATCGCGATTTGGATCGGCGGATGCGCCGCGTTTATGGGCACCCGCCTGCTGGCACGGCATCGCGCCTACGGAGACGCCGCATGATCAAGCTCGGCGATGGCGACATCATTCGATTGACCAGCGCCGGCCTGCTTGAGCGCGATCTCCCGCTCAACACCGCATCGCCATGGATGCTGAAACTGTTGCTGGGCGGCGCCGCCTGGCTGGCGGCGATTTTCGTGATCGCGTTCGTGGCGCTGCTGTTCGAGCCCAGAACCAACATGGAGGCGGGCGCGCTCGGCGCTGTTTTGCTCGCCGCTGGAGCGCTGTTGTTCGCCTCATCGCGCGCGCTGTTCGCCGAACAGATCGCGCTGGCGGCTTCGCTGGCCGGTCAGGGGTTTCTGCTGTTCGCCATCGCGCGAGGCATCGATGTCGACTCGCCCCGTGCGATCGCCTTCGTCGCCTGCGCCATTCAGGTGGCGGTGTTCGTACTGCTGCCCAATCACTTGAGCCGATTGCTGAGCGCGTTCTTCGCCGCGCTCGCGTGGGCGATGGCCTGGCGGCTGGGCTGGCTCGATTGGAGCGGCAGCACGCAGAGCGCATTCGCGGGGCTGGTCGATTGGATTTACGGCGTGGTGCCGATTGTCGCGCTCGCGGCGGGATTGGTGCTCAGCGAGGCGCGCTGGTTGACGACCCCGCTGAGCCGCTGGTTCTTGCCGGCCACCACCAGCCTGATTGCAGCGCTATGCGTAGCGCCGATCGTGCTTTTGCCCATTGAGCGCAGTGCGATCTTCGGCGGCGGCGGCGCCGGCTTGGCGCCATGGCCGCTCCTGTCGCTGCTCACGGCGCTCGGCGCGCTCGCTGCCGCCCGGTACCTGGGCAGTGCCGCGCTGATGGCGCTGGCGATCGTCAGCGCCATTTTGAGCACCATCGCCTTCTACTACGAACTGACCATGCCGCTGCTCGCCAAATCGCTGCTGATGCTGGGCATAGCAGCGCTGGCCTTCGCCGCGCACGGTTACTTGCGCAAACGGGAGGTTGCATGAACGCACGGTTCTGGATCGCCATCGGCGCAGCGCTCGGACTGTTCGCGATCAACTACGCGATTGCCGGGAAAGAGCGCATCGTGCGCGGCGGCACGCCGATATTGCTGGAACTGGCGCCCGTCGATCCACGCTCATTGATGCAAGGCGACTACATGGCGCTGCGTTTCGCGATCGCCAACGCGTTGGCCAGCGGCGACGAGCCCCGCCGCGAAGGCCGCCATTACACCGCGCCGATCCGCATCGACGCCAACCGCGTCGCGCACATCGACGCCAACGGCACGCATAAGCTGCGCTATCGCTGGCGCAACAACGGCCCGTGGATCGGCACCAATGCCTTTTTCTTCGAGGAAGGCAGTGCCGAGCGCTACGCCAACGCCAAATTCGGCGAGTTCCGGCTGGACGAAGACACCGGCGAGGCGGTGTTGGTGGGGTTGGTGGACAGGCCTTAGTTTTGGGTCTTGGCTCTTGGTTCTTGGTTCTTGGTTCAACGCAAGCCGCCCTACGCGGCTTTCGCGAAAACCGCGCATCCGGTGTAGCTTTATCTCCCGCATGCCGAACTGACGGCGACCCGCTGAGTGCACGCACCCGCGATCCAAGATCCCAGAACCAAGAACCGGCAACCGAGAACCCAAATGATCCAACGCGTCGAACACATCGGCTTCTTCAGCAAACTCAAATCCTCGTTCGTCGGTTTCCTGATGTCGTTCGTGATCATCCTGATCGCGCTCGCGGTGTTGGCCTGGAACGAGCACCGCACGCTCAAGAACTACAAGGGGCTTGTCGCCGCATCAGAAGCCGTGATCGGCATCGAGCCTGAGCCGGTCGATCCCGCGCATCAGGGCAAGCTCGTGTACTTCAGCGCTGAAGTGAGCAGCGATACGCCGGTGAGCGACGACGCGTTTGGTTTGAGCCGCGATGCGCTGGTGCTCCGGCGTAAAGTCGAGATGTATCAGTGGCGCGAAAAAGAGCGCACCGAGGAGCGCGAAAAGATCGGCGGCGGCACCGAGCGCGTAACCACGTACAGCTACGAAAAAGTCTGGGACGACGACCTCAACGACTCCTCGCGCTTCCAGGACACCAGCCATCGCAACCCCGACAGCCTGCCCTACGACAGCGAGCGCTTCGTCGCCGAGAACGCCATGATCGGGGCTTATGTGGCGAACGAGGCGGTGATCGGCGCCCTCAACGATGAACCGCTCGCGCTCGGCGAGGCCGATGCCTTTCCCGAGGACTTTCGACTCGTGAGCGGCAATACGCTGTATCGCGGCGGCGATCCAGACCGCCCCGAGATTGGCGATGTGCGCATCCGCTTTACGGAAGTGCCCTACCAGATTGCCTCAGTAATCGCCGAACCCTCCGGCAACGGCCTGGTGCCGTGGACCAGCCCGGCGGGCACCAGCATCCTGCTGGTGGAGGCCGGTCAAGTCGACGCTGCGACCGTGATCGAGCGTGCGCAAAGCGCCAACACCACCTTCGGCTGGATCTTCCGCGCCGGCGGCGTATTCGCGCTGTTCATCGCGTTCACGATGATGTTCGCGCCGCTCTCCACCGCCGCCAGCGTGTTGCCACCGGTGGGCCGCTTCGTCGGCAAATTCGCCGCACTCGCGGCGCTGATCATGGCGGTCGTAATCGGTGGCCTGACCATCGTCCTCAGCTGGATCGTGGTGCGCCCGCTGTACGCGATTGCCATCGTCGTCGCCATCGTCGCCGCCATCGCGTGGTGGTCGCGCCGCAAAGCCACCCCGCCCCCACCGCCACCCGCCATGTCGATGCCGCCTCCACCGCCGCGATGACCAAAAACTCCGCGTTCGCGGATACTCAAAGCACCTTGAGCCAAGGGCGGGGCGAAGGTGACACTGGATCAGCTGGCCGAGTCGTTGATCGAGAGCTTGCAAAAGCAAGACTGGCCGCGTGCGCTGGTGCTGGCGTGGCATGGGTTTCACGAGGACGGCGCACGGACGACGACCTGGTTACGCGCAAGCTGGGGCTTCACCGAGGAAATGGTCGAGGATTGGATCGATTGGCTCAGCCGGCCGCACATCGATCTCAACGAACTCAAGCGGCGCCTCAGAAGTCGACCCGTCCTCCTTCTCGCTGCACTCGATAACCTGGCGCTAAGCGGCAGCGCCGAAGTGCTTGCGCAACCGCTGTGCATCAAGAACTACTGGCTGGTGTTGCGCGCCAAGCCCTATGAATCCACGACCGGCCAGGACGCCGATCTGATTCGCTTTGTGCCTCATTGGAGTATCGTCGCCAAAAGATTCGATTTACGAAGCCCGTCGAGAACATCGGAGGTTTTTCACTCAGACCTGCTGTTCATTGCGCTCAGTCGCGTTTCGCCAACACCGATCATCTATCTGGTTGAATTTGGATCGCCCCCTGAGTTCGATTGCGCGCCATGTCGCGATTGGCGGGCGGGCGACATTCTCAATGCAAGCGACCTGGTTGCCGAGGCCCAGGAGCATTTACAGCGTGCGCGCGGCGCTGGGGCCGATGTCGTGGTGTTCCCGGAGCTGTGCGCGTCACCCTCGATTCGGACACAAATCGCGGCGGATCTTCGGCGCCATCGTTCGTCCGTCAAGCTGGTCATCGCCGGGAGTTTTCATGTCAACGAGGGCCCGCGCTGGTTCAATCAAGCATTCGTTCTGGACGGCAACGGCAACCAGATCGAGGAGTGGACGCAGCGCAAAATGACGGCGGTAAGTCTCTGCCACGGCGCTGAGTCGGAAGGCATCGAAACGTCGTCGGAACTCAAGATCGCCAGAACGTCTTGTGGCTTGCACGCCATCGCCATTTGCCTGGACCTGGCGCAGGCCCAGTACCTCGAAGAAGTGCCGTTTAACCCGGATATTTCATGAGGAAACGCGGAAGATCGCGAAGGGATTTGCGCCGGAATCGAGGCGGGAGGAGGAGGAATGGTTGTTCCATTGCGACGACGAGCAACGAAGAGTCCGGCGCAAAGAACGAGCGAGGGCCGCGTTAGCGAGGAAATGGCAGCGGACAGTCTGTCAATTCAACCAATTCGAAGATTTCAGCGCCGTTACAACGAAATCAAGCCATTTCCTCGCGACCTCGTGAAATATCCGGGTTTAAGGAGCTGCCGCTGACCTGGCTGTGGGTACCCAGTTTCAGTGCGGGAACAAGCGCACATGAACGCCAGGCGATTGCCTGCCGCGTTAACCAGGGGACCGTGACCGCCTGCGCGAATCAACGTTCGAAGCCGACACAGACCGGTCGTTCGTTTGTCGTCGGTCCAGAGGCTGAACTACTCGCACACAGCCCAGGCGAGGGCTGGCAAGTTCATCGCACGCAATGGCTCTAAACAGTGCTAAACTTTTTCTCCATCGTTTGAGTGCGTAGTTAAACTATGCGAAACGAATTGCCCGAGATCGTCTCCGCGCTTCAGGCCGGCGATGCGAATCGGTTGGACTCGGTGCAAGACGACGAGCTGCTGCTGCAAGCCGTCGCAGAGTGCGAGCGCCTCCATCCGGAGGGCCTTTCCGAACAGGCCGCACGCGGGCTTGATCTCGCGTACAGCATGCGTTTGCTCGAATTGGCCGGTCAGGGCAGTCACGAAGACGAGGCGCATGCCTTTGCGCAGCATTTGTATCGCATGGCGCACGATCAGCGGCGCGAGCATCTGGATTCAATGCGACCGCGCTTCCATGCGCGTTGGCGAGCCTATGCCGATGTCGCGGCTTTGCTGATGCGCCTACGCGCGCACGAACGGCAAAACGAGCTGGTGCGCGGCACCTCTGAGAAGTGGACCTTTGTCGTCGATACGTTGCTCAAGAGCGGCCCAGACGGTTTGGGCTGGTCGGCACTGCTCGATGCCATCTGCCAGTCGCCCATTGGACCGCTCTCGAAAGGTGGACTGACGCACTTGCTGAGCCGCATGCGCGCTGCCGGCTGGGTGCGCACAGTCAAAACCGGGCGCACCGTGCGCGTGTTTTTGGGGCTTAAGGCGCCTGCGTCTCAAAACACTCCGAGGAATCTGAGCACAGTTGCTGACGTTGCACAGCCGGCAGCTCATTCCGCACTTTCTCCCGCAATCTCAGGCGCCGACTCCAAGGGCACTCCCCAGAGTCCATCCGACGAGATTATTCAATTCCGTCGCCGAAACCGACCTTGCTCGCAATTCGTTTGCCCCCCGGCGAAGGCAGCATGAATTTCACCTACATCACGACGTTCTATAGCTACAAGGGCGGAGTAGGTCGTACGCTCGCTCTGGCTAATGTCGGCGTGGCGCTCGCAAAGCGTGGCAACGGGCCAGTGCTGTTGATTGATTGCGATCTGGAGGCCCCCGGATTGCATCGAATCGAGGCATTGAAACCTGATATCGAGAGACAAGGCGGCATCCTGCCTTGGCTGGGGCGGGTTGATCCAAGCGCCCCAGATGACGCTTCAAATGATGGTGAACTCTTTGAAGCGATCTACCGGCCGATCAACGGATTGGCGCTGGACATATTGCCGGCGGTTTTCGGCGATGGCGCCGCTGCCGCGTACGCGGAGATCGAATGGGCGCGTTGGTTCGAGACCGACGGCGAGTCGCGGATTTCGCCGCTCATGCGAGCGTTTCGACGGGTGCTTGTGGCGGTCCAGAAGCTGGGCTACGCCTATGTTCTGATCGATTCGCGCACCGGGCATTCAGATCTTGGCGGCGTGATGCTGTTTCAACTACCGCACATGGCAGTCGTCTTCAGCAACTACAACAATCAGAACCTGAGCGGCCTTAAGCCTATCGTGCAGGCCATGCTGCCCTACACCGATCGCGATAAGCCACCGCCAGACGCGACCATGCGCGGCTTCTTCCCACCGGCTGCGGGCGTCGAAGCCGATGCAAATCACCTGGGAACGCTAGAGCGCTGGCAAGTGTTTTCACCCGTGCCCATCGATCCGGAACTTGCGGAACTCCGTGGCGATCGTCAGATGCGGGCAAGAGAGATATTCATGTCGGATCTGGCGCTGAGCGGTTTCACAGAAATCCCGACCGTACTTGCGCTCCAGCTAAGAGAGTTTCTTGCGGTTTTGAACGCGCCCGACGGCGAGTTGGCGAAGTGCTATCTCGAGATTGCGACGCAGATCGAGAGCAATCGCGGTGAACGTGAGCGAGCGCTAGCGGCGCATGTGATGGTGAAGCCGCGGCGGGTTGAGTTGTTTGGTGAAGGGCATGTCAGCGTCACTTCGGTCGTTGGAGGCAAAGGTCTCGTCGGCAAGCCCTCAACCACCGCGCAAGGCAGAACGTTTGAGCAACGCGTCGCCGAGCTGTTGCGCTTGCTCGACTACGAAGTCAGCGGCGAGACGTTGCGGGATGGCAATCGTGTCGACTTGACGGCCAGGAAACGACGCTCGTTTCGCCCCGAGTATTTCGTCGTCGAGTGCAAAGATCAGAAAGACGCGATCAGCAAGGAGCAGGTTGAACGGCTCTGGATGTGGCGCGAGAGCGAGCGCAAGTCGGTGCCGCATGCGGACGGGCTGTTCGTAACCAGCGGCGACTATTCGCCTGCGGCGCGGGCGGTCGCCGAGAAACACGGGCTGTCGCTTCAGACCATCAAGGAACTGGAGCGCGAACTCTTCGATCCCGAACCCTATGTGCAGTCGTGGCTGCAGAGCTACGAAGGTAAGCGCGAGGCGCAGGCCTATGTTGCGCAGCAGGTGTTTGTCGCTGACGGAAGTCCGGCGACGCGAATGAACGTTGGCGATGGCGACCGCGCGGCAATGCCGAACAGCAGCGATAACGTTTCTGAGCTCGACGCTGATTCCGACGATTTCGATGGCGACGGGATCGACGATGACAACGACGACGCATCACGCATCAATCTGATCCCGTATGCGCTCGCCTGGCTCGGCGGCGAACCCACGAAGCTGCGCCTGCCGAATCGCTATTGGCTGCTGATCGGCAACTACGGCACCGGCAAGAGCACGTTCACTCGCCGACTCACCTTCGAGTTGCTGCGTCGGCGTCGCGCTGGCGAGATCTTGCCGCTGCCGATTCTGATCAATCTCAAAGAACGCGCGGGCGCGCCGACGTTGGACAATCTGCTGCAGGAATTCCTCAGCGAATATCGCTTGAGCGCCAGCGTGCGCCAGTTGCGTTATGGCCTGGAGCAGGGCACCGCGTTGCTGCTGCTCGACAGTTTCGACGAGATGGCGCTGGCGCAATACGGGCGAACGCTGGAGCAACAGTTGCGCGAGTTCGCGCGATTGGTGCTGGAATTTCCCGATGCCAAAGTGCTGCTGACCAGCCGCACACATTTGTTCCGCAGCGAGCAGGAACTGGAGCGCACCGTGCAGGCGCGCGATGGCGTGGCCGAACCCGGCTCGCCGCTCGCCGCCACCGCACGCGAACTCGGCGCCAGTATCCAAACGCTAGCACCGTTCACGCCCGGGCAAATCGCCGCGTTCGTTCGCAACCACGCCACGGCACAGCGCGCGCAAGACATCCTCCAGTTTATCGATAGCACGCACAAGCTCAGCGATCTGGCGCCCACTGCAGTGCTGCTGGAAATGATCATCAGCGGCTTCGAGCGCCTGCGAGAGCGGCAAAGCAACACCGAGATCGTCGCTGCCGAGCTGTATCAGGTGTTCGTCGACGAATGGCTCGGCAAACGGGCACAGCTCAACGCGCAGCTCAGCAAAGAGCAAATGACGCAGTGGCTAGAAGTACTCGCGCGCCTGTTGTGGGATGCGCCAGGGCAGCGTCTGCATTACCAGCATCTGTACGATCACATCATGGCCCGCCGCGAGATCAGCGCCGCGATCGATCCGGCGCGCGTCGATCTGGAACTGCGCACGGCGAGCTTTTTGACGCGCAACAGCGCCGGCGACTACGGCTTCTCGCACCGCAGCTTCCTGGAGTTTTTCCTGGCGCGCAGTTTGTTCCGCTGTTTGCAGTCGACGCGCGCGACGGGCTATGAAGGCCCGCTAATTGCTGCATTGCCTTACGAACGCCTGTCGCCCGAGTCGCTGCGCTTCTTTCGCGACTATGCAAACCTCGCGTGTCGGGACGCAACGCTGTTTTGGCAACACACCGGCCGCATCGTGCGCCAACTGCTCAGCGAACCCCGCCCCGTCGCACGCAGCGCCAATGCGCTGCGGATGGTGCGCGAATGTGCGAGCAAACCAGCGGAATGGATTCCGGACAACGCACAGTTGGCCGGTGCGGACCTGAGCGGCGAGGCATGGCCGTTGCCGCTGCGCGGCGCGAATCTGCGCGGCGCGCGGTTGATCGGCAGTGGTTTCGCAGCGGCTGATTTGACCGCTGCCACACTGGCGGACGCAGAGGCGACGGACGCTGATTTCGCGGGTGCATGCCTGGCGCACGTCGACGCGCGCGCGCTGCGCGGCGAGCGGACGTGCTTTGCGCAAGCCAACTGCGGGCACGCGGTTTTTGCCGCATCGAGCCTGCCGTTTGCGGATTTCCGCGATGCGCAACTGTGCGCAGCCGACTTGACTAACGCGGCGCTGTGCAGCGCGCGGTTTCGCGGCGCAAAGGTGGATAGAGCACGCTGGGATGGCGCCGATCTGCGCTGTGTGCCGTACAGTGAGCGGCCAGAGAAAAAATCGCCGCGCGCGGCATCGCCGCGCGCGGAACAGCGATGGTCCGCGCGATCCGGAGTGCTTGCTCTGATCCGGATATCGCCGCGCCTGCTCGCCGCCGGCGATGCTGCAGGAACCGTTGCCATTTGGGATACCTCGCTCGGCCACAGGGTCGCCGTCTTCCAGGGACACTCAGGACCTGTCTCCGCCCTCGCGCACCTCGACAACGGGCAACTCGCCAGCGGCTCTTCCGACAACACCATCCGACTCTGGGATCGCAGCGGACAAAACCTCGCCGTCTTGCAGGGACACGAAGCAGCTGTCTACGCCCTCGCCCCACTCGACAACGGGTTACTCGCCAGCGGCTCCGACGACAACACCATCCGACTCTGGGATCGCAGCGGACTAAACCTCGCCGTCTTCCAGGGACACACAGGACCTGTCTTCGCCCTCGCGCCACTCGACAATGGGCAACTCGCCAGCGGCTCGTACGACAACACCATCCGTCTCTGGGATCGCAGCGGACTAAACCTCGCCGTCTTCCAGGGACACACTGAAGCTGTCGGCGCCCTCGCCCCGCTCGACAACAGGCAACTCGCCAGCGGCTCATGGGACAACACCATCCGTCTCTGGGATCCCAGCGGACAAAACCTCGCCGTCTTCCAGGGACACACAAGCGCTGTCTACGCCCTCGCCCCACTCGACAACGGGTTACTCGCCAGCGGCTCGTCGGACGCCACTATCCGCCTCTGGGATCAAAGCGGCCTAAACTTCGCCGTCTTCCAGGGACACGAAAGATCCGTTGTCGCCCTCGCCCCACTCGACAACGGGCAACTCGCCAGCGGCTCGCTCGACAACACCATCCGTCTCTGGGATCGCAACGGCCAAATCCTCGCCGTCTTCCAGGGACACACAAATGCTGTCTCCGCCCTCGCCCCACTCGACGACGGGTTACTCGCCAGCGGCTCACTCGACAACACCATCCGTCTCTGGGATCACAGCGGCCTAAACCTGGCCGTCTTGCAGGGGCACGAAGGAAGTGTCGTCGCCCTCGCACCACTCGACAACGGGTTACTCGCCAGCGGCTCACGGGATTACACCATCCGACTCTGGGATCGCAGCGGCCTAAACCTCGCCGTCTTGCAGGGACACGAAGCAGCTGTCTACGCCCTCGCCCCACTCGACAACGGGTTACTCGCCAGCGGCTCTGGCGACAGTACCATCCGACTCTGGGATCGCAGCGGCCTAAACCTCGCCGTCTTCCAGGGACACGAAGGAAGTGTCGTCGCCCTCGCACCACTCGACAACGGGTTACTCGCCAGCGGCTCTTCCGACAACACCATCCGACTCTGGGATCGCAGCGGACAAAACCTCGCCGTCTTGCAGGGACACGAAGCAGCTGTCTACGCCCTCGCCCCACTCGACAACGGGTTACTCGCCAGCGGCTCTGGCGACAGTACCATCCGACTCTGGGATCGCAGCGGCCTAAACCTCGCCGTCTTCCAGGGACACGAAGGAAGTGTCGTCGCCCTCGCACCACTCGACAACGGGTTACTCGCCAGCGGCTCTGGCGACAGTACCATCCGACTCTGGGATCGCAGCGGCCGTGAGACGCATCGTTGCGATTGTTTGGCACCGGTCCGCTCGCTCTGCGCCAGCGGCCACTTACTGATCGCGGGCCTAAGCACCGGCGAAATCCTCTACTTCGACATCCGCCCAGAAACGCTCGGATTGTCGACCGAGCTGCGCCGCGTGCTGGCGGTGCGCTTCAAGGGCGATGAGCAGATGTTGCTCTATCCCGATGGCGCATTCTGGTGGCCAGATCGCAACGACGGGCTGTTACCGGAGTTGGCCGACGAGACGATCTATCGGATTGTGGGCTCCTCGATCTACGATCCGGACGCGGCCTTTCCGGCCTCGGCGATTGCGGAGGAACGCCTGCTACGCCCACGCACCTTGGAGGAAATCCTGGGGCCGGTGCCGACGAACAAACGCGGGCGCAAGCGCAAGGCGTAGGCGCGGCGCCATCGGCGCAATAGATGTTCAGCCAAGGCACTGAGCGCGACTATCGATCCGGCCCCAATTGTCCGCAGTCAGCCCGGCGCGGGCGCCATGAATGGCGCCCCGACGTTCGCCGAGTCCTGTAGGGGCGCGATTTATCGCGCGGCCTTGGACCGGATCGGACACTCGGCCAACGGATAACTTCTACCGCTTCAATAGACCAGGCAGGCTGCTGTCGATTTGATCGTTACCGTCCATTAGCATGATCCGCGTTCTCAAGCGCTGACACTCCATGGCCGCTACTTTGCCCAAACATGAGTCGATTCTGAGGGCGTCGAAGACGCTGCTGCAGAACGATTGGCCGAAGCGCTTCGCTGCTGCGTCCCTGACCAGGGGCAGGGAATTGTTTCTCACGCTCTCGGTCGAAAACGTAAAAGTCGAGCCCACCAACACGGGCGTTGTGGTGCGCGCCCAGGTGAAGAGCCAGCGGCGCAAGCGGCAGCGTTATCTGCACGAGTTGATTATCGATGAAGCGTACCGTGGCGGCATCCAGAAAAGCAGTTGCCAGTGCGCGATGGGCAGCTTCTGCAAGCACGGCGTGGCGCTGGCGATGGAAATCGTCGCCGAGGCCAAACTTCTCGCCAATGCCAGCCCACCGCCGCCCACAGATCCGGCGGAGTCTGTGCCCAACGAACTCGCGTCCAGCGCTGCCGCCCGAGCGTTCGCTGAGATGCAGGACGCCAACAACGCCGAACAATGGCTAAAGTGGCTGAATCGGCCCGAACCCAATCCGCCGATTCCATTCGACCTGCGTTTTCGGTTACGGCCCGATCATCACGCACTGGAGGTTGAAGTTTTTGCCCGGCGCAGCACGGCGAAGGGCAAGGCCGGTCTGGAGCAGACGCTGACGAAGCTGCCGGAAGGCACAGACCCGTGGCGGGAAATCGCACAGGCCGATCGCACCGCGCTGGAAGCGGTGCTGTTGAATCCGATTGCCTACTCTTACAGCAACTTCCGTCGTTTGGCCGGTGAAGTCGGCGAACGGGCACTGATGGCCGTGCTCGATCGCCAGGCGTCGCTCGCGGACGCACCGCAGGCGCCGCGCCTGGGCGCACCGCGGCAAGCGCGCTGGGCGTGGTCCATGCGTCACGATGGCGAGCTGCGGCTGACGGCCGAAACCGAACCGCGCGCCAAAGTTGTGGTGATCGACCAGGTTTGGTACGTGGACAGCGAAAGCGCCGAGGTGGGGCGCGTCGCCAACCTGGATGCGCGCGAGTTCGAGCGCCTTTCTGGCGCGCCTGCACTGAGGCCAACGGCGTATCCGCGCATTGCGAGCAGCCTGGAGCGCCTGTCGCAGGTGCCCGTGCCCGCACGTATCGATGAGGTTCATTGCCGCGTGGTGGAGGCTGCTCGGGTCGAGATCTTGCGCACCAGCCGGTCAGGCACGGATGGCTTCGGTGGGCGCCTGTGTTTTCGCTACGGCCAGGAATGGATCGACGCGGCGACCACGGGGGCTTCGCTGCGGCGACTGACCGGCAATGTGTGCAGCATCGTCCACCGCGATCACGCCACCGAAGGGCAATGGCGTCAGCGCCTGCGCGAACAGGGCCTGGAGTACTTAGGCTACAGCCAGGAAGGTGCGATCTGGTTCCCGCAACGCGCGCCGAACGGCATCGATTTCTGGCTGGCGTTGCGACCGCGCCTGCTGAAACTGGGGTTTGAGGTTGTCGGCCGTGGCTTCGATTTCGAGTTGCTGGACGCGCCAGACGATTGGTACGCGGACCTTGATCCCGTCGACAGCAACTGGTTCGATGTCGAACTCGGCGTGCGCCTCGGGGAAGAGAAGATCTCGCTGCTGCCGATTTTGCTCAAGGCGCTCGATGCGAAGTCGTTTTCGCTGACGCCGTTGCCGGGTGAGGCGAGCGATGCGACGTGGATGGCGCCGATCGACGCCCGGCGCCGGATGCCGCTGCCGCTGGCGAAGATTCGCGACTTGATCGCGCCACTGTTCGAGTGGCTCGGAACGGTCGGCGCGGGTGGCAAGTTGAGAATGCCAGTCCTGCGGGCCGATGTGCAGAACGACTGGACAGCGAGCGATGTGCGGGTGCGCGCGGCGCCGGTTCTGGCGCGATTGGCGAATGCGCTCAAGGCCGACCGCAGTGCGCTGAGTGTGGCTTCGCCGCCCGGCCTTCGAGCCAACTTGCGCGACTACCAGCTCGGCGGTTTGCGCTGGCTGACCTTTCTGGCCGAGTTCGACTTGGGTGGGATCCTGGCCGACGACATGGGCCTTGGCAAAACGCTGCAAGTGCTGGCCCATGTGCTTGCCGAAAAAGATCGCGCCGGCGCACCCACGCTGGTGATCATGCCGACATCCCTGATTCCCAACTGGCAGGCGGAGACGGCACGATTCGCGCCGTCTTTGCGCGCCTTGACCTTGCACGGCGGCGAGCGCCGCAACGAGTTCGAGCGCATCGCGCAGGCCGACATCGTGTTCACCACGTATGCGCTCTTGCAGCGCGACGAGGAAGAATTGTCGAAGACGGAATTCGCGCTGGTGGTGTTCGACGAGGCGCAGGCGATCAAGAACTCGGCCGCCAAGGGTGCGCAAAGCGCGCGCCGACTGAAGACCAGACGCCGTCTGGCCGTCACCGGCACGCCGCTGGAGAATCACCTCGGCGAACTGTGGTCGCAGTTCGATCTGGTGTTGCCGGGGCTGCTCGGAGACGCCAAGCGTTTTACCACGCACTTTCGCACACCGATCGAGAGACATGCCGATCACGAGCGCCGCGATCAGCTGGCGCGGCGCGTCCGGCCGTTCCTGATGCGACGGCGCAAGCAGGACGTGGCCCAGGAGTTGCCGGCCAAAACCGAGATCGTGCGGCGCATCGACATCGATGCGGCGCAACGCGAGTTGTACGAAACCGTGCGCTTGTCGATGCATGAGCGGGTCACCGAAGCGATCAAGAAAAATGGCCTGGCGCGAAGCAACATCGTATTCCTCGACGCGCTGTTGAAGCTGCGCCAGGTGTGTTGCGATCCGCGCCTCGTGAAGCTGACGACCGCGCGCAAGGTGAAGGAGAGCGCCAAACGCGATGCCCTGTTCGAGCTGTTGAACCCGCTGCTCGACGAAGGCCGGCGGGTGCTTTTGTTCTCGCAGTTCACCGAAATGCTCGACTTGATCGAGATCGATTTTCTCAAACGCAAGATTGGATATGTCCGCCTGGATGGCAGCACGCGGGATCGAAAGACTCCGGTCGCTCAGTTCCAGGCCGGCAGTGTTCCGCTGATGCTGATCAGTCTCAAGGCCGGTGGCGTTGGCCTGAATCTGACTGCGGCCGATACCGTCATTCACTACGATCCGTGGTGGAACCCTGCGGTAGAAAACCAGGCCACCGATCGCGCTCATCGCATCGGCCAGGACAAGGCAGTGTTCGTATACAAACTGGTGTGCAGCAATACCGTCGAAGACAAAATTCTGGCCTTGCAAGAACGCAAAGCCGAACTCGCCAGCGCCATCATCGACGGCGGTACCAGTGCGCCATTGACCTTCGATCAGGCTACCGTCGACGAATTGCTGGGCGCGTGATTCGTAGCCCGCATGTTTCCTGGGGCCGCGCGGAAATGGTCACGGAAGATCGCTATCGCACCAACTTGAGAAACCCGCCGCGCGACCAGCAGCGTCGAGCGTGATGTACTCGCCCTCGCGCAACACCGCGAGCGAGCGCGCATCGCCGCTGGCGACGATGGTGCCGATGTCCGTATCGGCATGGCTGAGCGCCGTGCCAGCGGGCAACGCGCCAGCGTCGATCCAGGCCAGACGGCGTTTGACGCGGCCCAGGTAATGCGTGCGGGCAACGATTTCCTGGCCGGGGTAACAGCCCTTCTTGAGGCTGAAGGCGCTCAAGCGCTGCAAGCCGAGGGCTTGCGGCAGATGTTCGTTCTGCGCGGCGCCGGTGAGCCACGGGATGCCGGCCTCGATGCAGGCGTTCCACCAATGGGAACCGGTCATGCCGCTGCCTGCGGCGATGTGCGTTGGGATGCCGGCGATGGATACGGTGCCGACTTGCCCGGACGCGTACGCCGCTCCCGGGCCGTCCTCAACCGCGACAACGTTCGCACCATGGCTGTCGCTATCGGCACCGACGCGGGCGACATCCGCCGATGCATACGTGACGGAACACTTGGCGCGCAGTTTGTACATGGTCAAGCGTTTGGCGACCGCTTCGGCATTGTCGGCCGGCATCAGCCAACGAAAGCTCGCCTCTGCGGTGCGGCGCAGGAATCCCAGGGACTGCACGCGGCCGTCGACGTTGAGGTAGCACGCGAACTGACCGGCGCCCACGTCGAGCGCCTGCACGTCGCTCGACAACTGACTATGCAAAAAGCTGCGCGCGTCGGGTCCATCGACATCGATTTCTGCAAATTTTGGCGCAGTACTCATGTTTCTTGGTGCAGACTCGTGGCTATGGACGAGAACAGCATACCGACAGCGCCCCCTGCGCCCCAACCGCTGGAGCAGCCCCTGCGGCCCAAAGAAATCGGCGGCCGCGATGGCCCCGAACCCACGCGCTACGGCGATTGGGAGAAGAACGGGCGTTGTATCGATTTTTAACGCCCAGTGATAAGTTGTTTCAGGCGCTGGTATTGTCCGGCGCCTGCGCGCAAGACGAGTCAAGCATGAAAGCCAGGCCACTCTCCCCGCACTTGCAGGTTTACCGCCCGCAACTGACCAGCTTTACCTCGATCAGCCATCGTATCAGCGGCATCGTGCTCAGCGCCGCTGCTCTGATGGTCACCGTAGGTCTGCTGGCGTTGTCGCACGGACCGCAAGCCTTCGAACGCTTTATGGCCTTTGCCGACTCGCTGTTCGGCCGGCTGATCGTCGCCGCTTTTGTGCTGGCGACGGTGTACCACTGGCTCAACGGCATTCGTCATCTGCTGTGGGACACCGGCTGGGGACTCGATCTGAAACGCGCCTATGCGACCGGCTGGACGGCGGTGATCGCCACGCCTGTTGTCGCTGCGGCGATTCTTTATTGGTTGTGGAGCTAACGCGATGGATCGATTTCAAACCCCGATCAAACGCGTCAGTGGCCTGGGCTCGGCCAAAGACGGCACCCATCATTGGTGGGTGCAACGCACCTCGGCACTGGCGCTGGCGGTATTGACGCCGTGGTTCATCTGGCGCTGCGCCAGCACGCCTGCGGATTTCGCCAGCGTGCGCGACATGGTGGGCCTGCCGTACAACGCGCTGCTGTTGAGCGCATTTATCGTGGCGCTGTTTTACCACGCGCAGCTCGGGTTGCAGGTTGTGGTTGAGGACTACATCCACTCGCGGCCGGCCGAAGTCGCGCTGCTTCTGGCGATCAAAGTGTTCGCGTGGCTCGGCGCCGGCGCGGCATTGCTGGCGATTTTGTTCCAGGTTTTCGTAAGGCTGAATTCATGAGCACGGCGTACCCGATCCAACATCACAAGTACGACGTGATCGTCGTTGGCGCAGGCGGCGCGGGCCTGCGCGCCACGATGGGCATAGCCGCCAAAGGTTTGTCCACGGCGTGTTTGACCAAAGTGTTCCCGACGCGCAGCCACACGGTCGCCGCGCAGGGCGGCATCAGCGCCGCGCTCGGCAATATGGGCGAGGACGACTGGCGCTATCACTTCTACGACACCATCAAAGGCTCCGACTGGCTGGGCGATCAAGACGCCATCGAGTACATGTGCAAGGAAGCGATTCCGGCGATCATTGAATTGGAGCATTACGGCGTACCGTTTTCGCGCACCGAGGATGGGAAGATTTATCAGCGCCCGTTTGGCGGCATGACCACGCGCTATGGCGAGGGTAAGGCCGAACGCACCTGCGCTGCGGCCGATCGCACCGGGCATGCGATTCTGCATGCGCTGTACCAGCAGTCGCTGCGCTTCGATGCGCGCTTCTACATCGAGTATTTCGCACTCGATCTGATCATGGACAATGGCGTGTGCCGTGGCGTGATTGCCTGGGATCTGGCCTCCGGCACGCTGCACGCGTTTCACGCGCACATGGTGGTGCTCGCCACGGGCGGCTACGGCCGCGCGTATCTGACCTGCACCTCGGCGCACACCTGCACCGGCGATGGTAACGGCATGGTGCTGCGCGCCGGTTTGCCACTGCAGGACATGGAGTTCGTGCAATTCCACCCGACCGGCGTGTTCGGTGCCGGGTGTTTGATCACCGAAGGTGTTCGTGGCGAGGGCGGTTACCTCACCAACGGCAAGGGCGAGCGCTTCATGGAGCGCTACGCGCCGAACGCCAAGGACCTGGCGTCGCGCGATGTCGTGTCGCGAGCGATGACCATCGAAGTGCGCGAGGGTCGCGGCGTGGGTCCCGGCGCCGATCATATCCATTTGCACTTAGAGCACCTGGGCCCCGAAGTCATCCACGGACGGCTGCCCGGCATCGCTGAGACCGCGCGCATCTTCGCGGGTGTGGACGTTGCCAAACAGCCCATTCCAGTGCTGCCCACCGTGCACTACAACATGGGCGGCATTCCGACCAATTACCACGGCGAAGTGGTGCGCCCGACGCCTGGAAACCCGGACACCGTGGTCCCGGGCTTGATGGCCATCGGGGAAGCCGCGTGCGTGTCGGTGCATGGCGCCAATCGCCTGGGCTCCAACTCGCTGCTCGATCTGGTGGTGTTCGGCCGCGCAGCGGCGAATCGGGCAGCCGAGGTGGTCAAGGCCGGTGCGACGCATCGCGATTTACCTGCCAGCGCCTACGATGCAGCGTTGAGCAATTTCGATCAGTTGCGGCACGCGAAGGGCTCGCTGCCCACCGCCGACATTCGCCTCAACATGCAGCGCGTCATGCAGAACGATGCGGCGGTGTTCCGCACCGGCGAGTCGCTGCAAAGCGGCTGCCAGAAGCTCAGCAAGGTCAACGCCAGCTTCGGCGATGTGCGCGTGTCCGATCATTCCTTGATCTGGAACACCGATCTGGTTGAAACCCTGGAGTTACAGAACCTCTTGGGTTCCGCGCTGGCGACCATTTATTCCGCTGAGCATCGAACCGAGAGCCGCGGCGCGCACGCCCGCGAGGATTTCCAAAACCGCGACGACGACAACTGGATGAAGCACACGATCTCGTATGTCGACGCCAAGGGCAACGTCAGCTTCGACGCCCGACCAGTGCATTTGTATACGCTGACCGATGAAGTGAAAGCGGTTCCGCCCAAGGCGCGGACGTATTGATCGTTCTCGGTTCTTGGTTCGTGGTTGAGATTGTTTAACGAGCAGGCGTCTCTCATGCGGAGAAAGCAGCGTTCAAGCGACTAGGCGCTGTGTAGACGCAAATGAACTGGATCTTGAACACGCGCAAGAACGACAAAACGGGCAACCACTGGCATCGCTAACCAAGAACTAAGAACCAGGCTCTCCGGCACACCCAAATGGCCAATTTCACGCTACCGAAGAACTCCAAGATCAATGGCGGCAAGCACCATGCTGGTAAGGGCGGCGAAAAACAGCGCCGCTTCAAGGTGTATCGCTACGATCCCGATGGCGACGAGAATCCGCGCACCGACACCTACGATGTCGATCTGGCCTCGTGCGGGCCGATGGTGCTCGATGCGCTGATCAAGATCAAAAACGAAATCGATCCGACGCTGACCTTCCGCCGCTCGTGTCGCGAAGGTATCTGCGGATCGTGCGCGATGAACATCGACGGCACCAACACGCTGGCGTGTACCAAAGCCATCTGCGACGTCAAGGGCGAGGTCAAGATCTACCCATTGCCGCACATGCCGGTGATCAAGGATCTGGTGCCAGACCTGACACACTTCTATGCGCAATACGCGTCGATCAAACCGTGGATTCGCGCCAGCGCGCCGACGCCGGATCGCGAGCGTCTGCAGTCGCCAGAAGACCGCAAGAAACTCGATGGCTTGTATGAGTGCATCTTGTGCGCCTGCTGTAGCACCTCATGCCCGAGCTACTGGTGGAATGGCGATCGCTACCTGGGACCGGCGATTTTGTTGCAGGCCTACCGCTGGATCGTCGACAGCCGCGATGAAGACACCGGCGCGCGCCTGGATGACCTGGAAGACCCGTTCCGCCTGTATCGCTGCCATACGATCATGAACTGCGCCAAGACCTGCCCCAAAGGCCTGAATCCGGCCCTGGCGATTGCCGAGATCAAAAAGGCGATGGTTGCGCGCCGTTCGCTTTAGGCGACGCTCTTCATCGGCGCGGGCGTCGCGCTGTTGGTCGAGCGGTGCGGCTAGCGCAAGCCGCGCTGCCTGACCGCCTCAAACAGCATCACCGCAGCGGCGACACTGACGTTGAGGCTTTCGACGCCAGGCGCCATCGGAATCGACCACAGGTAGTCGCAGGTTTTGCGCGTCAGTTCGCGCAAGCCATCGCCTTCGTTGCCGAGCACGATGGCAGTCGGTCCGGTCAGGTCGGCGGCGTAAAAATCGCTGCCTTGCTCGCCCGCCGCGCCGCCGATCCAGATGCCGGCTTTCTTGAGTGCCTCCAGGGTGCGGGCCAGATTGGTCACGCGCACCAGCGGCAAACGCGCGGCGAGGCCCGCCGAGGCGCGCAGCACAGCTGCCGTCAACCCCACGGCGCGATCTTTAGGGACGATCACCGCCAGCGCGCCGGCGGCCGCTGCGGTGCGAATGCAGGCGCCCAGGTTGTGCGGGTCCTGCACGCCATCGAGCACCAGCAGCAGCGGCGCCTTGGCGCCGTCGATCAGGCGCAGAAGATCATGCTCGTCGAGCGTTTCGGGCAGGCGAAAACGCGCGACGATTCCCTGATGGCGATCGCTCGCGGCGCGCTTGTCGAGCGCCGCGCGTGCCAGCCGTTGCACAGCGATCCCGTGCCCGCGCAGGCGGTTCTGCAGCGCCTCCACGCGCGGGCTGCGCTTGCCCTCTTCGACCCACGCTTCGAGCACGCGCGACGGATCGGCATCGAGTTGCGCTTCGATGGCATTGGGACCGAGCAAAAAGTCTTCGTTGGCGTGGCTCACGGCTTGCGGTACTTGTCGCCGCGCAGCACATCGACGTCCTGGGCGAACAAGATGATCGAGTAGTGCTCGAAATAACGCTCGCGCATCTTGGCGGCGATGCGATCGACCACATCGCTCGACGCCAGCACCTGGATTTCCACATTCTCGCCTTGCCACTCGTCGACCATCAGCCCACGCGCGCCGCGCCCCTCGCTATCGATCACCGTGTAACCGCTGACGCCCATCTGATCGAGATGGCGCAAGATGCGATCGCGCAAAAGGCGCTCGGCAACGATCGTCAACAGGCGCACCGATTGCCAGTTCAAAGCGTTCGTTGAACTCATGACAGCGCCCTCGCCACAGACAAGTAAATCGGAATCCCGATCGCCAGATTGAACGGAAAGGTGATGCCGAGCGCCGCCGTCAGATACAGCGAGGGATTGGCCTCCGGCAAGCCCATGCGCACGGCCGCTGGTGCCGCGATGTATGAAGCCGAGGCGAACATCGCACCGAATACAGCGGCGCCGCCGGGCGTAAACCCGAGCGCCGTGCCCAGCCACACCCCGAGCACGCCGTGCACCAGCGGTATCGCCAGCGCAAAGGCCACAAAACGCCAGCCGGCAATGCGCACATCCTTGAGGCGCTTGGCCGCAGCCATTCCCAGATCGAGCAGGAACAGCACCAGCACGCCATCGAACAAGGTAAAGAAAAGCGGCGTGACGCGCTGCATGCGCTCGGGGCCCGCAATCGCCCCGATCAACAGGCCGCCGCCCAGCAGCATCATCGTACGACCAGTCAGCACCTCGCGGATGCTCAGCCACATGCGCTCGCCGCCGCGGCTGTTGCGCTGCCCAAGCCATAAGCCGACCAGGATCGCCGGAATCTCCAGCGCCACCAGGATCGCCACCATGATGCCTTCGATGTCGCCGAATACCCGTGTGGCAAGATCGCGTGCGGCGATGAAAGTCACCGCCGACACCGAGCCGTAATGCGCGGCCACCGCCGCCGCATCGATGGTCGATAGTCTGACCAGTCGCCGCAGCACAACGTAAGCAAACAGTGTGGCGGCGACGCCGCCGGCGATGGTCGCCAGAATCGGCACGACCAGCGTATCGAGCGGCGCCTGCGCCACGGCCACGCCGCCCTTGAAGCCGATCGACAGCAGCAGGAACAGGCTCATCGCGCTGTGCATCGCTGGCGGCACTTCAAGATCGCTCTTGAGCGAGGTGGCGATCAGGCCGAGCACAAATGCCAGCACAATCGGCGACAACAGGTTGGCGGTGAGGAGATCGAAGCTGAGCATGGCGGGTCTGTCGATTCGCGGCTTGCAGTATTCCATGACCGGCAGTTAACTTGTGCGGCGCAAGAAACGGCCCGGCGGCGCAATCGCAAGCGTTATTCTGATCGGACTTCACTGGAGGGCGGCAAACATGCGACAACATGTGTTTGGTGCGGTGTTGGCGGTGGCGATGATCGGTCCGGTTGCGGCAGCAGAAATCTGCGACGATCTGGATGCGGTGGCTGGCGGTTGGAAGGCGGTGGCCGAAACGGTTGATGCCAATCGCGATGCGGAATGGTCCGAGCAAGACATTGCCGATCTGATCGAAACCATGACCGCGTTGCACGAAGGGTCGTCGGCTTTCGCCGAGTTGATGAAGGAAGCCGGCACGCCGGAGCAAAAGGCCATGGGAACGCGGCTGGCGAACGCGATGGCGAATGTCGCCGCGCTGACCTTGGAATCGCCGGTCGACGACATCGTCGCCGCGAGCGACGAGGCCACCAACGCGATGATCGAAGTCACCGCCGATTGCGACGCGCACCACGACCAATGAGCATCTTCTCCTCAGCGAGCGTCGAGCAGCTGAACGCATCCAGCAAGGGCACGCTCGCTGAGGCGTTGGGCATTGAAATCACCGAGATCGGCAGCGATTTTGTGCGCGGGCGTATGCCTGTAGACCGGCGCACGCTGCAGCCGTTCGGCTTGTTGCACGGCGGCGCCTCGGTGGCGCTCGCCGAAACCCTGGGCAGCATCGGTGGCGCGCTCGCGGCGGGCGGCGCGCAAGTGGTTGGCCTGGAAATCAACGCCAATCATATGCGTGGCAAACGCGATGGCTGGGTGACCGGAACGGCGCGCCCCATGCACCTGGGGCGCACAACCCAGGTGTGGGAAATCCGCATCGAAGACGACACCCAGGCACTGGTGTGCGTATCGCGCCTGACGCTGGCGGTGAAGCGCGGATGAGCGCGGGCGTGGAACTGGTCGCGTACGCGCCGTCGCTGGCGCGCGCCTTCCACGACATCAACATCGCCTGGATTGAGACCATGTTCGAGGTCGAGCCGCACGACCGCGAAGTGCTTGAAAACCCACAGGCGATGATCATCGACAAGGGCGGGGCAGTGCTGTTCGCGCGCCTGCCTGAGCTTGGCATCGTCGGCGCCTGCGCATTGATGCCCAACCCGGCAGGTGGCGTTGAATTGACCAAGATGGGCGTGCTCGAAGAAGCGCGTGGACGCGGCGTCGGCGAGTTCCTGCTGGCTGCGGCAATCGAGCGGGCGCGCCTTATGCGTGCGCCCTTGTTCTTGCTCACCAATCGCAAATGCGCCACGGCCATCCGCTTGTACGAGCGCTACGGTTTCGTGCACGACGGCGAGATCATGGCCAGGCACGGCGGCGACTACAGCCGTTGCGATGTCGCCATGCGCTTTGTCGGGCGCGACTGACCATGCAGCGCCTGACCGGCTGGGTGTTCCTGATGAGCTCGGCGGCACTCGGTGGCGCGGCGTTATCGCGATGGCTCACTGGCGTGCCGTTGGTTGTGATTTGTCTGCTGCTCGCTGCTCTGCTCGGCTGGCTGGCGCTGCGCCGGGAACAAGCGCCGAGCACGGAACACTTGCGTGCGCTGGCGACGCTGGTGGCCGCTTGGAAAGACGCCGATTTTTCGACCTCGATTCGCGAGCCGGCGGAGCTCGATCTTGCCGAGCTGACGCGTACCTTGAATGCCCTGGGCGGCGAGTTGCGCGACGAGCGACAGCGGCTCATCCAGCGCGAGCTGCTTCTGGAAACGGTCGTGCAGAACACGCCAACGGCGTTGCTCCTGACCGATCCACGGCAGCGCGTCGTTTACGCCAATGTCGCCGCGCGCGAGCTGTTCGCGGTCAGCGGCAAGCTGGAAGGCTGGAAGGTCGATGAGTTGATCGCGCGGTTGCCCGGCGAATTGGCGGATTTGATGACCCGCGGTCAGGACGGCTTGATCACCCTGCAACCGGGCGATGAGGAGGAAGTGTTCCATGTCACGCGGCGCGGTTTCGAGTTGCATGGCCGGCCGCATACCCTGACGATGGTGCGGCGCCTGACGCGCGAGCTGGCGCGCCAGGAAGTTACTACCTGGAAGAAGGTCATCCGGGTCATCAGCCACGAGATCAACAACGCGCTCGGACCGATCGCATCGATGGCGCACTCGGGCAGTGTTTATGCCGATCGCGGCGACGTTGAGCGGCTCAAGCAAGTATTTGCGGCGATCAACGAACGCGCGCGCCATCTCGAAGGCTTTATCGGCGGCTATGCGCGTTTTGCGCGTTTGCCGGCGCCGCAGCGTAGCGTCGTTCCGTGGACTGATGTGCTCCGCACCGTGGTCGAATCCGAGCAAGTACGCATCGACGGCGCCTTGCCGGAAGCGCCGGCGTTGGTCGATCGCGCGCAGATCGAGCAGTTGTTGATCAACCTGGTGAAGAACGCCATCGAAGCCGGCTCGCCGCGCGAGGCCATCGAGATCGAAGTCAGCGATCTGGGCCCGCAATTCCGACTGCAACTTCGCGACCGCGGCAGCGGCATGAGCGAGGCCGTGCTCGCCCAGGCGCTACTGCCGTTCTATTCCACCAAACGCACCGGCACCGGATTGGGCCTGGCCCTCGCACGCGAAATCGTTGAAGCCCACGGCGGCCGCATCCGGCTTTCCAATCGCGATGGCGGCGGCTTGGTGGTGAGTCTGTGGTTGCCGAAATAGCGGGTCTATTGGGCCGCGCAAAATCCTGCCTGCACAACGGGCGTCCTGGCGCGCGTGGAGGCGATTTTTCGAGTCAGAGCGCCTCGCGCACCCGCTTGGGCAGCTTGTCGCGCACCAATTGGTACGAGCGCTCAACTTGGGCGCGCAGCCATTTCGCGTCGAATTCCTCGGGCGCGCGCAGCATCACCCACTTGGCGCGGGCCAGATAAGGAGCCGGCTCGATGCCGGGCTGATCGAGCATCGACAGGAACAAGTCATCGTCGACCTTGAACGACATGCGCCCCGCGTCGCTGCCGCCAACGCACAACACGCAGAACATCTTCTCCGCCACCGTGTACACCCAATCGTCGCCCCATTTGGGGCCGACGGCGACACCGGGGAGTTTCAGCAGCCAGCTGTCGAGCTTTGCTTGTTTCATATCGGTGCGTCGAAGTTGAGGGCGAATTGTTGCACGTGGCGGTATCCCCGCAGCGCGAAGCCGAAGCCGAAGGCCACCAGGAATCCACCGGCAATCAGGCCCGCGACGGGATGGGCGATCATCGCGGCGACCGCGAGCGAGCAACTCGTCGACCCGGCGATGCAGAGGATCATCACGCCCAGCAGATTGAAAGCGCGCGGCACGTCGAGCGTCATCCATACGTACCCAAGGCCGATAAGTGCGCTGGCGGCGGTGCCGAAAACCGCACCGATCATCGCATCGGGCCGTTGGTCTGGAGCAATCAGCACGCAAGCGCCCGCCATCAGCACCATTCCGAAAAGCACTGCCGCCGGCACCGACTTCCACAAGTTTCGCGCTACCAGCCCCGCGTATTCGCGCGCCGACGACGGGCCCAGCGTGAAGTAAGTATCGACCAGACTCGGCCGGACCAGCAGCATGGCGCGATGCAGTTGCTGGAAACGAATCGCCGTGAGCAGGCCGACGTAGCTGGCGAGCATGCTCGGCGGCGGGCCTTTACCTGGCTGCGCGTTGATCACGAGCAGCATGATCCCGAGGAAAACCGCCGTTGTGATGATTTCCAGGAGCAGTCCGCGCCAATGCAGATTCGGCAGCAGCATCAATTGCAGCGCATGATCGATTGAGCGCGAACGCTCAACACGCTTCAGCGCACCCTCGAAGGCCATCGACGAAAACCCATGCTGCAAACCCAGCAGCCACTTGCCGAACCTGCCGGATTGCTGTGCCTGCAAGGCCTCCACGCCATAGCGCATGTCGGTGGGGCTGACATCGGCGGGGCTCAGTGTAGGCGCGCCATCGCGGACGGCCATCAGACGTTGCCAGGTCAGGCGCACCACCAACGCAGCGAATGCATACAGCAGCAGCGGCGCGATCGGAGAATCGCGCAACGCGACCACCACTTGCGCGCGGAACTCCGGCCAGATGCCGAGCACCACGGGCACCAGCCAGAACAAGATCGCCCATTTGGCGCCGGTGCCGGACGCCAATCCAAAAGCCGCCGCCATCGCAAGCGCGCCGCCGGCAATGAACCCGCTTGCGCCCAACCACTGCGCCACGACCATCGGAATACCGATCAGGAGCAAGGCCTGCAGCGTCATCGCGTGAACTAAGCTGCGGCGAAAGCCGGGAAGCAGCTGCGACTCGGGGCGACAGATCGAGGTGTAGACCATGGCGCTCAGTAGCGCCGCGAACATCAACGCGTAGGCGTGGATCGCAAGCGCCACCCAGACCATTTTCGCCTTCGGCACCAGCACCAGAAGCACGCCAGCGCCGACCATCAACAGCGCCATGATCAGCATGCCCAGGAACGAGCGCTGCCACGGCAACTTGATCCATTGCCAAACCCTGAACATCAGCCGATCTCGATGAAAATGTCTTCAAGACTCATCGGCGCCGTCGCCACGGTCGATCCGAATCGCGCGGCGAGTGTCTCGACCGCCTGGTGCGGCAACTGCTCGACGATCCACTCCGTACCGCCCTCGCCTACGCGGAGAAGCCCCGGGTGACGAAAGTGCGGATCGGGCGCCCCGCCGATCAGCCGCACGCGACGGACGCGCTCGCGCAGGCGGTCCTGGGTCAGCGAGAACTGGATTTTCCCGCCCTTCAACAGCGCGATTTCAGCATCGCTGCGTTCAAGGTCGGTGGTGATATGCGTAGAGAAAATCACCGTCTTGCCGGGACGCCGCGTCAGTTTCAGCAGTTCCTCCAGGAACAGCCGACGCGTTTGCGGATCCAGACTCGCCACCGGCTCATCGAGCAGCAGCAAATCCGGGTCCGGCGCGATGGCGCGAATGATCGCGAGCTTTTGCCGTTGCCCTTGCGACAACTCGCCGATCTTCTTAGCGGCATCGACCTCCCAACGCCCGAGCAGGCCTGAGACCAGATCCGGTTGCCAAGTCGCATAGAACGCCGCGTGGAAGCGCAGGTATTGCTGCACTTTCATCCATGGAAACAAGTCGAAAGACTGCGGCACGTAGCCGATGCGCGCCAACACTTGCGGCGGCGGTGCGCTGACCTCATGGCCATACAACGCCACTGCGCCGCCATCGTGCGGCGTCAGACCTAACAGGCAGCGAATCAACGTCGACTTGCCGGCGCCGTTGCGGCCCAAAAGCCCGATCACGCGCGGCTCATCGATCTGCCAATCGAGCGCGTTCAGCACCACTTGTGCGCCGAAGCGTTTGGTCAGGCCGTTTGCTTGAAGGATGGTCATTCGGTGGTCCGCTAATAACTGTTTCAGGATCAGAGAAGTCCGACTCGGCGATACCACTCCATGCCACGAATCTCGAGAACCAACAGCGCAACTGGTGCGCCGACGGCACCTGGCAGGCCACCCAAAATGCCGTAGTCCAATGCGTAAAGTGTCCAAGGAATCAGTGAAGCCAGAGGGCAGACTACCAAGACGCAAGCACACTTGAATCGCAGCGGAAGCCGTCGGAACCGCTCGCGCTTGTCCGGGTCATGCTCTCGCCAGTGCATCCAGGCCACAAGCGCGATTGCCACCAGATAGAAAGCAAGTCCTGGCGCGAAATCGGCCACAGCCAATCTAATCCGCAACGCCCAGCCGCTTGCGCTCCAAGCGCCGCACGAACTCGTCCATCACGCGCCGATACAGATCCTCACCGAGGTAAGCGTCCTCGATTCCCCAATCGATATTTGGGTTGTCGTTGACCTCGATGATGACATTGCGCTCGCCGACCTGCTTCAAGTCGACGCCGTACAAGCCATCGCCGATTTGCTGCGTGGCGCGCAGCGCGAGCTTGACGATGTCGCCCGGGACTTCGCGGATCGGGAAAGTTTTGAAGTCGCCGCTCCTGGCCTCGCCCTTGGCGGCGTGGTTGTAGATCTGCCAGTGGCCGCGCGACATGTAGTACTGGCAGGCGAACAGCGGTTCGCGGTTGAGTACGCCAATGCGCCAATCGAAATCGGTAGGCAGGTACTCTTGCGCGAGCACCAGCGCGGTTTGCTGGAAAAGCTCCTCGGCCGCACGCTTGAGCGATTCGGCATCGGCCACCTTCACCACGCCGCGCGAGAACGAACCGTCGGGCACTTTGAGCACCAGCGGAAAGCCGAGCACATCGCCCAATTCGGCGAGCTTCCTGGTTTCATCGCGATACAGTATTTCAGTGCGCGGCGTCGGTAACTTGCGGCTCTTCAGCAGATCGGACAAATAAATCTTATTGGTGCAGCGCAGGATCGACGTCGGGTCGTCGATCACCACCATGTCTTCCTTCTCGGCCTTGTTGGCGAAGCGATAGGTGTGATGATCGAGCGCCGTGGTTTCGCGAATAAAGAGCGCGTCGTACTCGGCGAGCCTGGCGTAGTCGTTGCGCGTGATCGGATCGACCTCGATCCCCAAGTCCTTGCCGGCGCTGATGAAAGCCTTCAGCGCCTTTTTGTTCGACGGCGGCCATGCCTCGGCGGGATCCTGCAGCATGGCGATGTCGTAACGGTATTTCTTGGGCGTGCGCTTGCCGCGCCAGATTTTTCGCGAAAAACGGTCGAGCGCGGCGGCGAAGCCATCTTCCTGGCCGTCGGTCAGCGTGTGTAGCCCCGCAGGTTTGATCGCGTCGATTTGCCAGACGCGATTGCGCTCGAACTCGATGCGCAGAATCGGGCACGGGAAGGCTTCGAAGACCTGTCGCGCCAGGTCTTTCAGCGGTTCGCTGGAAGTCTCGCCGAAGTAGACAAGGATGCCAAAGTCGGTAGTGTCGCGGCCCTCCTGCGGCAAAAACCTGGTGAGGCGCTGGTTCAGATCCTCGATATCGAGGCTATACAGCGAGCGCCGACGCAGATCGTTGATTGCGCGCACCGACGGTATGACCTTGTGTCCGCGCGCTTCTGCGAGCAAGGACACGTAGTAACCGGTGCCCAGGTATTTGTAACTGCGGCACAGGTTGATAACTTGCGTGCGCTCCTCGTCGGGCCGGATCGGCTCCTTCAGGTAATCGCTGGCGAGCACCACGTTGTCCGATGGGTAGTAACTGCCCCAATCGGACGCTTTTTCGACAACGATTACGAGGCGGCTCATTCGGGTGGCAGGTCATCGACAGGGAATTGCGGTCGCCGACGATGCTATGTCGGCAGTCAGTGATCGAAATCTGGCGCGGCATCCTCCCATCCGTAGCGGGGCAGGTTTGCAACGAGTCTCGAAACGATGGGAGCTTCGGCGCCGAGCGGCGCGTAGTCTTCGCGAATGCAGGCGAGGTCACAAGCGACGACATGAGCGTTCGTGCACAGGATTCAGTCAGGGTTCGCCATGGCGCCGCGCTGGATGCGCCGGCGTTATTTGCACTGGAACAGTCGAGCTTCGACAGCGACCGTTTGTCGCTGCGGCAACTCAAACACCATGTCCGATCGCCATCCAGCGATATCTGGGTGGCGCACGATGGCGCCTTGTTGGGCTACGCGCTGGTGTTTCACGCCAGCCGCCATCGCATTGCGCGGTTGTACTCGATTGCCGTGGCAGCCCAAGCACGCGGCCGCGGCGTGGGTCGGGCGTTGATGGAGGCAGCCATTGCCGGCGCGCGCGAGCGTGGTGCACGCGAGATGCGGCTGGAAGTACGCAAATCGAATGCGACCGCCATAACGCTGTACACGCGGCTCGGCTTCGAGCGCTTCGGAGAACGCAGCGGCTACTACGGCGACGGCGAAGACGCGTGGCGCTATCGCCTAAGCCTGTGACTCGCCGTCCGAGATCTTGCGCGTGGCCAGCGGTTTGATGCGCGCGACCATCGCGGCAGCGACCTTGAGATTGCCAGCGATGATGTTGCCCGATTCGAACCAGTTGTCGCTGCCGTCGAAGTCGATGCACACGCCGCCCGCTTCGCGCACGAGCAGCGCACCTGCGGCCATGTCCCAGGGCTGCAGACCGTACTCGAAGTAGCCGTCCTGGCGGCCGCAGGCGACGTATGCCAGATCCAACGCCGCAGAGCCGCCGCGGCGCAAATCTTCGGCCTCTTCCAACAACGACGACAGCATCTTGAGCTGCGTCTTCAATCGCTTGCGCTGGCGCCATGGAAAACCGCTGGCGATCAAAGCGCCCGGCAAGCCACCGCGATTGCTGGTGCGTATGCGCCGGTCGTTCAAATACGCGCCACTGCCGCGAGAAGCGGTGAACAGCTCATCGCGCACCGGATCGTAGACCACGCCATGCTGCACCACGCCGTCTTCCATCAAGCCAATCGATACCGAACAGTGCGGCAGGCCGCGCATGAAGTTGCTGGTGCCATCGATCGGATCGATAACCCACACATAGCGCGCGTTCCCGATGCGTCCCGACTCCTCGCCCCAGATTGCGTGATCGGGATAGGCCTTCTTGACCTCCTTGATGATCTCGGCCTCAGCGAGTTTGTCGGCTTCGGTGACGAAATCGAACTGCCCCTTCTCGGTGACCGCGATCGCATCGGCGCGATGCAGATTGCGCATGATCACCGTGCCGGCTTTGCGTGCGGCTTGCACCGCGATATTCATGACCGGCTTGCGAACCATGGCATTCGGACTCGAAAACGAAAGGTGCGGGAGGCTACCATGCGGGCCTGAACACGACAGGAAGCAGTGCATGCAGGCGCGGATCGACGAGCTGGAAATCCGGATTGCGTATCAGGAGGATGCGATCCAAACGCTGAGCCGCGAAGTGCATCGTGCGCACGAGGCGCTGGCCGGGCTGCGTGCGCAGGTGGAGCAACTGGTCGGCAGCGTCGATGGCCTGATGCGCCAGGGCGGCGGCGCTCACGAAAAGCCGCCGCATTACTAAGCGCCGGGCGGCAGGGAGCAGGGGCCGATCGCCATGCCCTGATGTAAGCTTTTCTGCATTCGGCCAGTACGCGAAAAGCGATCGTCGCGCGAACATGCACGGCCGCTGCCTCTTCCCCCACGCAGTCACCCATATAGAGCCATGCGCCAGATTCCCAGTCACGACCGCCTGATCTTCGCCCTCGATGTTGCCTCGCTCGCGGACGCGCGCGCGTGGATCGATCGGCTGGGCGATGCCGTATCGCATTACAAGATCGGCCTCGAACTGCTTGGCTCCGGCGACTACTTCACCGTACTGGCGGAGCTCAAAGCGCGCGGCAAGCGCGTTTTCGCCGATTTGAAGTTGCACGACATTCCAGCCACCGTCGCTGGTGCCGCTGCCTCGTTGGCCCGCCATGGCGCCGATTTGCTCACCGTACACGCCTACCCGGACGCCATCGCCGCCGCCGCGCCCAAAGCCGGCGCCACCAAGCTGCTGGCGATCACCGTACTCACCAGCATGGACGATGCCGCGCTGGCCGCCAGCGGCGTGACGCTGAGCATGACCGCAACCGTCGAACGCCGCGCTGTGGGTGCGATCAACGCTGGCGCCAGCGGCGTGGTGTGCTCTGGTCTCGAAGCCAGACGCCTGCGCGCCGTGTTGGGCCCGAATGCATTGATCGTCTGCCCTGGCATTCGCAGCGAACCCGGCGGCGACGACCAGCAGCGTACCGTGACCGTCGAAGAAGCCTTTGCTAACGGCGCCGACTTCATCGTCATCGGCCGACCCATTCGCCAGGCAGTGGACCCTAAAGCCGCCGCGCAAACCATCCAAACACGCATCGCGAACTTAAACGCTTGACTTAAGAATGTGCGCTAACTTACTATCACTACACGAGTTGTGGTGACGATTACAGCCAGCGCAGGAAGCGCACATAATAACAAGGCCCCTTCGAGAGGCCCTTGACCCTAAGGCGGACTCACCTCCGCCTTTTTCTTTTTCTGCGGGTCGCGAATTGCTTCAGGCGCGGGTTGTTGCGGATGCTCGAAGCGAGGCGCTTGGCTTTTTGGTACGCGGACCCATGGTCCGCACGCCTCGCCACTCGATCGGTGCCGACCATGGGTCCGCGTACCAGTTGGCGTGCCCCGGCCCTGCATTGCGCGCGTCTGCCGGTGGCATCGTTTTTCTTGACCACACAAAACGCCAGCGCGATATGGGCCCTGGCGGGCATGTTAAGCCTCGCCAACAAACCTCCCATACCATCACGTATGGCGATGTTCGCCGAACTTCGCGCCTTTACTTGGCTGTCGTCTATGCGCAGACTACGGCGCCTTCACGGTGCGATGGGTCGCCATGGCCAAGCTGCTGCTCCTGAACGGCCCAAATCTGAATCTGCTCGGCACGCGCGAACCTGAGACCTATGGTCGCACGACGTTGGCGGAGATCGAAGCCGAGTTGCGCGCGATGGCGCAAGGCGCGGGGCACGAGCTCGATTGCCTGCAATCGAATGCAGAGCATGTACTGATCGACCGGTTGCACGCGGCGCGCGGCGATGGCACGCGCTTCGTCTTGATCAACCCCGGCGCGCTTACGCACACCAGCATCGCGCTGCGCGACGCCTTTGCCGCCGTGGCGCTGCCCTTTATCGAATTGCATTTGAGCAACGTGCACGCGCGCGAAGCTTTTCGCCATCACTCTTACCTGTCGAGCCTCGCCGTTGGCGTGATCACCGGATTGGGCACCGACAGTTACCGCCTGGCGCTGCGCGCAGCGCTGGCGCGCATTTGACAAGGGAACACCTATGGCCATGGACATCCGCAAGATCAAGAAATTGATCGAGCTGCTTGAAGAATCGAATCTCGCCGAGCTGGAAATTCGCGAAGGCGAAGAAACAGTGCGCCTGTCGCGCTGGCCCAAGAATTTGCCGATGCCCAGCGCCGCGCCGACCGTGATCCCGGTAGCGCAGGCCGCGCCTACGCACGCGCCTGCGCCGGCCGCCGCCTCGCATGCGCCGAGCGCGCCTGCAGAGGCTGCGCACGATGGCACCGTAGTGCGTTCGCCGATGGTCGGCACCTATTACGCCGCGTCCGCGCCGAACGCCCCGCCTTTCATCAAGGTCGGGCAGCAGATCAAGGTCGGCGATACGCTCGGAATCATCGAAGCGATGAAGATGTTTAATCCGATCGAGAGCGAGGTAGCCGGCACCATCGTCAAGATCCTGGTGCAAAATGGCCAGCCGGTGGAGTTCGACGAACCCCTGATCGTGGTGCAGTGATGATCGAGAAGATTGTCATCGCCAACCGCGGCGAAATTGCGCTGCGCGTGCTGCGCGCATGTCAGGCGCTCGGCATCCGCACCGTGGCCGTGCATTCCACCGTCGATCGCAACTTGAAGCACGTGGCGATGGCGGACGAGTCCGTGTGCATTGGCCCGGCGGCGCCGAAAGACAGTTATCTCAACGTGCCGGCGCTGATCGCGGCGGCCGAGGTCACCGATGCGCAAGCGATTCACCCGGGCTACGGCTTTTTGAGCGAAAACGCCGATTTCGCCGAGCGCGTCGAGGAATCGGGCTTCATCTTCATCGGCCCCAAACCCGAGACCATTCGCCTCATGGGCGATAAGGTCTCCGCCATCACCGCGATGCGCGAGGCTGGCGTACCGTGCGTGCCGGGCTCGGGCGCACCACTGGGCGACGATGCAGTGGAGAACGCGCGCATCGCCAAAGAGATCGGCTACCCGGTGATCATCAAAGCGGCAGGCGGCGGCGGTGGCCGCGGCATGCGCGTGGTGCACACCGAGATGGCGCTGATGAATGCCGTGGCGATGACCCGCGCCGAGGCCGCCAGCGCTTTCAGCAACGATCAGGTGTACTTGGAAAAGTACCTGGAGAATCCACGCCACATCGAGATCCAGGTGCTCGCCGACACGCACGGTAACGCGATCCATCTGGGCGAGCGCGACTGCTCGATGCAGCGTCGCCATCAGAAAGTAATCGAGGAGTCGCCGGCGCCCGGTTTGTCGCCCAAGCAGCGCGCCGAGATTGGCGAGGTGTGCGTGGCGGCCTGCAAGCGCATCGGCTATCGCGGTGCCGGCACCTTCGAATTCTTGTATGAGCGTGGGCGTTTTTATTTCATCGAAATGAACACGCGCATCCAGGTTGAGCATCCGGTCACGGAACTGGTGACGGGTGTGGATCTCGTCACCGAGCAGATCCGCATTGCCTCGGGCGAAAAGCTGCGCTACGAGCAATCGGATATCGTCATGCGCGGCCACGCGATCGAGTGCCGCATCAACGCCGAAGACCCGAATACCTTCACGCCCTCACCCGGCACCGTCACGCGCTACCACCCGCCGGGTGGACCGGGCATCCGCATGGATACGCATTTGTACGACGGCTACAAAGTGCCGCCGAATTACGATGCGATGATCGCCAAGCTGATCAGCCACGGCCCCGACCGCGCCACCGCCATTGCGCGCATGCGCGTGGCCTTGAGCGAGCTGGTGATCGACGGCGTCAAGACCAACATTCCGCTGCAGCAACAGAACATGCTCGATCAGATGTTCCAGGTGGGCGGGTTCAACATCCACTATCTGGAACGGCGGTTGGCAGAGGCGAGAAAGGGATAGTTCAAGATGTCGCGATGTCCGGCCTGTGGTGCGCCGCTGTCCTCCGTCGACCGTCAGCGGCTGATGTTGTTTCGGTCAACTACGGCTCATGCGTGCGGGGCGCTGATCCAAGTCCGTCGAGAGGTCGTTTTTGGCCTGTCGATACTTGGACTGGTCCTTGGGACCTGGTTGTCGGGATCGTTGCAGAGCTTAGGGCCCTGGCTGGCATTCGTTTCCACGCTGGCGCTCCTGGCACCTGTAGCACTGATGACCTCCGTAATCGCAGTGCAGTTGGATTGGCTTTCGGTGCGGAGCGCTTTCCACGATGCCATCGCCGGCTATCGGTTCGCATTGGCTCTATTGGTCCTGCTGGCCGTCAGTGCGGTTGCATTCGGCATGCTGATGCTAGCCCGCATATTTCATGAGGTCGCGATGAAATGGCTTAGTTTCGTTGTTGCAGCCCGGAAATCATCGAGTTGGTCGTACTGACAGAGTGTTCGCTGCCATTTCCTCGCTAACACGGCC
>JALHMG010000027.1 GCA_022844135.1 Lysobacterales bacterium
TATGGTCTGGATCTCGGCCGGTATCTCACGGCGGCTTGTCTCCGAAGCCCAAGCAGTCGACCAACTTCCGATCAACCACAAGAGCATCCCGGTACGCAGGCAGCCGACACGCAGGTTGCCAACGAGCGAGGGCGAACTCCCTGGCCGTTCATGCCCGACTTTCGCCAAAAAAACCTGGTGTTGCCAACGTATCACTTCCGGAGTTTCCCTCTTAGAGTGCTCGGGGTCTGCTGCAGCCGGCCTTGGAAAATCAATTGTGTGTGATCGAGCTTTCTATGCTCGGCGGTACACCGAAGTGGCTCGCATAGCAGCGCGAGAAATGACTCATGGAAACAAATCCGCTGGCAAGTGCCGCTTGCTTGACCATCTGACCTTCCCTGAGCAACGTGCGGGCTTGAGCGAGCCGAGCAATTCGCAGCAGATCGGCGGGACCCTTTCCGGTCATCGCCAGAATCTTGCGTCGCAACTGGCGCTCGCTGATCGATAGCGCAGCTGCAAGATCGGCGATCGTAAGCTGAGCATCGCCGAGCCGTGCGCCCAGCACTTCGTTAAATCGCTCCAGGAAAGCTTGTTCCCCGGGCTGGACGACTGCCGTGTTGGCTGACGGCAGGAGCGTGCGGTCATTGCCTGCGGCCAGCCATCGACGCCAGTCTTCCCGCAGCCTCAACAGGTTCCGCAGCCGCAAGCGAAGTTCCTGCATGGAGACAGGTTTGACCAGGTATTCGATCGCGTTCGATTCAAGTCCTGCCTGCAGATCTGCAGGAGCGCCGCGAGCAGTCAGCAGCAAAACCGGGATATGCGAGGTAGCGGTTTGCTGCTTCAATTGCCGACACAATTCGAAGCCGTTCATGCGCGGCATCATGACGTCTGAAATCACGATGTCCGGCACGTGCTCGCAGCACAGGTCGAAGGCTTCCTGGCCATCTACCGCGCCCAAGTAGCGGTACTCCCCTTCGAGTGCCTCCCGCATCTGTTGGCCAAGGTCGGGATTGTCCTCGGCAGCAAGAACGATAGGGCGCGGGTCCGGTTCAGATTCAGGTTCTGCGGAATCGTATTCGGTCGCAATGGTCGCGACTCGCATCCCGTATGGCTCGGATTGGGACGCCGTTGGCATGGGAAGGCCCACAACAACACGCGTGCCGCGAGGCGAATTGCGGCGAACCTCAATGCTCCCTCCGCTCGCGCGTACCGCTTCAAACACAATCGCCATTCCCAGACCCGCTCCGCTGAGGCCGTCCTCTGTCAGCCGGTCGCTGGTAAAGCGCTCGCCCAGACGGTTAGCCAACTCGTCGGGGATTCCAGGTCCTTCATCGCGGACTTCAATCTGCAGCATCGCTTCCAGCCGGCTCAGGGCGACTTGCACGATGGAGTCTTCCGGCGAATAGCGAATTGCATTGGCCAGTAAATTGCCGATGGCGGTCTCGGCAAATCCCTGCACCACGGCGGCGCTGACGGACTCCGGACCCTCCCAGAGGATTTGAATACGCTTTTCGTCGGCAATGCCTGCGTAAGCGGCGATCAACCCGCGGAGATCGGCACCGATATC
Source organism: Lysobacterales bacterium (assembly GCA_022844135.1). Classification (GTDB taxonomy): domain Bacteria; phylum Pseudomonadota; class Gammaproteobacteria; order Xanthomonadales; family SZUA-5; genus JALHMH01. Next base: position 1,547 of record JALHMG010000027.1, read on the forward strand.
CCGTGCCTCCAACGTTGGCGTTGTGCTCCTCAACTTCGTCAGCGTGAGCATTTGATTCACCAGCCGCAGCAGACCGTTGGCGGCGTTCTTTCCGCGCTGAAGCGACGATGCCTCCTTGGGCGATCGGCGCGTGCCGGCGAGCGATTCAAAGGCGTTGAGGATAATCGCGATGGGCGTTCGGAACTCATGTGTGACGTTCGCCAGCGTGTCGTTACGACGTTGCATGGCGCTTTCGAGTTCGTTCCGGGCGAGTTCCAGTTCGCGATTCTTCTGTTGCAGCGCAAACTCGGCCTCGCCTCGCGCCTGCACTTCCTCGCTCAACGAGCGCGTCCGTTCGTGTACTGCAAGCTCGAGCGCTGCCCGCGAAGCTGTCATCGCTCGTATCCGGTAGCGAACCGCCGTGGCGATGCCGATTAACACCGCAACGCCGAGGGCGACGAGGAATAGCGGCGTATGCCAGAACGGCGCCAGGACGCGGATCGGCAGGTTCGCAGGGAGACGCACTTCAGGACCGCCCGAACTGCTGGCGATGACGATTCGATGGGAGCCGGCGCCGATGTTGCCGATGCCGAGGGCGAGCGACCCGGCTTCCAGCTCGGTCCAGGACTGTCCATCGTCGTCCAGCCGATAGCGAAGGCGAAAGGTACTGGCGTCCTGAAGATTCGGCGGGTACAGATTGAGGACCGCAGATCTCCAGTTGGCTGGTATGACGACTTCCGGATCGCCCGGCCAGTGTAGCTTGCGCCGACCGTCGAGCGTTACGGAGCCCAATTGGATCGGGCGCACACCAGGGGCGTTCGGAAAGGCTGCAGGATTGGCGACCAACACGCCCTCGCTGCCGCCGAACAGAAGCAGCCCATCGCGTGTGGCCGCGTGCGACCTGAACCAGGCGGTTCCAATGCCAGGTGCGCCGAGGGCATGGATGAGCGTGGCTGACCTGCGCTCCCAGTCCACCAGATACTTCTGTGTCCAAAGACGCCCCTGATCGTCCTCCCGAAGATTTGCGCCCAGCGGCAGATCGCTGATCCTGAGTGCCGCGCCTGCCCGCACAGCCTGCAACTCTGATGCATGCGGATCGTCGATCATCAACAACTCATCGGTGCTGTCGACCCACAATCGGCCGCGCCGGTCCAGCAACATGCCCACCACGCGCGGTTCAATCGACTGCCCGTCAACTCTTACGACCACCCGGTCGATCGGTGGTCTGCCTGTCCTGCTCCGGTAAAGGCCACCGCTTCCGCTCCCCGCCCACAGCCCACCGTCTGGCGAGGACTGGAAGGCATTGACGCTGGTGATCCGCTCCCCCGATCGAGCCTCGCGCACTTCTTCGACCTGCTCGCTGGCGAGATCGAGCACGCACAGCTCGCTGTCGGCTGCAATCCACAACTGGCCGCCCGTAGACTTGAGACTACGGATGGGCAGACTGCCATGGACGACCCGATGGTCTGGCTCAGGTTCGCGCAACTGCTCCGGCGAGATCCGCAACAATCCCCCACTTCGCAGGCCCACCCAGATCGCTTGATCCGGCGTCTCCTCCAGTGCACCGATCGCTCCCATCGGTGGCTCGCCTGGCCTGGGTGCTTTCGGACGCAATCCGCCGACCAGCCCCTCGCGACGGTCCACGAAGTCGACGCCGTTCTCGCGAGAGCCGAACAGCAGCATGCCGCTGCGGGTTTCCAGGATGCTCGAAACGTCGGAACTCGTGACCCAGGGCTTTCGGCTGTGGGCGCGCAGCACTGACAGGCCAGACGTCTTCGTTGGCACCTTTTGTAAGCCAACGCCAAGACCGCCGACCAAGACGTGCCCATCCGAATGGACTTCAAGCGTGCGCACAATCGATGACGCCAAGGCATCGCGGCGTGCTGCGTCCGGGCGCAAGTGGCGGCGGATGGTCGTGCCATCTATCGAAGTGACGACGACCCCGCCGAAACCTGCGAACCACAGCTCCCCATCTGTTGGTTGGGCGATCGACCAGATGCTTGGGTTTCCGCCTTCCGCAGACAACTGCTGCAGAGCCTGCACCTGTTGAGGCGCCCGGCCTTCCGAAAACAGGAAAGCTCCGCGGTTGAGCGTGCCGACCACCAGCACGCCAGAGCGCGTCGCGCGCAGCCCGCGGATTTGCTCAGCCGCAAGCCCGCTGGCCTGGAGTTCAGCTTGATCACTACGCGGAAGCCCCGTCGCCAATGACACGCCGTGCAGGCCGGCGCTGGTGCCAGCCCAGAGCGTGGAGCCAGTTGCCGCCAGGGCGAACACGCTGCACTCGCCGGACGCCGGGCAGACTTCGACACGCTCGGCGCGTCCATCGGGAAGTTGCCGGAAAAGTCCGGAACGCGTCCCGATCCAGAGTGTTCCCGTGTCATCCTCGACGATGGACTGCACGCTGTTCGAGCGAGCGTCTGAGCCCCGCCAGGTGCGCCTTGCTTGCCCGCGCGTCACATCCACCCGCCACACGCCATCCAACTCGGTGCCGACCCAAAGGGCATCGGCACCGCCGGCATACAGCGCACGTACGAACAGGCTGCCCATGGGCTCTCCGGCGGTCGGCTCAAGACGGATGAACATGCTCCCGTCATAGCGAAACAGGCCGCTCGGCGTTCCCACCCAGAGATAACGATGGCGATCGAGAGCGATCGCCGTCACGCTCTTTTCGGGCAGACGTTCCGCTCCCGCGAACGTTTGCACAGGAACATCGCCAAATTCCGGCCAGGAGACCGTCTTTTCGTCGGCGCTGGCAGCCTTGCCCGCCAGTGCCAGAGCCAGTAGCAAGACGCGTGCGCCTCTCGCCCATCGGGGTAAACAAGCCGGCCGGCCGCCAGCGTCGCGCTTCGCTATTGACGGAACATCTTTCCGCGTCTTTCGCCCCGATCCCGTGTTGCTCGTCGTCGCCATAGAAGAGCTATGTCGTCCGGCCCGGGCGGCGCAGCCGCCGGTCGTTCAAGTCGGCTCGCGGCATGCCGCGAACGCAGCCGGCTTTCACCCTTCTCGCGCCTTGGCTCGGGTAAAGATCCATCGGAAATCTCCGTCCCGCTAATAGCGAAGCACTACGGCGATGGTGGGCGACAACGGACCTCCTCGGACGACTTCCCTCTCATGAATGCCGCTGATCGCTTGCGTCAAGATACCCAGTGTGTATACAGGCTCGAAAGTCGCTGCGATCTTAGCGTTTTTTCTGTGGCAGTGGATCGGCGTTCCTGGCTTCAGCGTGGTCCCGGCGCCGGCATTTGTTTGCGGGCGCTTCAGACGATGTCCACAGGCACAGCCTTTGCCTCGTGCAGCGACGGCGATTCCCACAATGCCAGGTCATCTTCGGGCCGCTCACCGGGACGATCCCTATGGAGCGGTGTTGGCGATCACGCGAATTTGGCGGACCAGCAATGTTGGCTGGCAGCCCACATGGTGCAGCAGAGTGCGGTTGAAATGGGAGGTGTCGCTGAATCCCGCATCGAGGGCTGCCGTGCTCAGCGGTGTGCCAGACATAGCCGCGAACATCGCCCGATTCAGCCTCAGAAAGCGTAGGTAAGGCCGTACTGGCGCGAGGAAAGCGTCTGCAAAGACGTGCGCGAAACGGCCGGGCGACAGAAAGGCCAATGTCGATAGTTCCTCGATGCTGCGCGGAAGCTCGGTCATCCTCTGCAGGGCTTTCAGGAGGCGCACCATGCGCGAATCGGTGGTGCGCAGATGTCCATTCGCACAGATTTCGGCAGCGATTCCTTCGGCATCGAACTGGTCTTGCATCACTCGCCGCACAAGGCGCGCCGTCGCGGCGTCGTCCAGCAGCGTGGAGGTTTGCTGGCTCGCGCCCAAGATGGCCCGCCCAACGCGCGAGACCGGACTGACATACAGCACGGCAACGGTCGCGTCCGGGCAATCGATCATGTGCAGTGCGTTGGGCCGGATCAGTGCGCCGGACCCGCGCTCAAATCCCCTGTCCGGCGTCCACCAGCTGATTTGACCATCCAGTGCGACGATCAGTTGTGCCGCATAGTGCCGGTGTGGCCCACCACTGCCGATTCGCCCGACGAAGCGCATGGCATGTTCGCCGAGACGCACTTCGCCGGCCCATGGTCGCGCATTTGCATCACTGTTCATTCGCCCCCCCCTTTGAACGCGTCGCCACTCGGTTGGTGACCCCAGGCGTCGGGAGCATGTTGGGTGCGCGAACTGATCCGGGCCAGCGCAGGAGCTTGACCGTTTCGGACTTGCGCCAGTCTTGCGCGGACTGCCGGAAAAACAGTCCGTTCCTGGACAGGATGACCGTTCTTTTCAACGACAACCGGGGCATGCCGAATTCGGACGAACCGATGCCTCTCAATGCCTGGGGCGGACATCGAGTTGCAGAAATCGGCCAGGCGCGGCCATTCCTGGGATGTTCAACTTGATTTCGGAACACCAACATAGTGCGTTCGCTTTTGATCGCTTTACGTGCGAATCCGCTCATCGCGCTCCGCGTGCGCGAAAGAAATCAGGGCGAACCGAGTGGCATGGGCTTTGCTAACGCACCGCAGGCGAATAAACGATTGAGGTCCGCATGCTCGTCCGCTGGCGAAGGCTGCTGGGAAACCCTGGGTACTTTGTCCTTGGTGTGCTGATGTTGGCGGTTGGGCTGGGAACGGCGACAGCCTTGCTCAGCGTTTACCGGGGCGTGCTGATGACGCCACTGCCGTTTCCAGAAGCCGCACGCGTGATCGATGTGGCCTGGCGCTATCAGACATGGCGCGTTGGCCTGGACGATGCGCAGTTCCGTCAGTACGCGCAGGCGCAGACGAATTTCGAAAGCGTCGCGGCGCAGACGCGGGCCAGCTACACGGTCGCGCAGCGCGACGGATCGCGGCGAATCTCCGCTTTGCACGTTTCGTCCGACTTCTTCGACGTGCTGCGCATCGCGCCGACCACTGGCCGCACATTCGCCAGGCTCGACGATCAAGTTGGTGCGGAGTTGGTCGCTGTCGTCTCGTCCGGATTGGCGCGCCGGAGTTTCGGCAGCGACGCGTCGGCCCTCGATCAATTGATCACGGTCGATGGGCAGCGCTGGCGCGTCATCGGCGTCATCGATGCCGTATACGCCGATTTCCACGGCGCGGAGCTGTATCTGCCTCTGGCGCCGGTGGCGAGCAGTATCGGCCAAGGGAGTAACTATCAAGTCATCGCGCGGCTTTCTGCCGATGCGTCGTTGGCGACAGCCAGCGCCGAGTTTGCGGCGCTCGCCGAGCGCCTGTTCGTTGGCCGGACTTCGGTGCCGGCGCCAGCGTTGCTGCCGATGTCCGAGGCCCATATCGAAGCGGCGCAAGCGCCGTTGCGATTGCTCAGCGGGGGCGTGGCGCTGTTGTTGCTGATCGCTCTGGCCAATTTCGCGAACCTGCTGATGCTGCGCGCGGGCGAACGCCACGCCGAACTGGCGCTACGCGCCGCGCTCGGGGCCAGCGTCGGGCGGCTGCTGCGCGCCATCCAGATGGAGAGCGTCGCGATCGCGCTGGCGGGCGGCGCCTTAGGTTGGGCGATGGCCCACGCGCTGGTTCGCGCCCTGGCGGCGATGAGCGAGTTGCCGCGCATCGATACGGTCACGCTGGATGCACCGATGTTTGCCGCGGCTGTCTTGCTCGCCGTTGCCTGCGGCCTGATCGCCAGTGTGCCAGCCGGGCTGCACGCCGCCATGCGCTCCAAAGCCAGTGCCCTGCGCAATGGCGCTACCGGCCAGATTTCTGCACCATCGCGGTTCGGTGCCGGTCTCGTTGCGGCTCAGGTAGCGATGTGCGTGGTCATCGGCGTGGCTGCGGTATTGCTGCTGCGAACGGTGTCAGCGCTGAGCGCAGTCGATCCCGGTTTCGACACAAAACCGCTCCTGGCCGCGTCCTGGTGGAGCACCGGCAGTCGCTTCAAAGACACGCAAAGCGTTGCCGCTTTCGCCGACGACTTGAGCCAGCGAGTCGAAGCGCTGCCCGGCGTCGCTCGCGCCGGTACGATGGTCGGTGGCCTGCCGTTGCAGCAAGGCGGCAACTTCGCCGTGCGAGTGCCTGGCATCGAAGAGGTACAGTCGGTCGACTTTCGCGCCGCTAATCCCGGTGCGCTGGCCGCGCTGGACGTACCGTTGCTCAGCGGGCGCACCTTCGCTGCGGCCGACAACGGCAGCAGCGAGCCCGTTGCCATTGTCAACGCGGCCTTCGCCAGATCCTATTTCGGCAGCTCTTCTGCCCTCGACCGCAGCGTCGAGGCCGCAGACCGAAGCTGGCGAATCGTTGGCGTGGTCGGCGATGTGCGCAGTCATCTCACCGATCCTTCGCCGCCCACGCTATTTCTGCCGCTGGCGCAAACGCCCATCGCCACACTGCAGATTTTCGAGTCCTGGTTTCCCTCGCAGCTTCTGGTGCGCGCCGATGGCGACCCAGCGCCGCTGATCGACAGCGTGCTGCGCACTGCGACGGCGGTCGATACCAGCGTGCCGTTCGGTCAGGCGCAAACTTTCGATTCGATCCACGCCCAGGCCATGCAGTCCCAGCAGCTTTACACGCGCTTGATGGTGCTGTTTGCGCTGGCCGCGTTGCTGATGGTGGTCGCGGGTATCTACGGCCTGCTGAGCCGGCGCATGGCTGCTCGCCGCCGCGATATCGGCGTCGAACTCGCCCTCGGCGCTGCGCGCATTCCGCTGATCGTGGGCGCCACTCTGCGTGGTCTTGTACCGGTGGCGGTCGGCATCGGCATCGGCATCCCTGCAGCGCTCGCGATGGTCCGTTACATCGAATCGCTGCTGTTTGCCGTCGATGGACTTGAGGTCTCGGTTTATGCCGCGGTCATTGGATTGGTGCTCGTCGCTGCGCTCGCCGCCGCGCTGTCTCCAGCCGTCCGCACTGCCCGAGTCTCACCGCTCGTCGCGCTTCGCTCAAGCGGCTGAGCTGTGCGTTTCTCAAGTCGGCAGTCCGGTGCCTGGCCGGACTCGCCGCCGCCCTTCTATCGCTTGCGCGCCTGACTTGCGCGCCGACCATACATGGCCGGCGCTCGAGCATCGGGTCCCAGGCAAAGCTCATTCGAAGCCATTGGCAAACAAGCTGTCGTTGACTTGATGGCCCACCGACCGTGTGCTCGGATTGAAGCTCGCGTCGCCTTGGTAGCTGAAAGTGATGTTGCGCATTCCGCTTTGGGTCAACGTCAGTTGGCAACTCACTGCCGGCAACGTAATGCTGCAACTCTCGTTGGCGCTGGCCGACACCACGACGGTGCCGGTCGGCGTTCCGGCACCCGGTGCGGTGACCGAGAGATTCATGCTGGCGGTCACCGCCTGGCCCGCATTCGATGGCGACGGCGACACGCTCAGCGCTCCAAGTTCGGTATCCGCCTTGATCACCGAATGGACCTCGTTATCGCAACTGCCATTGAACCCGTTGCCAGCAGCAAAACACGCGGTGAGCAGCGCATCGCCGACGACCACGCCGGTCAACTGGCAACTGCCGACGCCATTGGTCACTACGCCGTTGCAGCTCAGTCCACCGGCGCCGGTGTTGACCTGAATGACGCCGTTCGGCGTGCCGCCATTCGCGGCTGTCACCGCAATGCTGACCGTGTAGGGCTCGCCGACGCGCGAGGGGTTCGGCGCATTGCCGGTTATGTTGGTTGTGGTGTTGATTGCGACCGGATTGATCACGGTATGCGGCTCGGTGTCGTTGCTGGGTGCGTAACTCGCGTTGCCCGAATAAGTCGCCGTCAGTGTTTTCTGGCCGGCACTGGTCGACGTCAACTGACACGAGGCGGTGCCATTGGTGAGCGCCAGATTGTTGCAGCTGGCGCCGCTGCCATCGTCGATGCTGACGGTGCCGGTGGGTGTGGCGCCACCGCCGCTGGGCTGCACCAGCACCACGACGGTGTAGGACTGATTCACCTCAGATGGATCGGGCTGGTCCGAGGTGATCGTGGTGATCGTCGGCGGCAGGTTGACGGTGTGCGCCTCGGTGTCCTGGCTGGTGGCGAAGGCCTGGCTGTTCGGCTCGTACAGGGCGGTCAGGGTCTTTTGGCCCGGACTGCTCGATGCCATCTGGCAGAAACCGCCACCGGCGCTCAGCACGATGTTACAACTGGCGCCGCTGCCGTCGCTGACGCCCACGGTGCCGGTGGGCACGGCAAATCCCAGATTGGCCGCAACCGTCACCACCACCGTGTAGTTCTGGCCCACCAGCGAGGGATCCGGCGCATCGCTGAGGATCGTTGTCGTGGTGCTGGCTGGCACTACCACGTGCGACTCGGTGTCGTTGCTGCTCAGGAAGTTCGGCCCACCGCTGAAAGTGGCGCTGAGTGTCTTGTTGCCGGCGGTGGTCGAGGTCAGCGCGCAGCTGCCGTTGCCGCCGCTCAGGGAGGCGATCTGGCAGGTCTGGCCGGTGCCATCCGAGACCGTCACCGTGCCTTGCGGAACCGCAAGATTCCCACTCGGCGTGCGCACCTGAACTTGCACCTCATAAGGCTGCCCAACTTCGCTGGGATCGGGTTGGTCGCTGGTAATGCTGAGCAGCGTGGTCACCGGATTGATCTGGTGCGGCTCGGTATCGGAACTCGGCAAATGGAACAGCGAGCCGGGATAGCTGGCGGTGAGTGTCTTGTTGCCGAGGCTGTTCGACAACATCTGGCAACTGCCGCTGCCGCTCAACGTAATAACGCATTGAACGCCGCTGCCGTCGCTGATGGTGATCTCGCCGCTCGGCGTGCCGCTGGGACTCGTGGTCTGGGCCGTCACCTGATACGGCTGGCCGAAGACCGAAGGATCCGGTGTATCGGCGGTGATGGTGGTGGTGCTGGCGCTGGGTTCCAGGAAGCACAGGCTCGCTTCGCTGGTATCGCCGTTGGAGACGCGCGTCGCCACCGCCGACAGCACGCCACCGGTGGCCGATCCCGGCACCGACAGATTGAAGCCCGCCACGCCGACGAGGTTGGTCACGAACTGGGTGCCGACCAGGTTCAGCAGATTCGCCCGCCCATTCGGGCAGTCCGGCGAACGATAGATGTCGATGATGTACTGGCCGTTCTGGGTGGCGAGCGAGCCCGACACCTGACGCGTGCCATCAGGATTGATCGTGGACGAATTGATGACCGGCTTGTTCTGGCCGTTGTTGGGCCCGCCGTCGGCGTCGCCTGGGTCGTTGTCGAGCGGGCCGAGATCGCCAAGTTCGATGTTCTGGGCCAGCGTGTTGGTCAGTCCGTTGGCGAAGATCCGGTTGGGCCGAATGGCAACGCCCACACCGGCGCTGGTCGTCAGGTGCACACCCGGCCCTTCGCTGTTGGTGATGGTATTGGACGCGGCGCTGTTGAGAATGCCGCCGATCTGGTGATTGCCCGAACCGCCAGTGATGACGATGCCGCTGGCATTGCGGAAGGCCGGCGTAGGCACGCCGCTGGCGGCGGTGCCGAAACGATTGCGCGCGATCTCGTAGCCGGTGGCAGTGGCGCCGGTGATCGACAGCCCCGCCGAGTTCTGTGATGCGGCAATCACGTTGTCGAGGATGCGCACATCCGGGCTGGCGCTGGCGAAGATGCCGTTGCCGGTGATCGGCGAGGCGGCCAGGCCGCTGGCCGCGACGCCGATGTAGTTGTTCTGGATCGTGTGACCGCTGCTGGTACTGTCGAACAACACCAGGCCGGTGGTCGACTGGCCACCAAAGCTGTTGCGGTGTTCTGGTTCGGGCCCACCCACGGTCACATCTTGCGCATTGTCTTCAATGCGCAGACCGAAGCTGAAGGTCCCGAGATTGGCGTGCACGCCGGGACCGGCACCGCCGAAGGCATTGCCCTGCACGATGTGATCGCTGCCGCCGCGCAGGCGCACGGCGCTCGTGGCACTGCCGGCGATCGCATTGAAGGCGATGCCGCGCAGCGTCAGGCTGGCGCCGGCCGGTGCATTCGCCGGCACTTGCAGATAGTGACTCATGGTCGAGCCGAAGGCGTGGCTCATCGCCACGCAGATGACCGCGTCGCTGCCCAAGGTTTGCGTGTTGGGCGCTGCGCCCGGCTGGCTGTAGCCATCGATCTCCAGCGTGTCGACGATGTCCGGCAAGGGCGTCAGCAACTGCACCAGCGGCAGGTTGGCCAGCACGTTGCAGCTGCCGGTGATGTCGAACACGATCTTCTGCGGGCCCGGCGTGGCATTGGCCGAGGTGATCGCCGCGCGCAAGGAGCCGGCGCCGCTGTCGTTCTCGTTGGTGACGGTGAGCACCGGCAGATCGTTGATAGAGGATTCGTAGGCGCCCATGTCATAACGCGTGCCAATGAGGCGGCTGCCAACCGGGCCATCCAAATCCTGCGCTGGCGCCGAGAAATTGAGCTGGCTTGCTTCGATACTGTTGAGCCCGGCGTTGATCGCAGCCGAGACCGGCGCGGTTTCGCGCAAACGGAAGTCGCCGCCACCCACGAATCCCGGCGTCGGGCTGATGATATTGCCGGTCGAGCCGCCAGCGGGGAGCAAACCCTGCGGGAGCGCCGGATACAGGTTCTCGCGGAACAACCAGGGCTTGGCATTGGAGAGATTGGGCACGGTGATGGCCGTCGCACAGCCGCTGGTGGCCACGATGTTCTGCGCGAACAAAGGACTGTTGCGTTCGCTGAAGAGACTGAGTGCCGGAATGCTGCCGTTGCAGGCCAGCGAAAAGGTGTTGAAGGCGACTTCCGGACGAGCGTCGGCGTTTTCGTAGGCCAGATCCACCGTCGCGTCGACACCCGCGTTGCCCAGCAGGCCCGCCATCAAGTTATTGGAAACGTTGTAAATCTGGGCGTCGTTGGCGACGATGATTACGTTCAGCCCGGTGAGGAACTCGTTGTAGCGGACGCGCACGAAATCCGTGTCCGGGCAGGACTGACCGAAGGGGCAGATGCTCTCGAAGAGGAAGAACTGTCGAAAGTTCTGGAAGCGGATGCCTTCGATGCGGAAACTGCGCTGATTGCCGGTGAAGCTGAAGTCGGTGCCATTGCTCTGGGCGCCGCCGGCGTTCAACACGGTCGCGGCGGAATTGATCGTGCGTGCGGTGCATCCGCTATTCCAGCCGCCAGTCAGCGAGAACTCCTTGTCCTCGCCGCTGTTGAAGCTCAGGCTGGCCGAGAACGAATAGGAACCGGGTCGCACCCGGATGTCCTGCACCGTGCCGTTGGCATCGCTGTTGGCGCTGGCGAAGGCCGACTGGATTTCGGCGGCGGTGTCGACGCAATAGACGGCCGACTCGGCAGCCATCGAATAACAACTGATCGCGAATGCGACCGATAACAAGCGGTACATGAGGCCTCTCCAGCTGAACATCACTGGAGAGCAAAACGTCGCGGATGGCAAATGCGCACAAGGCCTGCATCGAAGGTTCCGAGAGCGGCCGCCGACGCAGCCGTTGCGCTACGATCGTCATCTCACCATCGATGCTGCGGACGCCGAGGATTCGCGACCGCACCTCCGCCTCGGTATCCGCCCTGCCCCACGCCGCGCTTTGCGGCGCGGCCTAAACCACCAGCACGTCGCAGGGCGCGTTGTAGGCGAGGAAGCGCGGGACGCTGCCGAGTATCGCTTCGCCCATTCGCGAGCCGCTATGGCGCCCCACGACGATCAGGTCGGCGTCGATCTCGCGCGCGAGGTCCGGCAACGCGGGATTCGGATCGCCGTGTACCACGCGAGCCGATGGCAGCAAGTCCGATCGTCCTGCCCATTCCAGGCAGACCGCCATGGCCCGCTGCGCGGCGACGGCGGCGGCGTCGATGTGCCTTTGGAGCTCCGCCTCGTCACTACCCTGCATGCGCATGCGCGCCTCCATCGGCGCGACGAATGCGTGCGCCACGGTCAGCGAAACCTGCGACCCCATGCCTGTGGCCGCATCCAACAACGCCGGCGAACGCGGCCCGAAGTCGACTGCCGCCAAGGCTCTTCGATAAGCTTCCGCCAAAGCGTAGCGCACGACCAACACCGGGCATGGCGCACTCGCGAGTATCCGCGCTGCGGTACCGCCCAGGAAAAACTGCTGCACAAGTCCGCGTGCGTGCGCGCCGATGACCATCAAATCTGGGCGCACACGTTCTACGACCTCGCCGACCATGCGATGCGCCGAACCATGCATCAGGTGCGTGGCGCAATTTACGCCCAGCTCGGCTGCATCGCTGCGCAATCGCTGCAATCGATGCTCGGCGTCTTGTTGCAGGCGCGCCGGCCAGTCGCCACCGGCGAATGCCGCATCCAACTGCAGCAGCACCGGAAATGCATGCACGATATCGAGGCCGGCGCCGTGCAGCGCGGCAAGCTCCGTGGCGCGCCGGACCGCCGCGCTGGCAAGCTCGGAGAAATCAGTAGCCACCACAATTCGCTGGATTTTGATCGACATCTGGCCCTCCGGAACTTGGCAAGTAGCCGCATTCTATGTCGCCGCCATCGCTTCGACCGCCAGGTCGATGAATGTACGTACTTTGGGCGTCAGAAAGCGGGCGCTGGCGAAAACCGCGTGGACCGGTATCGACGGCGGCGACCAGTCCGGCAAGACCGGCGCCAAAGTACCATCGGCGACAGACTGGCATGCCACTATCAACGGCAACTGTGCGATACCGAGTCCATGCACTGCAGCATCTCTGATGGCGAATATGTTGTTCGCTTTGAGCCGCGGTCGCAGCTCTACCCGCGCGATCTCGCTGCCGCGCTGCAGGGTCCAGGTCGCCTGATGGCTGCCGCCTGCGAACGCGAGCACCGCACTCGCCGCGAGATCGCGCGGTTGTGTTGGGTGACCATTGCGCGCCAGGAACTGGGGCGACGCAAACAGCCCATAGCGCAGTTCGCCCAAACGGCGCGCCGCCAACGACGAATCGGCCAAGGGTCCGACGCGGATCGCAAGATCGAATCCCTCATGGACAATGTCGACCAGTCGCCCCGCGAAATCGGCATCGACCCGCGTCTGCGGAAATCGCGCCAGGTAGCGATTGATCCAGCCACTGACTGCGATCATCCCGAACTCAACGCCGCAGGTCAGCTTGAGCGTTCCGCGGGGCTCGCCATGCGCGTTCTGAACGATGCGCTGGGCGTCGTCGACGGCGGCGAGTATGGCCACAGCGCGTTCGTAGAACTCGCGACCGAGTTCGGTGAGGGACAACGATCGAGTGCTGCGTTCGAGCAGCCGAGCCCCGAGTTCTCGCTCCAGTTGACTGATCACGCGCGAAACATGGGTCTTCTGGCTATCGAGCGCGGCGGCGGCACGGGTGAAGCTGCCGGTTTGGACCACTTTGACCAGAGCTTGCAGCGCAGCGAGATTCATTGTTAGCAGAATCGGCAACAGAGAGTCTCATTCAAGTCTATTTATGCCGAGTTTCGCAAGGCCCAGACTGGCGATGACCGCTTCGGAGAATCGTATGAGCCTTAAAGATCCCAACGTCCGCAATTCCCATCGCAGGAAGCGCATCGCACTGGTCATCGCCAATCCTGCCATATCGAGCACAACCGGCTGGCCAGTCGGCTTTTGGTGGAGCGAACTGACTCACCCATACCATGTGTTCACTGATGTGGGTTATGAAGTTGTACTCTTCAGTCCTGCCGGCGGCCCGTGCGTTGCCGACACCATGAGCGATCCGGGCGACGCCAGCGGATACAGCCGATCAGATTTGATCAGTCAAGGTTTCATCCACACGCCTGAACTGCGAACGTTGATCGATTCCACCGCCATAGTGTCCGATATCGATCCAGCCGCCTTTGATGCCATCTTGGTTGCCGGCGGCCAGGCTCCGATGTTCAACTTCGAGGCAGCGAACGATCTGCATAGCAAGTTCGCTGAGTTCTATGAAACGGGCAAAGTTGCGGCCGCATTGTGCCATGGCGTTGCCGTTTTGGCGTTCGCCAAAACCCGCGATGGTGAGTTCCTGGCCAAAGGCAAAACCGTCACCGGATTTGCCAATTGCGAAGAGGACTTCGCCGACAACGCGGTCTGGGACTTCGGTCTGTTGGCCCGAGATCGGCACTTGATGCCATGGCGCATCGAAGACCGCCTGAAAGCGATCGGCGCCAATTACGTTCAGGCCGGTCTCTGGCGCGCGTTTGCCGTGCGCGACGGAAATCTGATCACCGGCCAGCAGAACTTTTCGGGCGAGGCCACGGCGCGGCTGGTGGTCGAGGCGCTGGGGCGCTGAGGAATTTCGGTTGGCGCAGGCCAGGCAGCCGTCGCCGGCATCCGGACACGAGGCCAACCGCCTCTGCGCAGAGCTTCGATTGGCGATATCAACAGATACGGAGGAAAGGATGGGCATCTCGATCATCGGCGCTGGCAATGTCGGAATTGCATTAGGCAGCGCGTTTGTAACGTGCGGGGAAGTCGTGACCTTTGGTGTAACGAACCACGAAAAGTACCGCGAGGCTGTGGCTGCGCTTGGGCACGCCGTATCACTGGCGACAATCGACGCGGCCATCGCCGCCAACGACATCGTCATTCTCGCCGTGCCGTACGACGCGCTGCCGGGGCTCGCTCAACGCGTGGCCGATTGGCAGGGCAAAATTCTCGTCGATGCGACCAATCCACTGGCCCCCGGCTTGAACGGCCTGGCGCTCGGAACGACCACCTCGGGCGCTGAAGAACTGGCAAGGCTCGCCAAGGGTGCGCGCGTGGTGAAGGCCTTCAACACCACGGGCGCAGAGAATCTGGGCGACAGCGCCTATGCGGGCGGCAAAGCGTTCATGCCGGTGTGCGGCGACGACGCCGACGCACGTCGGCGCGTGATTGCGCTGGCCGAAGGGCTCGGATTCGACGCCATCGATTTTGGCGCACTGAACGCAGCTCGCTATCTGGAACCGTTCGCCATGGCTTGGATCCACCTCGCCTTCAAACAGGGCTTTGGGCGCAACTTCGCCTTCAGCGTGCTGCGCCGATAAAGCGTCCTTCAGGATGTGAAGACTAGTCGTTGGTTGCCCAACCATCGCATAAAGCAATTGCTCTAGCGCCCCCGCCAACAATCGCGCGCAGCTCAGAACAGGGATCGATGCCGCGTGCAATACGACTACATTATCGTGGGTGCCGGATCAGCCGGTTGCGTGTTGGCAGATCGCCTGAGCGCCAGCGGCCAACACCGCGTGCTGTTGTTGGAGGCGGGTGGCAGCGACTGGCATCCATTCATCCACATGCCCGCCGGATTAGCCAAGCTCGTCAGCAACCAGTCGATCAACTGGAACTACAACACTGAGCCCGAGCCGAATCTCAACAACCGGCGCCTGTATTGGCCGCGCGGCAAGGTGCTGGGCGGATCGAGCTCGATCAATGCGATGTGTTACATCCGCGGCCAGCGCGCCGATTACGACGCCTGGGCGGCAGCGGGCAATCCGGGCTGGAGCTTCGCCGAAGTCTTGCCGTTGTTTCGTCGCTCCGAAGCCAATACACGCGGCACCGACGCGCTCCATGGCGACGCCGGGCCGTTGTCGGTGGACGATCTCAAACATACCAATCCGCTGAGCCACGCCTTCGTCGACGCCGCGCAACAGGCGGGCTACCCGCGAAACGAGGATTTCAACGGCGCCGAGCAGGCGGGTTTTGGTTTTTATCAGGTGACGCAGCGCAACGGGCAACGTTGGAGCACCGCCGCCGGGTACTTAAAGCGCGCGAAGGAACGCGCCAATTTCACGCTCATGACCGGCGCGCAGGTACTGCGCATCCGCTTCGACCATGATCGTGCGGTCGGGCTCGACGTGCGCATCGGCAAACACATCGAACGCTTCGAAACCAGCGGCGAAATCCTGCTCTCGGGCGGCGCAATCAACTCGCCGCAGTTGCTGATGCTGTCGGGCATCGGGCCTGCCGACCATCTGCGACACCATGGCATCGGCGTACGCATGGATTTGCCCGGCGTCGGCGCAAACTTGCATGATCACCTGGACATCTGCGTGTTGCAGCGTTGCACGCAGAAAATCACTTACGATCATCCGAACGACGCTGCGGTGGCGCTGAAGTATTTATTCACCCGCAGCGGCCTGGGCACGTCGAATGTCGCCGAGGCCGGCGGATTCGCAGTCTCACGCCATGCCAGCGACGGCCGACCCGATCTGCAATTCCATTTTGTGCCGGCGATGCTCGACGATCACGGCCGCAACCGCCTGCCGGGCTACGGCTTCACCATGCACGGCTGCGCGCTGCGGCCCAAGAGCCGCGGCCATCTGGAACTCGCATCCAGCGATCCGCTCGCCAAGCCGCGCATTTATGCCAATTATTTGAGCGAGCCTGAGGATCTGAAGCTGCTGGTCGAATGCGTGAGAATCAGCCGCGATATTTTTGCGCAGCCAGCGCTGGTGCCATTCGCCGGCGATGAGTACCTGCCGGGCAAGGACGTCAACAGCACGCCAGAAATCGAATCCTTCATCCGCCGCAAAGCCGAGACCATCTACCACCCGGTCGGAACCTGCAAAATGGGCCAGGACGCAAGCGCCGTTGTCGACGCGCAACTTCGCGTTCGCGGCATCGACGGCTTGCGCGTCATCGACGCCTCCATCATGCCGACGCTGGTCAGCGGCAACACCAATGCGCCAACAGTAATGATTGCCGAGAAAGCCAGCGACCTGATTTTGAATCAGTACTTGCGCGCAGCGGCCTGAGGCCCCTGGGCGCGGGTGTGCGCGGAAGTTGAAGCAGCCATCATCGCAGCCTCTGGCAGGCTGTTGAGAAAAAGCCTGCTAGCGCGAACCGTGAATGGTTCGCACTGTGGTCAAGCACCGCGCTTGATCAAATGAGAGCGAGTCCGCCCCAAAAACGTGAGAACTCTAATCCGTATCTGGAGTTTGTCGTAGACTTACAGACAGCCTCAACAGAGTGACAAGTCGATGCAACCTACATCGATTGCCGATGTCGTTCGCGCCGCTAGCAACAGAACTGCGGTTTCAGCCTATCCGAGGCAACGAATTGAACGCTACTGTGCTGCCGTCGATACACTGATTTGCGATATGAAGATGTGGCTGGGTCCTCAGATTCAGTCTGCCTCGGTCAAGTCGCATGCTGCTAGATACGTGGATCGATTTGAGAATGGCCACCAATACCAAGTGAGCGCTTGGTCATTTGAAGTTGGCTCTCATTATGTAAGTTTAGAACCGCGAGGAACTTGGGTCGTTGGAGCGTACGGACGAGCCGACTTGGTAGCCACGCCCGGGGATAGCGTCGTCCTAACTCTGAACGAGAAGTTCCAATGGGAGCTACCCACCAGGGGGCGCACTCGGATCAAGTATGAACTTTTGGATGAAGCCGTGTTCGCAAAGGCGCTAACCCGTGCGCTACAGATCGCAACTTGACCTTCAACAAATTGCTCAACAGGTAGCGGAGAAAGCTTGGTGGAAGTGCCTACCGGTGCACGCCTCGCCCGAGCAGATCACCGCCTTCCTGAGTTCGGTCAACATCGATCTGGCGTGTTCTAACGAGGATCTTCGGCAACGCATCTTTCAACTCAACGAAGATCGGCGATTGGGCGCTCAACTCGCGATACTTGCGGCGCTGGAAGGGTTAGTCAGAGACTTGGCAGTCAACTGGATACAAAGAAGGGCAGATCTGTCGAACGAGAAGCTTAGAAGAATTCTTGCGCGTTACGATGATCGCGGTCTTCCCGATAGGTTTCGAGCACTCGTACAAGAACTCGCCGCGGCAATGAGACTGCCCAATTGGCATAAAGATGCGTGGGACCGGCTTTTCGATTATCGCAACTGGCTGGCTCACGGTCGATATGGAGATCCACCAAGGGCAAAACTCCCCGACGAGGAACAGCTAAACAATGAAGTGGCCAAAGCGCTCAAGTACTTCCGAGCGGCGCCCGCGAAGTAGGCGAGAGCAGAAAGATGCTTGGCGCGAAGAGGCTAACGTCCGTGGCTAAAGCGTCCGGTCTGCCCGATGATGGAATCGCCATCACGCTTGGGCTCGGGGTTGTCCATTGAACCTGCGCGATCTCAAGTACCTCGTTGCGCTCGCCGATCACAAGCATTTCGGGCGCGCTGCGGAAGCGTCGTTCGCCAGCCAGCCGACGCTGTCGACGCAAATCAAGAAGCTCGAAGACGAACTGGACGTGCAACTGTTCGAACGCCAGTCGCGCGGTGTGCTGCCGACGCGCGCCGGCGCCGACATCGTGCAACGCGCGCGCTTGATCCTGCGCGAAGTGGAGGCCATCAAAGATATCGCACGTAGCGCACGCGACCCCGAGGCCGGCGCGTTGCGAATGGGCGTGTTCCCGACGCTCGGACCCTACTTCCTGCCGCATGCCGTTCCGGCCCTGCGCGCACGGTTCCCGCGACTCGAATTGCTGTTGATCGAAGAAAAGACCGAGGCGTTGTACCAGCGCCTGGATCGCGGCGAGCTCGATTGCGCATTGCTGGCGCTCCCCATCGACGAAGACGCTTTCGCCCATGTCGCGCTTTTTGTCGAAGCCTTCGTGCTGGCGGTTCCCCGCGAACGCGCCAGCGAATACAGCGGCCCATTGCGCCTGAACGATTTACGCCATCGACAAGTGTTGCTGTTGGAGGAAGGCCACTGCATGCGCGACCAAGCCTTGAGTTTGTGCGAGTTGAGCGGCGCCGTCGAAAAGTCCGGCTTCCGCGCTACCAGCCTTGAAACCTTGCGACAGATGGTGGCTGCGAATGTGGGCGTTACCTTGTTGCCGCAGATGTCGGTATTGCCGCCGGTCGCGCCCAACGATCACCTGGTGTTGAAGCCCTTCGTCGATCCGCCGCCGTCGCGGCGCATTGGCCTGGTGTGGCGCAAGAGCGACGCGCGCGAACGCTTGATGCGCGATGCGGCTGCCGAGCTGGCGCATGCCGCTGTCGAACTGCTTGGGCCGGCTGCGGCGATTTCCGAGAGCGACAAAAGATGAATCGCTGGATAAAAATCGCACTCGCCATCTCGCTGGGCGGCGCCATCTGGCAACTGTACAACCGTCCACCATCGGCCATCGATCTGGGGCCAGGCGTGCTCGCCCCCGATCCGCCGGTACAAACCGAAGTCAGCAAGGCCGCTGATATTCGCCATGGCGACTACACGCTCAAGCCACTGGCCAAGTTCCGAGTGCGCGCGCGCTTGATTTCGAGCTTGCGCTACAGCATGGATCGCGGCGCCGACCTGTCGCCGATCGACTTCGCGCTCGGGTGGGGGCGCATGAGCGATCGCGACATCATCGAGGCGCTCAACGTGAGCCAGGGCGCGCGCTTTTTCACCTACCGCTGGGAAACAACGCCGCCCATTCCCTATGAGGAAATCACCCGCTCATCGACCAACACGCATTTGATCCCGGCCAACGAAAACATCCGCAAGCAATTGTTTCGCATGGCGCCCGGCAGCGTGATCGAGATCGAAGGATTACTCGTACGCGCCAACGGCGACGATGGCTTTGTCTGGAACTCCAGCCTGTCGCGCACCGATAACGGCGCCGGCGCCTGCGAACTCATCTACGTCACCGACGCGTCGGTGATTCGCGGGCGCGGCTGAACCGGCAGCAACTCAGGTCCACGCACGCGCCGAAGATGTGTCCCGCCTGGCTTGCTTGCGGTAACGAACGTGACTATGCTGCGCGGCTCTCCCATCGGGGTGTAGCTCAGCCTGGTAGAGCGCTACTTTCGGGAGGTAGAAGTCGGAGGTTCGAATCCTCTCACCCCGACCAGTTTCAGCTTGAGTTTCAAGCACATACCACGCCCCGTCATCGGGGCGTTGTTGTGTCTGGGCTTGGGCATTTACAGCAGCGCCGCAAAGCTCAGCATCACCGCGATCTCGACGGTTTGGTTGGCTGCACCCAACGTATCGCCGGTGATGCCGCCGAGTTGGGCGCGGAAGTACTGCCCTGCCAACCACGCAACGCCGATCGCCATCAGGGCCGCAACTACCGTTGCTGGGTACCACCACGATGCGACCGCGCAGATGGCCGCAGCCCAGGCCGTGCCTTCGATCACTTCTGACCAACCCAGCGCGTCGGCCATTGGCTTGTTGCTGCCCATTCGCACGTACGGCAGTGCCAGTGTCAGCCACAGGCTGGAGGTCCGTGCCAGGGTGTGCGCGACGACCAGGGCGGCAAGGGCGGCCGTCGGCGGCAGGGCCATCAATGCGCCGATGCGCAACAGCAGGCTCAAAACCAGCGCTGCGGCGCCGTACGAGCCGATGCGGCTGTCTTTCATGATCTCAAGCTTGCGTTCCACGCTCATGCCGCCGCCGAGGCCGTCGGCGGTGTCGGCCAGGCCATCTTCGTGGAATGCACCGGTCACGATCACCAGCGCACCGATCGTCAGTGCCGCGCTCACGAATGGCGCAAATGCCAGCGAGCAGAGCGCAAAAATCGCGGCGCCGATGGCTCCCACGATCACGCCGACCAGCGGAAAGTAGCGCGCGGATCGGGCGAGGCTCAACTCATCGGGGTAAGCGAAGCGCGCGACCGGCAGCCGCGTCAGAAAGGTCAGGGCTGTGGCCAGCAGGCGCAGCCGACTCATGTTGCGTCGCTGGCCCGACTGACCTGGGCGGCCTCGAAGCTCGCCATGTCGCGCAGGATCGCGCACGCGGCGCGCAGCAGCGGCACCGCGAGCGCGGCGCCACTGCCCTCGCCCAGGCGCAGGCCCAGATCGAGCAAAGGATGGGCGTTCAGTTCCTGCAATACGCGCCGATGCCCCGGCTCTGCGGAGCGATGGGCGAAAACCAGGGCATCGCGACACGACGGCTGCAGGAGGCAGGCATACAGTGCCGCGACGCTGGCGATGAATCCATCCACGAGCACCAGCACGCCACGCTCGCTGGCTGCGTGCATCGCGCCGATCAGCGCGGCAATCTCAAAACCGCCGAATTCCGCCAGAAATCGCAGCGGTTCGCGCGGCGCCCTGCCCGCTCGCTCAATCGCACGTTCGATGAGCGCAGCCTTGCGCGCCACGCCCTCTGCCGCCAGGCCCGTTCCCGGTCCGACGAGGGCGGCCACCGGCATTTCCAGCCAGACGGCTGCGAGCGCAGTTGCGGCGCTGGTGTTGCCGATGCCCATTTCGCCCAGCACCAGCAATCGCGCCTCACTGCGCAGCGCCGCGTCGCGCCCCACGGCCAGCGCCAATTCGAGCTGCACGGCGCTCATCGCCGGGCGCTCGATCATGTTCTCCGTGCCAAAGCCGCAACGCGCGGAGACCACATTGGGCAGCGGCTCCAGCCCGCCCAACACGCCGACGTCGACAACTTCCAGCGGGGCATCGATCTGCCTTGCCAGCACATTGATGGCCGCGCCGCCGCGCGCAAAATTGCGCACCATTTCCGCAGTGACCGCTTGCGGATAAGCGCTCACGCCCGCCGTCGCGATGCCATGATCGGCGGCAAAGACGATCACGCATACAGGGTCGACGAAGGGTTCGAGCGTTTGCTGAAAGGCCGCGATGTCGACCGCGAGCGCCTCCAGGCGACCCAGCGCCCCGAGCGGCTTGGTCTTATTCTCGATCGCGTGCTGCGCTGCGGCTCGCCAGTTGGTCACGTCTTGGTCCTGCGGAAAGACGCCGCAGCATAGCGTTGCCCACAGGGACAATCAGGCGGCAGCGAGCAACGGCGATGGCCCCGGCAACTCGGCGATCACCTCGGCGCGACCGTGCCAGCGAATCAGCGAGAGCACACCATCCTGACTTTCGGTCAGCGCCGTGAGGCTTTCGACCCAGTCGCCGTCATTCGCGTACACGATGCCGTCGCGCTCGATCAATGCCGGGCGATGGATGTGGCCACAGATGACGCCATCGAGACGGCGAGCGCGTGCCGCGCCGATGGCGGCGTTGATGTAGCGATCGATGTAGCGCTCGGCCAGATCGCTTTGGCGCTTGATGAAATCGGCCAGCGACCAATAGCGCATGCCCAGCGAGCGGCGCACGCGGTTGGTCAGTCGATTGCTGGCAAGCACGTAATCGTACAGATGATCGCCCAGGCGCTCCTGCCAGCCGCCATGCTGCACATCGCCATCGAAGTCGTCGCCGTGCGTGACCAGATAGCGGCGACCGTCGCTCGCGCGATGCACCGCGTCGCGGCGCACGATCATCTTCGGCAACACGAGCCCACAGAGTTCGCGCAGCGAGCGATCGTGGTTGCCAGGGATATAGATGATCTCGGTCCCGCGTCGGGCCAGGTCGCGCAGGCGTTCGATGACCGCCGACTGGTGCCTGTCGAAGCTCGCACGTCTGGCGCTGATCCACCAAAGGTCGACCACATCGCCCACGAGGTACAGCCGCTCGGCACGCAGCCCCGCGAGGAACTCAGCCAGTGCTTCGGCATGGCAGTTCGGCGAACCCAGGTGCATATCGGAGACAAACGCCGTCCGCACTGTCGTGTTAGTCATGATGGCTCGCTCGTTGTTGTTTTGGTTTTTGTTGTTCTTACGGCGTCCGGCTCACGCCAGGTAACGCTGCCGCTTGCGCGGCGTGAGCCGCGTCAGATCCACCAGAATCAACCCATCGACAGCGTTCTGGAAATTCGGGTCGATCCCAAATGCCAGGAACTGCGCGCCGCCGGGTTCGCAGAGTTCGGTGTATTGCTTGTACAGCGTCGGTACGCGCGCGCCCAGAGCGGCGAGATTGCTCTTCAACACCGAGAACGCAGCAGCGGCATCCAACTCAGAGTGGGTGAAACTCTGCACACGCGGATACGGGTGACTGGCGCGCGCGAGGCCGTCGCGATTGCCGTAGAAGTGGTCGTAGTAAGCGACCAGCGCGTCGCGCGCGGCGTTCGGCAGATCGGCGCTGATCGACACGGTGCCGAACAGATAGCGCAGCGTCGGATAGCGCCGCAAATAAGCGCCGATGCCGCACCACAAATAATCCAGGCTGCGCGAGCCCCAGTATTCGGGCGTTACGAAGCTGCGACCGAGTTCCAGGCCGTCTTTCAGGTACGCATCGAAGCGCCGATCGAAAGCGAACAAGCTGGCGGTGTACAAGCCCGCGATTCCGCGCGCCGCGACAACATCCGCGGTGCGCGCAACCCGATAAGCGCCAGCGATGCGCTGCTGCGTCGCATCCCAGAGAATCAGCTGATCGTAGTGCGCGTCGTAACGATCCCAATCGAGCGCCAAACCGGAGCCTTCGCCGACTGCGCGAAACGTGGCTTCGCGGGCGCGCGCAATTTCGCGCAGCACGATGCACGGCGCGCCGGGTTCGGCGAGCACGATGCGCTTGCCATCGGGCGTTTCGCCGAGCACCGGGAGCGTCTCGATGGCCGCGTTGAGCGCCGCCGCAGACGCCGGGTGGGCGACCGCTTCCGGGCGCGGCTGGAATGCGTCGACGCCGAAACGCAGGCGCCGCGCAGCGCGTTGCAACGAGCGCGCGAGCACGCCTGGCGGAGTGGTGTCGTTAGCATCGAGCGCGAGCGGCTTGCCGATGTGAATATCGATGCGCTGGCCGCTGCGGAAAATCTGTCGCGGCAACATCGCCGTCCCGAGTGGCCCGGCCACCGCCGCGGCCGCGTAGAAACTGAAAGCATTGCGCGCTGCGATATCGACCGGAATCACCGGAACTCCGCTGGCACGCGCCAGCCGCACAAAACCGGTGCGCCAGGGTTTGTCGCGTACGCCACGCCATGTCAGGCGCGAGACTTCTGCGGCCGGAAACACGATGACTGCCAGCCCATCTTTGAGCGCCGCCTCCAAGGCATTGACTTGCGACGCATCGCTGCGGCCACCGAATACGCGCACCGGCAACAGCAAAGAGCGCAATGGCGCCAGGATGTTCAACCAGTCGTTGGCGACGATGCGTACATCGCGACGGATGTCGCCGACCATTTTGAGTAGCGCAAGCGCATCCAGCCCGCCAAGCGGGTGATTGGAGACGATCAGGCATCCGCCCGAGACCGGGATTCGCTGCCGCTCCAGATCGTCGACGCGATAGCGCGCGTCGACATGGCGCATCACGCCTTCCACAAACTCCAGGCCTTCCAGATGCGGATAGTCGCGAACCACCGCCTCGCAGCGGTCGAGGCGCGTGAATTTTGCCAGCCCTGCGAGCAACGGACGCGTGAACCGCGCCCGCTGGGGCGCAAACATCGCAGGAAACTTCTCTTCGATGCGCTGCTGCAAATTGAGCATGCGTCCCACCCGCTGTTCAGATGGGCGCTCAGTCTTGCGTCTGCAGACGGCAATGCGTTGACGGTTAGAAGACAGTGAGATGACTGCCAATTGCGCCTGCAGATGCCACTGACACGCACCGCCGCTCGGACCGCAGCACCGTGGTTCGTCGAGACGTAAAGGTGAAGTTGACGTAGGGCGGAACCCGCGCGCCGAGGACAAATGACCATGCCGCCATCCACCCGCGCGGATTCCGCCGATCGGACCGCAGCACCGTCGTTCGTCGAGACGTAAAGGTGAAGTTGACGTAGAGCGGAACCCGCGCGCCGAGGACAAATGACCATGCCGCCATCCACCCGCGCGGATTCCGCCATCCGCCCACCATCGTGCCGTGCGCGTGGCGGTGGAATCCGCACGATGAAGCGTGTACGGCTTCCACCCTGCACGGGATCCCGCCTTACGCGGGTTTATCCTTCGGAAGTTTTCGGGTGTCCCCGCTCTTAACCAACCGTGTGCTACCCTCGAATCCTCCCGGTTAGGCATGAGAGTCGCGCTGATGAACTACCCACTGGTCCGTTTCCTGTTGACGGCAGGCGTCGCACTGGGGCTCGCAGCCTCGTCTGTGGAATCCGCCAAAGCCTCCCCTGCCTCGACCAAAGAGGTAGAGACCGAATACAAGGAGCAAGTCAAAATTGACCAGTGGATAGAACAAACAGGTTATGACGACCAATTTGGGGAACGCCGCGACCCCGCCAAGGGCGACGCACAGGAAACGGGTGCTCAACCGGCGGCGCCTGCGCCCGAAGTAGCCGTCGCTGAGCCAGAGGCACCCACTGATGAGGCGGAGGCAGTCGCGGAAGAGGAAGAGGTCGAAGACGGCGCCGCGGATGAGGAATCCGAATAACGTCCAATCCGCGTAAGGTGGTTTTCGCACTGGAGCCAGGAGGCCGACGCATGACCGTGGACACGCGCTATGAACGGCCATCCGCTGCGGATCCCAGCACGCTGGCCATGTGGCGAAGCCGTCACCAGGGTTGCGCTCGTTCCTCGCTTCGCCCTTCGCTATCACCGTCCATGCCGTTGGCATGGAAAATCTCGTGCGCCGGGGCGCGTATGTGCCAGACGTAGGGCGGAACCCGCGCGCCGAGGACAAATGGCAATGCCGCCATCCACCCGCGCGGATTCCGCCGATCGGACCGCGGCACCATCCCGCCCCCGACACACCATCGTCCATCGTGCCGTGCGCCTGGCGGTGGAATCCGCACGATGATGCGTGTGCGGGTTCCACCCTACACGGCAATCCGCCTGACGCGGGTTGCACTGGAATCCGCCTTACGCGGGCTTACGCGGGTTACACGGGAATTCGCCTTACGCGGGTTGGCATCGGGGGTCTGTCGCGATCCGATTCGAGCAATGGCGCGTCGCCGCACGATGCCACCGTCCGCCCCGTTGGGGCGGTTCTTGTTTTTTGGGCCGTCACCAGGGTTGCGCTCGTTCCTCGCTTCACCCTTCGCTATCACCGTCCATGCCGTTGGCATGGAAAATCTCGTGCGCCGGGGCGCGTATGTGCCAGACGTAGGGCGGAACCCGCGCGCCGAGGACAAATGGCAATGCCGCCATTCAACCGCGCGGATTCCGCCGCACGGACCGCGTAACGGCGGAATCCGCACGATGAAGCGTGTGCGGGTTCCGCCCTACTCCCCTGTCGCGATCCGATTCGAGCAATGGCGCGTCGCCGCACGATGCCACCGTCCGCCCCGTTGGGGCGGTTCTTGTCTTTTGGGCCGTCACCAGGGTTGCGCTCGTTCCTCGCTTCACCCTTCGCTATCACCGTCCATGCCGTTGGCATGGAAAATCTCGTGCGCCAGGGCGCGTATGTGCCAGACGTAGAGCGGAACCCGCGCGCCGAGGACAAATGGCGCCATCCACCCGCGCGGATTCCGCCGCTCGGACCGCGTAACTTTGGGTCTGGCATCGGGAGTCTGTCGCGATCCGATTCGAGCAATGGCGCGTCACCGCACGATGCCACCGTCCGCCCCGTTGGGGCGGTTCTTGTTTTTTGGGCCGTCGCCAGGGTTGGGCTCGTTCCTCGCTTCACCCTTCGCTATCACCGTCCATGCCGTTGGCATGGAAAATCTCGTGCGCCGGGGCGCGTACGTGCCAGCGCGGAGTACCTCGGGTAAGGCGCGTGCGCAGGTGTCGGGCAACCTCGGCCCCAAAGGGGCCAACGTTGACAGCGAAGGGTGAAACCCTGGAAACGACATTCCCAACCAAACCGCGCCCCAACGGGGCGCACCGTCTTCGTAGCGGCAGCGCGAAACGGGCGCACGGCCATCGCCGTCCCTGTCTATGCCGTCGACATGGGCAATCTCGGCGGCGGTTCTTGTTTTTTGGGCCGTCACCAGGGTTGCGCTCGTTCCTCGCTTCACCCTTCGCTATCGCCGTCCATGCCGTTGGCATGGAAAATCTCGTGCGCCGGGGCGCGTATGTGCCAGCGCGGAGTACCTCGGGTAAGGCGCGTGCGCAGGTGTCGGGCAACCTCGGCCCCAAAGGGGCCAACGTTGACAGCGAAGGGTGAAACCCTGGAACAGAGCGGAACCCGCACGCCGTGGACAAATGACAATGCCGCCATCCGCCCACCGACTCACCATCGTGCCGTGCGCGTGGTGGTGGAATCCGCACGATGGAGCGTGTGCGGGTTCCACCCTACACGGGAAACCGCCTTACGCGGGTTAGCGCGCGTATTTGCCGGAGCCTCAGAGGGGCCAACGGTGACAGCGAAGGGTGAAACTCTGGAACAGGGTGGAACCCTGGAACAGCAGTTGCGCACACTAAGCCGTCCGCGTTCCTTTGCAGTTTGGGTAGTCGCTGCAACCCCAAAACGCCCGGCCTTCGTGGCTGCCGCGGCGAGCAATGCGGCGGGCCATGGCTTTGCCGCACACGGGGCAATTCGGGCTCGCGGGTGCTGGCGTCGCGGCGAGCGAACTCGCTGGGTTCTCTGCCGGCGGCGCGTTTTCCAACGCACGTACTGGGCGTACGCTGGCGATCATCTGCTGCAATGCCACGCCGTTGATCAGAGTGAGGTTGCGGCCTTCGGCAAAGGCGCGGGCTTCCCGCGTGTACTCGCCCGACGTGACGACGAAGCCGCCGGTGGCGCCTTTGGCGGCCACCACGCCGTACAGCTCGCGCACCACCTCCACGCCCACCTTGAGCGCCTTCCATTGTTTGCACTGAACGAGGAAGCGTTCGCTGCCCCGGGTGAGCACCAGGTCGACGCCGCCGTCGGGGCCGCCGCCGCCAATGTCCGCTACGCTAAAGTCTTTGAGGCGGAATGCCTCTCCGACCAGATGCTCAAACTGTTTCCAGGTCATGGCCTCGAGTTCGGCGAGCGAGCTGCTGGCCGCGATGCGATCGACCAGCACTTGGCGCTCGCGACGCTTCCAGGCCGATAGCGCTGCGCCGATCAGACAAACGGCTGGCACCAGGTACTGACCGAAAAACGCCAATGATTTGAGTAAGCCCTGGGCAGCCGCGGCGCCACTCTGACCCGGCATCGGCACCGGCGCCGGTTGCACCGCATAGTGATGCAGCACGATGTACGACCCGGCGGCCAGCAGCACGCCTACCCACCAGGGGAACAGCGCGACGATGTGGGTGAGTTCACGTAAGGGATGGTCGTTGCGCTTGCGGGCCATGGCGGGTTGGACGCGTTGTCGCTTGTTGGGAATGGCGGCGGGTATCAGTCCGGCCGTTGGCCATCGCGTGTTTGCGGCTACGCATTCCGCAACGGCGCGGCGGCGCATCCGCATCGGTGGCGGGCTGCATCGGATTGCCGCGCAACGCGAGCGCAGCCATCGCGCCGAGTCTGGTCGGCGACCAGACTCGACGCCAACGCCCTTGCGAACGATCGAGGATCAGTTGTCGGCAATGCTGGCGATGATGAGCACGTTCGCCTCCCCTTCGTAGGTATCGTCCCAATCGCCGGAGTTGTCGCGAATTCCCATCAGCGCGGTGACCTTGACGCGGCGATCGACCACTTCAACGTCCTGGATCTTCACGAAGCCATCGTGGTAGTGATGATCTTGGCCCGTGAAGCGCAGGTCCCAGCCGTTGAGCGCGGCTTCGGCGTTGAGAATGGAGTTACTGAACTGGTCGGAGGTGACCGTGATTGGCTGCGGCGCGCCTTTGCGGGCGGTCTGGATGATGGTGACGGTTTTGAACTCGATGCGCATGGTGATGCTCCTGATTGAGTGAGAGCCAAATTCTTTTGCCATCGGCGGTGGCCAATCGCTGCCCGAATTTGGAAGGGCGGAAATCGTCAGCTGCGCAATTGCAGCCAGTGCTGGCCGGAATGCACGAACGGCAGGTTGTCGGGCATGGCCGCAAGTTGCAGATCCTGCCCTTTGCCCACGGTGATGCGATCGCCCGGCCGAAACACTGCTGCGGTGCTCAGCAGGTGGCGATGCAATCGATCGAACAGATCGAGCGTGCGCTGACCGTGCGAATGGTCAGGCACGTGCATCGCAAACTCGGGCAATCCGAGCGCATTGGCGCAGACGGTGGCCATCCATACGCCGGGCTCGCCCTCGATCTGGTACTTCTTGAATCCGGTGATGAGCAAGCCGAGTGGGATAGCGCGCAGGATCGCCCAGCGCTCGTTGGCGTCGTCGTCCGGCAAAAGAATTGCCGCTGGTAACGAGGCACCTGCGGCGAGATGCGCAACAACGATTGCGTTGGTTGCTTCCGCGAAGTTGGACGCGACGACCATCCATTCGGCGCAACTGTCCAACCACGAACGCGTTCTGTCCGTAAGGCGCACGCTCACGTGGCTTTTGTGGGCAACAGCAGCCGACCTGATCGATACCGGATAGGGCGCATGTTCGATGGCCTCCATGATCAGATTGTCCTTGCAAGGCCGATTTGTGCCATGAACATGGATCGCGCAGCCGCCAGATACGATCGTCCACCGCGCCTCGCTCCCGTCAATGTCACTTTGGGCGTTCGGGTACGCGGAGGAGAGGCGCGATGCAATGACCGGCCAAATCGGGACAGAAGGCGCCAATAGAACGAGCTCCAGCATTGATTGCACTACCAGTCGATACCGGCACCGGGGAGGTTGCCGGATTTGAGGCGCCAGCCGATGCTCCTCAGTTCCTGACGAACTGCACTCTTGGTCTTTAGATTCTTGATCGACTTCCACACCACTTTCTTGTACTCGCTGGTGTGAACGCGCGAATGGGGGTAGGCATCCACCCAGGCACTGGTACCGTCAATCTCGTTCTGAACACGCGAGCTGCGCGCCAAAAACACGCCGTTGGCAGAGTCGTTGATATCGATTCCGAGTCGATCCAAATGATCTCGCGCCTTGATCATGTACTTGGATCGCGTGTCGGTCGACTCAACAATGTGGTGAGCTGAATTCTCGAAGTCGGGCTCGATAGCTCCGTCTCTGATCATGTTCTCGCGCAGCTCTTTGGCATTCTTGCTCGTGCACCAGTAATTGGGGTTATGAACCGCGAGGCCAGCCGACCCCACCAGATAGGTGTGGAGCCCATCGACCTCGATGTTGTACACCGTGATCGGGCTCGTCGTATGTTCGATGGCCGCAATCGAATCGCGCGTCGCCCCAGGTCCAAATACCTGATCGCCGACACTCAGCCTGGCGGCGTCCACCCACCCGGATTTGATCAGGAACGGGTGTTCTGGCGTGGTTACGATGCGCTCGCCAGCAGCGGTCACGATGACCAACGCTGCAGGAGCGGTGCGCTCGAACACCGCCGTAATCTTCCGAGCTTCGACCTCGCCTGTTGCCTCATTGAGAGCAAGAACAGAGCCATGCAGCGGTAAAGTGTCGATCGCTGCCAGACCGTCTGGAGTCGCGACCTGTGTGCCGGCCGCGAACGACGAGAGCTTGCATCCAGCGCCGAACGACGACTCCTCGTGCTCAGCCGCAGCCCCGGAGCGCGATCCCAACAGCGAGGTTTCTTCGCCGGCTTCGGCAGCGGCGCCGGTGGCGCGGGACGACAGCCTGCCGACTCCCGCCGATATACCCTGCCCGACCGCCGAAAACGCTGCACCGGTGGCTGCGCCGATCAAACCCTGCTTGAGGATTTCGTCGCGCGAGGCACCGCCAAGCGCGGCGTACGTGGCGTTCTCGGCGAACCCGACGGCGGCATCGGCGGCGACGCCGGCGAGGAACGTGGCGATGGCGCCCGCCTCCTCCGGGATCGCCTCGGGTGCGGCGATGGAAATCGCCAACCCCACCTCCGACACCGCAATTCCGGCAGCCATACCGCCGTAGGTCTTCCACGACTTGTAATTCCAATCGGACGGGTCGTAGCTGTGATTGACGGCCGCGCCACCGAAGTACGCGCCGATTTCCGCCACCGCGACGATGCCGCCGCCCGTGAGCACCGCGCCGATGGCGAAGGCCGCCAACGCGATATCGAACAGCACCGATTGCGCAGACCCGCCATTCGGATCGATGTTGGTGATCGGATTGTTCGCCGCATAGGCGTAACGATTGAGCATCACGGCGTTGTTCGACGCCGCACCGACGCGATTGGTATCGGCGCCGACGAATCGCCCGATCGCCGGGTCGAAGTAGCGACCGGCGTTGAGGTACAGGCCGACGTTTTCGGCCAACTCGACGCCGGCAAATTTGGCGCGGAAGTTATCGACGCCGAAACTGGCGGTCTCGTCGATTTCCCCGTACGGCGCATACAGAATTTCGGTCTGCGGCGCGCCATCGGGTGTCACCACCAGTACGCTGCTGCGCACCTGATCGTTGTAGTAGAACAAGGTGGTGCCGGCCACCGGAATTCCCGCGCCGTTGGCGCCCGGCGTCAATCCCGCTGCCCAGACCTGATTCGGCATCTGCAGCGTCAGCACTGCGAAGGCCAGCAGCATGTGTCCAGTGAATCGCGCAGCCTGGCGCAAACTTTGCGCGACCGCACGCAGCCTGACGCGACGCAGGCGCGGCGCCATCAAACCGAGCAGGGACAGCACACCCGAGCCGGTCAGCGCGCCTGCGATCCAACCCGAATCGTCGTCCGCTACCGGGGGCGCGCTCCAGCGATCCGCAGGCGCATCGGGCACTCGCGCAACCAGCTGATCGCTGTTGGTGGAGATCGAAGCGACCGGCCCGGTCAGGCCGTCGACATACTTGGTGTACACGCTGCTGCCGTCCTTGAGCACGGCCACATCGAAATTCCGCGACACGTAGTAAGACGTCGTTTCGCTGGCGAGGTCGATGCGCTTAAGCAGGCTCTGGTTGAAGTCGTAGACAAAACTGGCGACCGGCACATTGGGGTCGCCCGCAGTCTCGGCCGTCTGCTCGATGCTGGTCATGCGTCCCAAGGCATCGAACGACTGATGCCATTCGCGCGCTGTGCCCTGCACATCGACATGCTTGCGGCGCACCATGTTGCCGGACGCGTCGTAATCGGCCGAGAACACTTCCTGGCCGTTGCGCACGCCTCGCCGTACCTGCGCGGCGACGCTCTCGAAGCTGACATCGCCTTTTTGTTTCAGGTTGCCGAGTTCGTCGTAGCCGAAACTGGTGCGGCGTACGCCGACGGTGGCCGAACTCAAATAGCCGGCGCCATCGTAGGCGTACACCAGAGAGCGCAGCTCGTCGAGGCGATCGGTGCTCGACAGCAACTCGTTCAAGCGATTCCAATCGAACGCGCGGCTGATCAGCGCGGTACCGCTACCAGCGTTCATCGTGTAACTGCGGACGCGCCCGAGCGTGTCGTACTCGAACGCGGCGCGCGAGGTCCGTCCGTCGCGATACAGCAGCGTCTGCGGACCACCCATGGCGGTGTAATCGCCATAGGTGGCATACGGCAGGTAGTCGCCGTCGGCGCAGGCGCCGC
This sequence comes from Lysobacterales bacterium, assembly GCA_022844135.1. GTDB lineage: Bacteria > Pseudomonadota > Gammaproteobacteria > Xanthomonadales > SZUA-5 > JALHMH01. The sequence continues at coordinate 33,391 of JALHMG010000027.1, forward strand.
CGGTCAGACACACCGACACCTCGGCCAGAAAACCGTCGGCGCCGTAGCGTTTGCGCTGTTTGGCGTTATCCGGATAGGTCAACTGCACGGCGCGCTGCAGCGGATCGTAATCGACCTGGATCGCAAAGCGCTTGCCATCGATGGTCAGCTGGCTTTGCTGGCGATTGCCGTAGGGATCGTAGTCGAAACTATGCTGGGTGGCCTGCTTGGGCGCATCGACGCTGGTCAGCCGCCCGATGGGATAGGCGTGACCGCTTTGATCGTAGGTGAATGTGGTCGTGCTCTCCGCACCTGCCGCACCCTGCACGGTTTCGGTGCGGACCCGGCCGATCTCGTCGTAGGTCCAGGTCACCGTGCGACCATCGGCATCGGTCTGCAATCGCTGCATGCCTTCGCGGGCGTACGCGACGGTCTGCGTGCCGCTGTTGGCGCTCTTCAGCGCCGTTACGCGATCGAGCGAATCGTTGGTCCAGGTGGAGAACTCGCCCTTCGGCGCGGTCAACTGTTCGAGCCGACCGATCGCGTCGTAGCGCAGATCGGCGACCGGCTTTGCGGCATCATCGGAGGGGAACACCCAGCGCAGCGGGTTTTGATTGTTATCGAGATAGGTGGAGAACTGGCGCGCATCGGCGGTGCCATAGGCATCGGTCTGCACCACCAGATCGCGCTGCACATTGTCGAGCGGCGCGATGTCGAGGTCAAAATCGGTGACGGTGCCGTCGGGATTGACGGTTTCCGCCAGCCGACCGAGCGCATCGTAACGCTGCACGGTGAATGCCGGCGCCTGCGCGCGCGCGCACTGGCGTCCTGCTTGCGCCGCATAGAACGGCAGCGATTGCTGGCGGACGCGATCCACCGCCAGGTAGGCCTGCTCGGTGGCGATCACGCAATCGGCGTCGACCTCGTTGGTGGTGCGGATCGTGCGCTGCAGTCCGTCCACAATTTCAGACGATGTCGCCGTTGCGCCATTCCAGTCGCGCAACTCAACCAACGTGGTGCTCGCGCCAACCGGCAGCGGCGAGTACGTCCAGCGCTTCAGCACCACTTCTTGCCCGCCGGGCGACGGGCCACTGCCAGTGAGCACGCGTGCAAAACCGTCGAAGGTGTAGCGCAGCGTGACGTTGTTCGGATCGGTTTGCGAGGTGGTCACGCCGAATCGCGGGTCGTAGGTGTAGGCGGTGGCGAACAGGTTGTTGGCCTGCCGGATCGGAAAACTCCGGAAATCCGGATCGAAGGTCGAGCGCAGCGGATTAAACAGCGTGGGCTCGCTGGCATCGCCGGTCCAATAAGCGCCCTGATCGACCACCTGATTGCCGTAGGCGTCCCATTCCATCACCTCGCCGAGCCAGCCGTCGTTGCTGCTGTCGTATTGCGCGTGCGAGCGAGTGTTGGTCAGCGACGCGTCGGTGTATTCCCAACGATCGCGCGTCAGCGCATCGGCGCAGGCGCAGGTGCCGGCAGTCACCGCGCACGATTTGGCCGTCGCCGAGTCGCGCGGAAATCCGATGCGCCATGGATTGGTCAAGTTGATGAAGTTGACGCACACCGCCGAATCGTCGTTGGCGTCGCCGAGATTGCCCTCGTCCTTGAGCAACTGCAGGTTGCCGTAACCGTCGTAGCTGTACGTCTGCCGCGTCTGGTAACTGCGATCGCTGTTCAACGCGTATTGCGTGGAATGCTCCGAGGTCTTGCGCACATCGAAGATGCCCGGCAGTACCTCGACTGTCTGGTACGTGTATTCGAAACGTCCGGCGACTTTGCCGGTCTCGACGACGCTGCTCTGCATGCTCGTGGTCAAGCCGTTCTGCGGAAACTCCAGCGCGTACTCGGTGCGCGTCGCGACACCCGGTTGAGCGCTATCGGGGTTCATCGACAGGTCGATCAGCGTGGTCGCTTCGAAGCCGAGGAATCCCTGCTCGACCACGTCGGCGACGGTGCCCTCATAGCGATGCTGGTATCTGTAAATGCCACCCAGCCCGTCGCCGATGCTGTGCAGCGACACCACGTCCATCGGCCCGATCAGCGTTCGATACGGATACCTCCAGTCGGTACTCGCCGGGACGTACACCGTACTGTTGCCGATGATGCTGGCGTACGTCACAGCGATGGTGCCGCCGATTTCGTTGACCACGCCGACGAGCAGATCCGGCGTCGGCGATGGCGGCAGCGCAACCATCACTTGCGTGTCCGCCAGACCGATCAGCGCGGATATGCCGGCGCCAATGGTATCGGCCGGGAATCGTGGATTGCGCGCGATCGACGAATAGCCGAAGGTGTTCTTGATGCTGGCGAATGCCGTGGTGTCGAAGCGACCGAGGCGATTGATGCCAAAGCTGGTGTCGCTGTTACCGAAGGCGATGATGTCCGGCAGGCGGTCGCCATCGACGTCGCCCAAGGTGCGCAAGGTGCCCTTCAGATCGTCCCAGCCACCGTGGTTGTAGGTGAAGGCCTGGGTCCAGACCGTCGGGTCGGTAAACGATTTCCCGCTCGAATACGCGACGATCACGTCGTCATTGCGAAAACCGATCAGATCGGTCAGGCCATCGCCATTGAGATCGCTGACGAAGCGCGGGTTGCGGCCCGGCACCCAGCCGTCTCCGGAATCGGCGACGAAGCGATCGGTCCAGCGCATCACCGGCCCGAAACCGGTGCCGTTCGATAGTGCCACTTCGACGATGCCGGCGTTCTTGAAGCCGATGATGTCGGCCAGGCCGTCGCCGTTCAAATCCGCCAGATAGCGCGGATGGGTTTCTGGCGTGGAATAGCCGGCGTCGGTGGTGAACACGCCGGTGAGCGTTTGCGCGCTGCCGAAGGTATCGCCCTCGGACAGTTGGTAAACCACTTTGGAATTGCCGAAACCGATGATGTCGCTGCGCCCGTCGCCATTGATGTCTGCGGCCGAGCGGATTGTCTTGGTGTTGTCCCAACCGCCATTGCCGTAGGTCATCTGTGTGGACCACGTCGCAGGCGCGGTGAAGCTGGTGCCGTTGGACAGCGACACCTGCACTTTGGTGTTACCGAACCCGAGAATGTCGGAGCGGCCATCGCCATTGACGTCGACGATCAGGCGCGGGAAGCGCGCATTGTTGTTGTAGCCCTGATCGGCGCTGAAAATCGCCTGTGAACTGGCCGGCGCAAAAGCGGCACCGGTCGATAGCGCGTATTCGGTCTTGCTGAGCCCGAACCCGATGAGATCGTAGCGACCGTCGCCGTTGATGTCGGCCAGCTGACGCTCCTGAATGTTGGGCTGATTCCAGCCGTCGTCCCAGGTGAAATCCGAGGACCAGCCGCTGGCCGGCGCGAATGCATTCGCGGCTGGCGCCTGATAAGTCATGCGCTGCGGACGCAGCGCCGTATCGTCGCTGCCGTACTGGGTGATGGTTTGCACCAGTTCGCGCGCCGTGGCCGGGCTCTGCGCATACTCGATGCGATAGCGCGACACCTGCTGCGTGCCGTCGACACTGCGATCGCAGCCGCTCAGGCCGGAGCGGTTGATGCAGGTGACAACCTCGGTGAGTCGCCGCGACTGGACAACCCGGGCGCCGCCCTGGAAGCGCTCGGCGGGTGTCGAATCCTCGAAAGTAAAGGCCACCGCACGCTGGGCGACCAGCGGCGCGGGCGCTCGGCTGTTGATCGTGTACAAAATCGCATCCGGCGAGAACTCGCCGGTCGCGGTGTTCTCGCGATAGCGAAACTCGATGGCATTGCCGACCTTGTTGACGTATCGGCTCGCCGCCCACACGCGGATGGCGCCCACCGGAAAATTCGCGGCCGCCGACGTGGCCGGAACGGCTTCGATCGCCGAATCTGCGGTGGCGCCGTACTCGAAGACATCGCCACTGGGCTGCTCGGCCAGGAATCGACACGGACCCGCGCCGCCGCTCGCCGGGCATTGCCCGATGGCTCGGACGCGCACCCAGGGTTGTTTCTCCAGGCGATACACGCTGCCGTCGGCGCCATAAACCTGGCCGGGCTCCGCCACCAGATAATCGCCATCCAGGCAAAAGCGATCGGTAGCGGTATAGGTAATGGGATAAATCTGATCGCCGCGACGAATCTCGCAGCGGGTAATCGACGATAGTCCGGTCACAGACCAGCCAACGCCGAGCATGCCGTCGGGCGAGTGGCTGTTGTAACTAAAGCTTAACTCCGGTGCCACGCCGGCCGTGCCGGGTGGCAGCTGAATCGGCACTTCATACGTTGCCGCACCGACGCGGTCGACGCCAAACTGACTGGAGATAGTGCCCGATGTGGCAAACGCTGCATCGGCCGCCAGCAGCGCAAACAAGACCGCAACGCCGACCCGACCTACAAGGAATGTTGCAGCACGTTGCCTGGAAGCGACGTCGACGTAAGACATCGTATAGCGCTCTTTCACAACCGGCTCCAATTTTCATGGGACTGGTCGTGATGCTTGCAGCAAAATTTGTCGCCCGATAGCTTTGAAATCTCGCAAATTCTGACTCGCATCTCCATCCGCGAGTTCAATCCGAGCTGGCGCGTTCGCCGGCCGGCGAACGGGCGTTAACTCAGAACGGCCGATCGACATCGCGCCGCACTGCGTTGACCAGAATCGCAGGCACGCCGACGGCATACCGAAGCCGCTTATCCGAGCCGCAGCCTCCCGACCAGACGCACGCTCGGGCTGCGTTCAAGGTCCGCTGGCGACACGGTTTTGGGATTCGGATTCGGCACGACAATGACATCTGACGCCGGCGCTGCCGTCACGCCCATCTGTTCGCGGAGAGCGGCATAGTCCTTTGCCAGCGCAGCGTCGGAGTGACGGTCGTCCAGCGATTCTGCGGCATCCAATGGCGGCACCAGCGTGGCGCCAGGTTTGAGCATCGATTCCAGCTCCTTGATCAGCTTAGCGATATCGATGACCGGGAACGGCAATAGCAGCGGCGCGGAGACGACGATTGCAGGCGCCATGCTTCCTGGCGGCGACGTTCGCGCTTCGGCCAGCGCGCGGTAAACGATCTCGCTGCACATCACGCGGCTGGCATCGCGCGACATGGCCGCATCGATGGCGATTCGAATCACCCAACGCGCCAGATTCGACTCGGGCAGACGACCGCGCAAGGCGGAGATCACGCCCAATTGAACGAGCAGGTCCAACGGATAAGGGCTACCCAGATACTCCTGGGCGCGTCGAACGGCGGCAGCAATTTGCTGCTCATCGGCTACGCGCCCGCCCGCCGCTGTCGGTCTGTACAAGTCGATGAAATGGTAACCCTCGACCTGCGCCAATCGACGCACCAGCGGCACCCTGCGCGCACCGCCCGGCGCTGCTTCGATCAAGTCCCCGGCATCGGCCATGATCGCGATATGGCTATAGATCGCGTCGCCAAACCAGGCGACCAGGGACGAAATCTGCGAATTACCGGAATGCAACAGCAGATCGCCCGGACGTACGTCTCGGGCATCAAGCACGGCCTGGTTGGACATCGATGTTCGCTCCGGCTGGTGTTGAAAGATCGACAAAGGCGACCGCGCAATTGCGGCCATTGCGCTTGGCCGCATACAGCGCCTGGTCCGCTTCGTTCAATACGGCATCGATGCTCGCATGAACTTCGTTCAATTGCGCCACGCCGGCGCTGACGGTCAGCCGGCAGGGCGCGCCAGCGATTTCCTCGCCATGACGCTGCACGCTCAGGCGCACCGCGTCCACATGATCCAAGGCTCGGCGTCGATCCATGCCGGGCAAGAGCAAGACAAACTCCTCGCCACCCAATCGCATCAGTTGCTGCCCGTCGCGCAAAGACGCGCGCGTGACGTCGGCGAATAGTTTTAGCGCCGCATCGCCCACCGCGTGGCCGAACCGATCATTGACCTGCTTGAAATGATCCAGATCGAGCACGGCGGCACAGAAAGGGCTCCCCGATTGCCGAGCTTGTGCGAACAATCGATGGGCGATGGTCATTCCGCCCAGGCGATTGAGCGCTCCCGTCAGCGGATCGTGCGTCGCCAACTGGTGGGCCAGATCGCGTTCGCTGCGCAACGACAAGAAACGCTGCGTCAACGCCAGGGATACCAGCGAACTGGCGATGGCCATGCCCAGAACGTGCAGCGACCATGCCCATTCCAACCCCACCCAACCGAATGCGAATTGGGTCGCGCGCATGGCATTGCCCGACGCGAGCACCAGAGTGGCGAGCAGCGCAATCAGTGCACGACGATGACCCTTGAGCGAGCTGACGACCAGCGCATAAACCAGCAGCGCCGTCATGATGACGACCAGGTAGTTGCCGGAAGAACCGGCCATGACCGCCCACTGGCCGCGACTCTCGCTTCGCGTGATCCAATCCACCAAGGTGATGACGGAGATGGCCAGGCTCCAGATGTGCAGCAGCCGAATTGCAATCATCAGGCGGGGCATACGCTGCGGCAGATCGATCAGTCGAGCGTAGACCTCGCCAAAAAAAATCGTCCCCAATGTCGCCGAAATGACGCACACGTCGATCCAGTTGGGCCACAGCCGGCCAAGCACCGGCCAAAAGGCCGCTTCGCCATACATGAAACCGAAGTAGGCGAATTGCAACAGCAACGAGCAGGCGAAGGCCAGGCTCGTGCGATCCCTGTCGACGGCATAGAACACAAACCCCAGTGTTGCGAATGCCAACAGAACACCGAGGCAGGAATTCAAAAGTCGGACCGAATCGGCGTCGAGCGCCTGGTAGTCGCTGCGTTCGTACAAACCGACCAGAATGGGTTGCGGCGGTGCGGCGGTCACACCCAGATAAACGCTCTCGCCGACCTGCACGGCAGCGAGTTCGAAGACCATGTTGAGCTGACTGTACTGCGGCTGTGCGATCGGCCACTCGCCGCGCCGCTGAGACAGCGTCGAACCGTCTGGCATTCGCACCTGCAGATGCGCGCCGAAACTGTTGCGCAAAACCAGTAGCGGCTCTCGATGGGCTTGCAGCAACCGCACGCGATACCAGGCGAAGGACCTCGGTCCTGGCGGCAGCGTTTCCGCCGTCGATGCGTTCTGCGTTGGGGCCAACGCCAACTCAGCAAAGCTCATAGCCGGGTCGGATGCCGCCAGCAGGCTCACCTCCAAATTCGGTGATGCGGCCAGCGCCAGCGTCTGCCAGAGCATCGACAAGAACAAACACCACCGGTGTAGATTCATCGCTTGCACCTGCGGATCCAGCGGGTGAGTCTAGCGCCAGCCCTGGCGCAATGATTCCAGATTCGATCTGGCGGCGGCATGACGTGTTCGCCGCAATCCCAGTCTGTCGCTGCCTGATCTTTGACGCGCTCCGTCCAGCGTCAGCGGCGTCCGTGGCTATAGCGCGATCCACGGATCGACGGGCTACACTGTCGCCCCTGTTTTGAAGGTTACTGCAAGCCATGCCCATCTACGAATATCGTGCGGCCAAGGAGGAGGAGAGCTGCGCACATTGCGCGCCGGGTTTCGATGTATTGGCGAAAGTCAGCGACGCGGAGCTCACCGTCTGCCCAGTCTGCGGCAACGCGATAGCGCGAGTGATTTCCAGAGTTTCGGTGGTCGGCGGCAATGCGCATCTTCTGAAAGAAAGCCACTTCGCTAACCGCGGCTTTACGCAGTACAAGAAGGTTGGCGGCGGGGTTTACGAGAAGACCGCTGGCGATGGTCCGCGTTACATCAGCGACGATGGCAAATGAAGCGCTGGGTCTTGCGTGGTCTGGTCGCAAGTCTGATCGCGGCGCTGATTGCAATGGCAGGCGCGTGGCTGTTCCTGCGCGCCAGCTTGCCAACGCTCGACGGGGAGATCGCGGCAGATGTGGCCGCCGCCACGCGCATCGAGCGCGATGCGCAGGGGACGGTGTCGATTTTCGCCGACACGCGCGACGATGCCAGTTATGCCCTCGGCTACGTGCATGCGCAAGAACGTTATTTCGAGATGGACCTGATGCGGCGCCGCGCGTCGGGCGAGTTGTCGGCGCTGTTCGGCGCCGTTGCCGTCGAAACCGACAAAAGCGCGCGCGTGCATCGTTTTCGCGCGCGCAGCGCAGGCTTTTTGAAAGCGCTTCCCGAAGCGCACCGGCGCGCACTGGAACGCTACTCGCAAGGCGTCAATGCCGGACTGAACGATCTCGGTGCGCGACCCTTCGCGTATGCCTTGCTGCGGCAACCGCCGCAACCATGGCTTGCCGAAGACTCGCTGCTCGCGGCGCTGGCCATGTATTTCAATTTGCAAGACGCCAGCAACAGCCGCGAGCTGAAACTGGAGCGCATGCAGCACGCACTGCCGCCGGCGGTGTTCGCCTGGCTGACGCAGCCCGGCTCGCGTTGGGACGCGCCGATTCGTGGCGATCGCCTACCGGCGGCGCCGCTGCCTTCGAGTGCCGATATCGACATTTCGTCCATCGAAACGCCGTTGCCGGAAACCGACGCGGTGCCGGCGAGCGAGGGCATCGGGAGCAACAATTTTGCGGTCGCCGGCACACTCACCGCGCACGGCGGCGCGCTGCTCGCCAACGATATGCACCTGGGTCTGCGCGTCCCGAATATCTGGTTTCGCACGCAACTGCATATCGGCGCTCGACGCATCGTCGGCGTGACGTTGCCGGGCACACCAGCCATCGTGGTCGGGAGCAACGGCGACGTCGCCTGGGGGTTTACCAATAGCTACGGCGACTGGCTCGATTTCGTTCGCGTCGATGCAGACAGCGGCAACGTCGTTCGCGAAACCATCGCAGTCAAGGGCGCCGATCCGGTGATCTTCGACGTTCGCGAGACCCGGTTCGGCCCGATCACGGAAATCGCCAGCGACGGCACGCCGCTGGCCTTGCGCTGGACTGCGCACTCGCCAGAAGCAGTGAATCTGCGTCTGATGGACATGGAAAACGCAACCGACGTCGACGCCGCCGTGGCGATTTTCAACGCCGCCGGCATGCCCGTGCAAAACGCACTGATCGCCGATCGCGCCGGCAAGGTTGCCTGGACGACGGCCGGGCGGTTGCCGCTACGGAGCGCAGATTCATCCTCGCAAATCGCGTTTCGAAGCGACGCGCCCCAACTTTCATCGCCTGAGTATCCGCTGTTGTGGTCGGCGAACGCGCGCGTGATCGATGGCGAGGCGCTGGATGCGATCGGCGATGGCGGTTACACGATCGGCGCGCGAGCAGGGCAAATCCGCGATGCACTGCGGGCGAAAAGTTCCTTCGCCGAAGCTGATCTTCTAGCTATCCAGCTCGACGATCGCGCGCTGTTCTTGGAAGGCTGGCGGGCACGCTTGCAATCGATCCTGGATGCCAATCCTGCGCAGCTCACCGAGGTCCGATCGGCGCTTGGCGACTGGAACTCGCGCGCCGATCCGAACAGCAGAGCTTACCGGGTTGTGCGCGCTTTCCGCTTGCGCGTCCACAAGCTCTTTCTCGCGCAATTCGAACCGCCTCTCAAAGCGATCGACGATAAATGGAGCTGGCCGAATCTGCCGCATCTTGAGAGTGCGGTAGAGCAAGCGCTGGACGAGCGTCCGCGTCACCTGCTGGCGAAAAACTATGCCGATTGGGACGCATTCCTTCTCGCCGCGGCGAAGGATGTCGCTGCGGATCAGAAGCAGCGTGAAGCGCAGGGCGTCGGAACCTGGGGTGAGCAGAATGCCACGCAGATTCGCCATCCATTGAGCCGCGCCCTACCCGGCTTTCGCTGGCTGCTCGATATGCCGAGCGAAGGGTTAGCCGGCGATCAATATATGCCGCGCGTGCAGGGCCCGGCCTTCGGCGCCAGCGAGCGCCTGGTCGTTTCGCCGGGGCGCGAGCAGCAGGCCATTTTCCACATGCCGGGCGGTCAGAGCGGCCATCCTCTATCGCCTTTCTACGGCGCTGGACACGACGACTGGGCGAAGGGGCGCGCCTCGCCCTTGCTGGCAGGACCGACGCTACACGCACTGCTGCTGTTGCCGAAGTAGGCGAGGATGCCAGGGACTTGCGACAGCAGATCGCACCTGCTGCCATCTGCCATCTGCCATCTGCCATCTGCCAACTCCCCATCGCCAAGCTTCCCAACAATTTGTCCGGACAAATTCCCAGCCGGTGGTTATGATTCCCAGGACGACCTCAAGCGGAGTGACGAACCAATGCGTTTGCGTGGCGTGTTGTGGGCGGTGACGATGGCCGCTGTCTCGGCGACGGCAACGGCGAAAGATCTGGACCTGAAGAACCCTGAGGACAACCTCAAGGCTTTCATCAAGATGCGGGCGAGCCTTGATGGCAAAGACACTGTTACCTGGTGGACGGGTCAGGTTTTTGCGGCAGTGCCGGACGAGCGACCGAAGCTCTTGTTCGGCTTCGAGGGCATGAACGTCGCACGTATGGAAAAGGACCAGGACGGCAACTGGCGCATGCTGTCTCGCGAGTACGCGGTCTACAAGGACCCAAAGACTGGCGCGATTCTGGAGACCTGGAGCAACCCCTGGACACAATCGGACGTTACTGTATTCCACGTCCAGAACGACCCGGTGAACCACGTGATGGGCGGCGCGCCGAAGGAAGGTCAATCCCCGCGCTTACTGCCGCTCAAGCAGCATGGCAATGATGTGATCATGGGCCTGGATGTGCCGCTCGCCTACCCCAATCCGATATCGCCCGAGGAGTTTCCGCTGCACTCGACCGGCGCGATGTACGTGGGATCGGAGCATTTCGGCTTCTATGCGCGCATGAACGAACTGGCCGATCCAGACGTGCAAAGCGCGCCGATTTCCATCGCCTGGTTTCGCGAAGCGCCGTGGCTGCCCTGGATGGAAATGGGCGACCGCCCTGGCCTGCTCATCTACTCGGGCTACGGCAAGAAATTGATGGGCGGTATCGATGAGTTGCCGAGCGACTTCAAGGCCTACATCGAGAAAAATGCGCCCGAGTACCTGACCGCGCCTAAACACTGGGTGCAACCCAACGCCACCAGTTGGACAGTGTACAAATCCAAGGTGCTCGACCAAAAGCAACGCGAGACGCCCTGATGCGGCGACGCGATTGGCTTGGCGGATTGGCGTTGGTCTCAGTGCCTGGCCTTGTGCATGCCAGGCGAACTGAACGAATCGATGTGGTTGTCGTCGGTGCCGGATTGGCGGGCTTAGAAGCGGCGCTACAGCTCCAGTCGCAAGGCGCGAAGGTACGCGTTTTCGAAGCCGGCCAACGCGTCGGCGGACGCGTGCGCACGATCGAGGCCGAAGGCATGCGCTTCGAAACCGGTGCCACCGAAATTGCGGATAGCTATGCGCGCTGCCAAAAACGCATCTCCGAGTTTGGGCTGACACTCAAGGCAACCGGCAGTCCACCCGCTCGCGAGCTGACGCTCTGCATCGACGACGAGTTGATCGATGCATCGCAGTGGGCGGGAGCGAAAGCCAATACGCTGGACGAGCCATGGCGCGCGCAGTTGCCGCCAATGCTGCTCGGCGGCTTATTGCAGCGGCACAATCCGCTGGCGACCTCGGGCGATTGGGCGCTCGACCGTCACGCCAATCTGGACATATCGTTGTACGAGTTCCTTCGCGACAAAGGCACGCCAGCCAATGTGCTGGCGCTCGCCGATGTTGGCGCCAATTACAACGCGCTGCACAGCACTAGTGCGCTGGACGCATTGCGACGCGATGCGATGCGCAAAGACGCCAGTGCCGCTGGCGGCGTCAAGCTACTCGATGGCGGCAGCTCGCGCTTGCCGGAAGCGATGGCCCAGCGTCTCGGCGATCAAATCGCTCTCAATTCAGAGGTTGCCAGTATCGCCAGATTGCGGCGAGGTTATCGAATCGCATTGGCGGACGGTCGCAGCGTCGAGACGCGGGCGGTCATCGTCGCTGTGCCGTGCGCACGCACCGACGCCATTTCGCTGGTCGATGTCGAACATGTCGATTCCATCGCCCCATTGTGGAGGGCACGACCGATGACCGCGATCAGTCAGGTGCATTTGCGTCCGCTGGCTCCGTTCTGGATGGACGATGGCTTGCCGGCAACGATGTGGTCCGATGGCGCGCTGGAACGTGTGTTCGCCATCCGCAACGCGACGGGCGAGGTCGAACGATTGCTGGTTTGGCTGAACGGCAAGGGCGCGCAGCGCGCCGACAATCTTGGTTCTGAGCTCGCCTCGTTCGCGAAACTGGAACTCGCGAGGGTTCGTCCTGCGTCGCGCGGCAAAGTCGAGGTGTTGCACACTGTTCAATGGTCCCAGGTGCCCGGCATCGGCGGAGCGTACGCCGAGGTTTCGCCCGGTCAATCGCGCGCCGTCAAGGCCGCACTGAACACCTTGCCGGCATTCGCCAGTGCGAATCGCGGCTTGGCGTTTGCGGGAGAGCATATGGTGTTCGATGTCCCCGGAATCGAAGCTGCCCTGGCCAGCGGCGAACGCGCAGCTGCAGGTGTCGCTGGCGTTCTTTAAGTTCGCAGAACCCTGCTTTGCGACGTGCCTTTCGGCACGTCGGGCAGGGCAAAATCTGAGTGTTATAGTTGTTTAAAATCCGCGATTGCGCGCGCAACGCGGCCCACCCAACGAGAGGATTTGCCATGAAATTCAAACCGTCCCGTTTGTCGCTGGCCATAGGCGCGCTGTTGGGCGCATCGGTACCTTTCGGCGTTGTTGCGCAGGACGCGCCGAGCAACGAGGAAGCCACGCAGCTCGACGCGATCAAGGTTACCGCGCGACGTGTGGAGGAGACTCTGCAGGAGGTCCCACTGTCGATTTCGGTGATCGACGAGGAGACCATCGAGCGGCGCGGCCTGGAGCGCATCAACGATATCGCTCGCTATACGCCAGGATTCTCGTTCCGCTCTGGCTTCGGCCGCGAGGGCGATCGGCCCGTAATCCGCGGACAATCGAACATCCAGGGCGAAGCCAACGCCGCATTCTTTATCGACGGCGTGTTCGTCAACGGCAACATCTCCGGGTATGGCCTGGATAACTTAGAGCAGGTAGAAGTCATCCGTGGCCCGCAGTCGGCGCTCTTCGGTCGGCGAACCTTTTCCGGCGCGATCAATTTCATCACCCGCAAGCCCAGCAATACGCCGGAAGGCAAGTTGTCGATGAGCGTGGCGAGCGACTCCGAGCGCGAGTTCGCGGGGAATTATTCGGGTGCGATCGTCGACGACCTTCTGACGTTCCAGGGCAACGTCCGCTACTACGAGTTCGGCGGCCAATATCGAAATGCCGTGACCGGCATCAAGGATCTCGGTGGCCAAAAGACCACCAGCGCCGGCGGCGCATTTTTCTTGACACCGAACGAAAAACTCGACTTTACACTGCGCTTCAATTACGCCGAGGATCAGGACGAGCACTACGCCATCGGGCGCCTGGGCGATCCGCTCAATCGCCTCGCCAATGGCCTGCCGGCCAGCGACATCAACGGCTTCAACAACTGCTTCCTGCCGATCCCGGCTGGCGGCACGTTCGCCGGCTCCGTGCGCATGCAAACGCGCACCCGCGGATATCTATGCGGCACGGCCCAGCAGCCCGACATCTATGCGATCAATACCGATCAGTTTCGCCTTGCGGGCTTCGAGCCCGGCCTTGAACGCGAGAACTTCCGCACCAGCCTGCAGGGCAATTACGCCTTCGACAATGGCTGGACGTTGACCTCAACGAGTGCCTACAACACGACCGAGTCCTACAGCGCGGCGGATCAGGATTTTTCCAGCGTGCGCGGCTTCAACGGCGCCTTCGAGACCATCGACTTTGGGCGTTCGCGAGATTGGAGCCAGGAATTCCGTATCGCCACCGATCAGGATCTGCCGCTCCGCGGTCAGTTCGGTTACTACCATTACAACGAGAAGGCGCTGAACGGTTGGAGCGCGAATTTGGGTGGCTTCAACACACCGCCCACCTTCAACCGAACCCGACCCGTGCAAAACCCAACCCGGCCGGGCCTTGAGATCACCAACCAGGCGCTGTTCGCACTGGTGGAGTACGACTTTACCGAGCAACTCACCGGCACGCTCGAAGCGCGCTATGCCGAAGACGAGATCGATATCGTGGGCCGTTCCACCAACACGCTCACGGTGGCCGGTCGACCGACGACCTTCGTGCGCGATTTCAGCAAATCGGCCACCTTCGACAATGTGCTGCCGCGCGCCACCTTGCGCTACGAGTTCAGCGACGACCTGAACGTTTACGGTTTAGCCGCCAAGGGCAACAAACCGGGCGGGTTCAATACTGCGGTTGAATCATCGATCCTGACCGAAGCCGGCCGCGCAGCGCTGCTCGCCGAGGGCCTGGATGTCTTCGAGGAGGAAGAAGCCTGGACCTATGAGTTGGGTGTGAAATCTCAATGGTTCGACAAGCGCCTCACTTTCAACGCGGCGCTCTACCGCATCGATTGGGACAATCAGCAGCTCACCGAAACGCGCCCCACGCCGCGCGTCGATGGCGGCATTTTCATCACCTCCTTCACTTCGAACCTCGGCAAGTCCGAAGTCACCGGACTGGAACTCGAGGCCGATTGGCAGATCGATGAACATTGGAATCTGCGCGCGACCTATGCGCTGCAGGACACCGAGATCAAGAACTTCCGCAGCCAGGATCAGGCCGATCTGTTCTGCGGAGCGAATGCCATCGACTTGACGCAGGCCTGCGCCAACGCCCGCGGCGCCGAACTGCCGCGCGTGCCTAAACACCAGGCCGGTTTGGGCCTGACCTACAACGGCACGCTGGATAACGGCTGGGGCTGGTATGTCAGCGGCGACGCGAATTATGAAAGCTCGCGTTACGCCCAAGTCGACAACCTTCTGGAGACTGGCGATTCGACGCTGGTCAATCTGCGCGGCGGGTTGTCGATCGGCGACAACTGGGAAGTGACACTGTTCGTTCGCAACGCTACCGACGACGACACGCCGGAAGACATCCTGCGCTACGTAAACCCGGCATTGTTCATCGCGGTCCCGAACGTACTTCCGGCGCCGGCCGCACCGATTACGCTGGTCAATCCGCGCGATTTCGTGATCACACCACCGCGCAAGCGCCAGTACGGCTTGACCGTCAACTACCGATTCTAAGAACGGGAATGGCGGTACTTCTCGCCTGGGTCGATTTCGCAGGTCGCGAAATCGACCTGGCGATAATCGAGAAACTGAAGTCCCGCGCGCTCGAGCGCGCGGCGGGCAGCGTGCAAGAGCTGCGCGAGCCGGGCCGGTACCTGCTCAGCATCCAGACTCGCGCGTTTTCGCATGCGCCGTCATTGCGCCTCGATCCAGAACGCTGGTTGCTGCAGGACAGCGAGCACGCTTTCAACCGTTTTGAGCGCTGGCCCGACCGGGCTGCGGCCCTGATTCTGGTGGAGCCCGATCGCGTCCACCTGTGCCGCGATCGACTCGGCCAGCGGCCGCTTTGTTATGGCCTGCTCGATGGCGGGGTCCTGATCGCCTCTGGCGATGCGCTGGTCGCAAGCCACCCCGATATCGATGCGACGCTCGATGACGACTACCTCGCGGACTACTTTTCGGCACAAATCCCGCAGCCAGACGCGTCCGTTTTTCGCGGTGTTCGCCTTGTCCCGGCCGGCACCGCATTAACCATCGAAGGCACCAGCGTCGTTATGCATCCAGCGCCCACAGCGCCGATCGAAGGCGCGTTCAGCTGGAGCGACGAGGATGCGGTGGATCGTTTTCGCGCTTTGTTTGGACAGGCGATCGCCGCATCTTGCAGCGGCGCAAAACGATTAGGCATCAGTTTGAGCGGGGGGCTCGATTCGAGCAGCCTTGTGCCGCAATTGCCGGCCGACGTCATCGCAGTCACGCACGGCTCGGCGAGCTTCGAAGACAGCGACGAGCGCCCTCTGGCCCACGAACTCGCAAAGCAGTTCGGCTTGCAGGCCATTGGTCTCGAGGCCGACAATTATCTGCCGCTCGGCGGCACGTTCCGGGAGGCGCAACCCGATGAACCGAGCGCCACGCCGTATCGCGAAATCAAGACTCGGGCCTATGAACTATGGCGCGAGCACGGCGTCGATGTGGTGCTATCAGGCAATTTTGCCGACCACCTGAACGCCGGGCATTACTACTGGCTGGACGATGCCTGGCGACGTGGCCGGTGGCGAGATATCGCCGGAACGATAAGATTTCTGGCGGGCCAGGGCTTAACGGCGCTTTGGCGCGACACAGGCTGGCGCGGCTTCGTTCGGCGTCGCTTGAATTGGACGCCGAGCTTTCGCCTGACCTGGCTACGGCCTGAGCTTCGCGCCTCGCGCGCAGCGGCGCGCACCGCAGCACTGGCAGCCTATGCGCATTGGCCGCGCCCCGACCAGGCCGCGCAGGCGCTTGGCGCTTATGCGGCGGGCGACGCCGCCGAGTGTTTTTTTGCCGACCGCTATGGAATGGAGGTTCGTCAGCCCTATCGCCATTGGCCGCTGGTGCAAACCATGCTCAGCCTTCCGACCGACAAATCATGGCGGCGCGGCACTGAGAAATGGCTGGTGCGCGAAGCGCTTTCAGGCACGCTCCCGGACCGCTGGCGCTGCCGGCCGAAGAGTGCAGACCTGACGCCGTTCCTGAGGTCCGCGCTGCAAAAGAAGATATCGCGAGTTCAGAATCTGCTGGAGCTGGGCCGGCCAACATGGTCGAGGTTTGTCGACGTGCAAACGGCAGATCGGGCGCTTGCGCTCGACAGCGACGAAAACCTTCTGCTCATCTGGTTATTAGTAGCCTTTTGCCTTTGGCAACAATCGCTTGGTGCTGACGGCCAAAAGGTTGCTCTTCCAGTGAACTCATCGTGACCGCCGTGCTTGCAACGTCCACGGACTACCACTAACATCTTTTCTGGGAATCCGGTTAATCAAAGGCGCAACATGAATCACACCGAACACGGTCATCCGCAAGACCTGACGACGGAGCGATCTGCCCCGCGTATTGCGTATGTCGCGCCTGAGCTCCGTGAACTCGGTGATATCCGCGACCTGACACTGGGCGGATCGCTCGGCACAGGCGATTCGGGCAGCCCGCGTACTCAACGCCGCTAACGGATATTGAAACCGTCGATCTGCTGGAGATTTGCGACTATCGCGTACCGGTAGTCGCCATTGAGCCTTTTCTTCTGCCGCATGCGCAATGCATCAAAGGCGTGCTGCGCGACATCCCAGTGCACGCAAGGCTCGAATGGTCGGGCGACTTGGCAAGCGTCGACCTGGGTGAGCTGGGTGCTTACCGAATTACGCCATCTGCGATAGAGATTGCGCGCCGTTGCGCCGACAACGACCGATGGCGCGAGGTTTTGCTTGGGCCAGCGGCGTTGATGTGGCTTGCCGAACACTCTGTATTCGCTCTGCACGCTTCAGCATTTGCGATTGAGCAAGCAGCCTGTGCCCTGCTCGGGGTCTCCGGCGCCGGCAAGTCCACCCTTGCTCGACACGCGGCGTCCCAGGGAACGCGCGTTGCCGACGATGTACTACCGATCGCAGTTCGAGACGATCGCATCGTGGTGCGTACGCCCTTTCCGCAACTCAAACTCGCCGACAGCGAGCAGTACCACGGTCGATCGCTGCCGCTCGCCCGTATCGTCTTGCTTCGCCGAGGAGCGTCGCTGCAGGTCGAATCCGCGGCCTCGGGCGACGTAGGTCGTTGGATCTTGCGGCACACGCCAGGATCGCGCCTCTATTCGCCAGGGGCGATGGTCGCGCATTTGCAGATGGCTTCACAGTTGGCCGCTGCTGTCGAACGGGGCGAGTTGCGAGCGCAAGTGCTGACGGTACCGCACTGCCCCGAGGACCCAGCCGCTGCCGCCAAAGCGGCTTATGCGGCACTCGCGGCCTCGTAGACTATGCGGATCGGGGTCATCGAGGTGGTTCGAACGTTATGGCACGTCGATCGCAAACTGCGGCGAGAGGGTTTTGACGCAACCCGGCAGGCGTTGCAGCGCGACAACTCGACGCGATTGTGGAATACGGGTGGAATCGACGCGCTGGCACGAGACGTCCATCGCTATGGCCGCTTTTGGCCGGGCAGCGCTTGTCTGCATCAGGCGCTGGCGCTGGCGTCGCTGATTCGCCGAAGCGGCATGGATTGCGAATTGGTGCTGGGCGCCGAGCGCGATCGTGGCATCGTGATGGCGCACGCCTGGATCGAATGCGATGGTCGGGCGCTGGACGAATCTGGCGAACGTTTAGCGAAGCTCGCCATACTGGCGCGATTTCTGTTCGAGGGGGTTCGATGATCAAGCTGAAATCGACAGTGGTCTACCAGGTCATTTCTGGCGAGACCGTACTGCTGGATGTTGCCAGGGGAACCTACTTCGACCTGAATGCCAGCGCCACCGTGATGGTGCAGGCGCTGCTGAATGGCGGGGATAGAAATGCAGCCGTCGCGGCCGTCTTGGAGCTGTTCGACGCCGACGCCGAACGCGTCGACCAGGATCTCGATCGACTGCTGCGTGAGCTTACCGATGCCGAACTGATCGAATCGATTTGACGAAAGTTTATTTCAGCGACCCCGGCAACAATCCGTCCCAGCCGGAGACCATCGATTCGCCATCGCCACTGGCATGCAGCTCAAACTCCATGGACTTCAATGACGCTGTCTCAGATGTCTGCGGCTGGCTCGCAAGCCCGACCACTGCGAGACATCCAAAAATTCCCAGAACGGTCAAGCCGACGATCCATCGTTTCGATTTCATAACAAGGTCCAGTTCGCTCGATTGCCAGCCAATACGCACAATCCGTGCCAGATCGACAATGTCACTGATGTAAGTGCCTAGACTAGCCTGCGCGCCGTGAAACGAAGTGAAAATGCGCTGGATGGAATGTGATGCCGGGGAAAGCGTCCGGATAGTGTCCGGTCGTGTCCGCTGGCGGACACGACGTCGCCAGGGCTGCTCACGCTGCAGCGCAGCAACCAAGTTGAGCTCGCGTTGCTTATGCTCCGACTGCTATGTCCATCCCACTACCCGCCGATGGTTTCGATCAACTCACCGGCGCACGCCTTAAAGGTGCGCTGATTGCTGGCGCTGCGCGCGTACTAAAGCGTCGCGAGCATCTGAATCGGATAAACGTGTTCCCGGTTCCTGACGGCGACACCGGCACCAACCTCGCTTTTACGATGCAGTCGGTGCTGGCGGTGGTGCGCAGCTTGCGCGGCGGCGATGTGGCGACAGTGCTCAAGCGCGTTGCGCGCGAGGCTGTGGATGGCGCGCGCGGCAACTCAGGCGCCATCCTTGCACAATTTTTTCAAGGCCTGTCCGAGAGCCTTGCGGGCGCCAAGGTGGGCGCGCGTGAGATCGCCAGCGGCGCAAACGATGCAGCAGCATCGGCGCGCCGCTGCATCGCCGAGCCGCGGGAAGGCACCATGCTTAGCGTGATGACCGATTTCGCCGCCGAGTTGAGAACACAGGCAGAAGCGGGCGTACGCGATATCGCCAAGATGTTTCGCTCCAGCCTTGCCCGAGCTCGCCAATCCTTGGCGAACACACCAAACCTTTTGCCCGTTCTGCGCGCCGCTGGCGTGGTCGATGCCGGCGCTGCCGGATTCGTCGATTTCCTGGAAGGCGTGGACGATTTCATACAGCGCGGTCGCAGCGCTTTGCGTCTGGACGAAGATGCTCGCGATCTGTCCGGGCATTCGGCGGTCCATCTGGAATCGGTGGAGGCCGCCAGTCATTATCGATTCTGCACCGAATGCGTGGTCACCGGTTCAGCGCTGGCCATCGATGCGGTACGCTCGGCGCTTGCGGCGCTGGCACTCGATTCGCTGGTCGTCGCAGGTGGGAAAGATCGCGTTCGCATCCATGCGCATATCGATAATCCCAATGCGTTGTTCGGCGCGCTGGCGAACCTGGGCGAAGTGACTCAACGCAAAGCCGACGATATGCAGGCGCAGTCGCGCTTGCGCGCTGCGCCGACGCAGAAGGTGCGCGTCGTCGTGGATTCGGCCGGCGATGTGCCGGCTGCAGAGGCCGAACGCCTCGGAATCACCATTGTGCCGGTGCGCATCAACATCGGCACCGACGATTTTCTCGATCGCATCACGATGAGTCCGCGTGAACTGTACTCACGCCTGCGGCACAGCGCCGATGCTGTGCGCACTTCGCAACCTCCACCCGGCGATTTTCGTCGCGGTTACGACCTTGTTCTGGCGCATGCCGAGCATGTCGTGTCGGTGTCGCTGTCGAGCCGACTCTCGGGCACGTTTCAGGCCGCCCAGACTGCGGCGCGCGAGACCTCGAAAACGCGCATCCATGTGATCGACACGTTCAACGCCTCAGCTGGTCAAGGACTGATTGCCATCTCCGCTGCGGAATCGGCACTGGACGGAGGCGATGAAAGCGCTGTGCGCAACGCCGTCCAAACAGCAATGGCCAATACGCGCACGTTCGCGATGATCCGCGACGTGAGTTTCGGCGTTCGTGGCGGCCGCTTGCCGCCGCTCGCCAAGCGGATCGCCGATTGGTTCGGACTGACGGTGCTGATCGCCAATAAACAGGGCTTCGTCAAGCCATTTTCTGCGCTGATGGGCAAGAGAAATCTGGTGGAGCGCTTTGCCGATGTAGTCGCGCGTCAACTGTCGCCGGGCACAGCCTGCCGGGCGATTGTGGGACACTGCGACGCGAGCGACGATGCCGCAACCCTGGCCGCCGCACTGCGCGAGCGCCTTCCTGGCCTGACCAAACTCTGGGTGGTGGAAACAGGTCCTGCGATCGGGGTGCACGCGGGCCCAGGGTCGCTGGTGGTTGGATTGCAGCGGTTACCATGAAAGTTGCAGCCGACCTGAGAAACGCAGTCTTCCACGTCGATCATGGCCCCATGATTGTCAGGTTTGCGGGTGGCTTTGGGCCATGGCCGTTGTGATCGATCTGCTGATCAAATTGCTGCTGTCGTATCTGATCGGCAGCGTTGTCGGCAGTCTGTTGATCGGCAAGCTCAAAGGCATCGACATCCGCACCGCCGGAAGCGGCAACGCTGGCGCCACCAATGCGCTGCGTACGCAAGGCGCAGTCTTCGCCATCGGCACCATGATCATCGACGTTGCCAAAGGCGTGATCGCTGCGGGAGTGATCGCCAATTTGTCCTTCGCAACGCCAACTTTGGCCACCGTCGAGTCGCAGCTGTTCTGCGCCTTCGCAGCCGCGGTCGGCCATTGTTATCCCATCTTCCACGGCTTTCGCGGAGGCAAAGGCGCCGGCACGTTGATCGGTGGCATCGCGGTGGTATTCCCTTGGGTCGCATTGGCGATGTTCGGCGTTTGGGCACTGCTGCTGATGGGCTTTGGCTACGTCGGCCTGGCCACCGTGGTTGCCGGACTCAGCTTTCCAGTGTTCGTGTTTTTCCTGATCGATGCCAGCGCCGCGCTGATTGCGTTGGCGATCAGCATCGCGCTGTTCCTCGCCTATACGCACCGCAGCAATCTCGAACGCCTGATTCAGGGTAGCGAAAACCGTTTCGAGCGCGCGCGGATCATCGGGCGGCTTTTCAGCCGATGATCGGCCGCACTTCCCTTCGATGATTGTCGAGTGTTTCGACGAGCTCGATTCCACCCAGACGCTGGCCCGCGAGCGCCTCGTGACGCACGGCCGTGCGCCGCGCGCCATTGTTGCAAGTCGCCAACGCGCCGGGCGCGGCACACATGGGCGGTCCTGGCACACGGAACCCAATGGCGCCATCGCCTGCACCGTGATCTGGCCTTTCGCCCGCAGCGCCGCTCAGATGCAGGGGCTGTCCCTGGCGGTCGGACTGACGCTGGCCGTTGTGCTGCATCCGGACGTGCGCGTGAAGTGGCCGAATGACCTGATCCTTGCGGACCGCAAGCTCGGCGGAATACTGATCGAACTGAGCGGCTCCCCCTGCACGGCACTGATCGGTTTTGGCATCAACCTGATCCAGCCGCACGGCATCGACCCGCCTGCCATCGGTCTTGACAGCGTACGGCACGCCGATCGCACTGTACTGCTTGATGACTTGCTGGCAGCCCTGGAAATCGCGCTGCCTCGATTCGAGCAAAATGGATTTGCCGACTTTGCAGCCGATTGGCCGGCACGCGACGCGCTATCGGGCCAGGCGGTGCGTGTCGACGGCACGTACAACGCAATCGCTCGCGGCGTGGATCATGTCGGCCGGCTCACGGTCGAGACGAGCGAGGGACTCGTGTCGTTGGTCGCAGCGCAAGTCAGGCCAATTCCGTGAACGAGCCAGGCCGTGATCTGAAAGACGCAGACACGATATAGCGCCCCTATTGCGTCTCCAGACGCGCACTGAGCGCTTGAAGCAATCGTTCGCGCTCGCCTTCGCTGAGTGCCTCGCCACCGGGTCCGGCAACCGCAAAGAAGTCTTCGGCACGTTCGCCGAACGTTGCGATGCGAGCGCTTTGAACGCGAACGCCGGCGTCGCGAAAGGCGTGGGCCACGCTGGCGAGCAGACCGGGGCGGTCGGGGCACACGAGCATCAATTGCGTGGCGTTTTCCCCAACGCGCTGTTCGAACTCGATGTGCGGCGGAAAGCGGAACAAGCGCTCTTCGCGCGTGCTTCTCCGGCGAGCGAGTTTCGGTTTGAGTGGCCGCTCGGATAACGCCATCGTCAGCGCCATCTGGATTTCCTGATTACGCGTCATCGCGTCCTGCGCTTCTTTGCGCAAATCGAGTACCTGAAAAGTATCGAGCGTCAAACCGGACTTGCAGGTCATCACGCGCGCGGCGATGACCGACAAATCCATACGATCGAGCGTCGAGGCGATGGTCGCAAAAATCCCGTCCTGATCCTGCATGCGCACGAATATTTCGCGCGTCCCGTCCTGACCCACTGAACGCACCGCGATCAGCGGTTTGCCGGGTCGACCGCTGGCGATAATCGCGTGCGTAAGCCAGCGTAGTTGGTCGGGCGAATAGCGCCAGAAGCTCTGCTCGGGGAAATCCAGCCACAGCGCCTCAACCGTGGAGAACATCACGCCTTCGCCGGTCAAAAGTTCGAGTGCCCGCAAACGGGTTGCGGCAATGCGATCGCGTCGATCGAGCGCCTCGCCGCCTTTGCGAAGTTGGACGCGGGCCACCTTGTACAAATCGGACAGAAGCCGCGCTTTCCAGCCATTCCAGAGCTTAGGGTTGGTGGCGCGGATATCGGCCACGGTGAGCAGGTACAAACACTCCAGGCGCTCCCAGTCGCCCACTTTGACGGCGAACTTGCGCACCACCTCCGGATCCTGGATGTCTTGCTTCTGCGCTGTGATCGACATAAGCAAATGCTGCTCGACCAACCAGGCGCACAGATCGATGTCGGCCTTCGGCGCGCCCATCAGCTTCAAGTATCGACGCACATCCTTGGCGCCGAGCGTCGAATGATCGCCGCCGCGGCCTTTGGCGATGTCGTGGAACAGGGCCGAGAGAAACAACAGCTCGGGCTGCCGGACGCGCAGCATCAACTCGTGCGCGAGTGCGAACTCCGGATCGTCTGGCGGCACGAAGAACTGCTGCAAATGCTTGGTCAGGAATAGCGTGTGCTGGTCGACGGTGTACACGTGAAACAGGTCGTACTGCATGCGCCCGGTCACGCGCGCGAACGCCGGAATCAGTTCTCCCAACAGGCGATGCCGGTGCAGTTCCGTAAGCGCCGGATACGGATGGCGCGATCGCAAGATCAATTCGAGCTGCTCTTGGGCATCGCGATCGCGCTTGAGCGACGCACGCAACGCTTTGGGCGCCCGGGCAATGGCATGCGCCAGTTTCGGGCCGAGGCGCATTGGGCCATCGATTCGCGCGATTGCCACGAAGGGCTCGATCAGATCGGCGGCACGGGCCAGTCCCGGATGGCCCGGCAATGCCTCAATGACGTCTGCATCGAGCGCCAATCGCGCGCTCCCCGCGATCGGCAGCCAGGCGCGAGACGGCCGGAACAATCGCTGTTCGATGCGGCTGGTTAACGCCTCAAACAACCTGTCGACATCGCCGGCCGCACGGAAGTATCGCTGCATCAGCGCTTCCACCGGATGGAAGCCGCTGCCCTTGGGCTTCACGAAGCGCGCTGCGAGCGCTTTCTGGTGATCGAAAAGCACGCGCTCCTCGCGCCGTCCTGCTTGCCGATGAAGCGCGAACCGCAAATCCATTAACCACTGCTCGGCGCGACGCAAGGCCGCCATCTCGTCGCGCTCAGCCAATCCTTCCCGCACCCAGTCCGCGGGGCGATGCACGCCGGCGCAACGCATTCCGATCCAGCGCAAAGTATCCAGATCGCGCAGAGCGCCGGGGCCATTCTTGAGGTTGGGTTCGAGGTTGTGCGCCGTATCGGCATGCTTGGCGTGCCGGGCATGGGTTTCGTCGAGCTTCGCCGCAAAAAATGCTGCAGGCGTAAAGCGACTGCGCGCCAGGGTGGCCGCGATCACCGTTGCCATCTCTGGCGCACCGGCCAATACCCGCGCGTCCAGCGCAGCGGTAAAGCCGCTCAGATCTTGATCGACGAACGCGGCCCACTCTTCGATCGTGCGTACACTGTGCGCAAGATCCAGCTGCAAGTCCCAGGCGGCAGCAAGAAACGCACGCAGCGCCGCTTCGCGTTCCGACGATCTGGTGCTCGGGACCAGGATCAACACATCGATATCGGATGCCGGGAACAGGCGCCCGCGGCCATATCCGCCGGTTGCAATCAGATGGCAATCCGATAGCGCCTGGTTCGGCCAAAGCTCGATCAGCGCCGCATCGGAGGCCGCCGCCAACGTGCGGCAGACGGGTTCGGCCTTGAGCGTTGCGTCGAAATGCGCATAGGCACTGGCGCGGACAACCGCCAGCCGCGCCCGCAGCTCGCTCAAAACTGCTCCTCAGGCGCCAGCGTCAGAATTTCGAAGCCGCTGTCGGTGACCGCGACCGTGTGCTCCCACTGCGCGCTCAAGGAGCGGTCTTTGGTCACCACCGTCCAGCCATCCGGCATCAGCTTGACGTGTCTTTGACCTGCGTTGACCATCGGTTCGACTGTGAAGGTCATGCCTGGTTCCAGGCGCTCGCCGCGTCCGCGCGCCGGGTCGAAGTAGTGCAGCACTTGCGGCTCCTCGTGGAAGCGCTCGCCAATGCCGTGCCCGCAGTACTCGCGCACCACCGAGAATCGTTCGGCCTCGACAAAGCGCTGAATCGCCCGACCGATATCGCCCAGGTAAGCGCCCGGCTTGACCATCTCGATGCCGAGTTTCATCGCCTGATAGGTCGTCTCAACCAATCGCCGGGCGAGTACGGAGGGTTCGCCGACGAAGAACATGCGCGAGGTATCGCCGTGAAAACCATCCTTGATCACGGTGACATCGATGTTGACGATGTCGCCCTCTTTCAGCACCTTCGGGCCGGGAATGCCATGGCAGACGACGTTATTGACGCTGGTACACACCGAGCGCGGAAAGCCCTTGTAATTCAACGGCGCCGGGATCCCACCTTGAGTGTTCACGATGTAATCGTGGCAGATGCGATCGAGCTGATCTGTGGTCACGCCGGCCTTGACGTGTGGCCGGATCATCATCAACACCTCGGCCGCGAGCCTGCCCGCGATGCGCATCTTGTCGAGCTGCTCGGGCGTCTTGTAGGTGATGCCGCTGGGTGAGTTGGCTTGCGGAGCGCGCATAGATTGCCTTGCTGTAAAGAATCCCGTTATTATCCCGAAGATTTTTCGCGCGCCCAAGTGCATCGCGACAATCCGTTGGCCTCGATTTCAGTAACGCGAATCGTAAGCCAATGACTACGCACACGCACGGTGTTTCTTCTTCCGGGGTGCCCGATGGATCGGGTCCGGCGAGAAGCGTCGCGTGGAGGACCCCAACCAGCGCCTCGCCCAGGCGAGCGCAACATTCTCAAGGATCGAACAATGCCTCAAGTCACCATGCGCCAGATGCTCGAAGCTGGCGTCCATTTCGGCCATCAAACGCGCTACTGGAACCCGAAGATGGGACCCTACATCTTCGGCGCACGCGGCAAGATTCACATCGTCAATCTCGAAAAAACGATGCCGCTGTTCCACGATGCGATGAACTTCATCTCCAGCCTCGCTCAGCGCCGCAGCAACGTGCTGTTCGTCGGCACCAAGCGCTCAGCCCGCGAGCCGGTGAAAGAAGAAGCAGCGCGTTGCGGCATGCCCTACGTCAGCCAACGCTGGCTGGGCGGCATGCTCACCAATTTCCGCACCGTCAAGCAGTCGATTTCGCGCTTGAAGGAACTCGAAGCCCACAGCACCGATGGCACCTGGGATCGCCTGGTCAAGCACGAAGTGCTGGGCTTGAAGCGCGAGATGGAAAAGCTCGATCAAAGCCTGGGCGGTATCAAGAACATGAACAGCCTGCCGGACGCGCTGTTCGTGATCGACACCGGTCATGAAGAAATCGCGATCAAAGAAGCCAAGAAACTCGGCATTCCGGTGATCGGCATCGTTGACACCAACCACAATCCCGATCACGTCGACTACGTGATTCCCGGCAACGACGACGCGATCAGCGCGATCCAGCTGTACGCGCGCGCCGCAGCCGATGCCGTGCTGGAAGGTAAAGCTGCAGCGCCGATCATGGCCGGCTCGGGAGACGAGTTCGTCGAACTCGATGCCCAGGGCAACCCGATGACAGCAGAAGCCAAACCGGAAAATCGTCGTCGCGATAACAAGAACGACCGCAAAGGTCCGCCGCGCCGTCGTCCGTCGGGCGACCGTCCGCAGACCGGTCGTCGTCATCAGCATACCGATGACTCCGGCGAGTAATCGTCGCGTGGTTTGATGCATCGGCGGCGCTCATGCGCCGCCGAACCAAGATGAAAGCGGGGGCGCAGGGCGCCCGAAACGGTAACAGCAAACGCTGTATCGAGGCCCGATCAGCGTTCGTGCCCCGTGCCCCGTGCCCCATTCCCCGAAAAAGGATTGAAGCCTGTGGAAATCACTGCTGCCCTGGTGAAAGAACTGCGCGAGCGCTCCGGCGCTGGCATGATGGAATGCAAGAAGGCGCTCACCGAGAACGCCGGGAACATCGAAGCCGCCGCCGATTGGCTGCGCAAGCAAGGCCTCGCCAAGGCCGACAAAAAGGCCACGCGAATCGCCGCTGAAGGCCGTATGGCGCTGGCTCTCGCGGACGGTCGCGCCGTGCTCGTCGAACTCAACTGCGAGACCGACTTCGTCGCCAAAGACGAGAACTTCGTCAAACTGTGCAATGCCGTTGCCGCCGCTGCCGTGGCTGCCAATACCAGCGATGTGGAAGCGATCAAGCAACTGGCGCTCAGCGATGGCCAGACGGTCGATCAGAGCCGTCAGGCGCTGGTCGCCAAAATCGGCGAAAACATGCAAGTGCGCCGCGCTGCGCTGCTCCAGGGCGCCAACATCGGCACCTACGTCCATAGCAACAACAAGCTCGGCGTGTTGATCGCGCTCGAAGGCGGCAACGCCGATCTGGCCAAGGGCCTGGCGATGCACATCGCAGCGATGAACCCGCAGTATCTGGACATGAGCCAGATCCCGGCGGAAGTCATTGCCCGCGAGCGCGATATCGCGCTTGAGCAGTCCAAGGACTCCGGCAAGCCGCCCGAAATCCTCGAGAAGATGATCCAAGGCAAGATCCGCAAGACCCTCGCCGAACAAACCCTTCTGGGCCAGGCTTACGCTGCACCCGATGCCAACGGCATGGGCGTAGAGGAAGCACTGAAGAGAGCGGGCGCCAAGGTCTCTGCGTTTGTGCGCTTGAACGTAGGCGAAGGCATCGAGAAGAAAGAAGAGAACTTCGCCGAAGAAGTGATGAAGCAGGTCAAGGCCAGCGAAGCCAAGCCTGACGAGTCCAAGTAACCGCTGCATGAAAAAGGCCCCGGATTCGGGGCCTTTTTTTAGATGCTCTGGCAGCGCCGGCAATCGGTAAAGCTGCCAACCTGACGACCGCTTCCTCAGCTTGCACTACCGACTTGCTCCACCAACCAACTACGCATAACAGCATCGGACACCATGCCTCAATCCGCCCGCCCCGTTTACAAACGCATCCTCCTCAAACTGAGCGGCGAAGCGCTGCTCGGCGATGAGGACTACGGCATCGACCCCGAAATCCTGAAGCGTCTCGCTGAGGAAGTGATTGAGGTATCGCGTACCGGTGTGCAGATCGGTCTGGTCGTGGGCGGCGGCAATATTTTCCGCGGTGCCGGATTGGCGGCGAGCGGCATCGACCGCGCCACCGCCGACCATATGGGCATGCTCGCCACCGTCATGAACTCGCTTGCCATGCAAGACGCGATCGAGAAACAGGGCGCAAGCTGCCGCGTCATGAGTGCGATCAAGATCAACGAAGTCTGCGAGGACTACATTCGCCGCCGTGCCATCCGCCATCTGGAAAAGGGTCGCATCGTGATCTTCGCCGCAGGCACTGGAAATCCGTTTTTCACTACCGACTCGGCCGCCGCCTTGCGCGCCATCGAAATCAACGCCGAGTTGATGATCAAGGCCACCAAAGTTGATGGCTTGTACACCGCCGACCCGATGAAGGACCCGAACGCCACGCGTTACGAGCGCCTGTCGTACGACACCGCCATCGAACGCAAACTGGCGGTCATGGACACCACCGCCTTCGCACTGTGCCGCGATTACCGCATGCCGATCAGAGTGTACGATCTGCATCGACGCGGCGACCTGATGCGCATGATGCTGGGCGAGTCCGTCGGTACGCTGGTCGAGGCCTGAATCAGCCGATAAAGCCCGGGCATGATTCCTTGCACGCGCTGCGGGCGTCTGCCGGAACGGAGGCGGTCGGGCGAAGTGTGTTGCCCTGCCCCATCGCCCAGCCTGAGTTGCCGGTCGTTCTGGACAGATCGATAAGCTCAGCGTTCGCGTTGCATCGCGCTGTGCGTCGCGTTAGAGACGCGGATCTATTGGTTCGCTCTCCAGCGCAAGCACCCCGAACACGCACTCGTGCACGCGATACAGCGGCTCGCGATCGACAAAGCGATGCAAGGCTTCCAGGCCCAGAGCAAACTCGCGAGCAGCGAGCGAGCGTTTGCCGCTGACACTGCGAACACGCAACGCTTCCAATTGCGCGGGCTCCGAATAGGTGGGCCCGTAAATGATGCGCAAATATTCGCGTCCGCGGCATTTGATGGCCGGCTGCAGCAGCAGCCCTTTGCGATCGCGAACCACCGAATCCACAGGCTTGACGACCATGCCCTCGGCATTCGCCGCAGTGATCGCATGCCACCAGTCGATAGCCTCTTTCTCGCTGGCTGGATCGCCCAACGCCACCCAGCGCCGATCGGTGCTGACGAGCCCAGAGGGGTTCACGGCGCACAATGCATCCAGCACGTCCAACTGCCAGCGGTGGCTTTTCGCCAAACCCACCTGGCCTTCGAACGCGAGCACGTGGAATGGCCCGATCTTCAAATCGCTGGGATCGGTTACGGTCCAGCAGTAGCGCTGGTACGCTTCGATGTATTGCTGCATCAACGCGCCGCGCGCGGCGAACGCAGTCGCCAGCGCGGCGACATCGACGCCGCGTGCGGTGGTTCGCGCCAGCGCCAGATTCGCGGCCGCCAGCGCCGCCGCGCCTGCCGCGCCGGTGGGTGCGTATTGCAGGCGCAGCAGCTCCTCCGCCTTGGCCGACCACGGCATCAGCTCGGCATCGAGCGCAATCCAGTCGCTATCGAGCTTGGCCCAAAGCCCAGCCGTGGTCATGGCGTGATCGAGCCGATCCAACAGCGCGTTCTCCACGGCGCGATCTTTGAAGAAACGCCGACCGGTGCGCGTCACGATCACGCCTCGCCCGTCGCTTTCGATTTGAAATCGCGCCGACGCCGTGTGCAGATCGCGACACAAAACAATCACCGCGCGCGAGCCCATGTGTTTTTCCTGGCACACGATCTCGCGCACACCCTGACTGCGGAAGTAGTCGAATGCCTCTTCCGGCCGCTCGAGCAGATCGCCAGAGGGTGCGGTGGCCGGCGGCGACATGGTCGGCGGCAAATAAATGAGCCAGCGCGGGTCGACCGCGAAGCGGCTCATCACTTCGAGCGCCGCGCGCGCGTTTTCTTCCTGCACCGTGATGCGGCGGCCGAAGCGCGTTTCCACCGAGCGTTTGCCGATGACATCGTCGATATCGAGTGTTAATCCGGCACGCAACTGGGTCGGCGGCGCCAGCGGCTTGATCGGCGCGTAATGCTCTTTTTCGGCCGGCACGCTCACCAACTCGCGTTCCGGATAACGCAGCGCAGTCAACTCGCCGCCGAACACACAACCGGTATCGATGCAGATGGTGCGATTGATCCACTCCGCGTGCAGCACGGGCGTGTGGCCATAGACCACCATCGCTGAGCCGCGATAGTCGTTGGCCCATTGATAGCGCACCGGCAGGCCGTATTCATCGGTCTCGCCGGTGGTTTCTCCGTACAGCGCGAACTCTCGCACCGCGCCGGAGGTGCGGCCCTGCAGACTTTCCTTCAATCCTGCGTGCGCTACCACCAGCTTGCCATCGTCGAGGACGAAGTGGCTCACCAGGCTATCGATGAATTCGCGCGCCTTGACCTTGAACTCGGGCGGTTCGCGCTCGATTTGCTCCAGCGTCTCGGCGATGCCGTGGGTCAGACTGACCTGCCGCCCGGCGAGCTTGCGCATCAGCTTGATGTCGTGATTGCCGGGCACGCACAAAGCGCTGCCCTGCTCCACCATCGCCATCACCAGATACAGCACGCCCGGCGAATCCGGCCCGCGATCGACCAGATCGCCCAAAAACAACGCGCGCCGGCCTTCGGGCGGCGTCACCTGCGGCGCTTGTCGCGTGCCTTCGATCCGATAACCGAGCTTGCGCAGCAGCGTGCACGTTTCGCTCAGGCAGCCGTGGACATCTCCGATCAAATCGAAGGGCCCATGCTCATGGCGTTTGTCGTTCCAAAGCCGCGTGCGCTGAATCACCGCGCGCGCCACATCGTCCTCACGCTTCATCACGGTGATGTGGCGAAAGCCTTCACGCTCCAGGCCGCGCATGGAGCGATGCAGCGCCTGCACCTGACCGCGGACCACGTGCGCGCCGAATTGGCGATCGGCGCGCGACTGGTTGCGCTCGTGGTACAACGCCTCCGGCAAATCGAAGACGACGGCGACTGGGAGCACGTGATACTGCTTCGCCAGCGCCACCAGGTGTTTGCGATCGTCGCTGCGCACATTGGTGGCATCGACCACGGTCAGCAAACCCGCCGCAAGGCGCTTGGCGGCAATGAAATACAGCACATCGAAGGCATCTTTTGTCGCCGCCTGATTGTTCTCATCGTCGCTGACGAGCCCGCGACAAACATCAGACGACAGCACCTCGGTCGGCTTGAAATGCGTGCGCGCAAACGTGCTCTTGCCGGCGCCCGAAGGGCCGATCAGCACCACCAGACACAGCGCTGGAATTTCGATTGGCAGCGGTGTCATGCCGCCTCCCGCTTGGCGAAGATCGCCATCTGCGTGGGCGCACCGTGCGCTGGATCGACCTTGCCGATCATGCGGTGGACGACTTCGTACCCGAACCGCCCGGCGATGTTGGCGCACCACGCTTGGAACTGCTCGCGCGTCCATTCGAAGCGATGATCGCCGTGGCGGAACGCGCCAGCATTGAGCGACTCGAACAACACGTTGTACTCGGCATTCGGCGTGGTGATCACCACCAACGGCGGCGCCGCATGGCCGAACAAGTTGGCTTCCACCGGCCCCAGGCGCTCGGCGTCGATGTGCTCAATCACCTCCACCGCCACAGCCGCATCGAAGCCTTTCAGCGCATCGTCGCGATAGGTGAGGCTCGATTGTTTAAGCTCAATGCGCGCGCGCTGCATCGCCGGAAGGCGCTCGAGCTTCAGCCGATCGGCCGCCCGCTCCAGCGCAATGCACGAGACGTCGACGCCCAGCAGCCGGTCGAAGCGCCGCTCCTCCATCAGCAAGGCCAGCAGCCGCCCTTCGCCACAGCCCACATCGACCACCGAATGCGCGCCGTGCTCGACCAAAACGTCCAGCACCGCACGCAAGCGCTGCTCGTTGAGCGACAACGGCCGCTCGATCTGCGCTTCGCGCTCATCGCGCTGCTGATCGGCATCCTCGACATCATCGTCGTCTTCGATGATCAACTGACTCAAGGCCTCGCGCACCAGCGAGCGTCGACGCTTCAAATAGCGCGACGCGATCCATTCGCGCTCGGGATGCCCGGCTAACCAAGGGCCGTGGTCGACCAGCTTCTGCACTTCATCGCCGCCCACCCAGTAATGTTTGTCGCCATCCAGCGCCGGGAGCAGCACGTACAAATGCGACAGCAACTCCGAGAGCTTCAACGTGCCGGCAAGGCGCAGCGAGAAATACGGCGAGCTACCCCATTCCGGAAACTTCGGATCCAGCGGCAGCGGCTCGATTTCGATGCGCTCGTAGCCGAGCGGCGCCAGCACCGCTTCGATCTTCGCTTTGCCTGCGCGACACCGCAGCACCGGCACATTCGCCTCCAAGGCAATCGGCGTCTGCGCCAATTCGGGGCGCTCCTTCGACTCGCCGCGACGAAACACGCGCGAAATCGCCACCGCCATCAACGAGGCCGCTGCGTACGGCCGATCGTTCACGTAATGCCCGATCGTCTCCCCAGGCCCGCGCACCAGCGCGATCGGATCGATATCCAGCAGCAACGCCACCGTACAGCGCTCGGCGCTGGCCTCCGGATAAAACACATGCGCCTGCCCCACGTTCAGCTCGAACGACTGCGCACGACCAGGATGTTTGCCGATCAGATACCCGAGGTCAGTGGCGGGCTGATGGGTGGTGGTGATGGTCAACAACACGGAGAGGCTTCGAATACACGCGATACCTCATCCTCGACGAGTTGCGCTGCGGTTGCAAGGCGCAGCTCGTCCCCGCCTAAAGAACCACGACGATCGGTTGCAAGGCAAGCTTTTTTGCCTTGCGCGCGAATCGCCGATCGTCGAATGTAGCCAATCCTTCGCAGGCGCCGCTGAGCGCCCAATGAAGCGCGTCGGAGAACTCGACGCCTTGTCGCGCAACCTGGATCGCACGCGTGACCATCGCCCCGGATTCAACAACGAATGCCGGGCTTGAGCAGAGGTGATCGATAACGCTCAAGACGTTCGATGCCGCCATTTCGTAGCAGTTCTCCAACACCCAGTACAGTTCTTGGACAACGCTGAGCGGCACAAAGCACGGGGCGTGGTTCTCCAACCAAGCCAATGCGCGTCGGGCCTGCGCTTGATCGTCCTGCGTGTAGTACCGCACCAGCAAGTTTGTGTCCGTCGCCCACATCAAGGCTTCTTCCGTCGAAACGCAGATCGCAATGCGTCTCGTACTTCGCTCGACGTTCGCGCCGGGCCCCGATAACCAGCAATGCCTGGCCCGGCCTGCAGCGAGCGCAGCAAGTCCTCGCGCGTGGCCTCTCGCTGGACGGTCAGATGCAGACCCTGTGCGTCTTCCGTAAACGAGATGGTCGAACCCTCGCTGATACCCCATCGCTCGCGGAGAGGCTTCGGAATGACGACCTGACCTTTGCTGGAAACCTGTGCCAAGTACATGCTGGATTCTCAGGTAAGACTACAAGTAAGATTAGCAGACACGCGTTCAGACCACATGCGGCGATCGATTTGCCGCCGGCTTTGATCGCCGCGCTCCCCGAGCGCCGCCTTTCCTATTCGGGGCGCCGTCGCGCTGAGCGAACATCACCCCACCCCCCGGCGCGTTTCATCGCGCTCACAGCAATCTCGCAAATTGTCACAGCGGCCCGCCCGATCCGCCAACCGCAGCGACACCAGGGCGTAACATCCAGATCGAACATCGAAACACGACTCGCGCGATCGAGACCGCAAAGGACTGCCGTAGCGGCGGCGCGAGGCACATAACCACATCGCAGCCTTTGGGGGCGTTATGCGTATTGTGATGGGAGCGCTTCTCGCAGTTGTCCTGGCTCAGGACGTATCAGCGAACAGTTGCGCTATCGCGCAGCGCTGCACGATGGTCACCCCGCCCGATCCGGCGCTGTGCTTAAAGCTCGAATCCAGGCTCAAACGCCCGGCAGACTTCGTCTCCGGCGGTCAGATCCAACTCGACCGCTTCGAAAAAATCGTCGGCGACTGGATGGGCGGCTACTGTTACCGCCGCGCCACCGATCAGCGTTACGACTGGCCGCACGATCGCACCGCGCGCGACACCGGGCCGTTCATCACCACCTTCGCTAACGGCAAGTTCAACGGCCAGAGTTACGGCACGCACGCCGTGGCGCGCGTCTGGTACTCCCCAGACATGTTCGAGTGGATGCGCGTCAATCGTCCGGCCGATGAAAGCCAGGCGCCGAAAAATCCGCCGCCGATTCCCGATGGCGCGATCATGGTCAAAGAAATGTGGCCGGCGCCGGCGGCGCTGTACACCGGCCAGTGTTTCGACTGTCTGCCGCCGGGCAGCAGCGGCGCGGTGATTTTCATCCGCGATTCGAAGAGCTTCTCCACCGGCTGGTTCACCGGCTGGTACGGCAAAGGTGCGGTCGTGGATTGGCCCGCCGGGCCCGGCAACGGGCTCACGTCGATGGGCGATGGCGGACAGGGTTTTTGCCTGAACTGCCACGGCTCCACCACGCCCGGCAGCACCTTCGCATCGATGAACAACATCGATGGCCATCCGGCCACGTTCCTGACACAACTGCCGCCGATGTCGACGCAGAGCGACGACGGCGTGCATCTGGAGCGCGCGTTGCCAGCAGCGCCCGTACAATCGATCGATACGCCGCTGGCCGCGCCAGCGCCCTCGTTCCACGCCACCTTCGGCAAACGCGCCGCGCCCGTGCCGGCGAATATGCCCTCGCAAACCTACGACAGCGTGCTGATCCCGGGCACCGGCCCCGTCGATCACTTCATGACCTCCACGCAGTGCGTGGGTTGCCATCAAGCCAACGGCACCGGGCTGCAGCTCGACATGCTCGACTTCAAACCCGGCCCGCTCGGCGCGGGCGGCGATGGCAAACCGGTGAGCATCTCGCCGTACTCGATGTGGAGCAGCTCACCGATGGGTCTCGCCGGGCGCGATCCGATTTTTTATGCGCAGCTCGAAAGCGAGCAGATCCTGCTCGCCGATCTCAATCGCAAAGCCTCGCCCAAACAAAAAGCCGCGCTGCGCGCGCTGATCCAGGACACCTGCCTGCAGTGCCACGGCAATATGGGCCAGCGCCAGAAGGCGATC
Organism: Lysobacterales bacterium; assembly: GCA_022844135.1. Classification (GTDB taxonomy): domain Bacteria; phylum Pseudomonadota; class Gammaproteobacteria; order Xanthomonadales; family SZUA-5; genus JALHMH01. Next base: position 68,433 of record JALHMG010000027.1, read on the forward strand.
GACACCCACGCGGAAACCGGCAAATGCGAGCCCTTCCTGCGCGCCGACGCCAACGTCGTGCCGTTCCCATACACCGATCAAAGCTGGCCGCACCAGGCGCAGGCCGCCAGCTACGCCGGCCTCGCGCGCGACGGCATCTCCTGCAGCAGTTGCCACCATCTGGCGCTGAACGAAGAAGCCGAACGTTTCGCCGACGCGCCGTGGAACACCTGCATCAAGCAAAAACAGAAGAGCCTCAATCCCACCTTTACCGGACTCGCCGCCACCTTCACCGGCAGCTTCCCACTGGGTTCGCCCGAGACGCTCAACGGCCCCTTCCCGGATCCGCTCACTAAACCCATGCAAAACTCGCTGCGCGTGATCCCGGAACACAACAGCGATATCAGCACCAGCGAGGTGTGCGCCTCCTGTCACAGCATCCATCTGCCGGTGCTCGATCGCGAGCAGCCCGAATCGCGATGCCTGCCGCAAACCGATCCGCCCGATCCCTTCCGCTGCTTCCCCAAACGCTACGAGCAGACCACCTATCCGGAATGGGCCTTCAGCGCCTATCGCACCGGTTTGCTGGGTAAGGAAAAACTGCCCGGCGGGCCCGGCGCCACGCCGAAGAGCTGCCAGCAATGCCATATGCCCAGCGTCGATAGCGACGGCAAACCGCTGGTGAGCAAAATCGCCTCGATCGAGGAATACAGCAACTATCCGCAAACCGACTATCGCCTGCCAGCGAACGAGATCGATCTGCCGCTGCGCAGCGGTTATGCGCAGCACCAGTTGGTCGGCCTCAACATCTTCCTGATCGAAATGGCGCAGCAGTTCACCAGCATCTTCGGCATTCGCAGCCAGGACCCAGGTCTCGGCGGCATGAACGTCCCGCCGCTGCAGGTCACCGAGAACATCATCGTCCAGACCGCCGCCGAACAAACCGTCGACCTCACCCTCACGCCCCGCTGGGACGACGCCAGCCGCACGCTGACGGCCGAGGTCGTGATCGATAACCTCGTCGGCCACCGCTTCCCCTCCGGGGTGGGCTTCCGCCGAGCCTTTGTCGAATTCCAGGTGCTCGACGCCAATCGAAAAGTGCTCTGGGCCTCCGGCCGCAGCAACGATCAAGGCGTGCTGATCGACAGCGTGGGCCTGCCACTGGCCGGCGAGTTTTGGTGGAAAGCAGACTGCAGCGCGCGCCTGCCCAACGCCTGGCAGCCGCACTTCGAAGAAATCACCCGCCAGGATCAGGCGCAGATTTACCAGGAACTCATCACCAACGCCCAAGGCCAACTGACCACCAGCTTCCTGTCCATCAACGGCCACCCCAAAGACAACCGCCTGCAGCCGCATGGCTTCCTGCCCGAAGCACAACGAATCGCCATCGCCGCCGCGTTTGGCGACCGTACGCCGATTATCCAGGGGCCTGGATTTCCGATGGATCAGAACCTGGCGGTTGCTGTCAGTCCAGAAGGAGAAGCGGCCCGCGATCCGGATTATCAGAATGGGTCGGGGAAGGATCGGCTGCGGTATGTAGTGAAGGGGTTGGCTGTGAAGCCGGCTGTCGTGACCGCGCAGATGTACTACCAGGCCATTCCGCCGTTTTATCAGCAGGATCGGTATTGCACCGCGACGAAGGCGGATGGGACGACGACGACGGATACCGAGCGGCTAAGGTATTTGGCGGGGCATTTGGATTTGGGTGGGACGGCGGCTGAGGGGTGGAAGTTAAGGGTGGGGGGTGGGAAGGAGGTGGGGTTGTGAGGGGGAAAATTTCGAACTCTAATGGCTAAGTAATGACAACCAAGAATAACACCACGGACATTCACACAGTCGATCAAGCAATCGGACTCTTTGCTTCACTTCGTGAGGAAATCCCCAAAGGCCAACATAAATTACTGCTTCTGCTGGCCTTCCTTTCGGTGCTAATGATCTCACACAGAATGGCTACATCCGGCATGTCAGCCACTGTTGCGAATCTAGTTCGAGACTTGCCCCCGCTTGTAATCCTCTCATGGGGCGGGGGATTATTGCTTGCCGCAGGGAAAGTAGATGTTTCAATTGCTGGCATTGCGACACTGTGCGGCATCATCTTCGCCGCGCTGACTCAGTGGCTGAACGTGACCAGCATCCCTGCACTCTCGATTTCAACTATTGCGGGAATGTTGATTGGGGCGTGTATAGGCGCCACGAACGGCTATCTGGTCGCTCGACGCCGTGCACCGGCGCTACTTGCAACTTGGGCAGTCGGGACAATAGCATTTAGCATTGCAGGCGCCGTTGCTGCTTTCGCCCACAAGCAAGGAATGCTTGGATCTACTGCCAGCATTACCCTGCCCGGCCTCATTCCCGTATTCTCCCATGCGGCAGAGGAATTTTACTTTAGCTTGGCCGCTGTCGCATTAGTCGCCGTCACAGTGATTGTCTTTAGATTAGGCTGGCTCGCACGCCTTCTTGGTTCCAACGAAACAGGCGCGGTATATTCCGGATTTTTCACCGAACGGGTGCTGCTGCTACTGTTTGCAGCATCCGGTGCGATAGCCGCCCTAGCCGGTTGCTTGTTCGCGATCGGAATATGGGCATCCAGCACTACGATGCATGCCGGCAAGGAGATGATCGCTCTCGCAATTGCGGTTCTTGGGGGTACAGTAATGAGCGGAGGCTACTTTTCACTGATCGGGATTTCTATCTCCGCACTCTTTTGGCTCCTGCTAACATACCTCATCACCGGCACAAGCACAGGGATGGGAGTTGAAGATGGACGGATATTAAGTGCGGCTTTTGCTGCACTTATCATCCTTGTATGTTACCCCCTCGGTCGGAGCCTCAGTGGTGAATTTCGCACAATCCACAGTGCTGACGAAACAAATCGAACGAGATAGATCACTTAATCGGAGATTAGAATGAAGCCAGTTCTTTCCATATTACTCTTGGCAATACTAGCCTCGTGTTCCATGCAGGAGCAAAAAATTCTACTTGTCCTCAAGACAGTCGACAATCCGTTTTTCGTAGATATAGAAAAGGGAGTCAAGGACGAACTCTCCAAGACCGGATTGAAAATCGATTTGATCACCAAGTCAGGCCAAAACGAAGGTGACGTGGGCGGGCAGCGCATTGTTCTGGATTCACAGTTCGATCAGAACGTCGCAAATCGCGCCAAACCTCTCATAAAGGCTCTGATTCTGACCCCGGCGTCGTCTGGAGCCGATCTCGTTCAGTCTATTCGACGCTATCGCGACGCAAACATACCTGTTATTTTACTCGATACAGAGATTAGCGCGGACGCACTTGATAGTGCAAAAACAGAATATAATCTAGTTGTTTTCACAGATAATATTGAAGGCGGTCGCCTTGCTGCTGAAAAAATGGTGTCCCTCCACGCCGGCGCACCGTGTAACCTTCTGATTTTAAACGGGGTCGCCGACAGCAATACGGCGCGCGAACGTAGAGAGGGATTTGTAGAAAGGGCACTGTCCCTTGGTTGCAAGATTGGCCTCGAGAAGACTGCCAGTTGGCGACGAGAACAGGCTCAACAGATTGTCGGCGTCTTAGCTGGATCATGGAATTTCAGCGGTGTTTTCGCAGCAAACGATGAGATGGCCCTAGGTGCCTTCTCCGCCCTTCGGCAGTCTGGAAGAGATACAAGTAAGATTCCAATTGTTGGCTTTGATGCAACTGATGAGGCTAGACGTGCTTGTAAAGAGGGCAGGCTGGCTGCAACGGTTGCGCAGGATCCTTTTGAAATGGGCCGGCGTGCAATTCGAGCAGCAATCTCTTATGGCAAAAAGACACCGATTCCCAAGTTTGAGGTGCAGAAACTGGCGCCGAAGGTTGTCTGCGAGTAGCGAAAGGCAAGAACCTGATGTCGCGTAAAATTCTCTCGGCGGTCGATATTCCGCTCTATTCCGGAGCTAGCTTTGGCGAGGGGGAAGTTCGTGAGGTAGTCCGTTTCTCCTTGTCGCTGCGAGAAGGTGAAATCGCGACGCTGCAGGGAGATAACCAGTCGGGAAAAAGCCTTCTTATCAAAGCGCTCACCGGGCTAGTACCGACTGCTCACGGCCGCCCTATTTCAATTACACTCTGTGATAAAAGGGTTGAATTTAGAAGTCCTGCAGACGCCATTTCAAACGGTGTCGTGGCGGTTTTTCAGGATGATGAATTAATACCGCATATGACGATTCGACAGCAATTGCGAATGCGTCACGCGTCGCACCCCTGGGAGCATGCAAGGATCATTAACCTAACTTTGGGTGACCTTGCGAAGAAGTTCGCCGAAGGATTGCTTAGGCGAATCCCACTAAGCCTTAGGCTTCGGCCACCGAGCGTAGGAGATGCAGCGAAGGTGGATGAACTCTCAGAACAACTGCTGCGGAACTACAGTCAGCCTGGAAACACTGACTTCACATCGATACTCGACCGCCGCCCGCAGGAACTAAGCGGTGGAGCAAAGGCTGTTGCTCGCCTTGTTGCCGCACAATTGACCCCTGGCATAAAGGTCCTGCTTTTGGACGAAATCTTTCGCGGACTGCAGATTGACGTCTGGCCAATTATTGTGGACAGGCTTCGCGCTTGGGCCGAACAAACTCAAGCGGCCATACTTGTCGTAACGCATGTCCCGGAAGAGGTAATCAGATGGAAGCCAACGACGCGGTATCGAATCACCGGCAAGGTGTTGACATCAATAGAACCAAGTGGCCATCAGACGCTTATTGCTGGCGTTCCGCCGCAAGTTCCCGTTTTTCCGGTCTATCGTAACGTAGACTATGCCAAACTTCTTGAATCGTTCCAATTGGAGATTCCCGCGGTACTCGTCGTTGACGAGAGTGTGGTCAAACTTGCTGCTTACCTACGATTTAAGCATGCGCTTGCTGCACGGTACGGCCAGGATGCTTTGGGGGAAATTGTGATTGAAGTTACCGAAGCAACCAAGTCTTGGGACGGTGCGTCGAAGCACTTCTCCGAGTTTGCGAAATACCTCCCCTTTGGACAGGGGACGGTTGTCGCTGTAGGAGGCGGAGTCTTGCTTAATTTCGTCTCATTCATAGCATCGATACTCTACCGTGGTGTATCTTGTGTTTTGATGCCAACCACCGCGATGGCGATGGCAGACGTCGCAATAGGGAGTAAGACGTCCGTTAATGCTTCACTGACATCTGGAGTTAGAAAGCATTTGCTTGGAACTTACTGGAATCCTATTTGCGTAATTTATGACGACGATTATATTAAAAGCCTAAGTCGAAGCCAGGTATTTAATGGACTCGCCGAGTGCTTGAAGCATGGGGTTCTTCAAGACCAAGATCTCGTTAACGAGATTATCCGTCTGTCGGCCGGTGATCCTTTGCCAAGAGGCTGGTTCAGTGCCGTCGCTGCAGTATGCTGGAGAACTATGCTACTGAAGTCGGCAATCTTGATGGATGATCCATGGGAAGACCGGGGGCTAGGCTATCTTCTCCTTTATGGTCATCTTCACGCCCACTCAATTGAAAGAGCTTCGAGCTTCGCTGTTTCGCACGGGATTGCTCTGTACATCGGGCTGTTGGTTGACGCGAAGTTGTCTCGAAACGAGGAGGTTTGCGACATTATACGGCGTCTCTTTGCGGTTTCTGGCTTATCGAAAGATAAGGGCCTGTCTTCACTCATTGCAAAAATGGCAGATTCGGCGCAATTCAAAGTTTCGATGTTTGAAGCATACCGGATCGACCCTAAGCCCCACCACCACGATAAAGAAGGTGGATTCCAGTTCTTGGACCTGCGTAGGATTGGTTGCTTCCGGGGCGCAAGCAATCACGCAGTTCGCGCGTCGATCCGTGGCTGTACATTTGAAGATATATATGAGGCTCTGTCAAAGGCATTGACGGAGCTGGTGCATACGTAGGGCTTTGAGCACCAACAACAACAACGTCTTGCGGTTCCTGTGGCCTTAGCGCGACGCTTCTGGAGAGTAATTTTTGCGCGCACGTATGGACGCTTCCTGTCAACACCTAGCACGTCATCGACGCATCGTCGGAGCGCTTCGTTGATATCGTGTACTGGACGCAAGGTATCCAACACACAATCGCATCTCCACAAGTGTCGGAGCCATAGCTGCCCGATGTAGTTGACGGTTGGTTGAGAAGCGCAAATCTTACGTCAGTTCCGAACGGCTTTCCTGATGGCGCAAGCTAAATTGGGTTACGCGGTGGACTTACGGTTTCTTCGATCTTATGCTGTCGCACCTGCTTGAGTACCTCCAGTGCCCGGGTGCTCAGTTCCGTTCGTAGAGGGCCATCGTAGCCGTGAAATGATTAGAAACAAGCAGTTGAACAGGGCTTGGATGCGATATACACCCTCCGAACCGAAGTTTACACCGCCAGCGGTGAATACTAGGCGTTGGACGTCTAAATTGGATTGCTATGGGCATTTTTGATCTATTTTCTAAGCGTCAGCGTCGGGCACGTGGAGAAATGCCGGATGTCTATTCCTATGACAAATTGCCGGAATCGTTGCGAGTCCAAATCGTGCACATCATTCAAGATAGCTTCGGCCGAGACCACTATGGGCATCATTGTGCCGAAGACGCATATGGGTTCGTCAAGCAAACTTTATGCAGAGAATACGGTTTGTTTGAATTGGTCCAATACCCCAAGTCTGATGCAGAGTCCGTCTTCTCTTTCTTTCTGGCCGAGGAATCAACAGAGCGGGCTCTTGATGTTGTCGAACTTTGCTTCAAATTCATCAATACATACATTCCAGACAACCAAAGTTACAGGTACCACACCGACAGGGAGCTGGAAGCAGAAGAGGCAGTATCTGAGCTAAACGAGCGATTCAGGGAGCATGGCATTGGGTTTCAATTCGAGTCGAATGAGTTGATACGCCTCGACTCCAATTTCTTGCACGCTGAAGCAGTGAAACCAACTCTCGCGCTGTTGCGCGGGGAGGCGTTCAAAGGTGCGAATGAGGAGTTCTTGCTAGCACACGAACACTATCGACACGGACGACACAAGGAATGCCTCGTCGATGCACTGAAGGCTCTTGAGAGCACTATGAAAGCCATCTGCAAGGGGCGGGGTTGGGCGAGTCAATCCAATGACACGGCAAAGACGCTCATTAATACCTGCCTGAACAACGGGCTTATTCCGTCATTTCTCGAATCGCAGGTGGGTTCGCTTCGTTCATTGCTGGAGAGCGGCGTTCCGACGGTAAGAAATAAACTTGGGGGGCATGGGCAAGGGCCTGATTTAACTGTCGTCCCTGAGTATCTGGCACGCTACTCACTAAATCTCACCGCGACCAGCATCCTGTTCCTTATTGAAGCAAACGCCGCTAAGAAATGACCAGGCCGGTGAATTCAAACGTTATGCATCATTGAGGTTTGCGCATGGAACTAAGTCCGGCTGAAAAATTTGCCCATAGCACAGTTCGCATTGAATGCGATCTACAAGGCGGCGGTCTTGGAACGGGAACAGGCTTCTTTTATAGCCTTGACCGAAATGGTGATCAACACATACCTGTCATCGTCACAAACAAACACGTGGTACAAGGGGCAACAAGAGGAAGATTTTTATTAACTTTACGCAATTCTTGTGGCGGTCCTGATATTGGAAACGCAAAATCTATTGAGTTAGATCTTTTTCAGGACAGATGGCTACCACATCCAGATAGTGAGGTTGATTTGTGCGTCATGCCGATTGCACCGCTTTTGCGAGAGGCCGAGGCAAAAAATACACAGTTTTATTTTATAACACTAGATAAAGAGCTGATTCCAACAGCGAGCGACCTGAATGACATGCTGGGACTGGAAGGTGTTTTAATGATCGGCTATCCAAATGGGTTGTGGGACAGGAAAAATAATCTACCAATCTTCAGGAAGGGACTGCTGGCCTCTAATTACAAAGTGAATTGGAATGGAAAACAAGAATTCCTTATTGATGCCGCTTGCTTTCCTGGATCAAGCGGGTCCCCGGTGCTTCTCTTTGAAATCGGAAGTTATCAGACTAGAAACGCGCTCGTAATGGGGTCACGTATAAAGCTCTTGGGTATTTTGTACGCTGGACCTCAACACACTGTGCAAGGCGATGTAGTGATTGTTCCAGTAGCGACACAGCAAAAGGCGATCGCTGTTGCTGGCATCCCCAACAATCTTGGAATCATAATTAAGGCGGAACAACTGTTGGCGTTTGAAGGAAAGTTGAAATAATTTTCAGAATCCAGGACACGTATGGGCGGAACGTGTCAACCATTTTCCAACACACGGCGTGATTTTTTCTATTGAACAACGACGGGGATGGGTAGGTCGACGGGGGTTTCCTTGGTTTTGAGAGCACCGGCGGTGGCGAGGAGTTGATCTGCGGGGAGTGCGAGGTCGGGGTTGATCGAGACCTGGGTTGGTGGTGGTGTCGCGGTCGGTCTGCCGCGTGGATAGCGCTCTGGGTGGAGCGCGTAATGGTGATCGAGGGCTTGCTGTCGGACACGGAGGATCTCATCGACGTGTCCAAGGAACAGGTTGGCGGGGGTGAACAGGGCGATGCCTTCGTGGGGACGATGGTGGTTGTAATGGTCCACGAAGTGCCGTGTCCAGGTCCTTGCATGCTCGTCGTCGTGGAAGCGTCCGGGGTAGTCGGGAGCGTACTTGAGGGTTTTGATCTGGCTTTCGCTGAAGGCATTGTCGTTGCTGGTGCGAGGGCGCGAATGGCTGCGTGCAACGCCAAAGCTGCTGAGCAGATCGGCAAAGGTATGTGCGGTCATCGGTGAGCCACGGTCTTGGTGCACGATCAGCGTGTGCTTGGGTACCGCGAGGGCCTGCAGGATGCGGCTGAACAAGTGTTTGGCGAGACCGGCGTTTTCCTTACGACTGATCATCCAACCAACCAGGAAGCGACTGTACAGATCAAGGACGAGGTAGAGGTTGAGCGACACGCCACGGACCACCGTGGGCAGCTTGGTGATGTCCCAGGTCCAGACCTGGTTCGGTGCGGTGGCGACCAGCTGGGGCCGGGCATGCGTCTGTGGCGGTCGCTGCAAGCGGCGTGGTGCCGCTTCGCCACGGCGTTGCAAGAGACGATAAAACGTCGAGATTGATGCCAGCACTTAGCCTGCGCTGAGCAAGGTAAGCGTCCGACGCCGCACATCTAGCCCGAGTTCGACAGTTCGCGCTGCAACCTGTTGATTTGACTACATGACGGTAGTCATTTTTGACACTACAAGCGCTTTTTAGGTCGGCTCGGGGATCTTGAGCTTGGCGAATAGCTCGTGCTGCTCGGGATTGATGCGGGTGTTGCCGACGTAGTCTTTGTTGTCGATGCGGACGTGATGTCGCTGCACGTTGCTGAGCAGCCGCAGCGCGGCGCTGGGGCTCAATTCCGATCCGCTGGCTTTAAGCTGCTTGCGCATCACCCGGTGCATCAGCAGCGCCAGAAAGCAAATGAGCGCGTGCGCGCGGATTCGACACACAACTGGACAGCCATTTAACTGTGAGTCAGTATCCGTCCGACGGCGGGCATCCCTAGACACCGGCGGCGATTTCAGGCGGGTGGGTGCGGCATGTTGGTCTGAGGCTTCCAGTTCGTCGGCAGCAAGCTGTCGATGTCCTTGGCCTTCAGCGTCGGCAATCGCGCCA
>JALHMG010000028.1 GCA_022844135.1 Lysobacterales bacterium
GTCAGCACCTGACCGAAGCTGTTGTAGGTGTACGCCGTCGTCCGCGTCTCGGCGCCCACTTGAACGCGCTCGAACAGCAGGTTTCCCCGGCCGTCGTATTCGAAGTTGGTTGTGCGTTGACCCTGGGACAAAGGCTCCACCATCTGCGTGGGCAAGCGATATTGCGGGTGCCACTGATAGGTGGATTCGCGTTGCTTCGGCGTTCCGACGGCTTCTCGTACGCGCGTGGCCAAACCGCGGCTTTCGTTCGAGTACGTGGTTCGGTTGTTGTTGAAGTCGACGGATTCTTCGAGATAGCCCCGCGTGTCGAAGGACTGCCGCGAGACGTCTCCTCCACAGCTACCGCAAGGCTGAGTGACCGATAGAATTCGATAACTTCCCTCGTAAATCTCCTCGTGCTCGTAGCGCGTTCGGGTGCCGTAGGGATCGGTTACCTCGGTAACCAAGTCGGGCAGGTAGCGGAATTCGTAAACGTCTGCGCCGTCTGCGCCTTCGGCACGAATGACTCGACCTTTGTAGTCGTAGCGAAAGCTGTAGATGCGCTCATCGCGTTCGTCGCTAATGCCTGTTAGCTGCCCTGGCCGTATGCCCTCGTAGAGATAGCTGCGGAATTTGCTGTCGGGGAAGGTGACCTTGACGAGCAGCCCGGACGGGCCGACGTCGTAGCGATAAACGCGCTGGCTGGGATCGGTCATGGTCCTCAATACGCCACCAACCGAGTAGGTGAAGGTCAGTTGTCGCCCGAAGGCATCGGTGACCGATTGCAGCAGCCCGGTTGGGGTGTACTGCAAGGTCTTAGTGACCCCAGCCCGCGATTCGATGCGTGTGAGCCGACCATTGAGGTCGTAGAACTCGCGCTCGTCGTCTTCGTTGACGTATTCGAAACCGGTGGTGGTTCCTCCATTCGAACGGCGCACCAATTGCGTGGGATAGTCAGCGGGCGAGCGCAGCGTGCCGGCGAAGTCGATGAACTCCATGTACGACCCGTCTTGCCTGACAACCAGCACCACTTGGGGGTTCTCGCTTGTTCTCGGTTGCCCGTTCGACTCGCGCCAGCGGATGCTTAGCTTGCGTTCGTAGCTGTGGCGCCAATGGAACCCCAGCGCAGAAGTTGATGGCGAAAGACTTAAATACGTCCGAGTGAATTCCAACGGAAACGGACCTCCACCTTCGTAGTCGGTCTCGCTTTCATACTTCTCGCCGCCTGCTGTGAAAACCGGGTTTCCAAAACCACGCCCACGCCGGCCGCCCGCAGAGTTGCCGCCAGAGCTGGACCCGGAACTCGAACCTGCGCCCGAGCCGCCGCCGCGACCTGTTGCTCCAGGTGGCATCGGTCGACCGCCGCCAATGCCGCCGCCTGCGCATGGACTCGGCAAGAGACATAGGAGCGCCGATAACTCAATACTTGGTACGTCGATGCCATAGGCGGCTGCGAGCCCGTCTAAATCATCGGTCGCCAACGCAACGGTCACTTCAATGAAGGCCAAGTGTGCCGCCATGAACATGATGTAGTTCTGCGCCAATGCCAGTTGCGTCGGAATCGGCACGAACTCCGTCGCATTCACCAGAAGTGCTGCCAGTTCGGAGCTCTCGTCCACCGGCAGAAGCTGGAGAATCATTCGCGAATAGAAGTACCAGACGAGCTGATCGAAGATGCAGGAGACAAAGAAAGCCTTCGCTAGGCAGAAGGCGAAAAGCAGCGCCCCATTGGAGCCGCCGTCGACACGGTACAGGGCAGCACCGGTGACGGAATTGAACACGATGTAGCCAGCGCCGGTGAATCCGCCGTTTGTGATTTCGCGCTCGGGCGCAATTACGTGACTGCCGGCTGCGACAGCTTGCTGGATTTCGCTGATCGAATCGCCGAACAACTGCAGCCGGGGCAGAATCTGCGCGATATTCTGCTGGGTGATGGTGTAGATCGGAATTCGCTCGTCGTTGGCCTGCATCAGGATGGAAGTTGCCGTGCTGGCAGCGCCTTGTGGCAAGCGAAACAACGTCTCCCAAGTCGAACCCTCAACAAATGACCCTTGTACGCCGGCTTTGAAGGTAATGCGCTTTAGCGCTTCGGCATCGCGCGCAGACACGGCGAACCTCGCGGCTTTAACGTCTGTTGCGTAGCCGCCCATCGAGCCGGTTCGAGGGATACCAAAGAAGTAGCGAACGTTGAGCGGCGCGTAAAACGCACCGATAGACGCGACGGGCGTGGTAACGCTCTGATATTGATCCGCCGCAACCTTCTCGTAGTGCCGGTGCCAGAACCAATAGCTCAGGCCCGCCATGTAAAGGCCCTCGCGAAGCGCTTGCGGGCGCCCTGGCGTGAGGCGATCCGAGCGGGCCTTCATCATGTCCGGAGTAACGCCCGCCGCGTCGAACCCGAGTACCGCCTCGCTGCCGGCCGCGAAGCGATAGGGCTCGTAGGCGCCACTGGTTTGACCGTTGGGGTCTGCGACGAAAGCATCCCAAAAGTGCTGTGTGCCGATGCCTGTGGACGTACCGCTCGCCACTGATGTCCCGTCAAGTTCGATATGCGGAACAACGCTGATGCCCGGCAACGGCATTTGGCGATCGTTCGATTCGCTGAAACTGCGCAACGCATTGGCACTCGCGTCGTTCGCCGGGCGATAACGGATTGCCAACGCTTGCGTTCCTATAGAGACCGCCGGTATCGACCAGGACAGGTTCGGCGAACGCTGCGTGTAGTCGAGATAGGTGGCATACAAGCGCACATGCACTTGGTGCTTGAGATTGTTCGGAGCGGCGGAGAATCGTGGCGCAGTTGCCAGTACGCGAAACGCCACTTGCCCCTCAAAGGCCACGCGCTGCTTTGGCACAATGGCGGCGCGGCGATACAACTGATCGACCGTTGCATCTGGCATGGTGTTGCTGACATGCGTTTCGATCGCCTGACCGTGCGCGGCATAGGCTTGTTCTAAGATCAAGAAGTCGAAACCCGTGACCGACAATCCATCCGGGGCAACGGTTGCGCTGTTGGCGAAGGACTGCGCTACCGCCGTCGCGCTCCCAGGAAACTGCGACTCAAGCTCAAGTCGCTCGAGTACCGCTTGCTCCTTCAGTGCCACATCCATCGGCACCCATTGATCGCCCTCGCTATTGATCTCGCCTCGCGATGGAATGAAATCGAGCCAAGCCTCGACCCAAACATGCTCCAGGCGAACGTTTTGAATCGTTCCCCCAGACACGACTGCCGTGGTTGGGATGCCACCGCGACGCATTAAGTCGATGGCCATTGGCGCGGATGTTGCGAGTGTTAGCTTGCGTGCCTGATCGGCGGAGATCTCGATCGTTCCATACACGAACCTGGACGGGACGCCCGCGGCACGCAGCAACGCGATAAGCAACGATGCCTGGTCGAAGGCATTTCCTTGCCCGTTGATTCGCGTTAGATCGGAACCTTGCGCGAAACCGAACGTCGGCAGATATTTGATGTTGTTGTAGACCCAATCGCGGATTCGGGCCGGATTGTTATCCAACGATTGCGCCAACGAACGAATCGCCGAGGTCAGCTGAACTTCATCCGATGGCGCGAGGTCGGCCGGCGTTGGCGTGTTGGGTGCCGGCGCTCGTGCCAGCCCGCTCCGCGCAACCAAAGCCGACTCGTCAGCCGCCGGCGCAATCGCAACTGGCTGTGTGTGAATCGCAGTGACAGCATCCGGAACAAAGGTCGCATAGCCACTGGCAGATTCGTAGTTTGCGAGTTCGTCAGCCAAAGCTTGTACGGCACTCGAAATGCCCGGTGTTTCGCGCGCCGTGCGCGCTTGAGTCAGCGTTTGTACTCGCGCCCGAAACAGAGCCAACCTCTGACGGATTTGATCGTGAGCCGACTGTACAGCCGCCTTCAGACCGGAACTTCCAATCTGCTCCAAACGCGCCAAGTCGTGGGCCAACTCGTCATCGAGCGCCTGTTCGAGTCCCGCCAGTTTCGCTGCCTCGTCCTCGATTTTGCCTGCCAGTGTCAAGGGGTGGTTCCACTCGCCCACTCGCGGAGCGCTCGAACGTGCTCGCCCTAACCGATCCTTGTTCGACGCAGCACGCAACCACCCGCCGATTCGCTCGAGGCTGACGTGGTACTTGCGCAAACTGGGCGATTGCGATGATTCGGCGGCAGCCGTCACCGCAGAAGCCAAAGGCGCTGCAGCTCCTACGGATGCCCGCAGCGGCTCGCCCGGCCACGCGCCAAGCGTCAGGATCGCCGCAATGCCCAGCGCCAGCGTGCATTGCTGCAGGCGGTGAAGGAGGTGGGCCAACGGAGCCGGGTCGAAAACGTGATGGGTCATGCGAGGCTCCTGGGTGTTGCTTGGTGCAACGTTCGGCTCGATGGTGGGACGAGGCAACGTGGTCGCGCTTGTTTCGCCCTTTCAGGGCTGTGCTCTGTTTGGGCATCGAACCCAGGGCTTCGCCCTGGGCTACTGTATTGCGCCCCTTCGGGGCTTTCGGCTTTGGACGGACGCGCAGCCCCAGACGGATTGTCCACCTGTGCGAACAGAAAACATCGTCTCGCTTCCATGGGCGGACTATCGGCTTGTTGGAACAGACAACAGCGTCGCGCTACAGCGCGACCCATGGAGGCCGCGCGCTGTAATCTTGTGATTGAGCGGGAACCACATTGGCTCATGCGCGCCTCCGCAGCGATCCTGCCAATTGCACTGCGCCGATGGCGCCGAGCAGGAGCACGAGCAACCACAGGCCGCGATTGGCTGGGATGCCTTGCACAGTGCTAAGGCCGAGATCGATGACGCGCACGGAAACGGGTATTGCGGTCAGTGGCGGGTAAAGCGGATCGTCGCTGACGATGCGCACGATGCGCACATCGACAATCTGGCTGCCGTTGATCGCGCGGTTGTCGCGGGTACTCAAGGTCAGCGCCTGCGGCACGTTCCACAGCGATGGTGCCAGCGTGACGCTCACGGGTTCGAAGGTGTAGTCGAGGTCGCCTGGGCGTCCGGGTGCGCGGAGCACAGCTTCTAGATCGACACGCACCGGCGCTGTTGGTTGCGATCCGAGCGTGAGCGCCAGCGCTGTGGATTGGCCTTCCAGGATTTCGGCAGGGCCAGTCAGTGACAAACGCACCGCCGCAGCGTCATTGTCGACGTTGGTGGCCGTGAAGTTCTGCGCAGGCAATGCTGCGAAGTCGGGATCGCTACCTGGCAACACGCGCAGGGTCAAGCTTACCGTCTGATCGCCATCGTCGATGAATTCGTCGACACCGCGCAGCGTGAAGCTCTGCGTGACGGTAGCGTTGGCTTGGGTGAACGTTAGTTCGACGGGTTCGCCGCGCACTTCACCCGGGTTGCTGGTTGCGATCGTGATGCGCACCGGCGTGGCCGTAGTCGGCGCACGATTGAGCACAACCTCGATGCGCCCGGTTTCGCCGCTCTCGCTGGTGCTCAAGTCGACTGCCGTGAGGCGCAGCTCGGCAGGCGGCGTGAAATCGTCGTTGCGATTGATCGCGGTAACGTCCGGCGGATCGATGCCGTTGTAACGGGTGTCCTGGCTGACGGCAGACCCAAGCACAATCACGCCCTCAATGTCCGGATCGAGAATTGTATCGTCGACGCCGGTGACGACCACTCGACGCGGTTGCTGCCACGTCGCCGGTTCGAACACAATTTGCGTTCGATCCAGCGCGAACTCGGTGGTGTCGGGGTTGGTCAACGGCACACTGATCGCGGCCGTGGGTTCGGTGGACAGGCGCACGTCGAAGAACGCGCTGCCGCCTGCTTCGGTGGTTTCAATCGTGCCGGTCGGTGTGATCGTGAAAGCGGCTGCGACGTCGTTGTCGCGATTGATGGCTGGCACATCGGGCGGATTGATGCCGCTGTAGCGCGAGTCGCCGCTGACGATCGGCGCGAGGCCAATGACCCCGAGAACGTCGCCATCGATCTCGAAATCATTGACGCCTGTCACCGTAACCGTCTGCGCTGCGGTGCTGCCGCTCGGGAATATAAGCTCGGTGCGATCCAGCGACCATTCGCTTGTATCGCTATTGCTCAGCGCGATCCGCACCTCGCTGCTGGGCGCCGAACTCAAGCGCGCGCTGATGGTCGCCGTGGTGCGCTCTTCGCTGGTGTCGATGCTGCCATTGGGCGTGACGAACACCTGCGCCTGCTCGTCGTCGAGATTGGTCACGACAACATTCGGCGGATTGATACCGGCGTAGCGCGTGTCGGTGCTCACCGCTGCGGCCGTAACGATCTGACCCACTACGTTCCCGTCAATTTCGCTGTCATTCACGCCGGTGACGGTGACGGTCTGCGCTGCGAAGTTGTTAGGCGTGAACGTCAGTTCCGTTGGCGCCACAGCAAACTCGGTGGCATCGCCGCTCGACAACGCGACTTGCACGGGTGCAGTGGGTGCGACCGTCAAGCGAACGGTAAAACCTGCCGTGGTGCCGGTTTCGCTGACGATCAATCCGGTGGTCGGCTCCACGATGATTTGCGGGCCATCATCGTCGAGATTGGTCAACGCCACATCAGACGGATCGATACCGTTGAAGCGCGCATCCGCGCTTGTAGCCGCCTGCAGGCTTAAGGTTCCCGTCTGGTCGCCGTCGACATCGCTATCGTTGACAGGCCTGACCAGCACGCTGCGGCCCTGCTGCCAGTTGCTCGCGTTCAACTCAATGGACAAGTCCAGCACCAGCCATTCGCTGAGATCGACGGCCCCGATGGGAATCGTAACCGGCGCGGTCGGCGCGGCGTTGAGGCGAACCACGAAGCTCTGCGGCGATCCGGATTCGCTGGTCGTGATACTGACCGGCTCGACGATGATCGTTGGCGCCTCATTGTCGGCATTGCGCGCGACGACGTCCGCCGGGTTGATGCCGTTGAAACGCGCATCGCTCGACTGCGCGGCCGCAGTGACGATGCTGCCGGTTTGCAGGCCATCGAGATCGGTGTCGTCGACACCGGTCACGGTGAGCGACTGCGGGGCTTGCCAGTTGGCGGGCGTAATCGAAATCGTTGGCGCGCTCAGCGCGAACTCAGTTGAATCGCTGCTGCTGACAGCAACGGTGATCGGACTCGTCGGCTCGGCGTTGACGCTGAAGCTGACAACGGCTGTTGTGCCCGATTCGGCAACGTCAATCGCCGCGGGGCTAACGCGAATCGCAATGGTGTCGTCATCGAGGTTGCTCACTGAGACATCGGGGCCGTCGATGCCGTTATAAGTTGCATCGCTGCTGGTTGCGGGCTCAACGCGAATGGTCGCGCTCTGATCGCCATCGGCGAGATCGTCGTTGACGCCGGTGAGCGTGACCGTGCGCGGATCGCTCCAGTTGCTCGACGTGAATACCAATTGTGTCGGTGCCATTGCGAACTCGCTGGTATCCGGGTTCGTCAGCGGCACAGTCACATTGGCGCTGGGCGCGGTGGCCAAACGCACCGTGAACATCGCCGTTTGACCAGATTCGGACGTCACTAAACCTTGGGTTGGTGTGACCAACACCGCAGGTTGCGGCAAGCCTTCAACCGCAAAGGGTTCGGCATCGAGCACGCGCCAACTGGCGCCTTCGTTGATTTCCAGCAGGCACGCATGGTCGACCGTATTGAATCCTCCAGTGCTGAACTCCTGACTGACGACCACATCGGTGCCCGGTGCCAGGTTTGCGCTGAACGGCGCGCTCGACTTCTCGACGCCACTATCGATTTCAACCACGCGACGCCGCAGTGGCAGATTGCTCAATGGCGCACTGCCGCGATTGCGTGCGGTAAACACGCAGGTCTGCGCTTGTCCAGCGGGCACCGATGCGCGCGAGACGTTGACGAAGCCTTCGACGAGTTGTGTCGGCGTGACGTTCTTGCCGAAGCTGGAGTTGTCGGTGGCATACAGGAATCCAGTGAGTCGCGAACGCAAGCGTGCGGTCACGGTGTAAACGCCGCTGGCCGTAGCCGTGTCGACAAACACTTCGCCATCCAGGCTGGCGCCGGCGAAGAGATCGTTGATCGCGATCGCGCGTTCGAAAGCAAAGCCATTCGGGCCAGCCACTGTGACGACAACTTCCGGCGAGCGGATGACTTCGCTGGCCGACAGGTTCTGTGCGCGATAGAACAACTGCGGGACTTCGGCGGCGGCATATTCCGCTTTCGACGGACGGATAGATACGCCACCTGCAGGTCCGCTGGCATCGCCGTTGATCGCGAAACTCACCGTCGCGGTGTCGATCACGACGCCTTCGTCGTTGCGCAAACTGCCCACCAGCACATAGGAGCCGGCAAGCGTGCCGGTGCTATTCCAAGATTGCGATCGCGCGCGGTTCTCAGCGGCTGGCACCGCAGCAAACGCCTCGTCGTTTAACGTTGTCGTGGTGCGGCTTTGCCCATCGCGAATGAGCCAGGTGACGCTGAAATCTGCTGGGAGCGCGCCCTGGTTAGCGACCGTTGCTGTGGCGACAACTGACTCGCCCGGTCGATAACTCAACTTGTCGGTGGCGAGCTGCAGGTCGCCTAAACCGTTCGTTGCACCGAAGGCGATGACGCGTTGGTTGTTCTGCTCGCGACATTCTCGGGCGCGACCCTGCTGATCGACAACCGCATATAACTGGCCACTACCCGCTGTACTGACTTCGCCCAAATCGACAATCTGGAAACGCGATGGCCGCAGCGTATCGAGCCTGAGCTGACGCAGCAGCGTGCCGCCCGCCGCCGGGTCGCCACGATACAGACCAAGCATCGGCGGTGAGTGTGCATCCACTGGGCCAGCGTTTCCGACGCGCACGCGTGCAATCGGCAAGCGACCCGGGCCCTGATCGATCAAGCGCAGATCGCCGACCGAGAAATCGGGCATGCCGAGCGGATCCGGCAATGGGCTACGCTGCACGCGATAGGTGTTATGCGTCAGCCACGAAGGCTCTTCGAGCAATGGAATGCTCGAGTTCTCGCGGACGTTGTCGATGTGGAACGAATGCGAGCCCCATACCGAACCCGCGTCGGCCCAGGCGCCGTTCTGCGCTTCGAAGACTCGCACCCCAGGGGTCTGCGCGCCATCGACATCGAACTCGTAGCCCGTGATGATGATTTCGGCTTCTTTGTCACCATCGATGTCGACGACGACAGGGTACTCGTATACCGTTGGCGAGGTATTTAAGGTGAAGTACAACTGCGTACCGGTTTGCGCATCGAACATGCGCAGGTTTTTCTCGTCGCTATGGATCACTTCTAGAACGCCGTCGTTCTCGAAATCAAAGACCGTAGCGCTGGTCACCCCAGAAACGTCATCGATGTCCTTGGACCACTTGACCGTTCCATCGGACTCGAAAACGGTGAGCTTCGCCGAAACGCCGCCTTGTGGATCGCCACTGGAAACAATGATCTCCGGCAAACCGTCGTCGTCGACATCGGCGACGGAAGGGGCGCCGATGGTACCGTTATCTGGCGAGAACTTAGGCCCCCATATCGTCGCGCCTGTGTGCTCCAGCAACCACAGCTCGTCATTGATGGCGAGCACGATTTCCGCAAAATTGTCCGAATCGAAATTGCCAACTGCGTTGGTGCCGGAATGGTTCAGCAGCGTTCCGCCGCGATCGCGAAACGGTACGTTTTCAATGTCACCGCGATGCCATACCGTGTTGCCTTCGAAGTCGTACATCGAGCGTCCAGCGATGACCTCCATCGTTCCATTCAAGTCAACGTCGGCAGCGATTGAGCCGATGCCGAACGCCGCCACCAGAGGCGTGTTCGCGGGTTTCCCGCCGTCACCGCCAGCGTCGTTGGCGCCCTCCCAGAGCACTTCGCCGGTAAGGCCGCGGAACACTTTCCGACCCAGAACCACCTCGGCCTCCAGGTCACCTTCCAAATTGACGATGATCGGCAAATCGTAAACGTAAGGCTCGGGGAATGGCCGATTGTTGGGCTTACGTGGCCCGCCCACCGGCACTCGCCACTTGATGGTGCCATCGTGCTCAAACGCGATGATCTCTTCGCGCCAGTTGCGCACAGCGATAATCTCGGCGATCCCGTCGTTGTCGATATCCCCTGCGACGGTTGAGGTGAACATCGACAGCAAGATATCGGTCCGCGACCAGATCTCAGCGCCGGTATCGCCGCTCAGCGCAACGATCGCAGTTCGCGGCGGCTCGACGCTGAACTTCTCGCCGGCGACGAACACCACATCGGGAATATCGAGCTGGTTGATCACACCATCGGCGTTGTCGTCCGTGAGCTGCGTCACTGACGGCGTCTGATTCAACGAGTTGATGTTGCGATTGCTCGCCAATCCGCGCCAATGCCATTTCTCGCGCACATTGTTCTGCGCAATAAGCGCCGGGGTCACGCGACAACCGAGCAAGCTCGATCCCGTGTTGTTGTCGTTGTCGACCTCGATCACCTCATTTTCAGCGTCGACCCAGAACGCCACGGGCGCATCGCGGAATTGCAGTTGCGCTGTCACAGCAATATCGATATCGACGCTGCCGCCGATGGCGACGTCATTGTCCTCGCGGACGCGGCCGACTTCTGGCTCCGTCGCCGGGTCGTACACGCCATTGTCGTTGGCGTCCAGGAACGCGAGTAGCGTGAAATCTTGCGTCACCGTCGACGTACCAGCGTTGACGACTTCGACCGTGAACTGGTCGGCGAGCACAAAGGTATCCGGCTCGCTGGAGGCGAGCGTTGAGCCAACGATGCGTAGATCCGGCAGGTAGTAGGCGATCGTCGTCGGTTTCAATCCCACGCGTCCGATGTCGCGCTGCTGCAGCGGCAGCAACGGCACCGCCAGCGTCGCCGACTCGTAGGCATCGGCACTGATCGCCAGTTGTGTGGTTGGGCCTTGCAAGCCGCTGATGCTGAACTGGCCATTCGCGGCGCTACGAACGGTGCGTTGGCCGGATGGATCGGTGACCACGATCAAAGCGTTCTCGATCGGCCGGCGATTGGCCTGATTGACGATCGTGCCGCTGATGCGCGCGGTGTTGCCGTCGATGGGCGTGGTGCCGGTGGGATACAGGCGCGGCGAGAACAGTAAGACTTGATTGTCCACCAGGCGCGTCGTGGCGTTGACGACGTCGAAATCGGCTTTCGATGCTCGGATATTCACGGCGGCGCCCGCGGCACTCTGCAGCGAGTAACTGCCGTCCACCGCAGTTAACGTACTCACCGCTGGCGCGCCGCCAACCACTGCTACCTGTGCGCCGCTAATGGGTTGATTGGTGGTGCCGTGGCGAATCACGCCGCGAATGATGGCGCCCGCTTGTGCCGACTGCGGCGATAGCGCGAATGACTGGTCGATGAGCCCGCGCGAAGCTGCGGTGACCTGCGTCTCTTCGGTCGAGAAACCCTCGCTGCTGGCGCGCAAAGTAACAATACCCGGCGTGACCTGGAGGAACTGATAGCGACCGTCAGCATCGGTCAACACCGACGTGCTCGGCGACACGATCCGCACTTGCGCACCGACGATCGGCTGGCCGGTCTCCACGGACGTAACCATGCCGCGAATCACAGCAAAATCGTCCTGTGGCGTATTACCCTGAATCATGCGCAGATCGCCGAGCTCCAGAACGCGGCCAGGCGCAACGGTGAGACTGAACAACACATCGCGCATGCCGGTAAAGCGCAGGCGCGCCTGATATGGCCCCGGCGTCAACGATGTGGTTTGGATTCGACCTTGATTGTTCGTCGTCAACGCGACCGTGGCCGTACCACTCAACTCCAACGTCGCGCCTTCGATAGGCAAGTCGGTTGCCGCGGCGAGCACCCGTGCGCGCAGCCCAGCGCCAGTCGGTGGAACATCGGGTTGCTCGAACTGCCAAAGCGCGCGAGCCGCGACGGCTGTGACGTAGGCATCGCCCGCGAAGCTGCCGTTGGGCTGCTGCAGCGCGCGAAGTGCAGTGACCGAGGACTGCAACCCGCTACGCGGCGAACGCAGTGCGATCAACGCGTCGAGCGCCAACCCGGTTTCGAGGATTTCGCCGAAGCTCTGGTCGCTGCGACGCTTGCCGAGGATGAAGGCCGTCGCGCGCGTGATCGCCAGCCCGACATCGAAGCGCGTGCGAATCGCCGCCAAGGCCATCGATACTTCGGCCGTTGCAAACACGGAACTTAGGTTCCCCGATGCCGATAACCAGCCACCATCGGCTTGTTGCTGCGTCCCCAGAAAACCGACCGCCCGTGCAACCGGCGTGCCCGCGCCCTGCCCGGCACGATCCAGTGCCAGAATCGCGTAGGCGGTGGTCAAGGCTTCGCTTTGCAGACCGGCCACGGGCGGAAAACCGCCGTCGGCGTTCTGCGCTGCAAGTAGTTCCGTGAGTTGCGTCGTGGCCGCTTGCCCTTGGTCGAGTCGCAATCGCGCTTGTCGCGCTAGCGAATACAGATTCGGCTGGAGATCGCCGATGGCTCGTTGCACGGTGAGAGCGAAATCGCCGGAGCGCGACAAGCGCTGCACGGTCAACAGCGCTTCGGCGTTGGTATCGACGCGGTTGGCCAAATCGCTCGGCCGATGCACGCCTTGCGCGGCCTCTTCGCGCCCATCAAGCCACGCCATCGCGGCGTCGACGTTAGCTTGTGCAGCCTGAGGCTGTGCCGCCATCAACAGCGCAGCAGCGACCCACGCCACCCACACAGAACGCAAGCTCATGGCGTGCCCTCAAATCCATTGCGGAAAACATCGTCGACCGCGGCGCCGCCGAGATTGATGGTCACCACCGCTGAACTCGCCAAACCCGCAGGATCGCGGGCGAGATAGCTAAAAGTGACTTGCGGTGGGCGCGGCGTGCCGGGCGTGTAGGTGAATGAGCCATCCAACCCCAGAGTTAGCGTTCCGCTGCCCGGCGCTTGCACGACCGTAGCGATCAGCGTGTCGCCGTCGGCGTCGCCATCATTCGTCAGCACACCTTGGGCCGCACCGATGACCAGCGAGGGAGCGGTGGCGGCAAGACTGAAGGCATCGGGCACGGCAACCGGCGCATCGTTCACAGGCGTCAGTTGGATTTGCACACGCGCGGGTTGCGAATCGAGCACACCGTCGTTGACGACGTAGTCGAAGCTGACGATGCCTGTGTCATCGCGTTGCGGCACGAAGCGAATGTGTCCGGCATTCAGTTGCGTCAAGGTTCCGCGCTGCGGCGGGACCACAATGCGTAAGCTTAATGCCTGACCTTCAGGATCGGTGTCGTTCGCCAGTAAGCTTTCCAATGCTGTGGTATCGAGCGTCGCGTCCTCGGCGATCACAAAGCTCTCGCCGACTGCGATCGGGCGTTGATTCGGGCTTGCGGTTATATCGATTGCGGCACGTCCGGTGGTCTCGGCGGCGCCATCGCTGATGCGATAGACAAACTCATCGCGGCCGAAGTAAGCGGCCACGGGCGAATAAACAAACGCGCCGTTCGATTGCAGCGTGAGTGTACCGTGTGCGGGCGGCGTTACAACCGACGCCGACAACGAAACAGAGTCGACATCGACATCGTTCGCCAGCACGCCGTTGGCGGCGGTCGCGGTCAGCGCCGAACCTTGAGTGGTCAGATAAAGATCGGGATTTGCGTGCGGCGGATCATTGACCGGCGTGATCGTGAGTTGCGTAGTAACAACCGGGCTCGTCAGCGCGCCATCGGTGACGCGATAGGTGAACGAATCGCTGCCTGCATAGTCCTGATCCGGTCGGTAGCTGAAATCGTTGCCATCGATCAGCAGTTCGCCGTGCTCGGGTGCTGTGAGCACTTGAACCAGCAACGGGTCACCATCGGGATCGCTGTCGTTCGCGGTCAAACGCGCCACACTGCCGCCGCTCTGCAGAGTGCCGTCCTCCGCCAGCGTATAGGCTTCGCCCTGCGCAGCTGGCGGGCGGTTCCCTGGAACTGTGATCTGGATCGACACGGTGGTCAGCGCGCGCGCGGAGCCATCGGTAACGGCGTAGCGGAAGGTGTCTTGCCCACTCAAGCCCGGTAATGGCTGATAGCTGAATCCACCATTCGCGGCCATGGTCAACTGCCCTCGCAGCGGCGCGTCGACGATCTCAACCAACAAGGCGTCGCCATCGACATCGGAGTCGTTGCCAAGCACGCCTGGCGCCAGAACGCTCAGGGTTTGGTCGCGAAGAACCTGATAGGCATCGGCCGCGGCGACGGGCGCATCGTTCTGGGCGAACACCGTGATCGCTGCCGTAACCAAGTTTGACGTCAACGCGCCGTCTGACACGCGATAGCGGAATTGATCGGCGCCATGGTAGTTCGCGGCTGGTGTGTAGACGAATTGCCCGTTGGCTTGCGAGTCGAGTTGCCCGTGTTGCGGCGGATCGACGATGACCAGGGTCAGTATTGCGCCTTCGGGATCGTCGTCATTAACGAGCAATCCGCCCGCCGCACTGGAATCCAGTACACCATCTTCCAGGACGCCGAACTGCTCGCCAACCGCGACCGGCGGTTGGTTGCCAACGTTGTTGACGTTAAGCGTTACCAGCCCCAGCTCAGAGGCACCCGATGCACTCGCCGAATAGGTGAATGTAGTGCTTCCCACGAAATTGGCAGGCGCCGTGTAACTAAAACCGCCGTCGGCGGCCACACTGACCGTGCCATGCGCAGGCGCAGTGACGAGCGCGGCTGTCAGGCTCGGCGCACCCGTCACCGTATCGTTGCCCAGCACACCGGGCGCGGCGATGGTGAGACTCGGACCTTCGACCGCATACACATCATCCGTGACGTTGATTTCGACCGGATTGGCAACGTCGCGAACGTTGATTGTCGAGGTGGCGGCAGCAACGCCACCCAAGCCGTCGCTGACTTGATATTGAAACTGATCGATGCCGGAAAAAATTCCGTTCGGCGCATACGTGAAAGCACCGCTCGGCTGCAGCGTGAGCGCGCCGTGCGTTGTTGGCGATACCACGGTGACTGACAGCGCCGGACCATCAATGTCGCTGTCATTGGAAAGAACGCCCGAGGCCGCTGTCACGCTGAGCGTGGTGTCTTGATCGATGCTGTAGCTATCGTTGTTCGCTTGTGGCGAATCGTTGACAGCGTCGATCAGAACCTCCACCTCGTTCTCGTCAAATAAGCCTGATTCATCGAACACCCGATAGCGGAACGTGTCGCGCCCGTTGACATCAGCATTGGGCGTGAACGTCAATCCTCCGTTACCCTGCAGGGCGACGGCACCTTTGGTGGGCTGCCGCACGACGATGGCACCAACCAGCGTTTCCCCGTCGACTTCCTCGTCGTTGCGCAACAAACCTTGCGGCTCCGCGGCAATAAGCGGGGTGTCCTCGTCGATACGATACGAGTCAGGTTCGCTGATCGGCGCATCGTTAACGGGCAGGATCGTGAGGTCGACGCGTCCGATGGCGTTGGCGCGGAACGGATCGCCCGCGAAGTAACGGAACTGGTCGGTACCGAAGTAATTGAGGTCAGGCGTGAACGTAAAACCGCCGTCGCCGCGCACGGTGACGCGTCCGCGACACGGACCGCAAGGTTGGGTCGACGCCCAGAACGATGTCAGCGTGTCGCCGTCAATATCCGAATCGTTTGTTAGTAATCCTTGCGCACGCGGAACGATCATCACCGTATCTTCGTTGAGCGAATAGCTGTCGTTCGTCGCGGTCGGCGGTGTGTTGACCCGAATCTGCACGCGACCGGGCTCGCTGATGCGTCCTGTGGCATCGGTCAGCTGGTAGCGGAACTCGTCGAGGCCGGAGTAGCCGGTGTTCGGTGTGTAGACGAACGTGCCGTCGGGATTGAGTTGTACGGTGCCATTGGCAGGTTGGTTGAGCAACTGCAAAACCAAGGGCTCAAGGTCGATGGGTTGCGCGGTTGGCCAAGGCGCCGAGCCTGCGCCCTCGCGTGCGTCAGGATCGAAATCGTTGCGCATCACGCCCAGCAGTGGATCGCTCACTGTCAGTGGCGAATCCCTCTGCGTCAGATAACTATCAAGATTAGCTCTGGGCGCATCTGGAATTGGACGAACGGTTACGACGACCTCACCCAAATCAGTATCGATACCGTCGGTGATCCCATAGAACAAGCGGCGGGTGCCGTAGAAATTCAGTCTCGTACTGACCTGCGTGACGGTCGGGGAGGTGTTCGAGCTCCACGACATACTCGCGTAGTAGTCATTGATGCCATTGCCGGATGTTCTAACGATATCGCCTAAATCAGGATCGCTATCGTTCGCCAACACGGATGGCGTGACCACGGTAACGCTGTCTTCGTCAACCGTGTAGGCATCGTCCACCGCCACCGGCGGCGCGTTGGTTCGAATTCGCACGACTGCTGTGTCGCCGATGCCGGTAGCAATCTGAAAGACACGATAAGTGAACTCATCGAAGCCCGAAAAGCCTTGAGGCGGCGCATAGGTAAAAGCGCCGTTGGCGCCCCAGGTTACAGTTCCAAGGGGCGGAGTGCCAACGGTCTCGAAGGCCACTGGAAAGTCGTCGTCATAACGATCGTTTTCGCGAATCGGTGCGCGCCCGGGGGAAGGCACTGCCAGCAACTGATTCTGGCGCGTACCGTAGGTATCGTCTTCTGCAACCACGCCATCGTTCACTAACTGAATGTCGAGATCGACGCGGCCAACGTTGCTGGCGCTAGTACCGTCGTAGATTTCGTATGTGAACCAAGTTGGTCCATTGAAATTGGGACCCGGTCTGACGCTAAAGCTGCCATCGGGATTCAGCGTGATCCGATCGCGCTGCGGGAAAGGCGATGGCTCTGGAGGAACGCGGCTGCGATCGTAATTGACCAGGAACACTTCCAAGTCCCCACGCGGCGTATCGCCGTCGGTGTCGTTCGACAACACGCCATTGGCGGCGTTGACGATCAATTCCTGGTCTTCCGTGCCTTGATACGCATCGTTGAATGCGCGTGGCAGTCCAGTCACACCCACTGCCAACGTGACGGTCGCATCGTTCGACTCCGACAAACCATCGGTCACTTTGTATGCGAACGGGTCGAGGCCCTGGAAGCCGCTGTTCGGCTGATAGACGAAGGTGCCATCGGGATCGAGTTGTAGTGTTCCATTGGCTGGCGAGCTGACGAGAATCGTCGTCAGTTCCCCAACCTCCGGGTACTCAGGTTGATCGAGATCGTTGCCGACCAATCCTGCGGCGAACTCGTCGACGGTCAACGTTTGATCCATGTCGAGCAGATACACATCGTTGGTGGCAGTCGGCGGCTGGGTGACCGCAATGATCGCCGTGGCCTGCGAGCGGCCGCCCGATCCGTCAATGGCCTCGTAGACGAACTCGACATCGCCCCGAAAGTTGATGTCCGGCACGTAGGTCAGCGAACCATTGGGCCGCAGCAGCAACGAGCCCTGGTTCGGTGGCACCAGAAGGGCAACCGAGAGCGTGGCACTATCGATGTCGCTGTCGTTTTCCAACACACCCGGCGCAGGAACGTCGAGACTGACGTTCTCGTCGGTCAAGAACCTGTCGACCTGCGTGACAGGGGGATCGTTGACCGAAGTCACATTCAACGTCACCGTCACCGCTTGCGATACGACGCTGCCCAGACGCAATCGATAGCGGAAGGTGGTCGTTCCGTTGCGATCTGGGGTGTCTGGTCGGAATACAAAAGCCCCATCGTTAGTGACGTTCAATGTGCCCCAGGCCGGTTGCTGCATCACATCGATAATCACGCCTGAGGCGACAGCCTGATCGTTCGCCAGCACGCCAGGCGCGTCGACGAACAGCACTTCGCCTTCGTTGAACGTGTAGCTATCCGGCTGCGGGTCGATCCGCTCTAACCGGATCGCACGCGTTGATTGACCGGTGCGCTCATCGCTGTTGGTCGCGATCGCGGTCAGCGTGTAGGGGCCGTCCGCGAAACTGCTCACCTCCCACAGCCACTCGTAAGGTGCTTCGCTGTCGGTGCCGAGCACCGTGCTGTTGGCACGGAACTCGACGCCGGTCACGCCAATCGGATCGGTCGCCGTAACGCGAATCGTGGTGTTTTCCGTCAACACTGCATTCGCAGCTGGAGCTTGAAACGTCACCAGGGGTGTGGTCGGGTTGTACACGAAAGGTTGCGGCGTGGACACGACCCGAGTTTGCCCCGCTTCGCCGCGGAACTGCGCATAGATCGTTTTGCTGCCCGGACTAGGCGACAGGCGGAAATTCGCGATCGTAGCGAGCGGCGAAAAAGGGCCAGTGAATTCGGTCGATTCAGACAATCGGAACTCGATAGCGTTTCGACACGCCAGCGCCAACGAAATGTCGCGCCGAATGACCGTGTAAACGTTGTTTGCCGCGCGCACACTGCAGCGCACCAACGGCGGACCATCGAGAAACTGACCGTAATCGACACCCGCCGACACGGCATTGCCCTGACCCGCAGGATTGGCCAACGGATCTTGCGGCCCGCTGGGGTGGCCCCACCAATTGCCGCGCGCCAACGCGACACTGGCTGGCGCGCGGTTCTCCGCGCCGAAAATCGTGTTGCCAGAAATCTCCGAGCGTTCGATGCGCGGCGTGGCGCCAGCCTCGGCAAGTACGCCCACGCCGTTTTCGAGGATGCGGCTCTCGTCGATGACCGCCGTACCGCCGCCGCTGGCGCGAATGCCGACGAGATTGCGCCACAGCCGCAGATCGGCCAAAGTGTAGTTCAAACGCGACAGGCTCAAACCTGCGTTGCCCCCGCCGCCCGCGTAGCGGATCTCCGCCTGGTCGAGACGCGTGTCGGCGACTAACGCGCCCGGCGCCAGCGTGATTCCTTTCCAATCGCCTGGCTGCGGCGCAGGCGCGCCAGAAACCGTTGTGCCGCCGACCGACGCATCATTGATGCTGGTAAAGACCACCTCGCCTTCCGTCCGCAAGGTATCGCGCGACACTAACTCCGCATCGCTACCGAATTTGACGACGACACCGCTGGCGATGGTCAGGTCGGCGGCGAGCGCCGACGTTGTCGACAGCGTGAGCAACGCAATCAGGGCGAGCGGCCTATTCATCGCTGGTCACCGTGATGCTGTTGCTGGTAACGCCGTCCATGTCGGCGGCGCTGGCGCTGATCGTGGTGAATCCTGGCGCGACGCCGGTCAACTGTGCGGTCGTTGCCGAACTCGCTGTCGTTGGAATGATCAACGGCGAGGTCACGCTGGCGACGCCTGGAAAAGCGCTGGTCAACAGGATCGACAATGGATTGATCGGACGCTGACTTCGGTCGTCGAATTGCGCCGTTGGACCGGGCACCACCAAACCAGCGCCGACACTTCGATTGGTGCCTACGCCCATTTGGAAAGGAACGCTGAGCAGCTCCAGGCGCGGACGCAGAACGCGCACGTCGACAGCGCCGCCGCTAGGCGTAAAGACGTGTTCTGGCGCCGACCCACTCAAGATGACATCGCCTGACGCCAGTCCTTCAAGCGGTATCGACATGAACGCCGCACCCGCAGGCATCACGATTTGCGCCGGTGCGCCAACGATGCCTGCAGCCGACAAATCGATCGCAATCGGCAAGTTCGCATGCGTCGCCTCAAAGAACCCATTCGCTGTTCGGCGAATCGCAACTCCCGTAGAAACAAGTCGATGACCGACGCGTGCTTGGGTCGCAGAGAAAGCCAGCTGCGGCGCAACTACCATCTGAAGTTCTGAGATCCAAGATGGATGACCCATCGCCGCGGTTGTGACTCGATAGGTCCCGACCGCTGTTGGCGTCGCTAGAAAGCGACGACCCCCGTCAATGACAACAGACGACGACTGGCCGCCAGGAATAACAAGTTGCGAGTCCTGCACCGCGCCGGCAGAACTGGAAAAAACACCCTGGACGATGCCCGTAGGAACCTGGTCAACGATCGCCAATTGCACCGTGGTGTCGGTGGTCCGAAACTGACCGAATCGATCATCTGACGTCGCCACGTACCAGGAAACGCTGACCGAATCGCGTATCCCGCCAACCCCACGCGTTCCGCTCAATTCGCTCGCGATGATTTCCGGTTCGACGACATTGACAGTGATCTGATCCGTCAATGACGGCATAGCGGCTACACTTGCCGTAATTGTCGTCCCAGAGGAGATCGCCAATCCGGTTATCGGGAGTGAAGCGCTGTCCTGAAGCGCTGGGATAGTCACCGACACAGGCACAGCCACCTGCGAAGCGCTACTGCTGCTGAGTTGGATCGTCAATGGTTGATCCAAGGGAAAGCCGATTCGGCTCACCGTTGGTGCTGTCGATGTCAATAACCGACCCACGGCGAACTCTTCGGTCTCACCGCCCGTTCGGATTTCGATCGATTGAGGTCTGTTGGTAACTGTGACCAGCTCAGAGAACCACTCGCCTGCGCCTTCCAACAGCACGCGAAATCGATAGGTTCCAGGTGCAACCGGTGCGCCTGCGTAAACAAAGTCGGTGCCGCTGCTGCCCTGAAGGATTGGAAACGGCTGGAGTTGCTCCGGACCTTGGGCGTTCGCGTATATGGCCTCGACTACATTCGATGGATTGCGGTCCACCAGTTCGATGGTGACGGTACGATCCGACGACACTGCCCCGTTCCAACCGAGGCGAAATGGCATCCGCGTGTCACCGACGGTTTGAAACGTCGTGAAGAACTGATCGAAGACGATGTCCGCTAGCTGCACCGTGACATCCAAGTTCGCGGGCGCAGCAATCCCCGGGGAGGACGCCGCAACGCTAACGGGCGAGGGCGTCAGGTCCACACCGTCTAGCTCGAACGTTGCACTGGTTTGCCCAGCACTGATGACGATGCTCCCCGGAATAGCGACCTTGCCTGAAGCGCTTGGCGCCAAGTTGATGACTGTGTCGACGGCAACCGGCACATCTTGGCCGCCGATCCGGTAAGACAGCTGTACATACTCCCGGAATCCTTTGCCGACACTGATGCTCGATTGCGAAAATGCCAACTCAGGCGTTCCGGCGAGAACCTGCTGCACGGACGAGAGTGCTGGCGTATCGCCACCGATCGTTGCCGCAATTCGATAGCTTCCGGCCAAGCTCGGCGTGCCCACAAATCCCGATTGCTGGCTCGAGTTACGCCCTGCCCGGACGGTCAGCGTCGGCCTCGGCGTAGCGCTGGTGTTATCAGCAAAAATGCCGGCCACTACGCCTGCAGGACTTAGATTCGAGAGCGCGACACCCACATCGATATCCGCCGCAGCAACTTGGCTAGGTTCATTGCTGCCGCTCACATCTAGCCGCAAATCGAAACTGTCGCGCCCCTCGCCGACGTAACGCTGGTCCGCGAGTCCGTTGAATAGGATCGTCGGCGCAACAACGCCCGCTGTTGTGGGAGTTGACGCATACCCCATCGCGGTCGCCGTGAGCGTCGTCCCCGCGCCCACTTGCAACCCGAACACACGTGCGCGTATCGATGACTGGCCCGCAGGAATGGTCACAACTGTGGGCAGCGTAACGCGCGCTGGATCGGACGACGCCAGACTGACAACTAACGCATCAGTCCCGTTCAATGGCTGACCGTTCGCTTGGACTCGGCGCACGTCGACCTCGGTGGTAAGTCCGCGCCCAAGCAGCAAAGATCCATCGCCGATTTCCAAGCGCGGCTGCGGCGCGATGTTGACCGTTAACGTCGTGGAGATGGCATCCAGACTTTGTGCGGTAATGGTTGCCGAACCTATGGCGTTGCCCGTAATCGTCAACGGAACGGTTGCGGACGTCGTGCCCTCGGGTATGGTGAACGCGCTCGGCGTTAAGGTCAGCGCGGTGGCTGGTGCCGAGCTAACGGACACCGCAAGGCCGCCCGCTGGCGCCGGCCGATTGCTGCGGACGCGCACGCTGAGACTGGTCCCCACTTGAACGGTCACCGGCCCGACCGGCTCAAAACGCAACGCCAGCGTATCGACGGTCGCTGTTGTGGTCGCCGAGTCATAGCCTGACGTCGTCGCTGTCAACGTCGAAGTTCCCAGCGCAACACCGCTGACGGTAGCAGATGCAGTCAGTTGCCCGGCGGGCACGAACACGTTTGGCTCAATGGTCGCTATCGCCGGATTGGAACTGCTCAATGCAATTGTGCGACCGGTCGGTGCCGTTTCGCTCAAGCTGATCGCGATCGATCGCGAAGCGCCCGGCGCAACAACGCCGAATGGACCAAAGCTCAGGAACGCTCGACGCACGTCGACGTTGGCTGTCGCAGAGGTAAAGCCGGGTGCTGTCGCTATCAGGGTGGTCGTACCGGTGTTCTCACCGGTGATGGTGACACTCGTCGAGCTGGAGCCCGTGCCGAGCGATACCGTCGGTGGAACACTGACAACGCCAGCCGTACCGGTGGACAACGAGATCGTCGTCGACGCGCTCACCGCTTCGCTGGATTGCAACGTCAACGTTCGCGACTGGCCGACGGGGACCGTGACGGACGTTGGCGCAAAGGACAGCGCCAAAGGTGGCAGCACGGTCACCGCCGAAGACACAGCGCCAAGTTCGACCCGACTCACGCTGATCGTGGCCGCTCCTGGGGCGACGCCTGTGACTTGCACTGAGCCGCTGATACCGCCGGCAGGGATTGTCAGGGTGGCAGGCACCAAAGCGATAGTCGGCGCTGATGATGTGACATCGAAAGTCCAGCCGCCCGAGGGTGCTGGTTTGGCCAGGGTAACCGTGAGTTGGCGAGTCGCACTGACGCGAACATCGGTGGTCGTGGGCGACACAGTGAGCGGCAGTGCGCCAACGAAAACGCTGCCTTGCTGCACAACATAGGGTATGCCGACCAGCCCCCAACGCACCGAACCAGTGATCGTTCCGGCCGGAATGCTGATTCCATTCAGGCCGTTGGCCGTCGCCGTGAGCCCGAGACCGGTGGGCGATGACAACAGGTCCAGGGCGATTGCCGCACCCTGATTGTTGGCAAAGCTGGTTCGATTGATCCGCGGCGATGCGCGGCTGATATTGATGCCCTTGCCGAACGCGACATCGACGAAATCCAGTTCAGTAGTCGCGTCCAACGTGCCGTCCTGAAAACCGATCGGGCCCCAGGCGCCAGGCGCTGGCGAGGCGTTCGCTGACGTGAATACGATGCGCTGGCTGCTTGTGCCGATGGCAACCAACGCGCCGTTGATGACATCAAACTTCGTACTACCGACAAACTCGACGCGAACACCAGGTTCAATCGTCAGGCGGGCGTTCGCCCTGATTTCGATGTCACCCACCACTCGAATGGGTGCATCCGTTGTGCGCCAGATCGTATTGGTGGAAATCACACCGGAGACATCCAGCGCCATGGCTACGGATGCGTGTGTCGTTAGCCACAGCACAAGAGCACCGAACAAGGCACTTCGTGGAAAGATCATGTCGCTCACCCCTGTACTGAGCGTGCTCTATTAGACGCGGACAATGACCCCGGACCGTCTCACAACAAATGTCAATTGCAAAATTCTTGACAGTTAACGCTCGCGCCGAACTCCTGGATCAGCGGGTTCTAGTGTGGTGTCCCAAAAATAACTGGAAGAAATGTCCGATGGATTTCGGCCCGAGGCAAGGCGCGAGAAGGGTGAAAGTCGGCTGCTTTCGCGGCATGCCGCGAGCCGACTTGAACGCCCGGCGGCTGCGCCGCCGGGCCGGGAGTCATAGCAGCGCTATGGCGACGACGAGCAACGTAGCATTCGGGTCGAAAGACGCGGACATAATTCCAGTTATTTTTGGGACACCACACTAGCCCTCGTTCGGAACCAGCTCGCGTAGCACGGCCGCGAAGTCGCGGCGACGCATCATTTCCACAAGCCGCGCACGCCGGAGTTGGAAGTACGGGATCAGTCGTTCGGGAGCGGCGTCGAGAATTTGGCCCTGCAAATGCTCCGTTCCGCAAGCGGCTACGCTGTCGATACAGGAGCGATTCCAAGCGGCGGAGCCTCGTTCGCAGGGCATACCCAGATCGCAAGCAATCAACTGCCACAGAGCCGCGTCCATCCCGGTGTCGGCTAACTCGCGAGACAGCATCGGCAGCGCTTCACCGAGCCGCGCAATGTCCTCCAGTCGCTCGCTGCGCAGAACCTCGTCGATGAGCGCGCGAGTTTCGGCCAGCGACTCTGGCGTATGCACGTCCCAACGGCGCGCCTGCAGCCTCGCCAGAGGATGGCCCAGTTGCGCAGCCGACTGGTGAATCTGCTCGATCTCTTTGCTGGTAGCCATCGGCACGGTCGCGCAGCGAGTGGCCAGGTGCTCAATCGCCTCATCCAGTCCCTTGCGCTCGCGGTCGGCGGTTTCAGTCGGCAGCCAGCGCCAGACTGTTTCATCGACTTTGTCGCGACGCGCAGGCGCCATCGCCGCGCGCACCTCCGCGCACAACGAAAGCTCATCGGCGCGACGATAAAACTCGTCGGCTGCGACTGGGTTCCGAAGTACGGATTTGGATGCTTGTTCCGAATCCGAATCCGGATCGAGATCTGAGACGTCGTCATTCAACGGCAGCGATTGTCCCGCGTCGGCGTCGATCGATGGGTCCAGTTTGGCGGTCTCCATCACATCCGGTGTGGACGTCGGTGCCAGCGATAGGTCCGATGACCTGGACTGCTCGGTGAGAAATGTCCAAACCACGATCGCCATCGCAGCTGATACAACACTTAGCAAGATTGCGGCAGCCCTGCGCTTGATCACGGCCTACTCGGAATCAATAGATCGAAACGTCGGGCGTTCCAATGCTCTACGATTTCGCGCGCCTGGGCCTCTGCGATCTGACGTTCGCGTCGACTCAACATCAGCAGGCCGGCATAGCTGAGGCCGCCCATGACGCTATCGGGCGACATCTGTTGCAACGCATATGCCGACAAATCTTGCGCGCAAGCGGCTTGAAGTTGGCAAGCCGCCAAGGTGTAAGCCTCTTGCCGATAAGCACCATTCGCCAACGATATAGCGAAACCTATATCCGCCAGCCACGTTGGATCGCCCGTCTCAAGGAGCGCGACCATTGCCCGGCGACGATCGCCGCGCGCATCCTCAAAAGTCACCGAACCGTTTTCCGCCGTCATCCGGATGGCCAGTGCGCGCGCCACCGGGTGTCCCAACGCTGCCGCGCGTTCCTCCATTTCCAGGTGGGCCGAGAAGTGATCGAAATCGCCCGGCATCCACTTCGAACACTCGGTCGCGCGGTCGGAAAAGCGCTGCAGGACCATCTGGGCCACATCCGGCGCAAACCCCATACGCATCATCAGTGCTTCGACTTCAAATCCCTCTTTGCCGACGAATCCCTGAGCAATCGAGCATGCCTCGTGCATGCGCGAAAGATCGAAAGCGGCTCGAGCGTCGTTGGCCTTCGCGCGGGCTTGAAGATCTGCTGCGACAGTGGTCAGAGCAGGCGCGGCTGGCGCACGCTCGGGGATCTGCGCAGCGAGTTCGCGCCGCTCTTGGGGCGCTTCAGCGGCATGCGGCGAAGGCGCGCTTTCGCGATCGCTCAACTCAGGCGTCGTCAATAACGTTGCGGACGTGCTGACGACGTCGGCTTTTGCGTCAGAGCTCGTTGCGGCGACGTTGGTTCGAATGTCAGCATCATCAAACGAGCGCCGCTGCAACCAGATCGCAACCGCGAACAACCCTGTCAGCACGCAAACTGCGACGATCCTCACCCGGCGATTCAATCTCGATCCTCGTTCCGACTCCGAGTCATATTGCGATCTTTTTGAGCCGACGTCATCCCAACGAACGAGCTATGCGACGGTCCGGCATGACGTCCGAACGTGGCAAAGAACTCGCATCCCGTTGAACGAAAAAGGGCGGCCCGTTGGCCGCCCTTTTTGATCGCGATGGCTTTGCTTAGTGCTTGAGGTTTTTGCGCAGCCGATCAAGGGCTTGCAACTGCGCCTGGGTCTGCATTTGCTGCTGGTAGGCTTCGACGATGCTCATGGTCGAGTCGCCGCGACCTTCGATCACCCGCTGCGCTTCCTCCAGCGCTGCGCGCGCGGCTTTTTCGTCGATGTCCTGGGCGCGAATCGCGGTGTCGGTCAGAATCGTCACGACCGACGGCTGAACCTCCATGATCCCGCCCGACACGTACAAATGAACTTCTTCGCCGCTGGGCTGGATGACTCGCACTTCCCCAGGCTTGAGGCGCGTGATCAACGGCGCATGCCGCGGCGCGATGCCCAATTCGCCCAACTCGCCAGAGGCAACCACCAATTTGGCATCGCCGCGGAAAATCTCTGCTTCGGCGCTAACGACTTCGACTCGGATGGTGCTCATTGGAGTTTCGGTTCCTGTTGCCGTGAGCTCTTAACAAGGTTTGCGGCAATGCTGATAAATGGTCTGCGCGGCTGTGCCGCGCCCTGTGGCCTGCGCTTAGAAGTTTGCGGTGAGCCGTAAGCAACCAACCCACCGCCAACCTGACTTAAGCCGCAACGCCCATCGACTTGGCCTTTTCCATCGCCTCATCGATACCGCCGACCATGTAGAAGGCCTGCTCTGGCAGGTGATCCACGCCGCCGTCGACGATCATCTTGAAGCCGCGGATGGTTTCCTTCAGCGACACGTATTTACCTGGGCTGCCGGTGAAAACTTCGGCCACGTGGAAGGGCTGGCTGAAGAATTTCTCGACCTTACGGGCGCGCGCTACGGTGGCTTTGTCTTCCTCGCTCAACTCGTCCATGCCGAGAATGGCGATGATGTCCTTAAGTTCTTTGTAGCGTTGCAGCGTCGACTGCACGCGGCGAGCGGTCTCATAGTGCTCGGTACCGATCACGTTCGGATCGAGCTGGCGGCTGGTCGAATCCAAGGGATCCACGGCCGGATAAATGCCCAGCGAGGCGATGTTACGGCTCAACACGACGGTCGCGTCCAAGTGCGCGAAGGTCGTCGCCGGCGACGGATCGGTCAAGTCGTCGGCGGGCACGTATACCGCCTGGATGGAGGTAATCGATCCGGTCTTAGTGGAGGTGATGCGTTCCTGCAGCACACCCATTTCTTCCGCAAGCGTCGGCTGGTAACCCACCGCCGACGGCATACGGCCCAGCAGCGCCGAGACCTCAGTACCGGCCAGCGTGTAGCGATAGATATTGTCGACGAAGAACAGCACGTCGCGGCCCTTGCCTTGCTCGTTCTTCTCGTCGCGAAAGTACTCGGCCATCGTGAGGCCGGTCAGCGCGACGCGCAAACGGTTGCCCGGCGGCTCATTCATCTGGCCGTAGACCATCGCCACTTTGTCGAGGACGTTGGAGTCCTTCATCTCGTGGTAGAAGTCGTTGCCCTCGCGGGTGCGCTCGCCGACGCCGGCGAACACCGACAAACCCGAGTGTTCTTTGGCGATGTTGTTGATCAGCTCCATCATGTTGACGGTCTTGCCCACGCCTGCGCCGCCGAACAGGCCGATCTTGCCGCCTTTGGCGAACGGGCACATCAGGTCGATCACCTTGATGCCGGTTTCCAGCAAATCGTTACCGCCCGCCTGTTCGTCGTAACTCGGCGCCGAACGATGGATTTCCCAACGTTCTTGCTCGCCAATCGGGCCGGCTTCGTCGATCGGGTTACCGAGCACGTCCATGATGCGGCCGAGGGTCTTCAGGCCGACTGGCACAGAGATCGCCTTGCCGGTGTTATCGGCGATCAGTCCGCGTTTCAGGCCGTCGGTGGAACCGAGCGCAATCGTGCGCACGATGCCGTCGCCCAACTGCTGCTGCACTTCCAGCGTGATCTCGGTACCCGCCACTTTCAGCGAGTCGTAGATCTTCGGCACGCCAGCGCGCGGGAACTCGACGTCGACAACCGCGCCGATGATTTGTACGACTTTGCCTTGGCTCATTTGCTTAGCTCCAAACTCAATGTCTCGACATGCCGCACTCAAGCGGAACACATCACTCAAACTTCAATTGGCTGAATCGACTAGCCGTCCAAACCTAGTTGTCGCCTGATGACGCGACACAACGAATCTCGAATCTCGTTGTGTCGAGGAACTGGCGCTTGGCGCCCGTTCGCCGGATTCAGGTACATGTCGTGGCGGCCACCATGTCGCAAAAGTACGCATCCACGATCAACCAATTCTCGAATAAACGCGCGTCGATTCACGCCACTTCCAGAAGCACCGCTTTCGCCCTCGCAGCCGGCGGCACGGGCTCTGAGCCTGCGCCCGCACATACCATGCGGTAAGCGTCTTCAATGTTCTCTTCCAACTCCTGAAGCGTTTCCCCCTGGCTGAAAACGCCAGGAACTTCTTTAAGTCGACCGACAAACCAACCATCGTCTTCCCAGTATTCGAGCGTGAATTGATGCTTCATGTGGTCTCTCGATGCCCAACGGACGTCAATGACAACATTACCACCTCACGACGATCGAACTACACTGCCGCAGCGCCACCCACAATTTCCGAAATCTCTTGCGTAATCGCTGCCTGACGGGCTTTGTTGTACACCAGCGTCAGGTCGCCGATCAGCTTGGTGGCATTGTCTGACGCGCTCTTCATGGCAACCATGCGCGCAGCGTGCTCGCTGGCGAGATTCTCCAGCGTCGACTGGTACACCAAACTTTCGATGTAACGCGTGAGCACGTGATCCAGAATGTCTTTGGCGTTCGGCTCGTACAGGTAATCCCACGAGTGCGTCGACTCCAGCGAATCGGACGGCGGCAGCGGTAACACCTGATCGATGGTCACCTTCTGCGTCATGGTGTTGACGAAGTGGTTGTAGGCCAGGAACAAGCGATCGGCGCGACCCGACATGTAATTGTCGAGGATGACTTTGATTGCTCCGATCAGCTGCGAGACCTGCGGCTTCTCGCCAAGATGCGTCACCGACCCCTCAAAGTTGACCTTGAGGCGTTTGAAAAACGCGGTGGCCTTCTGGCCGATACAAACCACATCGATCTCAACGCCTTTCTGTTGCCACTCGCGGAACTCGCCGAGCAGACGACGGAACAAATTAGCGTTCAAGCCACCGCACAAACCGCGGTCGGTGGAGACAATGATGTAGCCGACGTGCGAGATCTCTTTGCGCTCGACCAGGAACGGATGCTGATAGTCGGTGTTGGCTTTAGCGATGTGGCCGATCATCTGCCGCATCAGCCGCGCGTACGGGCGCGAAGCCTTCATCAAGTCCTGAGCGCGGCGAATCTTGCTCGCCGACACCATCTCGAGCGCGCGCGTCACCTTGCGGGTGTTCTGCACGCTCTTGATCTTGGTTCGAATTTCTCTTGCGCCGGCCATTCGTTTGCTCGCTTCGCTCGCACAGTCTCAGAAGTAACGGGTCACGCGCCCAGGGCGCGCCAAGCAGCCAGTGGCTCGGGATTCGATGCTGTTTTCCCAATGACCATTGACTACTTCCTATTTACCGCTTCTCTACCAGCTCCCGGTCTTCTTGAACTCCGCAATGCCCTTCTTGAAGGCGCCTTCCAGCTCGTCGTTCCAGTCGCCCGTGGTGTCGATCTTAGTCATCACATCGGCGTAGTTGCTGCGCATGTGCTTGTGCAGCGCCTTTTCGAACGGCTGAATCTTCGCCAGCGGCAGATCGTCCATGAAGCCCTTATCGACGGCGTACAGCGACAGACCCATATCGGCAACGCTCATCGGGGCGTACTGCTTCTGCTTCATGAGTTCCGTCACGCGTTGACCGCGTTCCAACTGCGCACGCGTGGCCGCGTCGAGGTCGGACGCGAACTGAGCGAAAGCCGCCAGTTCGCGGTACTGCGCCAGCGCCAGACGAATACCGCCGCCGAGCTTCTTGATGATCTTGGTTTGTGCTGCACCACCGACGCGCGACACCGAGATACCGGCGTTCATCGCGGGGCGGATACCCGCGTTGAACAAATCGGTTTCCAAGAAGATCTGGCCGTCGGTGATGGAGATCACGTTGGTCGGCACGAACGCCGAGACGTCGCCGGCTTGCGTTTCGATGATCGGCAGCGCGGTCAGCGATCCCGTCCTGCCTTTCACAGCGCCGCCGGTGAACTTCTCGACGTACTCCGGATTGACGCGCGCGGCGCGTTCCAAAAGGCGCGAGTGCAAATAGAACACATCGCCCGGATAGGCTTCGCGGCCCGGCGGGCGGCGCAGCAACAGCGAGATCTGGCGATACGCCCAGGCCTGCTTGGTCAAGTCGTCGTAAATGATCAGCGCGTCTTCGCCGCGGTCGCGGAAGTACTCGCCCATTGCGCAACCGGCATAGGCGGCGACGTACTGCATCGCGGCCGACTCGGACGCAGAAGCGGCGACGATGATGGTGTGCGCCAGCGCGCCGTTCTCATCGAGCTTGCGCACCACGTTCGCGATCGAGCTCTGCTTCTGGCCGATAGCGACGTAGATACACTTAATGCCGCTGCCCTTCTGATTGATGATGGTGTCGACCGCCAGCGCGGTCTTGCCGGTCTGACGATCGCCAATGATCAGCTCGCGCTGACCTCGGCCGACAGGCACCATCGCGTCGACCGATTTGTAGCCGGTTTGCACGGGCTGGGCAACGGATTGACGCCAGATCACGCCTGGCGCCACTTTCTCGATGGGACTCGACAACTTGGCGTTCAGCGGTCCCTTGCCATCGATCGGCGCACCGAGCGCGTTCACGACTCGCCCCAGCAACTCAGGACCCACCGGCACTTCCAGAATGCGACCCGTGGTTTTGACGGCATCGCCCTCGCGCAAGTGCTCATAGTCGCCGAGCACCACGGCGCCGACCGAGTCGCGCTCCAGGTTCAGCGCCAAAGCGAACGTGTCGCCCGGCATTTCGATCATCTCGCCCTGCATCACATCGGCGAGGCCATGGATGCGCACGATGCCGTCGGACACCGAAACAATGGTGCCTTCGTTGCGCGCTTCGGCGGCCGATTGAAATTTCTCAATCCGCGACTTGATCAGATCGCTGATCTCGGAGGGATTCAGTTGCGTCTGCATGGCATTTGTCCAAAGTTCTAATTTGTCGTTGGGAACAACGCCAACACAGTAATTGCAGCGCTGTGCCGTCGCACCCAGTGAAAAGTGAAAAGTGAAAAGTCAACGGAAATGGGCGCCTTGGCAGGTGCCGAGCCCTGGTCTGACTTTTGACCTTCCACCTTGTTCGAGCGGCGGAAGGACTGACGTCCAGCCGCCGCCGTCCAGCTCACATCAATTCCGCTCGAAGCCGCTTCAATTTGCCGCGCACCGAGCCGTCGATCACAACGTCCCCGGCCTCGACCACAGCGCCGCCGAGCAGCTCCGGATCGATGGACAGTTCGAGATCGATGGCACGGTTGAACCGCTTGGCCAAGGCGCCGACCAGCTGCTGCTGTTGCATAGGCTCAATCGCCATTGCAGCGCGAACGCGAACCTGCAGTCGCTTTTCATCGTCGGCACGAAGCTTCTCGAACAGCGAGGCGACTTCCGCGAGCAGCGACAACCGCTGATTGGATTCCAGCATCGCCAGGAACCGGCCGAAACTGGAACTTGCGTTATCGCCTTCGCTAAGGAACAGCGAAATACGATCGGCCGCTTGCAGCTTCGGGCTACCCAGCAAATCGTGCACCGCCGACTGATCGGCCACCTGGGCGGCGAAGCCCAAGCGAGCGGACCACTGCGCCTGCGCGCCTTCGTTTTTGGCTAACTCGAAGGCAGCCCGTGCGTACGGCCGTGCGAGGGTCGTTGCATTGCTCATCGCGCGATCTCGGCGATCAAATCGTCGAGCAGCGCCTTGTGCGCGGCCGCGTCGATCTCTTTGCGAATCAGCTTCTCGGCACCCTTGACCGCCAACTCAGCCACCTGCGTGCGCAACGCTTCACGCGCACGGTGGGCTTCGGTTTCGATCTCGGCAACCGCAACCGCTTTCTGGCGATTACCTTCGGCAATCGCATCGGTCTTGGCTTTTTCGACAATCTGACCGTACTCCTTCTCGGCCCGATCGCGAATACCAGAAGCCTCAGCTCGCGCCTCGCGCAACACCTGATCTTGCTGCGAAGACGCCGATGCCAGCGCGCGCTTGCCTTCTTCGGCTGCCGCCAGTCCGTCACCGATTTTCTTCTGACGTTCTTCGATCGCACCGATGATGTGCGGCCAGCCGAACTTCATGACCAGCC
This sequence comes from Lysobacterales bacterium, assembly GCA_022844135.1. Taxonomy (GTDB): domain Bacteria; phylum Pseudomonadota; class Gammaproteobacteria; order Xanthomonadales; family SZUA-5; genus JALHMH01. The sequence continues at coordinate 31,853 of JALHMG010000028.1, forward strand.
AGGCGACCGCGAAGAACGCGAGTCCCTGGATGACCAAGGTCACATTAATGTTCATGCGTCTCTCTCCGCTCTATGTCGCGCCGAAACCGGCACGACGCCCGCAACGAAAGGCAGATTAACCGCCGAGCGCCGACAGGAACGGATTGGCGAAGATCAGCAGCAGCGCGATGGCGACACCGATGATCGGCACGGCGTCCAACAGACCGGCAACGATGAACATCTTGGTTTGCAGCATCGGCGCCAATTCCGGCTGACGGCTCGCGCCTTCAAGGAACTTGCCGCCCAACAGCGCAAAGCCAATGGCGGTGCCCAGCGCGCCGAGACCGATCAGAAGGCCAGCGGCGATCAGCGTGTAGCTCATCACTTCGGCGATTTGTTGGACGTTTTCCATCGTTAACTCCGTTTAGCTTGGTTCTTGGTTCTTGGTGTTGGTCCTTGGCTGGGCCTACGACGAACGCCGTCAGCTCATCCAAAAAACCGCTCTTTCTTACTTCTGTGAACTTGGGCCCTGATATCGGCTATTTCCAGCAACCAACAACCAGGAACCATCAACCCTAGTGGTGTTCCGCGGCCATGCTGAGATACACGATCGTCAGCATCATGAAGATGAAGGCCTGCAGAGTGATCACTAAAATGTGGAATGCGGTCCAAACGAATCCGGCGATGAATTGCATCGGCGCCATGATGTAAGTGGACAGCGCGTCCAAGGTCGCGCCCAGCGTCATTACTGCAATCAGGATAAAGATCAACTCGCCGGCGTACATGTTGCCGAACAGACGCAAGCTCAGCGACAGCGGGCGAACCGCCTCTTCAATCAATCGCAGCAGCAGGTTTGCCGGGGCACCCATGGGACCGAAAGGGGCAGTGACGAATTCCTTGAAGAAGCCGCCGACGCCTTTGTGTTTGATGCCGAAGTACTGGATCAGCAGGAACACACACAGCGCCATGCCAATGGTTGTGTTGAGATCGGCGGTAGGCACGACACGCAAGTATTCAACACCCGCCGCGTGCGCACTGGCCGGCAGCCAGTCGACCGGAATCATGTCCATAAAGTTCATCAGGAACACGAGACCGAAGATCGTAATCGCCAGCGGCGCGATGAGTTTACTGTGACCGTGGAAGGTCTCCTTGACGAGACCATCGACGAACTCGACGATCATTTCGATCGCGCATTGCAATTTGCCTGGCACGCCCGAGGTGGATTTGCGCGCGACACGAATGAAAACGAACAGAAACACCAGCGCTGCGAGAAACTTGAAGAAGACACTGTCGACGTGCACCGTCATAAACGGATGGTCGCCCAGCTTCCATTGCAAATGCACCAAGTGATGCTTGATGTAGTCGGTCATCGAACCGCCGCCTTCAGCAGCGTTGATGAGAGCCATCCAATTAGCCATAGCGTACGAGCGCCCCAGTTCCTGCGATTTGCGCTGCGATGAGCCCGACCAGCATCGCTGGCGCGTGTAACGACAAGCTCAATCCCAACGCGAACAATCCAAACAACACCACCCACTTCCATGCCGCCGCAGCGAAAAAGCGCCGCGCCAACGTGGACACGCTGGCCATGCCGCCGCGCATCTGCGCCAGCGCAAAAACGCTGTGCGCAACTGCGACGCAAGACCCGCCCCAGATCGTTGCCAGCCCTACCCGCCAGTTGCCCGACCACGCAAACGCGATCAAAGCGGCAAGTCCTGCTGCAATCAGTTGCGCAATCAATACCCGCTGAGCCAAATGGCGGCTGGCGGCGAAAGGATCACGCATGCTGAGATCTCGAGACTGCGGCGCGTTGGTACTCGCGCCGCGGGTGGACCCGTAAAAATCAACGGGAGTATAGGTTGGCTTTTTCGCGCGTCGCAAGCGTTCGGACGCGAAATTGTCATGGAGCGGTGCAACATTTATTGAGCGAAGGCTCTACTGCTCTGCGCGGTGGCTCACTGCTGCGCCTTGAGCCTCGCACGTTGTTGAATCGCAGGTTCTGTGGGTTTTCCATTTGCGAGTCCGGCGCGTGACCAGACTCGCTCTCCATGGAGCAAGCACTTATGTGCTCGATCGATGCGCAATCCTGGTTCCCACAGCAGGCTGTTTCGCAACAGCCTGCTGGAGCACTGGACGGAGCAGGTTTTTTTGAACCACGTCAAGTGATGCGCGGGTTGTGGCCGATACATCCGGTTGTCGGCGAGCGAAGCCCGCATCGCTCGTCGGTCCGTGGCGGAACTCGTGCTGTTACCAGCCCGGATCGGGTACAAAGCCGGGAAACGCCTGCGGCGAACGTTGAGCGTAGCCGCGATACGGTGGCGGCAGAATACCGGCCGCGATCAGATTGCGCCGAGAATCGTAGTACACGGTCCGCACTTCGCTCGGCACGTGACTGGCACGGACGAACTGCGTGGAACGTGCATGACTCCACTCGCGTTCACCGTGGCCTGTACCCAGCGGCGCGCCGGCAAAGCCCTTGTCGTACGCTTCTGCGCTTGCGCCCGGCGCTTGAGTACGCGGTGCGCCATGTGTGTCGGCACCACGCTGCGACTCGCGCTTGGCGATCCAATTGTCCTCTTGGACATAGGCGCGACGTTCATGAAACACGGCCACACCGATTACGCCGACATCATTGGGACGCCCGGTACGCGCGGCATAGCTCTCGGGCAGCGGCGCGAAGTTGAAAGCAGCGATCTCGCTCATGTTCTTGCGCCAGCCGTTGATGACCGTCGACTGCCACGGGCCCAGCACATAGCCGGATTGACCGGGATTGGCCGTCTCACCCGTCACCACGTTCACGCCATCGACCGAGAGCACCGCCAGTACACGCTCACCGCTGCGATTGGTCAGTCGAATGCCATAGCGATGGCCAGGCTCGCCGACCGCAAAATCCTGACCTTGATGACGGACCATCGGTACGTCGCGACCGAGCGTGCGGTCTTCGAGTCGAACCTCGACTTGGGCGAACAACGCCGGCGCTGCTGTCATCAACGCCACCGCCAGTGTGCTCTTGCGCATCATGACCTGCCTCCTTGAGTTGGGGTCAATGATGAAAACGGCGGCGGATGGCGAGTGGGGTTAAGGTCCATGCCTGCGCATGTTAGGGCTGCGCCCGCTGGCCTCGCGCAAACACCGGGCGCGATGAATCGCGCTCCTACTGTTTCCCGCGCACGGTGGCAATCGATAAGTTTCGGAAGCCCAACTGCGCGAGCGCATCCATCGCCGTAACAACCGACTGATGCTCGGCACGCGCGTCGGCGCGGAGCACGACGGCTTTGCTGCCCGGATCTGCGCCCACTTGCAAGATCGCCGCCTTCAGCGTTTCGATCTTGGGATTAATCACTTCGTTGTTATTGACGAAGTAACGGCCTTCAGCATCGATCTGGATCATGAGCGGCTGCGCCTGATCGCTTTTCAGATCCGACGATGCTTCGGGCAACTCCACCTTAATGCGCGAGTTCTGATCGAAGGTGGCGGTGGCCATGAAAAAAATAAGCAACACCAGGATCACGTCGATCAACGGGATCACGGTGATCTCGATGTCGTCGTTGTCCTCGCTGGTGAACTTCATCGCGCGGCTCGCTGCGGGGCCGGCGCCGGCACGGGCGAGGCGACAGGATCGGGCGCCTCAAGGCTATCCATCAACAGGTTGGCTTCATGTTCCAGCGCCATCGCCAGATTCTGCACATGGCCCTTGAAATGGCGATGAAAGAAATACCCGACGCACGCCACACACAAGCCTGCGGCAGTCGCAACCAGCGCCTCACCGATGCCCCCCGCCAACGCGTTGGCATCGCCAATTCCGGCTGTGGTGATCACCAGGAACATGCGGATCAAACCGCTCACGGTTCCCAGCAATCCCAGGAGCGGCGAGATGATCGCGATCGTGCCGAGCGTGTTCAAATACCGCGACAGACGATGCACGACCTGGCGACCTGTGGCCTGCACCTTGTCGCTGATCACATCGCGCGAGCGCTGCCGGTTCGCGACTACCGTGGCCAGCACAGCGCCCAGCGGCGAGTTCTGGCGCAACTTGTCGAGATGGTCTTTCTCGATCTTCGCCGTGCGCGCCCACTGGCGTACTTCGGCACCTAGTTTAGGCGGCACAACACTGGACATGCGCAGCGACCAGAAGCGCTCCAGAATGATGCCGATCATCACCACCGATGCCAGCACCAGCGGGATCATGATGAACCCGCCAGTCTTCAAGATTTCAAACACGTCAGTCCTTATTACTCGCCTGCGTTCGGCGCGCGATCATACCGAACGCTCAATATGCACACACGGGTGGCCCCTGATGGCAGGGCCACTTCGATCTCGTCGTCGACGCCGCGCTTGAGCAGCGCTCTGGCCAGCGGCGCATCGATGCTGATCCAGCCCAAGGAAGCGCTGGTCTCGTCGGGCCCGACAATGCGCAGCGTGCTGACGTCGCCCGACACTACGTATTCGAGTTCGACCCAGGCGCCGAAGAAGACCTTGCCGCGATCGCTGGGTGGTTCGCTGACGACGCGCAGCGACTCCAGGCGCTTGGTGAGATAGCGGACCCGACGGTCGATCTCGGCGAGCTGGCGCTTCCGATAGGTGTACTCGGCATTCTCGGACCGATCACCTTCCGCTGCCGCAGCCGCCAGCGCCGCAACGACTTCGGGACGACGCACACGCCACAGTTCGTCCAGCTCAACTTTCAGCGCGCGATGACCCTCCGGCGTGATGATGGCCGTCGAGGGTGCGCTGGGCGGGCGATAGCGGGTTCCGGGCATGGGCGCTAGCCTCGGAATAGCTGATACAAAAAGCGAGGGCACGAGAGCACGAGGGCACGAGGGCACGTGCTTCGTTCAAGATGATGGCATGAGCTACTTCTCGAACTATCGGCGCCAAAACTCTGCTTCTTTCGCCTGTAACCGGTGAACCAAGGCGATGGTTCAATCGGCACGAACCCTAAGCACCTCGAACGAAGCACGTGCCCTCGTGCCCTCGTGCCCTCATGCCCTCGCTCTTTCGACACTGACTCACTGAAGGAGCTGCCCATCTATGCAACAACCACGGGAATCTTGCCGATCTTGGCCTGCCATTGCCTGGGGCCGGTCTCATGCACCGACTCGCCGTGGCTGTCGACGGCCACCGTAACCGGCATATCGCGCACGTCGAACTCGTAGATCGCTTCCATCCCCAAGTCCTCAAAGGCGAGCACACGCGCGCCCTTGATCGCTTTGGACACCAGGTACGCTGCGCCGCCGACGGCCATCAAATAGACAGCGCCGAATTCCCGGATCGCAGCGACTGCCGCAGGACCGCGTTCGGCCTTGCCGACCATGCCCAGCAGGCCGGTTTTTTCGAGCAGCGTGCGTGTGAATTTGTCCATGCGCGTGGCGGTCGTCGGACCGGCCGGACCGACGACTTCATCGCGCACCGGATCCACCGGTCCAACGTAATAGATGAAGCGACCGGTAAAATCGACGGGCAGCGTCTCGCCACGATTCAGCATATCGATCATGCGCTTGTGAGCCGCATCGCGCCCGGTCAAGAGCTTGCCGGAGAGCAGAATTACCTCGCCGGGCAGGAAGCTGGCCACTTCCTCGCGGGTGATCGTGTCGAGATTGACGCGCCGGCCTTTGGACGTGTCGTAGGTCAACTTAGGCCACGCATCCAGCGAGGGCGGTTCGAGCATCACCGGGCCGGAGCCGTCGAGCACGAAGTGCGCATGCCGAGTCGCAGCACAGTTCGGGATGATCGCCACGGGAAGGTTTGCGGCGTGGGTTGGGTAATCCTTGACTTTGATGTCCAGCACGGTGGTCAGTCCACCCAGGCCTTGTGCGCCGATACCGAGCGCATTGACCTTTTCGTAAAGCTCCAGGCGCAGCTCTTCGGTGCGATTGCTCGCGCCGCGTGCTTGCAAGTCCTGGATATCGATAGGTTCCATCAGCGCTTCTTTGGCCAGCAACATGGCCTTCTCTGCGGTGCCGCCGATGCCGATGCCGAGCATGCCCGGCGGACACCAGCCGGCACCCATGGTTGGCACTGTCTTCAAGACCCAATCGACGATCGAATCAGATGGGTTCAGCATCGCGAATTTGGATTTCGCTTCCGACCCGCCGCCCTTGGCTGCCACCGTCACATCGACGGTATCGCCCGGCACGATCGAAACATTGATCACCGCTGGGGTGTTGTCTTTGGTATTGCTGCGCTTGCCGGCCGGATCGGCAAGCACGCTGGCACGCAGCTTGTTGTCGGGATGGTTGTACGCGCGACGCACACCCTCATTGACCATGTCGTCCAGCGATAGCGTTGCATCCCAGCGCACGCCCATCCCGACCTTGAGAAACACCGTGACAATGCCGGTGTCCTGGCAGATCGGCCGATGCCCTTCGGCGCACATTCGCGAATTGATCAGGATCTGAGCGATCGCATCGCGCGCTGCGGGCGATGCTTCGCGCTCGTAAGCGGCAGCGAGGTTGGTGATGTAGTCCTCGGGGTGGTAGTAGCTGATGTACTGCAAAGCATCGGCGATGCTCTGGATCAAATCGTCTTGGCGGATAGTCGTCATGTCGAAGATGGTGATCGGGGCTGCGCTAAGTTTAGCCCAGGCTTGCCCTGCTCTCGTCGGCACACGAATAGAATGCGCGCAAGCTAACGCATATGGGCTAACCTTGTCCTGTCGCCTTGCAACTAAGCATCTATGACCGAAGACCTGCTGTTGACTCCTTCTGAAGCCCGCGTGCTCGGCGTGCTGATCGAAAAAGCCGCCACGACACCGGACCAATATCCACTCACTGCCAACGCCGTTATGGTCGGCGCCAACCAGAAGACGAGCCGTGAACCGGTGATGGAGATGGAGCTCGGCGAAGTCGGCCACGCATTGCGAACGCTGGAGGACAAAAAGCTGGTGCGCGTGCAGCATTCTTCGCGCGCCTATCGCTACGAGTATCGCGTCGACGACAGTTTCCAGCTCACGCCGCCGCAGCGCGCGGTGTTGTGCGTGCTGATGCTGCGCAGCGCGCAAACCGCCGGTGAGATCTTCACGCGCAGCGATCGCATCGGCAAATTCACCGACATCGAGCAGGTCAAGGACACGCTTGATCGCCTCAGCCGTCGTCAACCGGCGCTGGTTGTTCGCTTGCCCAAGCAGCCGGGACAACGGGAGGAGCGCTACATGCACCTGTTGTGCGGCGCAGCGTTCGCCGAGAAGGCAGCCAGCGCGGTCCGCTTTGAGGATGCGCCCGTATCGAGCGATCTGGCGGCACGCGTCGCGGCGCTGGAGAACGAGGTCGCCGAGCTGCGCGCACGACTGGATGCGCTGACCACGGGCTGAACGAGATTGACCAGGCGTCGCCAGCGCCGCCTGGCTTTCACACGATTCACGCGTGGCGCGATGGTATGACCTGCTGCCTCGAACAGCCACAGGTTTTGCCATGCGTCGACTTGCCCTGCCCTTCGCGATCGCGTTCGCCCTCGCGGCCTGCTCTGAACCCGCCTCGCAACAGCCAAGCCCAGTCACAGGCTCCGACGCGCCGGCAGCTTCCGCCGATGTTGCTGCCAGCCCGTTCAACGCGCCGTGGACGACGCCCTTTGGTGCCATCCCGTTCAAGTCGATCCAGGCCAGCCACCTGCCGACGTCGCTCGACAAGGCGATGAGCGAACAGCTGCAGGCGATTGCGGCGATCACGGCAAACACCGAGTCGCCTTCGATCGACAACACGATGGTTCCGCTCGAACGGTCGTTCGAGCCGCTGCGCCGTGTCATGTCCGTGTACGGCGTTTTCATCAGCAACTTAAGCAACGACGAAGTGCGCAAGATCGAATCTGAGTACGCGCCGAAACTGGCGGCGCACCAGAACGCAATTCTGCTCGACGCCAAGTTGTTCGAACGAATCAAGGCGCTGGATGCGCAGAAGAATTCGTTGGATGCAGAAAGCGCGCGACTGGTCGATCAAACCCTGGCGCGCATGGTGCGTTCCGGTGCCGCGCTGGATGAAGCGACACGCACGCAGGTTGCGGCTTTGACCGAGCAAGAAGCCAAGTTGCAGACCCAGTTCAACCAGAACCTCCTCAAGGACACCGAGGCCTTCGTCCTGGAGCTGGAGGAAACCGACCTCGACGGCATACCCCAGGGCATCCGATTGAGCGCTGGCCAGACGGCCGCCGATCGCGGCAAAGCCGGCAAATTTGTCTTTACGCTGCAGCGACCGGATTACGAAGCGTTCATGACTTACTCTACGCGCCGCGATTTGCGCGAGCGCTTCTTCAACGCCTTTATCAATCGCGGCAACAACGGCAACGAGTTCGACAATAACGCCATTGTTCGCGACCTCGTCAAGTTACGCGCCGAGCGCGCCGAGTTGTTGGGTTTTGCCAACCATGCTGAACTGACCACTTTCGACAGCATGGCGAAGACCGCCGACGCCGCTTTGCAATTGATGGAGCGCGTCTGGGCACCGGCTCTGACGCAGGCCAGGCTCGACCGCGACGCGTTGCAGCAGCTCATGAACGCCGAGGGCATCGAAGGCCCACTGCAAGGCTGGGACTGGCGCTACTATGCTGAGCGCGTGCGCAACGAACGCTTCGCGCTCGATCCCGCCGTTGTTGCGCCGTTCTTCGGGCTCGACAACATGTTGCAGGCCGCGTTCGCAGTCAGCACTCGACTGTTCGGCGTGCGCTTCGAAGAGCGCGACGACATTGAGGTTTACCACGACGATGTGCGCGCCTTCGAGGTCCTCGACGCCGCCGGCCAGCACGTGGGACTTTTTTACTTCGATCCCTTCGCGCGTCAGGGCAAACGCAGCGGCGCATGGATGGCGAATTACCGGCCGCAGAACAATTTGGACGGCGATGTACGGCCGCAGGTGGTCAACAATCTGAATATCGCCAAGCCACCGGCCGGCAAGCCGGCGTTGATTTCGATTACGGAGGCGATCACGCTGTTCCATGAACTTGGCCATGGACTGCATGGCCTTCTGTCGAACGTGAAATATCCGAGCTTGTCGGGCACTGCAGTTCCCCGCGATTACGTCGAGTTCCCGGCGCAGTTCATGGAGCACTACGTGCTGCAGCCACAGGTGCTGCGCGAATTCGCCAAGCATGTTGAGACTGGCGAGGCGATGCCCGATGAATTGATCGAGAAAATCAACCAGGCAGAAACCTTCAACCAGGGTTTCGCCACAGTCGAGTTCCTGGCGTCGGGACTGGTCGACCATCGCTTTCATCGCCTTGGCGCAGCGGAAGCGGCGAACGTCGATCCGCAGGCCTTCGAGCGCGATGCATTGACCGCTATCGGCGCCATTCCGGAGATTCCGATGCGCCATCGCACGTCGCATTTTTCGCACGTGTTCGGCGGCGGTTACTCTGCCGCGTACTATGCCTACATGTGGAGCGAAGTACTCGACTCCGACGGCTTCGCAGCGATGGAAGAAACCGGCGACATCTTCCATCCGGAAGTGGCCAAACGGCTCAAGGACTGGGTTTACACGCGCGGCAACACCATCGACTGGTCCGAAGGTTATCGAGGTTTTCGCGGCAAGGACCCCACGGTAGACGCTTTGCTTCGCAACCGCGGCCTGATCGACGATTCGACCGGCTCTTAAGCGTTCGGCAAGCGCTCGTCGCGATCAACGTATCGCGGCGGGCGCTCCTTGCACCTCAGCGCAATTTTGCGGCGACTATTGAGGCGAGCCGATTATTCGTCAACTGAAGCGGTGGCGGGGGCGGGGGTCGCAGGCCGAGATGGACACCTTCGTAAGCACTTCCCTGCGTCTGCCAGGGCTACCATCGGCACATACGAAAAGTGTGGCCCTTGCCCCACGCCCCCCGCCCCGTCGCTGAACTCGATCGCCGGATCATTCTGGCCGCAATAACGCGCGCCAGTGCTACCAACGCTCGCCCTCGCATTTTGCTCACGTCTACTGAGCCGCTGCTCGCTATGCTCGCTCTACGGTTGTCTTGAGGGCGCTGCGATGCGACTGCTCACATTACTTGCTTGCCTTGTGGTGCACGCGGCCAGCGCGCAAACCTATTCGTTCCAGCTGCAGGCGCGAACCAATCTGCTGGTCAACGACAACGGTTTCAACCTTCCGCCCGGCGCCAGCTTCAATTCGATCAGCGCACATTTGAACGATGCTCGGCAGGTCACGTTTCGCGTCCAGGTGATACCCGGCACCAGTGCCGAGGGCGTGTGGTTTGGCGCAAATGGCGCTGGACAGCTTGTTTGCTTTGGAGAAAACAATCTCGATGCCGTACTTTCCGACCCCAGGATCAACGGTCTCGGGCTCATCGTTTACAAGCAAAGCTTCGGCACCATCAACGGCGTGTTTCGATGCGATCCGACGATACCCAGCGCAACGCGGCTGACCACCGGTCCGCTCGGAGCCACAGACTGGGGTTCGCCCGATCACAACGATGCTGGCGAAATCGGCTATCGCGCTGGGTTTGCCGGGCCACAAGCCTGGGTATCGAGAAGCACGACGGGTCAGTTCGCAACGCACGTCGCCGACCTCAACGCCGATGTTGCAAGTCCCTACGACTTTCTCTTCAGCCCGGCCTTTAGTCCTGACCGCCGTCTTGCCGGTGTGTTGCGCCGCGCCGCGGCAAATGGCAATCCGCAATCGACCGAACTGCGGATCGTCGCAGCCGACGGCAACAGCATTCTGATCGCGCGCGATCGAATCGCCGATCCGCTCAGTCCTATTGCCAGCTTTGATTCCACGGCGCCGGCCATCAACGCCAGCGGCCATATGGCCTTTATCGCCAGCCTGTTCGGCGGCGGGCGAGCAGTGTTCCGCGGGAATGGCGGAGATCTCGTCGAGATTGCACGCACTGGAAGCGCGGGAGTGACCACGCTAGATGCTTTTGGTCCGGCTATTGATGGCCAGAACCGCGTCGTGTTTCGCGGCCGCGATGCCAACGGCCGAGCGCTTTTTGTCGGCGATGGCGCCAGCGTGCGAAGAATCATCGGCATCGGCAATCGTGTGACGACGGATCTTGGGCTCGCTCAGCTCGGTCAGAACGATAACAGCGAGATATTCTCCGGACGACCGAACGTCAACACCGCTGGCGACATCGCTTTCGTCGCCGCTTTGCACCCCGACGGTAACAACCAGATCGAATGGGGCAGCGGCGTTTTCGTTGCTCGCATCGACGCCGACTTTCTGTACGCGAACGGCTTCGAGTAACAGACCGTGTTGCTAAGCAGGACGATGTTGTGCGGATCTGAATCGGCGCAACGGCGTTCGTTAGTTTTTGCTTCGGATTCCGTTAGCGCTTAGCGATTTCGCAAGTTTGACCTAAGCCTGACTTAAGACTGTCCGCCTAAGGTTGCAACCGTGTTCCATCAACGCGGTGAATCATGGACGGCAGTTCTTGGGAATCTTCGGTGCGCCTGATAGGCGTCTCCGATCGGCATCGCAACGCCGCCGAGGCGTTCGTGCGCGAACGATTTGCGTCAGCGTTCGGCGCGCAAGTACGAGAACTGATGCCGAATCTGCTGGTTAGTTTCGACGAACACGGCAAGCTTGCCGCATGCGTCGGCTATCGGGCGGCGGGGCATTCGCCGTTATTCCTGGAGCAGTATCTCGATGGCCCGATCGAGGCCGAACTGGGCGCGCGCTTCGACACCACCATCGATCGTCGTCGTATTGTCGAAATCGGCCACTTCAGTGGACTCGATGCCGGACGCGGGCGCCGACTCATCGCACCGCTGCTGACACATCTGGCGCGTAACGAGCTCGATTGGCTGGTGTTCACCGCCACTCGCTCATTGCGCAACCTGTTCATGCGCCTTCAGCTTCAGCCAGTCCCCTTGGCTGCCGCGCGCGCCAGCAGCGTAGCCGCGCCTGAAACCTGGGGCCGCTACTACGACGACGAACCCTGGGTCATGGGTGGTCCCTTGTCGTGGTCGCGAGGCCTTGGCGCGTGAGTAAGGTTCTCGACGCTCTGTCCGATCTGGCGCGCTCGCACCCGCAAGCCGAACTGTTGATCGCCGAACGCGCATTGACCGCTGCCGCCGCAAAGGACGCCGTCGCCAGAATGACAGATGCTCTGGTACGCCAGGGCGCTAAGCGCGTAGCGGCTGCGCTCGACAACGGCGTACCGGCGGTGGTGCTCGATCTGGCCTGCCGCGCCGCTGGCATACCGTTGCTGCCATTGCCAGGCTTCTTCACCGCATCCCAGCGTGGGCATGCGCTGCAGGATGCCGGCATCGACACGGTAGTCAGCGGCGAGGGCGAGCATGACCTGGGTTTGGGGTTGAAGCTGCATCGTTTACCGCAACGGCACGTTTCGCTGCACGAAGGAACCGCCGTCATTACCTACACATCCGGAAGCACAGGCGCCCCCAAAGGTGTGTGCCTGGCGGGAGACCATCTTGATCGCGTGGCGTCGAGCCTGGTGATGGCGCTGGGTGCGGCTGCGCCGCGACGGCACTTGGCGCTGTTGCCGCTTGGCGTGCTGCTTGAAGCTGTCGCTGGCGTGTCCGCGGGACTGCTCGCTGGGGCGCAAATTCTTTTGCCGTCGTTGAGCGATATCGGCTGGCGCGGTGCGGCTGCGATCGACGGCTTGGCGCTTGCCCGCTGTATCGACCGCCATGCGCCGGAGAGTTTGATTCTCGTACCGCAGATGCTGCGCGCATGGCTCGACGCGCTCGATGCCGGCGCGTCTCTGCCGCGCAGCTTGCGATTCTGCGCTGTGGGTGGCGCACGAGTCGGCAGCGCCTTGCTGGCGCGCGCTGCAGCCCGAGGGATTCCCTTGTTCGAGGGCTACGGTTTGAGCGAATGCGCCTCGGTGCTGAGCCTGAACGTGCCGGGCGCTTCGCGGTCGGGCAGCGTCGGTCGGGGTTTGGCGCACACGCGCCTGGTCGTGGAGAACGATGAGATCGTCGCGCTGGGACCGCAATTTCTGGGCTACGTGGGCAGTCCGGCTTCAAATACTCAGCGCTATGCCACGGGCGATCTCGGCCGGATCGACAGCGACGGATTCGTCCACCTCGCAGGTCGCCGCGGCCATCGTTTCATTACTGCGTTTGGACGCAACGTGTCGCCCGAGTGGATCGAAAGCGAGTTGGCGGCGCACCCGCTGATTGCACAGGCATTCGTCGATGGCGAAGCGCGCGCCGCGAACGTCGCTGTGATTGTGCCGCGCGCCGGAATTGGCGAGCGCAGCGTCGATCAGGCCGTGGCAAGCGTCAACGAAGGCTTGCCCGATTACGCTCGCGCGCACTGCTGGCTGCTGGCCGACGAGGCTTTCGGTGTCGGCAATGGCGAGGCAACCGCCAACGGCCGGCTGCGTCGCGGCGTCATCTTAGGGCGCTATCGCCAGCGCATCGACCAACTATCCCCCGCCACCCAGGAGACTGCATGAGTTTCTACGCCCATTTGCTGGCTGCGACGTCGAGCGAGCGCGATGCTTTGTTGGCATTGCCGATTCTGCGCGATGCGCTGGCCGGACGCGTCACGCTCGACGAGTATCGACGCTTTCTTGGCCAAGCCTACCACCACGTTGCCCACACGGTGCCGCTGCTGATGGCCTGCGGCGGCCGCCTGCCATCGCGGCTGGAATGGCTGCGCGAGGCGGTGGCCGAGTACATCGAAGAGGAGCTGGGCCACCAGCGCTGGATTCTCGACGACATTCGCGCCGCCGGCGGGGATGCCGATGAGGTCGCAAGCGGCACGCCATTGCCAGAAACCGAGCTCATGGTGGCGTACGCCTACGACAGCATCGCTCGCGGCAATCCAGTGGCGTTCTTCGGCATGGTGTTGGTGCTCGAAGGCACCAGCGTCGCCTTGGCCACGCAAGCGGCCGGCAGTCTGCAACAGAGCCTTTGTCTGCCGCGGAGCGCCTTTCGCTATCTCGGCTCGCATGGCCAGCTTGATCAGGCGCACGTCGGCTTCTACGCAAGCCTGATGGATCGACTGGACGACGAACACGATCGCCGCGCCGTGGTTCACGCAGCGCGCATGTTCTACCGGTTGTATGCCTCGGTCTTTCAAGCTTTACGCCCTGCCCTCCCCAACGCATTCGCAAAGGCCGCCTGATGCACCTCAACCACAAAACCTTCCTGATCACTGGAGCAAGCGGTGGAATCGGCAGCGCTCTGGCGCATGCGCTGGTCGCCGCTGGCGCCAACGTGTTGGTCCATGGCCGCGATGAGCAGCGCTTGCATACGCTGCTACGGGCATTGCCGACCGGCACGCCGGCGGTATTGGCTGACCTTGCAACCGCAGACGGACGCGACACGCTCGCGGCTTTCGCCCGCGGCCACAAGGCGCTCGATGGCGCCGTGCTGAATGCCGCCAGCGGCCATTTCGGTCCGTTCGAAGAGATGACCGGCGAGGAGATCGAACGCGTCCTGACGACCGATTTGTTATCGCCGTTACTGTTGACCAGGGCCCTGCTGCCGCTATTGCGCCGCCGCGTCGATAGCGCGCTGGTGCTCATCGGATCGACGCTCGGACGCATCGGCCATCCCGGCTTTGCCGTATATGGCGCCGCAAAGGGCGGACTGCACACCTTCGCCGAAGCGCTCGGGCGCGAGTTCGACAGCGCCGGTCCGCGCGTATTGCACGTAGCGCCCCGAGCAACGCGAACGGCAATGAACGATGGCGCAGCGCGCGCGATGAATGCTGCGCTGAAAGTCAGCGAGGACCCTCCCGAGCGCGTGGCTGCGGCAATCGTGACGGCACTCAAGCGCGACGCCCGGCGCGTTCAGATCGGCGCGCCGGAGAAGATCTTTGTGCGCATGAATGCGCTGCTGCCCGGCGTGGTCGACCGCGCGTTGGCGGGCAAACGCGACACCATTATGAAATTCGCTTCCACCTGAAGCCATTGGAGATCGTTATGAAAAAGCTCACTTTGGTCCTCCTGTCGCTCGGTTTCGCCTGCAATGCGCAGGCTGAGCTGCCCGACGAATTGCTCGCCGTGCAAACACGCTGGGCGCAGATTCGTTATGAACTGCCCGAGGCGCAACGCGCAGCAGCCTTTGAATCTCTGCAGAAAGAGGCTGCGACGCTACGCCAGCACTATCCGGATCGAGCAGAACCGCTGATCTGGGAGGGAATCGTCTATGCCACCTGGGCCGGCGCCAAAGGTGGCCTGGGAGCGCTGGGTCTTTGCAAAAAAGCCAAGGCCGATTTTGAAGCCGCGCTCGCGCTCGACGAGAATGCATTGGACGGCTCCGCCTATACGAGCTTAGGCAGCTTGTATTACCAGGTACCCGGTTGGCCGATCGGATTTGGCGACGACGACAAAGCCGCCGAGCTGTTGCAAAAAGGTCTTGCGATTGCGCCCGATGGCATCGATGCGAATTTTTTCTGGGGCGACTACTTGATCGAACAGGAGCGTTATCGGGATGCTGTCAAGGTGCTGGAGCACGCTGCCGAGGCGGCTCCACGGCCAGGAAGAGAGAGCGCGGACGCCGGCCGTCAGCAGGAGATCGCCGCCAAGCTCAAGCTGGCGCGCGAGGAATTGTCCTGACGCACTCCAACCACCGTTCGGCGGGCGACCAGGACCCGTGTTGAAGCGTCCTGGCGCCACACCGAAAGCGCTTGATCGTCGGCCCAGTTCGCGGCAACCTCCAGCGAGTCCATGAAGGACGCGGTCGATGCGGATACTCATAGTCGAGGACGACGTGCTCTTGGGCGAAGGCTTATGCACAGCACTCAAGCGTGCTGAGCACGTTGTCGACTGGGTTCGCGACGGTCAGTCGGCCTGGCATGCGGTGCGGGCCGAAGCTTTCGATGCGGTGGTTCTCGACTTGGGACTTCCGCAACGCGACGGTATCGAAGTGCTGACGCAAATGCGCGCGCAGAAGATCGCCACACCGGTGCTGGTGCTGACTGCGCGCGATGGCGCCAAGGAACGCGTCCGCGCGCTGGATCTTGGAGCAGACGATTACCTCGGCAAACCCTTCGATCGCGATGAATTGCTGGCGCGTCTGCGCGCGTTGCACCGTCGCGCTCACGGCCATGCCCAACCGGCGATCGAATACGGCGAGCTGCGCCTGCTGCCCGAATCTCGCGAGCTCCGCTTGCGCGGCCAGCCGGTGGATTTGACGCGCCGCGAGTTCATGCTGCTGAGCTACTTGCTCGATAATGTCGGACGCGTCGCCACGCGCAGCGCCGCAGCGCAGCACTTGTACGGATGGAACGAAGACGTCGATAGCAATGCGCTGGAAGTGCATGTCCATAGCCTGCGCAAGAAGCTCTGGCCGGAACTGATCCGCACGGTACGCGGCGTCGGCTACATGGTTCCAGCGTTGCCGGTCGAGCCATGAGGTCGTTGCGCCGACTATTGCTATGGAGCTTGTTGCCGGCGCTCGCCGTCACCGAATTGACCACCTCGTTCGCCAGCTATCGCAACGGACTGATCGAGGCCAACGAATTATTCGACGCCAAGCTCGCGCAATCGGTACGCGTTCTCGCCGCATTAGTGAGAAGCCATCTTGACGAGGGCGACGTGCCCCCGGGTTTGGCCATCGATGGGCTGATGCAGCATCTTCCAGGGCGCGATTCGGATCTGGCAACGGCCCAGGGGCATGTGTACGAAAGCAAGGTTGCGTTCCAGGCGATCGCAGCGAGCGGCAACGTATTGATGCGCTCCGGCAATGCACCGAACACACCGATGGCGCCGCTGAGCGGCGGATTTGCGGACATTTCTACTGCCGATGGAGATTGGCGCGCCTTTACGCTGATCGACAATGGTCGTTATTACGTGGCCGCAGAACGCGCCGACATTCGCCGCGAACTTGCCAGAGAGATTGCGGCCAGCGCAATGCTGCCGCTGCTGATCGGATTGCCATTGCTGACCGTGCTGATCGTGCTCGTCGTGAATCGATGCGCAGGCAGTCTGCGTGAGCTTGCGAGCACCGTCGAGGCGCGGCGCGCCGACCAGTTGGCGCCGTTTCCAACGGCCAACGTTCCGCTGGAAGTCGTCGGCTTGATCGATGCCATCAACAGCCTTCTGCAACGCGTCGATGGCTTGATCGAACGCGAGCGCCACTTCGCGGCGGACGCCGCCCACGAGCTGCGTACGCCTATCAGCGCTCTCAAATTGCATGCCCAGAATCTTCAACGCTTCCTCCGCGGCGCGGAGATGCATCAGGATTACGCGCTCTTGTTGCGCGGCTTCGATCGCTGCGAACGGTTGATTGAACAATTGCTGGATCTCACGCGCGTCGAGCAGGGCGCAGCGCAGGCCGAAACGGTCGACCTGGCCGTGTTGGCGCAAGATGTGATAGCCGAACTCGCTCCTGCCGCGCTGCGCGAGGGCGCAGAGTTGACCTTGAAGGCGGAGCAGACGCTGGTTGTGGGCCAACCGATTCTTCTCGGTGCGCTGATTCGCAATCTGGTCGACAACGCATTGCGCCATGCCGGGGCCGGCGAAGTCGCCATCACGGTAACGCCAGCGCCCCGCCCCACGCTATCGGTGAGCGATCAAGGGCCTGGCTTGAGCACGGACGCACGGATGCGGGTGCTCGCCCGATTCCATCGCGAGTCCGACGCCGGTCCAGGCACGGGTCTGGGGCTGGCCATTGCCCAGCGCATCGCCGATGCGCATGGCGCGCGTCTTACGCTCGATGAGCCGGAATCTGGACGGGGCCTGGAAGTACGCGTCCAATTTTGACCACCGGCCTCGCCGTTAAGGAATGTCAAAATTGTTCCACGATGATCCTCTGCCGCATGCTGCAAGGCACAATCGACCATCGCACAACGCTGGGGGCGTTGTTGAGTACCTGGGTTGCCTTGAGTTTAGCGCTGGCGCAGGCGGTTTTCCTTTTCGCCCTTATGCTCGGCATGTTTCGCGCGCGGCGCTTTTTCGGCTTCGGACCGTTGTTCCTGACCGTCGGCGCAATCGAAGGGCTGAAGTACTTCCTGACCACCGGTTTTGACGTGCCGTTTTTCGGCATGGGCAATGTCGCCATCGGTTCAGTGATTTACTACCCGGCGACCATCGCCATCGTCTTGTTGGTGTACCTGCGCGAAAACGCAACGGCGGCGCGGCAGCTGGTCTGGGCTCTGGTTCTGGCCAATCTGGGTCTGGGCGTACTCATGACGCTGGTCTGGATGGGGCACCGAAGTTACGACAATGCGGCTTTGAACCAACAAATCGTCAGCGGTTTGTGGCGGGTTCTGGTGGGCAGCTTACTGACCTTTGCCGGCGCCGTAGCGGCATTGATCTTGTACAACCGACTCCCAGCGCAATTACCCAAAGCATTGCGGGTATGGCTGACGCTGGCCGTTGTCGCCGTCGGCGATACCATCGCTTACCTGACGCTGGTCTCGCCGGTGTCGGTCGTAGCGCCGGGAGAGCACGTGGCAACTGTGGCCGGAAAATTCACCTTTCTGGCTGTGTACGCGGCGATGATCGCGATCTACCTGCGCTTCATCGAGTTCGATGAAGCCGGCCAGAGCGAACGCCGGCCGAGCTCAGACATACTGGCGCTGCTGACGTTTCGCGAGCGCTTCCGCGAGCTGGAGCGCCAGGTGATTCGCGATCCGCTGACCGGCGCGTTCAATCGTCGGCATCTGGACGTTTCACTGCCGGAGCAAGTCGAAAGCCACAATCGCCGCGGCGAATCGTGCGCTTTGCTGATGCTGGACATCGATCACTTCAAACAAGTCAACGACACCTTCGGCCACGCCAACGGCGATCAGGCACTGATGCACTTCGTGCGCGTACTGCTGAGCGTGCTCGGGCGCGGCGATCTGCTGTTCCGCTATGGCGGCGAGGAGTTCCTGGTGCTATTGCCGCACGCCAACGCCGACGAAGCCATGCGCCTGTCGTACGAAATGCACCATGCGTTGGCCTCCATGCCGCTGCTATTGAAGGGCGAATCGGTAACGCTGTCGTGCACCATCGGCATTGCGTTGCAACCTCGCGATGGCACCACCGCTGGCGAGCTGTTCTCCGCGGCCGATCGCCGCTTGTACCGCGGCAAACAACGCGGCCGGCGATGCACGGTAGCAGAGGATGCAGGCCGCTCGGGGCGAACCTGATCGCCGCATCCCGGTGGTAGTCTTTGCGATCACTTAGTTTCATGGCGCCACGCGAATGCCGAAACCGATCGTTGGCGAGCTGATCGATCTGATGCAGCTCGAACGGATCGAGGAAAACCTCTTTCGTGGCCAGAGCCGCGATATCGGCACACGCTTCGTTTTTGGCGGCCAGGTGCTTGGCCAGTCGCTTGCGGCCGCGCAACGTACAGTCGAGGGCCGCGTCGTGCACTCGCTGCATGCCTACTTCCTGCGCGCCGGCGATGTCGAAGCGCCGATCGTGTATGAGGTCGACCGCAATCGCGACGGCAAAAGCTTCTCGTCGCGCCGTGTCGTGGCGATTCAACACGGCCAGCCGATCTTTACCATGGCGGCTTCGTTTCAGGAACCAGAAGACGGCTTGACGCACCAGTTGTCGATGCCGGATGTGCCACCGCCGAATGATTTGAGCGAGCCTGAGCCGATTCCGCCCGAGACGCTGGCGAAAGTGCCCGCCAAGCTGCAACGCTGGGTGATGAGCAAAGGGCCTTTCGAGTTCCGCCATGTGTATCCGCGCGATGAGTTCAAACGACCGAAGCGGCCGCCCTTCCAACACGTTTGGTTTCGACTGGTCGATCGCATCCACGACGATGAGCCGCTGCACCGCGCGCTACTCGCTTACGCCAGCGATTTTCATTTGATCGGAACCGCCACCTTTCCGCATGGCATCAGCTATCTGCAAGGCAACGTGCAAATGGCGAGCCTGGATCACGCGATGTGGTTTCACCGCCCTTTCCGTATCGACGATTGGCTGCTGTACTCGTGCGACAGTCCCAGCGCGCAGGGCGCGCGCGGCCTCTCGCGCGGCATGATCTACGATGGCCATGGTCGATTGGTGGCGTCGACGGCGCAGGAGGGTTTGATCCGCTTATTGCCGGATGAGCTGCAGGCACCGCCCCCCGCGAAAGGCTAAACTTCCGTTTTTCGCCGATTTCAATTGCCATGCGCGCCGATCCCAGCAAAGCCCAACTCAAGTCGCCCAACGCGGACAATCGCTACGAGGTCACGACGGACGATCTGCCGCTGTCGTGCCCGACGCCAGCCATGCACTTATGGAACTCGCATCCTCGGGTCTACCTCGCGGTCGAAGCCACCGGCTCGGCGAAGTGCCCCTATTGCGGGGCGTTGTTTGTCCTCAAGGACCAAGCGGCCGCGTAAATGATCCGCCCGCAAGCAGAACGGCGCTGGACGGTCGTACAGCTCGTTCCGGCAATGAACACCGGTGGTGCCGAGCGTTCGACACTGGAGATCGGTCAGGCGCTGGTAGCGGCTGGGCATCGTTCGATCGTGATTTCCGCTGGCGGCAGTTGGGTGCCGACGCTGCTGGCGCAAGGCTCCGAGCACATCGTTTTTTCCACGGGCGAAAAATCGCTGTCGAGCGTTCTGCGGCTGCCGGCATTGCGCCGTCTGCTGAAGGCCATCAAACCCGATCTGATCCACGCACGCTCGCGCTTGCCGGCCTGGATGTCGCGCATCGTGCGCCGGACCTTGTGGCCCAAGCCCGCCTTCGTGACCACCGTACATGGACTTAACTCGGTTAACCGCTATTCCGAGGTCATGACGCGCGGCGACCGGGTCATCGTCGTTTCCGAAACGACCTTGCGTCATGTATGCCGGCATTATCCGACGGTCGACCGCAACCGCCTGCGTCTGATTCCGCGCGGCGTCGATACCGAACAGTTTCCGGCCGACCACACGCCTGGCGACGCCTGGTGCGAGCAGTTTTTCAGTGAGTTCCCGGCGCTCAACGGACGACACATACTTACCCTGCCGGGGCGCGGCTCCCGGCTCAAAGGCCACGTCGACGCGATTGGAATGCTCGCCGCTTTACGCGAGCGCGGCCTGGATGCCGCGTTGCTTTTGCTCGGAGTACTGGAATCCGACCGTGGCCACTACGTTCAGGAGATAAAGGATCTGGCGACGGCGAGCGAGGTCGCGGACTTCGTTGCCT
The DNA here is from genome assembly GCA_022844135.1 of Lysobacterales bacterium. Classification (GTDB taxonomy): domain Bacteria; phylum Pseudomonadota; class Gammaproteobacteria; order Xanthomonadales; family SZUA-5; genus JALHMH01. Next base: position 52,793 of record JALHMG010000028.1, read on the forward strand.
ACGCCCCTCCGCGAGATGATGTTCGCGAGGTCTACGCGATCAGCGACGTGGTCCTGCAGCTTTCCCATCGACCTGAGAGCTTCGGGCGGGTAGTCACCGAAGCGCTGCACATGAATCGTCCCGTCGTCGGCTACAATCACGGTGGCGTTGGCGAGTTGTTGCGAACAGCGTTTCCTGCCGGCCTGGTGGCGTTGCGCGATGCGGAAAGCCTCGTCAACGTTGCCGAATCGGTACTGCGCCAACCATACCCGATCGATCGTCGCGCAATTCCCACGCTCGCCGATATGCAGCGACTCACGCTCGGCGTCTACGCCGAGCTGATCGACGGCGCCTCGCCGCTGTGACCCAACGCAACGCGTTCGCGCTTGCGCTGCTTGCTCTGGTACCGTTGCTGTTGCCGTTTTCGCGGGCGGCAGAGTTACCCATTCTTCTCGGTGCCCTGACCGGCATTTACGCCCTGGCGCGAGACCACCGGCGGCTTTGGAACGATTCCGTGTCGCGGGCCTTGGGGCTGGCGCTCGGGCTGTATTCGCTGGCGGCGCTGATATCCGCGATCGACGCCATCGATGCTGAAAAGTCCTGGACCACGGCTATCGCCAGCCTGCGCCTGTTGCTGTACGCGATCGGTGTACGCTGGCTGCTGCTTGAGGCGCCAGTCCACTACAGGTGGGTGTCGCTCGCGGCGGCATTGCCGGTCGCGGCGTGGGTGCTCGACGGAACGGCGCAGGCGCTGACTGGCTATTCGATCGGAGGCCCGCTCGACGCCGATCGATTGAGCGGCATCTTCGGCGCCGACGACTTGAAGCTCGGCCCCTTATTGCCGGCGCTGGCGCCGCTATTGTTGTGGCCGCTCTTCGATCGTTGTCTGGCTGCGCCCTCGATCAAAACAGTTGCGTTCCTGCTCGGCGCCTATCTCTTGCTGACGCTGGTCGTATTGCTGGCGGGCTCGCGCGCTGGCTGGATCAGTTTTGCACTGGTGTCGGGTTTGCTGGGCCTTCGCGTTATCGAGCGCTCACCGCGACTCGCGCTGGGTATCGCAGCAGTAACGATCACCGTCGTTGCGCTGATCGGCAGCGTCGCATATCAGCAGTCCGAGCATTTCCGTGCGCGCGTCGATCGCACGCTGGAGTTCCGGACCGGCAATGCCGATCACGCTCTGGCCGGTCGTCTGCCGATCTGGCGAACCGCTGGCGCCATGATCGCTGCGCATCCGCTGAACGGCGTTGGCGTTCGCAGTTTTCGATTCGCCTATCCAGACTTCGCTGCGGCGGACGATCCCTGGGTCGATCCAAGTGGAACGCACGGGGCCGCGCACGCCCATCAGATTCTGCTCGAATTGCTCAGCGAAACGGGAGTCGTCGGCCTTTGCTGCTGGCTGCTCGCCGGGTGGTGGTTATGGCGACTGCGACGCGGTGCACTGCCGGGCGCGGCGGCTGCGCTCCTGGTGTTGACCTTCCCACTGAACACGCATCTCGCGTTCTATTCGAGTTTCATGGGAATTGTGCTCGCATGGTTGGTTGCATTGATGGGCGTGCGTGAGGGACCGCGATGAGCGAGCGCCTGTCGGTGGCGATCACAACCTTGAACAATGCCGCCACTCTGGGCAGGTGCCTGGCGAGTGTCGCCTTCGCCGACGAAGTTGTGGTCGTCGATTCGGGCAGCAGCGATGCCACGCTCGAACTCTGCGCCGCTGCCGGCGCGCGCGTTTTGCACCAGCCATTTCTCGGCTACGGTCCGCAAAAGGCGCTCGCGATCGGCGCTTGTACGCACCGTTTCGTGTTGCTGCTGGACGCCGATGAGTGGCTACCAGAAGCCGCGCAGAGCGCGATTCGCGCGGCGCTGGTCGATCCTGGCGAGTTCGCCGGCTTTACCTTGCCGCGACGGGAGCAAGTATTCTGGCGCCATCAGCACAAGCGCGTGCGCATGAATCGCTTCCTGCGCCTGGTCGATCGGCAGCGCTTTACGATGAGCGAGGGCGTGCACGCCGCCCCCAAAGTCGATGGTGCGGTGCGCAATCTCGACGCCTGGTTCGTGCACGATGGCGAACCCGACATCGACACCAAAGTCGCCAAGATCAACGCGTACTCGACGGCGCTGGCAACGGAGAAAATGCAGCGCGGCGCGCGCGGCGCTCGCTGGCGAATGCTCGTCTATCCGCCCTTCGTGTTCCTGCGCCAGTACCTGTTCAAGCGCCATTTCCTGGACGGCTGGGCCGGTTTCATTGCCAGCGCCACGGTGGCGTTTTATGCGTTCCTGAAATACGCCAAGCTATATGAAAGACAGCAGCGCTGATCCTCCGTTGATGTGGCGATGGGCTTTCGCGATCGGTCGACGCGTGGCGCGCGCAGCGCCTGCCGCCCAGCGCCGCAGCGCGCAGTTGGTGGCGTGGATGACGTACCTGGCCGCGCGCCGACGCGTTGCGATCATTCGGGCCAACATCGATCTTTGCTTTCCCGAACTCGACCCGGAATCGCGCGCTCGTCTTGTGCAAGCCAACGTGCGCTCAATGGCGCTCGGCGTCATCGACACGCTGTCCGCGTGGTTCGCGCCTGACGCGGCGATTGCCCATCGGATCGACGTCCGTGGGCTTGGGCCTCTGCGCGCTGCGCTGGAACGCGGCGGCGCACTCTGCCTGTACGCCCACTTTCACAGCATCGAACTCGGTGGCCGCGCTCTGTCGCTCGTCCTGGGTCGACCGATGCATCAGATGGTTCGTCGCCACAACGATGCGCGGGTGGAACAAGTGATCGACGCGGCGCGCCGAAGCTTTTGCGGCAAGACCATCGAAAAGCATCAACTCGCCGACATCGTCCGTTCCCTGCGCGAAGGCCACCCGGTTGGTTACGCGCCCGATCAGAACTTCAAACGTCACATCGCTTTCGTGCCGTTCTTCGGACAGCCGGCAGCTACGCTGACCACTTCGGCACGCTTGGCGCGAATGACCGGCGTGCCGGTGTTTTGCATCTGGTTCATCCGCAACGGCGAGCGCTTAGAACTGGACATCGAAAGCTTCACGCCGAGCGGGAACGATGACGACGATGCCGCGCGCTGGATGGCGTTCTTAGAAGCGCGAATTCGTCGTACGCCTGAGCAATACCTGTGGGCGCATCGTCGATTCAAGACGCGGCCTGACGGCAGCGTTGTTTACCCCGGGACATTGCTGAAGCCGCGGGACAGATAGCGTTGGTTCCCGGCGCGTGGTTTTTCCGCTCACCGGCCGTCACAGCTGCGATGATTCGGCCATCGCAAACCGATACAGACGCCTATGTCCACCTGGCTCATCACCGGCGCAAGCCGCGGTCTTGGCAAACATCTGAGCCGCGAGATGGCGCGGCGCGGGCACACCGTGATCGCGGCGGCGCGAGATGCGGGCTTGCTCGCCACATTGGCCAACGAATCCTTTGCCGGCGACATCGTTCCACTGCCGCTCGATCTTGCCGATGCAGCCTCGATTCATCCGACCATCGAGCGCGCGCTCGCGGCGCATGGCTCGATCGACGGCCTGGTCAACAACGCCGCGATCGGCGACTACCGGCCATTTCTCGATCATCGCGAAGACGAGTTGCTGAGACTGGTGCAGGTGAACATCAGCGCGGTGATGCAGTTATGCCATGCGCTGCTGCCGCACTTCCTTGCGCGCGGCGCCGGGCATATCGTCAATATCGGCTCCGACCTGGCGCGCCGGCCGCTCGCAAACATGGCGCCGTACGTAGCCAGCAAGCATGCTCTGCTCGGTTTTTCGCACTCGTTGCTGCGAGAAGTGAAAGATCGCGGCGTACGCGTGAATCTGATCAACCCTGGCATCATCGATACCGATTTCGGCGGTGCCAGCGAAGGTTCCAGGCCGGCGCATGCCAGCCTGCAGCCGCGCGAGTTCGCACGGCTGATTGCCGATGTTATCGACGGCCAGTTCGGTAACCTGGTGGTCGATGAGCTGATCGTGCATCCGCTGGGCCAGGATTACTAACCCGCATATTTCATGAGGGAACGCGGAAGATCGCGATGGGCTTTGCGCCGAAATCGAGGCGGGAGGAGGAGGAATGGTTGTTCCATTGCGACGACGAGCAACGAAGAGTCCGGCGCAAAGAACGAGCGAGGGCCGCGTTAGCGAGGAAATGGCAGCGGACAGTCTGTCAATTCAACCAGTTCGAAGATTTCAGCGCCGATGCAACGAAATCAGGCCATTTGCTCGCGACCTCATGAAAAATGCGGGCTAACCCGCTCAGCGTAAAGCAGCTTCCAGATCGGCGAAGCGCTTCGCCAAGTCCGATTCGATGTCGGCCTTGGCCACGATCGGGCGCAGTTCATCCGCAACGGTGCTTGCCGCCGTACGCTCCCCAGCAACTGCCTGCCGCCATGCATCCAGAACGCGCAACATTGGCGCGCCGGGCGACTGAATCAGCGGCTGCGTGAGCCACTTTTCGACCACATCGGCACGACCCTGGTTCAGCGCAAAACGAGAAGCGGCTTCGATCAGCGCGCGATGCTGATCGCTATCGTGCAAACCGGCGCGCAGTTCTTTCTCGAAATCGGCTACCGCAGAGGCAAGTTCATCGACGCTGTAAGAAGCCGGTCGGGAAAACAACTTCGCATAGATCTTCGCAAGGGCAAACCGGCGTTCGTCGACCATTTGCGTCTGCGAGCGATAGAACGCCAGCAATCGGTCTAGCTGGGCTGCGATCTCCGCCCCATTTCCGCGGGCATAGGCGAATTCCAGTTCGACATAAGCGTCGATGTAGGGCTGCAAGGCGGGACTGGCGGCTGGCGCAGCTGCGAACCATGCGCGCACGGCGTCCTCTCCGAGCACGGTCACCAGCGGGCTGACGTAAGGCAAGAAACGTTCAACGGCAACGCTATCGGGCTGCGCTACCGGCAACGCACTGCGCACGTCCATCGCTGCACGCGCAGCGCGTACCCTGCCGAGGGAGATGAGCAACTCGATCTTTGCGCCCATGACGAGATCGCGTTGCCGGTTGTCGAGTTTGCGCTCAAGCAGCTTCTCGATGTCGACGATAGCGGCATCGACTTCGCCTAAGCCGAACCGAATGCGGGCGCGCTCGATATCGGCCGAAATCAGATCCGGGCGTGTGGCTCGCGCCTGTCCAAGGTAGTCCGCAGCGCGCTCATGACCGCCACGCGCGCTTTCGATCGCGGCCAATGCGAGCAACGTCGGATAGCTGGTCGGATCGAGCAGGAGCGCCTTCTCCGCCAGCATCAGGGCATCGTCGATCCGCTGTTGACGCAGGAACAAACCAGCGCGCGACGACAACTCCGAGGCAGAGCCCGATTCCAAGGTGAGCGTCTTGATCTCCTCCAGAGCCGTTGCGCTGCCAGGATCATCGCCCAGGCGCAACTCCGCTAACGCCAGACGCGGTGCGCGATCCCACGGCGCCGTTCGCGCCCAAGTCTCGAGCACCTGACGCTCGCCGGGTTTGTCGCCGCGCGCCTGCGCGATGAAGCGTTGAATCATGTATCGAAAGTTGGTCGGCAATACATCGAGCTGCGGCAACATCGCTTCCAGAGCGGGCAGCCCCTCGCGCATGGTGTAGCTGGGATTCACCGTCACGCTCAGGTAACGAGCAATCAGAAAGCTGGGATCAATCGACTGCGCCAACTCGAAGGCTTTGGTTCCCTCGATGCGGTCGCTGCCCACGATCGTGCGCAGGTTACCGTCGACATATGCCTTTGCGGCGTCCAGCGATTCAGTTGTGACGCTGCGGATGTCCGGATCGTTGGCTTGGGCAATCGCTTTCGCTGGCGCCAGTTCGGCGCGGATCAAGGCCGCCAACTGGTTGATCGCATCCCATTCATCGCGCGCGGTCAGCACAAACGGCCCGAGTGTAGCGTCGGGTCGCAGCCGATGAATGTCGACGTCGATCCTGAGAGAGGTACCTTCGCGCACGATGCGCCCACCCACCAGCGCCCGAAAGCCGAGTGCAACCGCAGCGCGGCGCCTGACGGCGGTGGGCGCAGCGGCGATTTCGTTGATCCCATTGCGCTCCAGGAATGCACTCAGCGTGGGCGTAATGTTCGACAGCGCCGAGCGCGCCGCGAAGCGTCCATCGAAGAAAAGATCGTACTCTGCAAGCAACGGCAAACCAAATTGCAGCCACGCATCGTTCGGCGCACCTGCGACATCGAAAGTGTAGATGAGCACATCGCTCACCTGATCTTCGCGCCGGGCCTGCGGCGCAGCAGCTTCGGCGGGCGGTTCAAGCGCCACTGCAGCTGCGATTTGTTGGGGCGGCGCGTGCACATAGCGCCAGCCAACGCTACCCGCGCAAAGCAGCGCGAACAACCCAACCAAAAGGCGATCCAATCCCGAAAAGGTAGCAGGCCCTGGCGCACCGATGCGCCAGATCAACAGCACCGCCAGTGGCGCGCCGCTGATCATCGCGGTCAGGAGCAGGTCGATAGACCGGTCTGGCCAACCATAGCGTTCGACCATGAAACTCAAGAACTGCACTAACGCCCACATCAGCCCGAAATAACCGGCCAGCAGTGGCAACAAGCGACGTTCAATGATTTTTGACCAGAGACTTTGTTCGACCACGAAAAGACGCCGTGCGGAGCGATTCACCGAGTCTAGCCCTTAGCGAGTAAGAACTTTGTTCAGCCGCAAGCTGATGATTGCTCAGCCAAAACACACCGCGGGCTGGGCCGGTCTCGCCCGCCGGACCCCATTGTCCGGCGGGCACCCCGCTTACTTCGGCAACAGCTTCATCACGCCTTCCAAACCACCCAGAACGTTGAGCTGGCCAACCTTGCCGGTGATCTTTTCCAGCGCCTCCAACTCCTTCAAGCGCAACAACACCGGGCTCTCTTCCAACAGCTTTGCAGTGTTAAGCAAGCTGCGCGTGGCGGCGGTTTCCTCGCGGCGCTTGATCAGGTTGGCCTGCGCCTGCTTCTCGGCCTCAACCACCTGGTTCAACAGCGCCTTCATTTCGCCCGGCAAAATCAAGTCCTTCAGGCCCACGCTGACCAATTGCACGCCGATGTCCTCCAGTTTGGCGCGCGCGTAGTCGGCCACTTCAACATCGACCACGCCCTTGTCCTGCAGCAGGGCGTCCAGCGAGCGCGTACCGATCGCCTGACGCAAGCCGAACTGCAGCTCGCGATAGGCGTACGCTTTGACGTCGGCAACGCGCGACTTCAACTTCACGACATCGGTCACGCGATACACCGCGCAGAGGTTGGCGCGGATGCTGACCTTATCGCGCGTCAGGATGTCCTGACCGCTGACATCGAGCTCGACAAGCCGCATATCGACGGTCTCGACGCGCAGGCTGCGGCCAAAGCGCCAGAAACCGTAAACGCCCGACGACAGGGTTTGCGCCAGCGCGCCGTCGATCCACACCAGGCCCGTCTGCTCAGCGCCAACTTCGACCATGAGAGCGGCCTGTGCCACATCCTTGGCCAATTCCGCCGAACCCGGCGCACGCAAGGCTGCCAGCGTCTGCGCGCCGATCGCAGCACCCGCGGTCAAATCGATGCGCTCCACACTCACCGGCTCGGAGGCGCGCCAGTAAAACTGCCGCGAACCCGGCGCCAACACCCGCACCAGCTTGCCGCGCTCGCGCACGAGACCCACTTCGTTAGCGGCCAGATCGACCTCGACGATGTCGGCTTCCAACGCTGCGCGGTGCAGCCGGAACAGCGCATCGATACCAACAATATTGACCTGCGGCCGATCGAGTCGATCGGTCAGGAATTGCGGTGCGCGACCGAGGCCATAGCGCACATAACGGCCCGGCGCGAGCACGCGCTCGAAGCGACCATCGCGCAGCTCGATGGCGCGCTCGTTGTCGGCAACCTGGGTACGAGTGAAGTACATGGCACAGCTCCTTTTTGTTCTATCTTCTGGGTTACGCCCTGAGCCCCACGCCGTCGGCGTGGGCGATGGTGCGAGCAGCGGCGAGAGTTGGCCCAACCATCGACCATGGCGCATCGCGTGCGATGCGCTCGGAAGCGCTGGCGCAACCGCTGTCGTTGCTCGTTCGGCCACCGCGCAGAACACGTCTTGCGCTGCGTATCGATGCGACGCATGCCCGCCCTGCCCGGCACAGACATCGCCAACACCCAACACGCCGGGGCTCCTGGCGCCGCGCCTTGCGGCGCGGATGCCGGGAACCGCCCGGCCGGTCTTGCGTCATGCGGCGTGATAGGCCGTTGCGACGGGAGTCGAACCCGCTACTTAGTCAGTTTCAATGACTCGCTCTACCAATGAGCTACGCATGGTGGTCTGGCGTGGTGTCGAACCACGAAACGCCCCCTCATGGGCACCAAACCCATACACCGAACACCGTGCTTCCGGTACGTTGAGCGGCAAAGCCATCAACGCCAGACCGCCGTGGTTACCCACAAAACGGTTATCGCTAGAAAAACACGCCGTTTCGATGCGCTGTTTGAATCGACCTGGTCTAGAAATTAACGTCTCGGCAAGTCGATTCGAATCTCGAATATTTAAGGCAATAATCCCCTATCGCCGAAAACGGATTTTCGACGTTTGAAATCGGGGTCCTGGAAAAAACGAAGCCCCCGGTGCGGCAGCACCGAGGGCTTCAAAGAATCAAAGCGAACTCAGGGCTGCGAGCGCAACCCTGACAAGCAAGGCTACGCGAGGCGCGGGAGCAGTGGATTGAATCCACGCGGCCAACTGGGTTTGCCATGCTTGATCATGCAAATATCTCCGAACGAGTGCCGCGCATTATTCCGATCCAAAATCACATGTCAAGCCGTAATTAGTGACCGCTCGTCGGGTCATTTACTCCACAGGTTCGGTAGCCACCCAATAAATCCGGATGTTGGGCTCATCTGCCACCAGGAGCGCGGCCCCGTTTTCCACGATGATCGCCGGCTCGCCGCGGTTGGCGTCAGCCAACGCCGCTGACAACCGGGCGTCGAAAACCGCTCTTGCGTGCCATTGCTGCCACACCGGTAACAACGCGACCAACACTGCGATTGCGCAAGCCAACGCGAGCCGAGGCCGCGCGCTCCGCACACGCCGATGATCGAGAGCGCTCTGCAAGCGCCGCAGACCGCCCGGCGGCGGTTCCAGTTGCCGAAATAGTTCGCTCACCTTCCCCCCTCGCGGAGCGCGGCGCGCAACTGCGCCAACGCTCGGTGCTTGCGCGATGCCACGGTGCCCGCAGGCCAGCCGAAAAACGCGACCAATTCATCGGTCGTGAAGCCCGCACATTCGCTCAACAAAACCAGATTACGCGAATCGCTGTCCAGCGCCTCAAGTGCGGATTTCAAACGCTTCCGATCTTGCACGCCATCGAGACGCGCGTCGTCGCTGGCCTCCTCGTCACGCACGCCGAAGCGCCACAACGAGCGCCAGCGCAGTTTGTTCTTCGCCAGATTCAGCGCAGTGGTGTACACCAGAGCATCGAGCCTGATCGCGTCGATACGCTGGCGCCGATCCCAAATGCGCAGGAACGCGTCGTGCATCACGTCCTCGCAATCCTGCGTGTGCCACAACCAGCGGTACAGCACGTTAAAGAGCGGCGTCTGCAAACGCTGATAGCACGCCAGCAACGCCGCCTCCGAAAGCGCCATGGGTCAGAGCTTGGTGGCGCGGACGATGACGAAGCGTGAACCCGCTTCGGCGTTCGCAGCGGCTTGGCCAAGCACCACGAACTGCCCATAAGGCAAGAGGGTGTCAACGCGCACTTCGAAACCCTTGAGGTCCAGAACCTCCAACCTGGCACGGACGCCATTGGTAGCCGGGCGCAGTTGCCCTTCTACGATGGCCAGATTGTCGCTCGACTTGAAACCCCCGCCGTTAGCCACCGCCTGCGACGACTGAACGGTGTACAGGCGATAACTGGCGACTCCCGATTCTCTAGACATTAATTCCAGCACGGAGGCGATGGGAGCAAGCCGCTCGTCCTGCACATCAGCTGCATCGACGATCCACGCATCGACGCGCACGGCGAGATCCGTGCTTTCATCGCCGTCTGGCGTCGTGTTTTTCACCATGGCTTCGATGCTGCTCGCGATCGAGCTATGCATCACCGATGGCGCGAGTACCAGCACCTGATTGCTCTCTCCGACGCGCCTGACCGAGCCCACCGGCCCGAGCGCCATCGCCAAGGACGTTGCGATGTCCTCGCTGCGTTCCAAGGGCACCTCGTAGACCCTCAGCAACTTCGGATTCTCAGACTCCGGAATCGCTGCCGGCGAACGCATCGCATCGCATCCAACCAGCCCCAGCAACGCCATCAAGATCAGCACTTTCTGCAACATGGTCAAACTCCAGTGTAGGTATCGAAGTCCTATGACACGCGAGCGCAAAACTTCTTCCCGCGCGTAGACTCACGGCAAATCGCACGGGAGAGAAGCCGATGAAAGTCCGAGCCGCTGTGGCCTATCGCGCGGGCGCTCCGCTAAGCGTCGAAACCGTCGACCTCGATGGCCCACGCGCCGGAGAAGTACTGGTCGAAGTCCGCGCCACCGGCATCTGTCACACCGATGCGTACACGCTGTCCGGCGCCGATGCCGAGGGCAAATTCCCAGCCATCCTCGGCCACGAAGGTGCCGGCGTGGTTGTCGACATCGGCGCTGGCGTCAAAAGCGTGCGCAAAGGCGATCACGTCATCCCGCTGTACACGCCCGAATGCCGCGAGTGCGAGTACTGTTTGAACCCAAAGACCAACCTCTGCCAGGCCATTCGCGGCACGCAAGGTCAGGGGTTGATGCCCGACGGCACCAGCCGCTTCTCCATCGGCGGCGAACCGATCTACCACTACATGGGCACCTCGACCTTCGCCAACTACATCGTGCTGCCGGAGATCGCGGTGGCGAAGATTCGCCAGGATGCGCCGTTCGAGAAGGTCTGCTACATCGGCTGCGGTGTGACCACGGGGATTGGCGCGGTGATTTACACAGCAAAAGTCGAACCCGGTTCGCGCGTGGTCGTGTTTGGCCTGGGCGGCATTGGCCTGAACGTCATCCAGGGCGCGCGCCTGGTCGGAGCCGCGCAGATCGTTGGCGTCGACATCAATCCAGCCAAACGCGCGTTGGCCGAAAAATTCGGCATGACGGATTTCGTCAATCCCAATGAGATCGACGGCGATCTCGTCGCCTATCTGGTGTCGCTTACCAAGGGCGGCGCCGATTACAGCTTCGAGTGTGTCGGCAATACGACGCTGATGCGACAGGCCCTGGAGTGTTGCCACAAAGGTTGGGGCACCTCGGTGATCATCGGCGTGGCGGAATCGGGCAAAGAAATCAGCACCAGACCGTTCCAGCTGGTCACCGGGCGCAACTGGCGAGGCAGCGCCTTCGGCGGCGCACGCGGGCGCACCGATGTGCCGAAGATTGTCGACTGGTATATGGAAGGCCGTATCGATATCGACAGCCTGATCACGCACACGATGCCGCTGGAGCGCATCAACGAAGGTTTCGATTTGATGCATCGCGGCGAGTCCATTCGTAGCGTGGTGCTTTACTGATGGCGATCGAGATCCTCGCCGAACATCGCTGCCATGGTGGCGTCCAAGGTTTTTATCGCCACGAATCGAAACACTGCAACGGACCGATGCGCTTCGGGTTGTTTGCGCCGCCGAATCCACGTGGCGCGCCGCTGCTGTTCTGCCTCGCAGGCTTGACCTGCACCGAAGAAACTTTCGCCATCAAGGCCGGCGCGCAGCGGGTCGCAGCTGAGCTGGGCTTGATGCTGCTGCAGCCCGATACCAGTCCACGCGATACCCGGATCGACGGCGCAACCGGCGATTGGACCATCGGCGAAGGCGCGAGTTTCTGGCTCGATGCGACCGCATCGCCGTGGCGCGATCGGTTTCGCATGGCCAGCTGGATCGTGCAAGAGCTGCGAGCTATTGCCGCAGAGTTCGGCGCGGATCTAACGCGCTGCGGCGTCCTTGGACACTCGATGGGCGGCCACGGTGCGTTGACTCTGGGACTGAAACACCCAGATGTATTCCGCAGCATCTCCGCCTTCGCACCGATCGTGGCGCCAACGCAGGTACCCTGGGGACAGCATGCCCTGCCCCGCTACTTGGGCGACGATCCCAGCGCCTGGGACCAGCACGACGCCTGCGCCCTGCTCCAAGCCGGACATCGCGGTCCACCGCTGCTTATCGATCAAGGTCGGAACGATAAGTTTCTGGCCGACCAGCTACAACCGGAGCGACTACAAGTCGCCTGCGATGCCATTGGCCAGCCGCTAAACCTGCGTTACCACGACGGCTACGACCACGGTTACTTCTTCATCCAGAGCTTCATCGACGATCACTTACGGTTTCATGCGCAGGTGCTGGCGGCTGACTCGGCACAGTTGGCCTCCGCAGAGACTCCTCATCGACGGTAGTCCACCGTCAGCCAGATCTTGTCCAGATCCGTTCCGAAACGGTCGGCGCGGTAGCGCGCTAGTTTGCCGGAGAGCGTCCACTGCGTACCGACAGGGCGTACATACTGCATGCCGATTTCGTCGCCATAGTCGATATCGCCACGGTCTGACCGAAACTCGTGCCATCGAGCGCTCAAGATGCCGCCGCCGAGCTTGCCCGACACCTCAAACATCATGTCTCGAAGTCCATCGCGCGGAGTCGTGAGGAAGCGGTCGGCCCAGCCGTTGAATGCATGCAGCGTAGCAAGCGGCGTCTGGAAACCATAACGGCCATTGCCGCCCAGGCGCTCGAAAAGCACGCGCAATGCGAATGCGCCGTCTTTGAAGTTCAACGTGTTGTCGATGGCGTAGTAACCCACATCGATATCGCTGCTGCCGCGGGCAATGTCGTCCTGCTGCGCAGCCTCGACGACGTACAGCCATTTCCAGGTGTCGCGACTGAGAGCGGCACCGCTGAAACGCAAACCGAGATTGCGATGGCTGCTGAGCGGCACATCTTGATTCTCGATGGCATACAAGTACGCGACCGCCTGGTGACCGCCGTACAGGTATGCGAGATTGATCAGGTAGGTATCGAGGTCTTGCTGACGCAACAGCGGATTGGGATTGTAGTTGCCGAAGATCCGGTGCACTTCGTCGACGTAGGCGGCGCGCACGGTGAGGGCGCCGGCCGTGTGCTGCACGCTGAGCGCGTCGTAAGTTTGCTCGTTCTGGCGAAAGCCGACGCTGCCTACAAAGCGCTGATTGTCGTAGTTCAAGCGTTGGCGACCGAGAATCCACTGCGAAGGCGTTCCGAATCCGTAGGCCACGTACGCCTGATTGATCTCCTCGCCAGCCGGGTCGGGGATGGCCGGGCGGGTGCGCTCGTTGTTGATCGTGCTGTTGTAACTGTTGCGATCGGCGGCGACGATAATGTCGGCCTCGGCGAACGCGGTGAACCCTCGCCATGCATCGGTCCGCAGCCCCAGACGTCCGCGCAAAGTCAGCGCATCGCTATCGTCCCGGAACGCGTCATCGGACACGCTTTCGTACCGCAGTCGATAGTCCTGCGTGACCTGCCACGCGCCGACATCGTGTGCGAAGGCGGACGCCAGAAGGGCCAGACCGCAAATGCGCTTTCCAGACATGGGAACACCTCCGTCGAGAATTCAACAACCACCCGTTTCGCCCGTCGCACGCTGCTGCGAACGACGGGCGATGTGTATGACCTGCGTCAAGCAGGCAATCTATTCCGATGTGGCGGAAGGCGCGCCGCGCGAGTACTGCCGCGCGTCAATCGAGGTTTTCGATCACCACAATGACGCTCGCCCGATATCCCTTCCAGACCACCGGCAGCGCGTAGGATTTGATTCCCTTGGGCAAATGCAGCGCGTCCTGCCCATAGATCAATGTCGGCACTGAGATCATGAAATCGTTGCCGAAGTGATTGCGCGCGTTACCAGAAATGGTGTTGGCCACGTCGCCGACCAGATCGAGCATGTTCTCCCGCGTCATGTTCTGCTCGCCGACCTCTTTCATCAGCAGCATCAACAGGGCGCGGTCGGCCGTGAAGTACACGGTGCCGCGATGGCGACCAGAAATACCGATGGCGCCGGTAAATTCGCCGGCCACCGATCGGGCGTCGTCGATGAGGTAGGGTGAGCCGACCTCGGCTTTGCTACCGACCGTCTCGACGAAATAGCGCGTCGCGCCGTCCAGGAAAACTTTGATCTGACCTGCGTCCACAGAATCTCCTACTTGAGCAACTCGGACAGCGCACGATTCAACGAGGCGTCGTTGAAAGGCTTGCCAAGAAATCCATGGGCGCCTGCGTGCAATGCCTGCAAGACCATGCTCTGATCGTTCATCGCGCTGACCACCAGGATCAATAAATTCGGATTGATCTTGAGGATCTGCTTTACGCACTCGATGCCGTCCATCTCGGGCATCGTGATGTCCATAGTCACGACATCGGGCTTGAGGTCGCGCGCCATCGCAAGTGCTTGCACTCCATTGGCGGCAGCGCCGACCACTTCGATTTGCGCGTGGTGTTGGCCGCGCTCGATGCGACCACGAATGATGTTGGAATCGTCGACGATCAGCATCCGATACACTTTCGGCGCAGCGGTCGTTTTGCCTTCGCGCGAAAAGAAGCTCATACCGATGCACCCGTAAAGCTCGGCACACTAATCGTGAATCTCGAACCTTGACCTGGCCGAGTGCCGATGGCTACCCGGCCGCCGATGCGCGCGATCGACTGTTCGACCACATCCAGCCCAACGCCACGACCACCGTCTTCGGAAACATCGTCCTTGGTCGTGAAGCCGGACGTAAACAGCAATCGCGCCAGCTCTCTGGGCGCCATGGCAGCAGCCTTTTCGCGCGTAGCCATGCCCAGTTGTACGGCTTTGGCGCGGACTCGATCAAGGTCGATACCGCGACCGTCGTCCTCCACCGCAAGTTCGACGCCGCCGTTCGCCGCCTGCTTCACCGACAGCACAACGCGCCCGACTGCAGGCTTACCCTCCGCCGTACGATCGTGCGGCGGTTCGATGCCGTGAACGATGGCGTTGCGCACCAACTGCACCAACGCGTCGGATAACTCGTGATAAGCCGTTTCGGGTATCTCGACATCGGCGCTGGCGTTGACGCTGAACTCGACGCGCTTCTGTTCGCGCTCCGCCACCCTGCGCGCGATCAGCTCGGCCTTGTTCCACACCGGCGCGAGCCGACGGGCGGGACGACCGCTGTCCAACGATCGGCGCACCTGGCTGAGTCTCTCGACCATCTCACGGACGCCTTCCAGCTGCTGATACATCTCGCGCAGCGATACGGTCAACGGCAGCAAATCGCCGCCGGCGAGGCTGTCCTGACCACGCAGCTTGGAAATCTGATCTTCGATCTGATGCGCCCAGCTTTCGATAGGTTCGAAATCGAGCGCAGCAGCATCGCCCTTGATGGTGTGCGCAATCCGGTACACCTGCGCGAGCTTGCTCATGGTGCCTTGGCGCGATGTTCCGCCCGTGGCGAGAATGGAGTTCATCTCATCAAGTCCACGGTTCATTTTGTCGATGAACTCGACCAGCTCGTCGTTGCCCAGATGCATCATCTTGGTCAGCAGCGTGATTTGCTGCTCGCCGCGACGTCGCGCGCGATCCAGCTCTTGGCGAAGTTCGACTTCGGATGTCACGTCTGCCGCCGACACCAGCAAGTGCGAGAGGTTTCCGTCAGTGAGCACGCGTCGGAATTGAAAGGCCAGGTAGCGCGTCGCGATACGGCCGTCCTCCGTGGGCGTGGAGACTTCAACCTCCTTCAGCGGATTGACCTCGCCCATCAACGACTCTTTGACGCGTTCGCCGAATAGCAAGTCCAGGAACGAACGCGCCGTCGCTTGCGTCTTCTCCGGCACCATGCGCGCCAGCACGTCCATCAAATTGCGCCCAGCGGTGCCCTTGACACCCAGGATCTGCTCAAGCGACTTTGACTGTTGCTGGCCGATATTGAGCTCGCGATCGACCAGAAACAGACCATCGTTGACAGTGTTCAGGATGTTGTCGGTCTCAGCTTTCGCGGCGACCAGCTCAGCGTCTGCCCGACGTAAATTGCGCAGCGAGAAAAACACCACGTATGCGAACAATGTGAGCGCGACGGCGATGGCCGTCAACTGAATCACGCGCAGTGTGGCGGCGCGCTGCTGCGATTGCTGCTCGAGCGCGGTGGTCAGCGAATTCATCAACTGCAGAATCTTGACGTTGTTGACTCGCGCATACACCGCGAGATTGGCCAATGAGGCTTCGATGCGATCCGGCGTCGTGGCTTCAAAGAACTCATCCAGCAGTTTCTGGTAACCCTCCCACAAATTGACGCCGTCGCTGATCGAATCCAAACCGACCTGGGCCTTGGCGAGATACACTGGCTTGCCGTCGCCGCCAGTCACTTCGCCGCCATTGCGAAATCCCGTGAGCGTGGTATCGAACAGTTTCACCGCTCCACGCAGCTCTTCGACCGCCGCTGATCGCTCGGTGTCGTCCTTCGCCTGCTGGATCAAAAAAATGGACTTCGCGATGCGCTGCGAGAGCATGCGTTGCCGACCGGAAAGATTGACGCTGACCGCGTCTTGATCGACACGCGTGGCGAGATAAAAGTTAAGGCCGGCGACCGTTGCGATGACGAGCAGGAACAGCGTCAGCGCAACGAACAGACCGCGGTATTTGGTTGAACCCTTCATGCGGGTTGTCCTCTTGAACACACGCCTATTCGATCCGATAAGGCCGGCAAGCGGCTACTGTCATTCTGTGTTTTCTTGTGTCAGTCTGTGACGTCAGGCAAAGGAGAACTCATCCTGATAGCGTTGTCGCTCGCGCTCTCATTGGTCTTTGCGGCGCCGCAAGAACGGCAGCGCGACCTGGAAGCGCTCGCATCGATCGCCGAGCGCGGCATCGAATCGACAGAATCGGTCGCGAACCGGCTGATAGCGGAATCGAGCGCATCGAGCGACGTCGAGACTGGCGTTCGCGCTCGGCTGCATCTGCTGCGTCATTACCGATTGCAGGGCCGATGGAGCGAAATTGCGCAGTTAAGTGCGGAGACCGTCGCTCTCGCCGAAGCGGCGGGCTTGGACGTGCTGGCGGCCAAAGCCAGGCTGGCTCGGGTCAGCGCCCTGTTGCAACTGGAGCAAGCCGTCGAGGCGCAAACCGTTGCGCTCGATGTCTTGGCAGCGGGCGAGCGCCTGAACGATACGTCGCTGCAAGCGCTGGCGCGGCTCAACCTGTCGTCGATTGCCGGTCGCGGAGGCGACGTCGAGTCGGCGCGGCGGCACATCGAAGCCGGGCTGGCACTGGCCATTGGCGAACCAGAAATTCAGATCCGCTTGTTATTGAACAAGACGCTGGTCGGTCAGGCCAGCGGCGACCGCGAGATGGCCAGCGCGGCGCTGTCGAAAGCGCTCTCAATCCAGTTGCCCGACCCTATTCCGGAGTTGGAACAAACTTTGTTGCTGGCAAGACTGAGCGTACTGGTCGACGATCCGCGAGCGGCAGCAGATCTGGCAAAGACGGTCGCCGCCGAGGCGCGCAGCATCGGCAATTCCTTTCTGGCAGCGTTTGCCGATGCCGCTCGCGCGAAACGACTATGTGCGCTCGGCGACACCGCCGAGGCGCTCGAACTCTTCGACGCCGCTTTGGCCTTTTATGAGCAATCCGACATCGCGGTCGAACAAGCGAAAGTATTGGACAGCAAGGCCATCTGTCTCAAAACCGCCGGACAGCTCGACGCCGCATTCGAGGCCCTGTCGGCGGCGCGGAACAAAGAGCGACAGGCGAACGAACGTCAGCGAAGCGAAGTGATCGCTTCGCTGAATGCGGCGCGCCGCGAAAGCGAACTGGCGACAACGATCGCCGAGAAAGAACAGCGTGTGCGGTCTTTGCAAACCGAAGCCATCGCCAAGCAACGCAATGTGCTGCTCTGGGCGCTGGCGGCGGTCGTCGCCATTTCGCTGGCGACGCTGGTCGCGTTGCGTGCACGCAGTACCGCCGTGCGCGCCGCGGCATTGCAGGGCCTGCAGGAAGCGCGTTCGGACATGCTCGCTGTTGCTGGGCACGAAATTCGCAACCCGATTCAGGGCTTGATGGGCGCCCTGACAGCGCTCTTGCACGAAGAAATCGACCCGCACCGGCGGCAACTGCTGACCAACGCGCACCGCGCGGTTCAGACCATCGCGCGCATCAGCAACGATGCGTTCGACTTATCGCTGATGGACAAAGGGCAATTCCAGCTGTTCAAGCGTCCCACGCGCCTGCTCGATGTTCTGCGCTCCGCGTGCGATTGGGTTTCGCCCGCGGCACAAGCCAAGGGATTGAACATCGAGTTGCAATATGCGGACGAAGCGGCAGATGTGGAAGCCGACATCGACGCCGATCGCATTTCTCAAGTGGTTCTGAATCTGCTGACCAACGCAGTGCGCTATTCGCACGCCGGTACCATTCGGATCGAAAGCGCCATTCTCGGCGACCGTTGGCGAGTCGCGGTGATCGATCACGGACCAGGCATTAACGAAACCGAGTTGCCGCGCTTGTTCGATGCCTATTTCCGCGGCGCCAGCGCCACGCAAACCCAAGGCGGCGGTCTGGGACTGAGCGTCGCTCAACGCATCGTCGCCGCTCACCATGGCGAGATTTTGGCGAGCAATCGACCCGACGGCGGCGCGGAATTTGCGTTCTGGATTCCGCTTGCCAGCAGCGTCGAACGCCCAGCGCCGGCGCAGGCATCGTCGCTGCGTCCGCTTGAGGGTCTGCGTCTTCTGGTCATCGACGACGATGAGCTCGTTCGTCTGGCTGTGCGCGTCAATGCAGAAATTGCTGGCGCCATCGTCCAGGACCTGGGCGACGGTTCGCGGCTGATCAAGACCATTCGCGAATTCGATCCCGATATCGTGCTGAGCGACAAACAACTCGAGGCCGAAGACGGGATTGAACTGCTGCGCAACATCCGTGCCGCATTTCCCGGACCGCGCCCACGACTGGCGTTGATGACCGGCTCGGTACGAACACAAACCTTAGAAGGTCCTGTCGAACGCATACTGCACAAGCCATTCTCGAGCGCGGCTTTTGTGGAAGCCATGGCGGAACTGCGCAACAGTCCGAACGCTTCGGCCTGACATCGGCTGTGCTGTTGCGCCTGCGGTGAGCGCGAAGTGCGCAACAGTTGGCGAAATCGCGCGATCGGCTGTCATCGCCAGCGCCGTAGTCGTCACTCATGGAAGCCCGAACGACGGGTCATCTTGAGGAACGACTATGGCTAGCTCCACTGGCGCCCCGATCTGCCTGATCCTGACGGCAGCTCTCGCCGGCGCTCCCCTGCCCGCCTGCGAATACTGGCAATTGGCGGGACCCTTCACGTTGCAGCAGTCGAATCGAATCACAGTCCACGGCGAACTGACCCAGACAGGTCGCCGCCTGAGCGGTCGCGCCAGCTTTTACTCGCCAACCCTGGGCGACGGCGGAACTACGTTGGCCGGCGACATCGACGGGCATATCGAGGGCGATGCGATTGAACTCGATGTCTACTGGTACGGAAACTACGAGCAGTGTGCCGGCGAGTGTTACGCAAGCAGTTACGACGCTGGTGCGCGCTACCAGGGACGTATCGATCCCGACGGGCGCATCTCGGGTGTCAACTTCGAATTTGACCGACCACAAGCGCAGGTGCGCTGGACGCTGGCAGGCGCTGTGCAATGCGGCAATCCGCCGCCGTCCATGGCCGATCGCGTGCGCGAAACGGGCCCGATCGCCCCGTTGGACGCGAACGGCGCCATGACCCACGAGAGCGGCGGCTTCGCGCCGCGCGATGTCGGCGCTGCGAAAGTGATGGAGACCGAGGGTTTCGCCAGGTCGGATACAGATAACGCCGCGTCTCGCAACCTGCGCTCTGTACAACCCTCGGTGCAGCGCAGATCGTTGCAACCGAGGCAGCTCCGCCATGCGCTGAGGGAGGAATTGCCGTGATCGACATCATGCAAACGCTGCGCATCGGCATCGCATCGATCGCGCTTGCGGCGACCAGCGTCGCCACGGCCAATCCCTACAAGGATCCCGACCCGGAGAAGGTCAAGAAACTGCTGATCGAGTACTTGAAAAAAGGCGGCCCTGCGGCAGCGGGCAATGCCTCGGACAGCAAACAGATCGCCGACGCCGGCATCGACCTCGTGGTTGGCCTCGCCGATCTTGGATTCCCCGGAATTGGACTGGTACTCGGACCATTGAAAGGCCTGCTCAAATCGCCATCGCAAACCGTGCCGGCGATCGTCGAACAACGCCTGGGACGGCTGGAGCGAAACGTGTCGTCTTTGTATGCGGAGATGGCTGAAGTGCAACGTGGGTTGGCGGACAACAGCAATCTCGACCGTCTCACCGAAATTCGCCGCAACCTGCTGCAAATGAAGAATCTGGCCGCCGACTTGCCCACTCTGCCGTCGTCCTCGGCCGAAGCGCGACGCGCGCACCTGGACAAGGCACTCAACGAAATGGACGCGTTCTTGCCGCTGGATTCGGTCGGAGAATCCCTTTGGACATGGGACGCTGTGCGTATCAAATCGGCGCCCGGCCAGGACCAGCCCGACATCGAGAGCACGGTGCACGATCAAATCGACATTGCACTCGATGCTTACATCCAGGCGCTTTCGCTCCTGGTCGCCACACGCGATGCCGTGTCCGCAGCGATGACCTCGCAGCAGCGATCTCGAATTTTGCGCCACAGCGCGTTCCTGATCGGCGACGAGGCGCAAGTCGGCGCCTACGGCCTGCCGTACTCGCTGAAAATCAGGAGCACACCAGCGGTTTGCGGATTCACCGCCAGCTCGATCGGCGCCGGTCGCTGCGCCTACACAATATCGTGCAGAAACCCATTTGCGACCCGCTCCGATGTGATTGAAGAACCCAATCATGGCGGCTCCTGCCTGATGTTGTCGGGCAACCTGTACGACAGCGTCGCCCAGGCATTGACGCAGGAACTGGATGAGCTTCCCAATCCTCTGAGTGAACTGCTGACCCTGGCCGCCAACAGGCTCGGTGGCGGCCCGTCCAATCCTCCAACCGGTAGCTTCGACGCCAGTACGCGCTTGGAAGATCAATCGCTGTTCGTGCTCCGGGACGATGGTCGGCTTGAGAGCTACATGCACACGGTCGCGACGCAAGACTTGCGGCGAGCGCCGCGACCCGCACCTGCGCCGGATTGCAGCGGCGTGGCAGCGCATCTCAGCGAAGCCTGCCAACCACCGCTCGCACGGCTACTGGTGCGCGAGGAAATCAAGCATTCGCTATCGAACGCTCACCACGTCGTTGGCGACTGGCGCGGCCTCGATCCGTTGATGGCGGGTCCTTTGCGCCACAACTCCTTCGTTCTTTATGCCATCGACGACGGCGGCCTGCTGCAACGCCGTCGCATCGACACGCCCACGACAGGACCGATGCGCCAACTGGATACGCCGAAAACCGTTGGCCATGGGTGGTTGCGCGGACCGCGCGTGTTCTCCGGCGGCGAAGGTGTGCTTTACAGCGTCGCGCCTGACGGAAAACTGCTTTGGTACAAACATGTCAATGCCAACGATGGCAATGCCTTCCCAGTTTTCGAATCGAAGTCCGTGGGCCGAGGATGGGGAGATGTGGTCCGCATCTGGTCGCCGGGCATGGGAATCATCTACGCGGTTAAACCCGACGGCACGCTGCTGTGGTTCTATCACCGCCGCTGGCGCGACGGCGGCGGTCTGGCATTGCCCGATGCGTGGGAAGGTCCGAAGATCGTCGGCAGCGGTTGGCAGGACTTCAAGCTGATCGCAGGCGCCGCGAATGGTCTGGTGTATGCGTTGGAAAACAGTGGGCGATTGCTGGTGTATCGGCATCTGGGATGGCAAAGCGGCAGCAGCGAATGGCGCGATCCGGTCGTCGTCGCCGAGGGCTGGACAGATGTTCGAAGCTTGAGCACTACCGTCTCCGAGCCCAGCGCCGCCATAGACGTTGATTAAGCGCTGTCGGCCCCGGCGCAAAGCGCGCCGGGGCCGTTGGCCTGGGACGCATGCTGGCGACGCGCTCAGGCTTCTTCCGCTTGCTGCAGCGCCCAGAGCCGGGCATAGGCGCCGCCGGCCGCAAGCAAGGCCTCGTGTGTTCCGCGCTCGACGATACGGCCTTCGCTCATCACGATGATCTGATCGGCGCTGGCGATCGTCGACAAACGATGTGCGATCACGAGCGTCGTCCGTTCCTGCGCAATGGCATCGAGTTGCGCCTGTATCTCGCGCTCGGTGGCGGAGTCCAGCGCACTGGTGGCTTCGTCGAACAGCAGGATGGGCGGATTCTTGAGCAAGGTTCGCGCGATCGCGACGCGTTGCTTCTCGCCGCCCGACAACTTCAAGCCGCGCTCGCCGACGATCGTCTCATAGCCATCCGGCAGCGACTCGATGAATTCGTGGATTCGCGCGCGGCGCGCCGCGTCGATGATCCGCTCATGCGAGGCAGTTACATCGCCATAAGCGATGTTGCGATAGAGCGTGTCGTTGAACAGCACCGTATCCTGAGGCACGATGCCGATCGCATGCCGCAGGCTGTGTTGCGTCACGTTGCGCAGGTCCATGCCGTCGATGCGAATCGCGCCGCTGCGGACATCGTAGAAGCGATACAACAGCCGCGCCAAGGTGCTCTTGCCGGCCCCGCTGGCGCCCACGACCGCCACCGTGTGCCCGGCAGGCACCGTAAACGACACATCGAACAGAATCGGCCGACGGTCATCGTACGCAAAGCTCACATTCTCGAAGCGAATCTCGCCGCCGCGAACCTGCAGGTCCGGCGCTTCGGGCGCATCCTGAACCTCGCGTTTCTCTTCCAGCAATTCGAACATCTTGCCCATGTCCGACAGCGCCTGCTTGATGTCGCGATACATCATGCCGAGGATGTTCAGCGGTACGAACAGCTGGATGAGCAAGGTATTGATCAACACCAGGTCGCCAATCGTCATGCGCTTTGCAGCGACCTCGCTCGCCGCCAGCCACATTAATGTCGTCAGGCCCAGCGCAATGACGATTGCCTGCGCTGCGTTCAGCACGCCCAGCGTGAACCAGGATTTCTCCGCGGCCGCCTGCCAGTGATCGAGTCCTTTGTCGTAGCGCGCCGCTTCGTGCGCTTCGTTCGCAAAATACTTGACCGTCTCGTAGTTCAGCAGGCTGTCGACGGCGAGCGCGGCGGATTCGTGGTCGGATTCGATCATCTTCCGGTAGTAGCGCGTGCGCCATTCCGTAACGACAATCGTCACCGCCACATACGCCGCAAGCGTGGCGAGCGTGGTCAAGGCGAACACGTTTGGATATGCGTACATCAGAAACGCCGTGGCGATTGCGATCTCGAACAGCGTCGGCGCGATCGTAATAACGCAGTAGTAGAGAAAATCCTCCATCGCGCCGGTTCCGCGTTCGATCACCCGGGCCAGACCGCCGGTACGGCGTTCGAGATGGAATCTAAGGCCCAACGCATGCAAGTGATTGAAGGTATCGAGTGCGGCGCGCCGGCGCGCCCCGATGTGCACACGCGCGAACAGGATCGTGCGCATTTCGCCAGCGATCGCGGCCAGCAAACGCAATGCGCCGTAACCCAGCAACAAGGCGATTGGGACAGCGATCCATTGCTCAGATGGTGTCAGCGCATCGACGATCGCCTTGAAGCCGATCGGCACACCGAGGTTGGCGAGTTTGGCGATCGTGAGCAGTGCCAGTACCAGGGCAATGCGCCATCGGTAGCGATATGCGTAGGGCGCGAGTGCCTGAAACACGCGCGCAAGCGCCGCGCGTTGCTGTGTCTTTTCGTTCATGCGCGAACTCTAGCAGGCTGTTGAGAAACGGCCTGCTAGCGCGAACCATGGATGGTTCGCACATTGATCAAGCACGTAAGTGTTTGATCAATGTAGAGCGAGTCCGGACATGCGCCGGACTCGCGACTTGAGAAACGCACAGGAAGTGCGTTTCTCAACATCGTGCTAGGCGAACTGGCGCTCCGATTGCGCCTGGCACAGAGGTGCAGGCGGCATTCCAATCCGCCGACTTAAAGCTCAGGCAGGCTGCGACATCGAGGTCCTAGCCCGGATATTTCATGAGGGAACGCGGAAGATCGCGAAGGGCTTTGCGCCGGAATCGAGGCGGGAGGAGGAGGAATGGTTGTTCCATTGCGACGACGAGCAACGAAGAGTCCGGCG